>NZ_JBHTGW010000025.1:0-635 GCF_042675325.1 Ramlibacter sp. GCM10027632 | reverse complement strand
GCGGCGCGCAGCATCTGCCGACCGATGACCAGCTGCTGGATCTGGGTCGTGCCTTCGTACAGGCGCAGCAGGCGCACGTCGCGGTAGAAGCGCTCCACCGGGTACTCGTTGATATAGCCCGCGCCGCCATGCACCTGCACGCCGCGGTCGGCCACCCGGCCCACCATCTCGGTGCAGAACATCTTGGCGCACGAGGCCCGCATGGCCACGTCGGCGTCGGCCACGCCGGGGCCGCCCTTGGCGTCGTAGCGCTGCGCCACGTCCTGCACCAGCGACCAGCCCGCCAGCAGCTCGGCCTGCGAGTCGGCCAGCATCGCCTGCACCAGCTGGAACTCGCCGATCGCCTGGCCGAACTGCTTGCGGTCACGCGCATAGGCCACCGTCTCGTCCAGGATGCGCCGGGCCATGCCGCAGGCCACCGCCGAGATGTGCAGGCGCCCGCGATCGAGCACCTTCATCGCCGTCTTGAAGCCCTGGCCCGGCACGCCGCCGATGATGCTGGCCGCCGGCACGCGCACGTTCTCCAGGATCACGTCGCAGGTCTTGGTGCCGCGCTGGCCCATCTTCTTGTCCACCTTGCCCAGGCGCAGGCCCGGCGCGTCGGCCGGCACGATGAAGGCGCTGATGCCGCCCGC
>NZ_JBHTGW010000024.1:306-685 GCF_042675325.1 Ramlibacter sp. GCM10027632 | reverse complement strand
TACGAAGGAGTACGATAGTTCAATTCTTCGATCACACGTGGCACCAAATAGGGAAGACGGCGCGTAGTCGCTCCTTACCCTTGGCCGAATGTAAGTTCCTTCACTTTGTTTTTATCCAATCGTTTGATTACTTCGCTGATTAGCTTCACGGCATTTTCGAAATCCTCGCGGTGGAGAATCGCCGCATGCGAGTGAATATATCGCGTTGGACTACAAATCGCAAGCGACGGTACGCCGCCGGCTGTCACGTGAATGGCGCCCGCGTCGGTTCCGCCTCCTGCAACATAGTCGAATTGATAAGGAATGCCGAGCTCATCCGCTGTGTCGGTAACGAAGTTGCGCAGGCGGCGATGCGAGATCATCGATCCGTCATAAATGA
>NZ_JBHTGW010000024.1:0-296 GCF_042675325.1 Ramlibacter sp. GCM10027632 | reverse complement strand
CTACGTCAACCGAGAAACCGATATCAGGTTGAATGATATTTGTGGCCGTTTTCGCTCCGCGTAAGCCGACTTCCTCTTGAACAGTGCCGACACCATAAACGGTATTCGGATGCTCGACGTTTTCCAATTGCTTCAGCACATCGATCGCGATGGCACAGCCGATGCGGTTATCCCATGCTTTGGCCATCAGCAGTTTTTCATTTTTCATCACAGTAAATTCGCAAACCGGTACGATGGAGTCGCCCGGGCGAACGCCGAACTCCGTAGCTTGCTCTTTGCTTTCCGCGCCGATATCG
>NZ_JBHTGW010000023.1:0-724 GCF_042675325.1 Ramlibacter sp. GCM10027632 | reverse complement strand
CATCTCAGATCACCTTGGCTTCGTTCTTGAGTTTGTCGACGAGGGTGGCCACATCCGGCACCTTGATGCCCGCGCCGCGCTTGGGCGGCTCGCTGACCTTCAGCGTCTTGATGCGCGGAGCCACGTCCACGCCCAGGTCCTCGGGCTTGAGCGTCTCCAGCGGCTTCTTCTTGGCCTTCATGATGTTGGGCAGCGTCACGTAGCGCGGCTCGTTCAGGCGCAGGTCCGTGGTGATCACCGCCGGCAGGCTCACCGCCAGCGTCTCCAGGCCGCCATCCACTTCACGCGTGACGTTGGCCTTGTCGCCGGCCACTTCCACCTTCGAGGCAAACGTCGCCTGCGGCAGGTCCGCCAGCGCCGCCAGCATCTGGCCGGTCTGGTTGCAGTCGTCGTCGATCGCCTGCTTGCCCAGGATCACGAGACCCGGCTGCTCCTTGTCCACCAGCGCCTTGAGCAGCTTGGCCACCGCCAGCGGCTGCAGTTCGAGGTCGGCCGGGGTCTCCACCAGGATCGCGCGGTCCGCGCCAATGGCCATGGCCGTGCGCAGCGTCTCCTGGCAGGCCGTCACGCCGCAGGACACGGCGATCACCTCGGTGACCGCGCCCTTCTCCTTCAGGCGGACCGCTTCCTCCACCGCGATCTCGTCGAACGGGTTCATGGACATCTTCACATTGGCGATGTCCACACCCGTGTTGTCCGACTTCACGCGGACCTTCACGTTGTA
>NZ_JBHTGW010000022.1:0-930 GCF_042675325.1 Ramlibacter sp. GCM10027632 | reverse complement strand
GACGTGGCTCCGCGCATCAAGACGCTGAAGGTCAGCGAGCCGCCCAAGCGCGGCGCGGGCATCAAGGTGCCGGATGTGGCCACCCTCGTCGACAAACTCAAGAACGAAGCCAAGGTGATCTGAGATGGCTGCACTGGTTATTGCTGAACACGACAACGCGTCGATCAAGGGCGCGACCCTGAACACCGTGACGGCGGCTGCGGCCTGCGGCGGTGAGGTGCATGTGCTGGTGGCGGGCCAGAACGCGGGCGCTGCGGCGGCTGCGGCGGCCCAGATCGCCGGCGTGTCCAAGGTGATCCACGCCGACGGCGAGAGCCTGGCCCATGGCCTGGCGGAGAACGTCGCTGCCCAGGTGCTGGCGATCGCGGGCAACTACAGCCACATCCTGTTCCCGGCCACGGCCAGCGGCAAGAATGCCGCGCCGCGCGTGGCGGCCAGGCTGGACGTGGCGCAGGTCTCGGACATCACCAAGGTGGTGAGCGCCGACACCTTCGAGCGCCCGATCTACGCGGGCAACGCGATCGCCACGGTGCAAAGCGCCGACGCGACGAAGGTGATCACCGTGCGCACGACCGGCTTCGACGCCGCGGCGGCCACCGGTGGCTCGGCGGCCGTCGAGACGGTGGCGGCGGCTGCGGCCTCCGCCAAGAGCCAGTACGTGGGCAGCGAGATCGCCAAGAGCGACCGCCCCGAGCTGACCGCGGCCAAGATCATCGTGTCGGGCGGCCGGGCGCTGGGCAGCGCCGAGAAGTTCAACGAGGTGATGATGCCCCTGGCCGACAAGCTGGGCGCGGCCATCGGCGCCTCGCGCGCCGCGGTCGACGCGGGCTACGCCCCGAACGACCTGCAGGTGGGCCAGACCGGCAAGATCGTGGCGCCGCAGCTGTACATCGCCGCCGGCATCTCGGGGGCGATCCAGCACCTGGCGGG
>NZ_JBHTGW010000021.1:0-2438 GCF_042675325.1 Ramlibacter sp. GCM10027632 | reverse complement strand
TCAGTTGACGAACTGCTCGGTGCCCACGATGCCCAGCTTGTTGAGGCCATTGCGCTGGGCCGAGGCGAGCACGCCGGCGGTGGCCTCGTACTTCGCCTTGGGGTGCGAGCGAATGTGCAGCTCGGGCTGCGGCTGCATCGTGGCGGCCTGCTTGAGCAGCGCCTCCAGCTCGGTGCGCGAGCCCACCGGCTTGCCGTTCCAGTTCACCACGCTGTTGCCGTCCACGTCCACGCGCACCACCACCGGGTCGGCCTTCTTAGGCGCGTTCGACGGCAGCGGCATGTCCAGGTTCACCGCGTGCAGCTGCGCCGGGATCGTGATGATCAGCATGATCAGCAGCACCAGCATCACGTCGATCAGCGGCGTGGTGTTGATGTCCATCATCACCTCGGGCTCGTTGCCGGAGCCCCCGGTGCCTACGTTCATTCCCATGTGCGTGCTCCCTTGCTCTCAGCGATCGGACGGCTCGGTGATGAAGCCCACCTTGACGATGCCCGCGCGCTGCACCGAGTACATGACGCGGCCCACCGACTCGAAGGCGCTGGCGCCGTCGCCGCGGATCTGCACCTCCGGCTGCGGCTGCATGGCGGCGAACTTCCTCATGCGCTCGCTCAGGTCGGCCGTGTCCTTGATCGGCGTGTCGTACAGGAAGATGCGCCCGCCCCTGTCCACCGAGATGATCACGTTCTCCGGCTTGGTCTCGCGCACCACGTTCTTCTCCTTGGGCAGGTCCACCTTCACCGAGGTGGTCACCACCGGGATCGTGATCAGGAAGATGATCAGCAGCACCAGCATCACGTCCACCAGCGGCGTGGTGTTGATCGCGCCGATGATCTCGTCGTCGTCCTGCGACGCGCCTACGTTCATGCCCATGGCGGGTGTCTCCGGCTCGCTCGGGTTTTACTTCTTGGCCGAGGCCAGCAGCACCGCGTGCAGGTCGGCGCCGAAGGCGTTGACCTGGTCCATCACCGCCTTGTTGCGGCGCACCAGCCAGTTGTAGCCCAGCACCGCAGGCACGGCCACGGCCAGGCCGATGGCGGTCATGATCAGCGCCTCGCCCACCGGGCCGGCCACCTTGTCGATCGAGGCCTGGCCGCTCATGCCGATCTTCACCAGCGCGTGGTAGATGCCCCAGACGGTGCCGAACAGGCCCACGAAGGGCGCCGTGGAGCCCACCGTGGCCAGGAAGGCCAGGCCGTCCTGCATGCGGCTTTGCACGTTGGCGATGGCGCGGTTGATGCTCTGGGAGACCCAGGTGTTGAAGTCGATCGCGCCCAGCATGCCGTCATGCTTGGAAGCGCCCTCCAGGCCCTTCTCGGCGATGAAGCGGAAGGCGCTGCCCTCGTCCAGCGTGTCGGCGCCCTGGCGCACCGAGCCGGCGCTCCAGAAGTTCTCCTGCGCGCCGCGCGCCTGCTTGTTCAGCCTGGACTGCTCGGCCAGCTTGGTGAAGATCACGTACCACGAGCCCATGCTCATGATGATCATGATCACCAGCGTGCCCTTGGCCACGCCGTCGCCCTGGGCCCACAGCGCCTTCAGGCCGTAGGGGTTCTCCTCCTCGGCGGCCGGCTTGGCGGCGGCCGGGGCGGCGGTGGCTTCGGCCGCGGCAGCGGGGGCGGCGGGAGCGGCGGTCTGCGCCGACACGGGCAGGGCGGTGGCGATCAGGCCGGCCAGCAGGCCAGCGCACACGGCGAGTTGCTTGAGGGTCTTGAACATGGTGGTGTTTCCTCGGGAGGGATCGGTCAGGAAGATTCGGTTCGGGGTCGGGTTCGGGAGGGCGGCTGCCTCGATCACTCGAGGCGCCAGGTGTAGCGCATGGTCGCCCAGGCCTGCTCGGGCTTGCCGTCGGCGGTGGCGGGCTTGAAGGCGCACCGCGACAGGCCGGCGCGCGCGGCCTCGTCCAGGCGCCGGTAGCCGGAGGACTTCTCCACCTCGGCCTGGATCACCTTGCCGTCCACGCCCACCAGGAAGCGCAGCGTGACGGTGCCCTCCTCCTCGGCGCGGCGCGAGGCGCTGGGGTACTCGGGCTTCTCGCAGGCCGAGGCGTTGACCACGGCGGCCGTGCGCACCACCTCGCGCGGGGCCGCCGGCGGCGGCGGCGGTGCCGGCGGCGGCGGCGGCGCGGGCGGCGCCTGCACGGTGGACACCGCGGCGATCGCGTTGGCCGAGGGGGCTGCGGCCACCGGCACGTCCACCGGCGGCACATAGGCCGGCGGCGGCGGCGGCGGCAGGTTCTTGGGCGGCGGCGGCGGCGGCGGCGGGGGGATGTCGGGCTTCTGCTCCTCGAGCAGCACCGCCTCCACCGGGCCCTTGAGCTTCTTGACGAAGGCTCGGGCCAGGCCGGAGTTGATCGCCCAGAACAGCAGGGCATGCAGCACCACCACCGCGGCGAAGCCGACCAGGTGCTTGCTGGGTTTGCGTTGGCTGCTGGCGTAGTC
>NZ_JBHTGW010000020.1:0-5429 GCF_042675325.1 Ramlibacter sp. GCM10027632 | reverse complement strand
GTTGCTTTGATTTTGCGAAGTGTTCGTTAACAACACACAGCCGATAAGCGTGGGCGTTTGAGTGGCAAGACGATTGCCAAGTTCTTCGGAACTATCAAACGCTCATAAGAAAAGAAGTGAAGTTCACTTCGATTCCTATTGAGCAACAAATCAAGATCGAACTGTAGAGTTTGATCCTGGCTCAGATTGAACGCTGGCGGAATGCTTTACACATGCAAGTCGAACGGCAGCACGGGGCAACCTGGTGGCGAGTGGCGAACGGGTGAGTAATACATCGGAACGTGCCCAGTCGTGGGGGATAACGTAGCGAAAGCTACGCTAATACCGCATACGATCTACGGATGAAAGCGGGGGATCGCAAGACCTCGCGCGATTGGAGCGGCCGATGGCAGATTAGGTAGTTGGTGGGGTAAAGGCCTACCAAGCCGACGATCTGTAGCTGGTCTGAGAGGACGACCAGCCACACTGGGACTGAGACACGGCCCAGACTCCTACGGGAGGCAGCAGTGGGGAATTTTGGACAATGGGCGCAAGCCTGATCCAGCCATTCCGCGTGCAGGATGAAGGCCTTCGGGTTGTAAACTGCTTTTGTACGGAACGAAAAGGCTCTGGTTAATACCCGGGGCTCATGACGGTACCGTAAGAATAAGCACCGGCTAACTACGTGCCAGCAGCCGCGGTAATACGTAGGGTGCAAGCGTTAATCGGAATTACTGGGCGTAAAGCGTGCGCAGGCGGTGATGTAAGACAGATGTGAAATCCCCGGGCTCAACCTGGGAACTGCATTTGTGACTGCATCGCTGGAGTGCGGCAGAGGGGGATGGAATTCCGCGTGTAGCAGTGAAATGCGTAGATATGCGGAGGAACACCGATGGCGAAGGCAATCCCCTGGGCCTGCACTGACGCTCATGCACGAAAGCGTGGGGAGCAAACAGGATTAGATACCCTGGTAGTCCACGCCCTAAACGATGTCAACTGGTTGTTGGGTCTTCACTGACTCAGTAACGAAGCTAACGCGTGAAGTTGACCGCCTGGGGAGTACGGCCGCAAGGTTGAAACTCAAAGGAATTGACGGGGACCCGCACAAGCGGTGGATGATGTGGTTTAATTCGATGCAACGCGAAAAACCTTACCCACCTTTGACATGTACGGAATCCTGAAGAGATTTAGGAGTGCTCGAAAGAGAACCGTAACACAGGTGCTGCATGGCTGTCGTCAGCTCGTGTCGTGAGATGTTGGGTTAAGTCCCGCAACGAGCGCAACCCTTGTCATTAGTTGCTACGAAAGGGCACTCTAATGAGACTGCCGGTGACAAACCGGAGGAAGGTGGGGATGACGTCAAGTCCTCATGGCCCTTATAGGTGGGGCTACACACGTCATACAATGGCTGGTACAGAGGGTTGCCAACCCGCGAGGGGGAGCTAATCCCATAAAACCAGTCGTAGTCCGGATCGCAGTCTGCAACTCGACTGCGTGAAGTCGGAATCGCTAGTAATCGCGGATCAGAATGTCGCGGTGAATACGTTCCCGGGTCTTGTACACACCGCCCGTCACACCATGGGAGCGGGTTCTGCCAGAAGTAGTTAGCCTAACCGCAAGGAGGGCGATTACCACGGCAGGGTTCGTGACTGGGGTGAAGTCGTAACAAGGTAGCCGTATCGGAAGGTGCGGCTGGATCACCTCCTTTCTGGAAAACTGCAATCGCAGTCCATTCAAGCGCTCACACTTATCGGTTGTTGGAAGGATGTCGCCAGCGGCCAGGTCAAGACCTGAGTTGGTGACCGGTTTGGGTCTGTAGCTCAGTCGGTTAGAGCACCGTCTTGATAAGGCGGGGGTCGTTGGTTCGAATCCAACCCGACCCACCAATTTCCTCCCGAAGACTAACACCCTGGGGGATTAGCTCAGCTGGGAGAGCACCTGCTTTGCAAGCAGGGGGTCGTCGGTTCGATCCCGTCATCCTCCACCAAGATCACTTATCGAATTCAACACCAAAGCGGCTTCGCGAGAGGCTGTTTTGTTGTTGACCCGGCATTGACCGGATCAATCGGCTGTTCTTTAACAATTCATAGAGTCGAATCAGCGTTGCTGGCGGAAACCGTACATTCGTAAAGGTTTAGTACGGACCGTGCCGCCGGCAACATTTTTGATTGCGTCAACCAGACTTCAATTCGTGAAAGCGAAATGAAGACGGCATAACGCGCGAGGTGAGAGACCTCGCGAGTCCTTGATGAACGATGAATCCTCGTGAGAGGGGTCAAAGTTATAGGGTCAAGTGACTAAGAGCATGTGGTGGATGCCTTGGCGATGATAGGCGACGAAGGACGTGATAGCCTGCGATAAGCCTCGGGGAGCTGGCAAATAAGCTTTGATCCGGGGATTTCCGAATGGGGAAACCTACCCTTATGGGTATCGCACACTGAATACATAGGTGTGCGAGGCGAACCGGGTGAACTGAAACATCTCAGTAGCTCGAGGAAAAGACATCAACCGAGATTCCGAAAGTAGTGGCGAGCGAAATCGGAGAAGCCTGCTAGTGATAGCACAGAACTTAGCAAAGCGGTCTGGAAAGGCCGACCATAGTGGGTGATAGTCCCGTATGCGAAAAGATCTGTGTGGTACTGAGCTAGCGAAAAGTAGGGCGGGACACGTGTAATCCTGTCTGAACATGGGGGGACCATCCTCCAAGGCTAAATACTCATCATCGACCGATAGTGAACTAGTACCGTGAGGGAAAGGCGAAAAGAACCCCGGGAGGGGAGTGAAATAGATCCTGAAACCGCATGCTTACAAAAAGTCGGAGCCCTTAGGGGTGACGGCGTACCTTTTGTATAATGGGTCAGCGACTTACATTCAGTGGCAAGGTTAACCGAATAGGGAAGCCGTAGAGAAATCGAGTCCGAATAGGGCGTCCAGTCGCTGGGTGTAGACCCGAAACCAAGTGATCTATCCATGGCCAGGATGAAGGTGCCGTAACAGGTACTGGAGGTCCGAACCGACTAGTGTTGCAAAACTAGCGGATGAGCTGTGGATAGGGGTGAAAGGCTAAACAAACTTGGAAATAGCTGGTTCTCTCCGAAAACTATTTAGGTAGTGCCTCAAGTATTACCTTCGGGGGTAGAGCACTGTTTAGGCTAGGGGGTCATGGCGACTTACCAAACCTATGCAAACTCCGAATACCGAAGAGTACAGCTTGGGAGACAGAGCACCGGGTGCTAACGTCCGGACTCAAGAGGGAAACAACCCAGACCGCCAGCTAAGGTCCCTAAAATTGGCTAAGTGGGAAACGAAGTGGGAAGGCTAAAACAGTCAGGATGTTGGCTTAGAAGCAGCCATCATTTAAAGAAAGCGTAATAGCTCACTGATCGAGTCGTCCTGCGCGGAAGATGTAACGGGGCTAAGCCAGTTACCGAAGCTGCGGATTCACAGTTTACTGTGAGTGGTAGGAGAGCGTTGTGTAAGCCTGTGAAGGTGCCTTGTAAAGGGTGCTGGAGGTATCACAAGTGCGAATGCTGACATGAGTAGCGTTAAAGCGGGTGAAAAGCCCGCTCGCCGTAAGCGCAAGGTTTTCTACGCAACGTTCATCGGCGTAGAGTGAGTCGGCCCCTAAGGCGAGGCAGAGATGCGTAGCTGATGGGAAACAGGTCAATATTCCTGTACCGATGTGTAGTGCGATGTGGGGACGGAGAAGGTTAGCTCAGCCAACTGTTGGATATGTTGGTTCAAGCCTGTAGTCGTGCCTGGTAGGAAAATCCGCCGGGCTTAGATGAGGGGTGATAACGAGGCAGCTTGCTGCCGAAGTGAGTGATACCCTGCTTCCAGGAAAAGCCACTAAGCTTCAGCTACACACGACCGTACCGCAAACCGACACTGGTGCGCGAGATGAGTATTCTCAGGCGCTTGAGAGAACTCGGGAGAAGGAACTCGGCAAATTGACACCGTAACTTCGGAAGAAGGTGTGCCGCAAGTAGGTGAAGGACTTCGCGTCTGGAGCCCAAAGCGGTTGCAAAAAATCGGTGGCTGCGACTGTTTAATAAAAACACAGCACTCTGCAAACACGAAAGTGGACGTATAGGGTGTGACGCCTGCCCGGTGCTGGAAGATTAAATGATGGGGTGCAAGCTCTTGATTGAAGTCCCAGTAAACGGCGGCCGTAACTATAACGGTCCTAAGGTAGCGAAATTCCTTGTCGGGTAAGTTCCGACCTGCACGAATGGCGTAACGATGGCCACACTGTCTCCTCCCGAGACTCAGCGAAGTTGAAATGTTTGTGATGATGCAATCTCCCCGCGGAAAGACGGAAAGACCCCATGAACCTTTACTGTAGCTTTGTATTGGACTTTGAACAGATCTGTGTAGGATAGGTGGGAGGCTTTGAAGCCTGGTCGCTAGATCAGGTGGAGCCAACGTTGAAATACCACCCTGGTGTGTTTGAGGTTCTAACCTAGGTCCATTATCTGGATCGGGGACAGTGCATGGTAGGCAGTTTGACTGGGGCGGTCTCCTCCCAAAGCGTAACGGAGGAGTTCGAAGGTACGCTAGTTACGGTCGGACATCGTGACGATAGTGCAATGGCATAAGCGTGCTTAACTGCGAGACTGACAAGTCGAGCAGATGCGAAAGCAGGACATAGTGATCCGGTGGTTCTGTATGGAAGGGCCATCGCTCAACGGATAAAAGGTACTCTGGGGATAACAGGCTGATACCGCCCAAGAGTTCATATCGACGGCGGTGTTTGGCACCTCGATGTCGGCTCATCTCATCCTGGGGCTGTAGCCGGTCCCAAGGGTATGGCTGTTCGCCATTTAAAGAGGTACGTGAGCTGGGTTTAAAACGTCGTGAGACAGTTTGGTCCCTATCTTCCGTGGGCGCTGCAGATTTGAGGAAGCCTGCTCCTAGTACGAGAGGACCGGAGTGGACACACCTCTGGTGTACCTGTTGTCACGCCAGTGGCATCGCAGGGTAGCTATGTGTGGAAGAGATAACCGCTGAAAGCATCTAAGCGGGAAACTCGTTCCAAGATGAGATCTGCCGGGGCCTTGAGCCCCCTAAAGAGTCGTTCAAGACCAGGACGTTGATAGGTCAGGTGTGGAAGCGCAGTAATGCGTTAAGCTAACTGATACTAATTGCTCGTGCGGCTTGACCCTATAACTTTGATCGAAAACGATCAAGGATTTATGCCGGGTTGAACGCAATCAAAATACAATATGCTGATCAGCTCTATGAATTGGTTGTCTTGACCCCGTCAAGATGACGACAAGTTATGCCTGATGACCATAGCGAGGTGGTCCCACTCCTTCCCATCCCGAACAGGACAGTGAAACGCCTCTGCGCCGATGATAGTGCGGATTCCCGTGTGAAAGTAGGACATCGTCAGGCTCTTACAGCAGCAAATACCCCCTGTGTCGAAAGATACAGGGGGTTTTTGTTTT
>NZ_JBHTGW010000019.1:0-9131 GCF_042675325.1 Ramlibacter sp. GCM10027632 | reverse complement strand
TCTCCTTCAGGCGGACCGCTTCCTCCACCGCGATCTCGTCGAACGGGTTCATGGACATCTTCACATTGGCGATGTCCACACCCGTGTTGTCCGACTTCACGCGGACCTTCACGTTGTAGTCCACCACCCGCTTCACGGCGACCAGGATCTTCATGGGGCGCTCCGGGGCAATCAGTTGGAGAAGGCGGCGATGCCGGTGATCGCGCGGCCCAGGATCAGGGCGTGGATGTCGTGCGTGCCCTCGTAGGTGTTCACCACCTCCAGGTTCACCAGGTGGCGGGCCACGCCGAACTCGTCGCTGATGCCGTTGCCGCCCATCATGTCGCGGGCCATGCGGGCGATGTCCAGCGCCTTGCCGCAGGAGTTGCGCTTGAGGATGGAGGTGATCTCCACGGCGGCCGTGCCCTCGTCCTTCATGCGGCCCAGGCGCAGGCAGCCCTGCAGGCCCAGCGAGATCTCGGTGAGCATGTCGGCCAGCTTCTTCTGGATCAACTGGTTGGCGGCCAGGGGGCGGCCGAACTGGACGCGGTCCAGCGTGTACTGGCGGGCGCGGTGGAAGCAGTCCTCGGCGGCGCCCAGCGCGCCCCAGGCGATGCCGTAGCGGGCCGAGTTCAGGCAGGTGAAGGGACCCTTCAGGCCACGCACCTCGGGGAAGGCGTTCTCCTCGGGGCAGAACACCTCGTCCATCACGATCTCGCCGGTGATGGAGGCGCGCAGGCCCACCTTGCCGTGCACGGCGGGAGCGCTCAGGCCCTTCCAGCCCTTCTCCAGCACGAAGCCGCGGATCGCGCCCTCGTCGTCCTTGGCCCACACCACGAAAACGTCGGCGATGGGCGAGTTCGTGATCCACATCTTGTTGCCGGTCAGGCTGTAGCCGCCCGGCACCTTGCGGGCGCGGGTGATCATGCTGGCCGGGTCGGAGCCGTGGTTCGGCTCGGTCAGGCCGAAGCAGCCGATCCACTCGCCGGTGGCCAGCTTGGGCAGGTACTTCTGCTTGGTCTGCTCATTGCCGAACTCGTTGATCGGCACCATCACCAGGGAGGACTGCACCGACATCATCGAGCGGTAGCCGGAGTCGACCCGCTCCACCTCGCGCGCCACCAGGCCGTAGCACACGTAGTTCAGGCCGGCGCCGCCATATTGCTCGGGGATGGTGGGGCCCAGCAGGCCCAACTCGCCCATCTCGCGGAAGATCGACGCATCGGTCTTCTCGTGGCGGAAGGCCTCCTGCACGCGGGGCAGGAGGCGCTCCTGGCAGTAGGCCCGGGCGGCGTCGCGCACGGCGCGCTCGTCGCCGGTGAGCTGCTCGTCGAGGAGGAAGGGGTCGGCCCAGGAGAAGGCGGCTTTGGTGTTCGGTTTGGTCATAATGGAACCATACTAAGAAGCAGCTCCCCTTTGCGCAAACGCTTTGTTTGCACAGATCCATGCATTTTTGGAACTCCGACCCATGCGCAGGAAGATTCCGTCGACCGCGGCCCTGACCGCCTTCGAGGCCGCGGCGCGGCACCAGAGCTTCACCAAGGCGGCGGACGAACTGGCGGTCACCCAGAGCGCGGTCTGTCGGCAGATCGCCACGCTGGAGGAGGTGCTGGGCGCCAAGCTGTTCCAGCGCACCCGGCGCGGGGTGGTGGTGACCGAGACCGGCCAGGCCTATGCGCGCAGCATCCGGGCGCGGCTGGACGAGATCGAGCGCGACACGCTGGAGGTGATCGCCAACGGCGCCCAGGGCACGACGCTGGAACTCGGCGTGGTGCCCACCTTCGCCACCCACTGGCTGCTGCCCCGGATGGGGGGCTTCAAGCGCCTGCACCCGCACATCACGGTGAACCTGTCCACCCGCACCCGGCCCTTCCTGTTCGACGACACCAACCTGGACGGCACGCTGTTCTCCGGTCCCTCCGGCTGGCCAGGCACCGAGGCGCATTTCCTGATGCACGAGCACCTGGTGGTGGTGGCCAGCCCGCGGCTGGTGGGCCAGCGCCGGAACCTGCGGCCGAGGGACGTGGCGCGCCTGCCGCTGCTGCACCCCGGCACCCGGCCCCATGCCTGGCGCGAGTGGTTCGAGACCCACGGCGTGGACGAGGCCAACGACATGGCCGGCCCGCGCTACGAGCTGTTCTCCATGATCTCCCAGGCCGCCGCCCATGGCCTGGGCGTGGCGCTGATCCCCAAGCTGCTGGTGCAGGACGAACTGGCCCGCGGCACCCTGGTGCAGGTGGTGCGCGAGGCCACCCTGAGCGAGCGCTCCTACTACTTCATCCACCCGCAGCGCCGCGCCGGCAACCCGGCGCTGCAGGCCTTCGGCGACTGGATCACTTCCGAGGCCCGCCGCTACCGGGAGGCGGAGCAGGCCGGTTGACGGCGGGATCCGCTGCGGGGATGCGGCCCCGGCTCACCGCCTGGTGCTGCCGGACGGCCAGGCCAGGGAGGGCGCCGGCAGCAGGTCCCGACGCTGCCCGCAGGCCGCCAGTTCATCGCCCCACCCGGAGGCGATGGTGTCCTTCGCCGACTCGAGGAACGCCGCCGCCTCGGCCGGCGCATAGGCGAAGCTCCCGCAAGTCGCCAGGAGGTTTTCCGGCGTCGCGAACGCGCTGCCATCCCGGGTGATGGCCATGGCCAGCGTCCCGGAGAACGTGAGGGACGGCGCGATGTCGAAGGCCGGCGCCAACCCCCAGCCACCCTGCGCGTGCAGCAGGCCGTGGTTGCGCGGGTGATCGTCGCCGTTGCCGCACAGGGCGTTGAAGGCCATGCGGCGCCACAGCTCCCGCTGGATGGCGCCCGGGTCCACACCGGCCTGGCCGCACCAGCGCCGGATCTCGTGGGCGAACGCCACGTAGGACCGCTGGCGCTCGCCGCGGGTCTGGGCGTCCAGCCTCAGTACGGTGTGGGCACTGGCGTAGAGGTGGCGGGTGACGGCGCCGCCGGCGTCGACCTGCCGGTCGAACCGTCGCACCAGCAGCACCTGGCGGTCCCCCGCGCTGGCGAACTCCACCGGCGCAGCCTCGATGCCGCAGCGTGCCGCCAGCCGCATCGCGACGAACTCGCGCAGCGGCGCGTGCGGCGGGTCGCCCCGGTCCTGCAGCTTGGCGATCCACTGCTGGCCCCGGTGGAGCACGGTGAGCTTGGGCCGCTCGCCGCCGAGGCTGGTGCCCTTGAGGCCCTTGACCTCCCGGGCAGCCTGGCTGCTCGCGCGGCCGCGAGGCAGCCCGGCCAGCACCTCGAGCAGTTCCTGGGACGCAGGCGCCTGGAAGGCGAGCTTGGCCCCGATGTCTTCGCAGACCTCGACCGCACCGACGGCGTCCCCCTCCGACAGCTCCAGCCGCTGCAGCGGGTCGTCCAGCGTCACGCCTTGCAGTTGCTCGAGGAGCGCCAGGCCGAAGCCCTCCGGGCTGGCGTCCCGGAAGACACCGAACAGCCCGCCCTGCCGGGTCTCCCGCGCGCCACGCCGCGAACGGGTGAAGGGCAGGCTCAACGGGTCCAGCGCGAGGGCATCGGCACGCGCCCGGTACGCCTCGTCGTAGTGGAAGGATCCAACCCCGCCCGCGAGCGTGAAGGTCCCGCAACGCACCGGCGTCGCCTGGCCGGGCAGCCAGACCCACACGGGCTTGGCTGCGGCGGTCACTGCAACCGGCCCCCGCGCACCCGCTGGGGCAGCTGCGCCTCGAGCAGGGCGACGTCCCCCTGCGCCCGACCGAGCTGGGCCAGCAGGTCGGCAAAGCCACCGAGCAGGTCGAGGGCCCACAGGACCTGCAGCCAGTACCCGAGCTGCACGCTCGCCGCCCCCTTTTCCAGGGTCACCACGGTGTTGGTGCTGATGCCCGCCTTGGCCGCCAGGTCCGCCTGCGTGAGCCCGCGGGCCTTGCGGACGGTGCGCACCCGCCACGCCAACTGGCGGAGCACATCCTCCGCCTCGAACGGAAGCTGGGTTGCCGACGATGAAGTTCTCATATCCTGTGTATTAAATGAGATAAATACCAATTTATTGTGATTTTAGGACGACGCTTCGGAAAATCCAGAACCACCCGACGACCCCTCGACGATTAGATTCCGGTATGGAAAAGGATGGATTTGATATTGGACAGGAATGGTGGCAACAACCAACAATGTTCCCGACGACAGGAGACGAGACCCCGCATGTCCACCCACCCGACGGCCCCCGCCCACCCCATCCCCGACCGCCACGGCCAGAACCTGTTCACCGGTGACGACGAACTGAAGCGCCTGCTGGCGCTGTACCTGCCGGCCGACCTGCTGGCCCACCTCACCCCCCACTTCGAGCGCCTGGGCGCCCTGGCCGGCGGCCCGCTGGACGAACTGGCCGCCACCGCCGACCGCCACCCGCCCACGCTGGAACAGCGCACCCGCACCGGCCTGGACCTGCAGCGCATCGTCAAGCACCCGGCCTACGTGGAGATGGAGCGACTGGGCTACGCCGAGTTCGCCATGGGCTCGGTCTCGCACCGCGAGGAGACCTTCGGCTGGAAAGGCAAGCTGCCGCCGGCGGTGAAGTACGTGCTGTTCCTGCTGTTCGTGCAGGCGGAATTCGGCCTGTGCTGCCCGATCTCGATGACGGACTCCCTCACCCGCACGCTGAAGAAGTTCGGCTCGCCGGAACTGGTGGACCGTTTCCTGCCGCGCCTGACCACGCTGGACTTCGACCAGCTGGCCCAGGGCGCGATGTTCATGACCGAGCAGGCCGCCGGCTCCGACATCGCCGCCACCGAGACCCTGGCCCGCCCCGCGGCCGACGGCACCTGGCGCCTCACCGGGGACAAGTGGTTCTGCTCCAACCCCGACGCCGACCTGGCCATGGTGCTGGCCCGGGTCGAGGGCGGCCCGCCGGGCATGAAGGGGGTCTCGCTGTTCCTGCTGCCCCGCCGCCTCGACAACGGCCGCCCCAACCACTACCGCATCCTGCGCCTGAAGGACAAGCTCGGCACCCGCTCCATGGCCAGCGGCGAGATCCGCCTCGAGGGCGCGGTGGCCTACCTGGTCGGCGAGCAGGGCCGCGGCTTCGTGCAGATGGCGGACATGGTGAACAACTCGCGCCTGTCCAACGGCGTGCGCGCCGCCGGCCTGATGCGCCGGGCGCTGGCCGAGGCCCGGCACATCGCCCGCGAGCGCCGCGCCTTCGGCAAGGCGCTGCAGGACATGCCCCTGATGCAGCGCCAGCTGGACAAGCTGGCCGTGCCCGCGGAGCAGGCCCTGAGCATGGCCTTCCAGACCGCGCGCGCGCTGCAGCGCTCCGATGCCGGCGAGGACGGCGCCTACGCCCTGCTTCGCATCCTCACGCCCCTGATCAAGTTCCGCGCCTGCCGCGACGCCCGCAAGGTCGCCGGCGACGCGATGGAGGTGCGCGGCGGCTGCGGCTACATCGAGGAATGGAGCGACCCGCGCGTGCTGCGCGACGCCCACCTCGGCTCCATCTGGGAAGGCACCAGCAACATCGTGGCGCTGGACGTGGTGCGCGCCATGAAGCGCGAGGGCTCGCTGCCGGTGCTGCGGGCCCATGTGGCCTCGCTCCTGGCCGAGGCCGGCGGGCGCCTGGCCCCGGTCTTCGCCGACGCCCTGGCCACCGCGATGGACCGCGCCTGCGCCCTCGCCGAGCGGGCTGCCGCCGACGGCGGCGACGTCCTGGCCCGCCAGGCCGCCTCGGCCCTGTACCACTGCACCAGCGCCACCGCCATGGCCTGGGAGGCGGCGCACACCGGCTCGCAGGAGCGCCTGCGCCTCGCGCAGCTCGCCCTCCTGCACCGCGTGCTGCCCCGCGACCCGCTGGCCGCCGACACGATTCCCGCGGCCTGGACCGCCCCCGCCTGAAGCCGACATGACGAACCCGACTTCCCCGCGCCCCGGCGCCCTCGCCGGCATCCGCGTGCTGGACCTCTCCCGCATCCTCGGCGGCCCCCTGTGCGGCCAGATCCTCGGCGACCACGGCGCCGACGTGCTCAAGGTCGAACCCCCCGGCGGCGACGACACCCGCACCTGGGGCCCGCCGTTCCGCGACGGCGTGGCCTCCTACTACCACGGCCTGAACCGCAACAAGCGGGTGCAGCACCTGGACCTCACCCTGCCCGAGGACCGCGAGAAGCTGCTCGCCCTCGCCGCCGAGGCCGACGTGCTGGTGGAGAACTTCAAGGCCGGCACCATGGAGCGCTGGGGCCTCGGCTACGACACCCTGTCGCAGCGCTTCCCCCGGCTGGTGTGGTGCCGCGTCTCGGGCTTCGGCAGCGACGGCCCGCTGGGCGCCCTGCCCGGCTACGACGCCGCGATCCAGGCCATGGCCGGCCTCATGAGCGTGAACGGCGAGGCCGACGGCGGCCCGCTGCGCGTGGGCCTGCCGGTGGTGGACATGGTCACCGGCATGAACGCGGTGATCGGGGTGCTGCTCGCCTTGCAGGAGCGCCAGGCCAGCGGCCGCGGCCAGTTCGTCGAGGCGGCGCTGTACGACAGCGGCCTGTCCCTGCTGCACCCGCATGCGGCCAACTGGTTCATGGACGGCCGCAGCCCGAAGCGCACCGGCAACGCCCACCCCAACATCTACCCCTACGACGCCCTGGCCACCGGCACCGACCCGATCTTCCTGGCGGTGGGCAACGACCGCCAGTTCTCGGCCTTCTGCCGCGTCATCGGCGTGCCCGAGCTGGCGCAGGACCCGGCCTATGCCACGGCGGGCCAGCGCTCGGTGAACCGCGCGCTGCTGAAACAGGCGCTGGAGGCGCGCCTCGCCGCGCTGGACGGGCGTGCGCTGGTGGACGACCTGATGGCCGCCGGCGTGCCCGCGGCGCCGGTGCTTTCAGTGGAAGCGGCCCTGCAGCACCCGCACACCGCGCACCGCGGCATGGTGGTGGAGATGGAGGGAGGCTACCGGGGCCTGGGGGCGCCGGTGAAACTCAGTCGCACGCCCGCGAGCTACCGGCACGCGCCGCTGACGCCGGGCGACCGCTTCGAGCCGAAGGACTGAGGAAACCGCGGGGCCCGCACGCACGGCCGCCCCGCTATCGACCGACGCGGGCCGCAGGGGGAGATCCCCCGCCGCGCCCTCGTCCTCAGTCCGCCTTGGCGCCGGACTGCCGGATCACCTCACGCCACTTCACCGTCTCGTTGCGCATGTAGTCGGCGAGCTGGCCCGGGGTGTACTGCGGCGGCGGCTCCAGGCCCTGGGCGGCCAGCTTCTGCTGCATCTCGGGCTCCTGCAGCACCTGCTGGAAGGCGGCGTTCAGCCTGGCCACCACCGGCTGCGGCGTGCCCGCGGGCACCACCACGCCGAAGAACACGCTGCTGTCGAAGTCCTTCAGGCCCTGCTCGGCGAGGGTGGGCACGTTGGGCAGCACCCGCGAGCGCACCGGCGAGGTCACGCCGAGCACGCGCAGCTTGCCGGCCTGGATGTGGGGCAGCGCGGTGAGCACGTCGGTGAAGGACATCTCCACCTGGCCGCCCAGCAGGTCGTTCAGCGCGGGGCCGGTGCCCTTGTACGGGATGTGCTGCAGGTCGGTGCCGGCCTTCATGTTGAACAGGACGCCGGTGAGGTGCGACGAGGCGCCGCTGCCCGAGGAGGCGAAGGACAGCTTGCCGCGGTTCGCCTTGGCATGGGCGATCAGCTGCTGCACGTTCTGCGCCGGCACGCCGGGGTGGACCACCAGCACGTTGGGCAGGTAGCCGACCTGGATCACCGGGGCGAAGCTCTTCGCCGGGTCGTAGTTGATCTTGGCGTAGAGCGACTGGTTGATCGCCAGCGGCCCCGAGGTGCCGAACATCATGGTGTGGCCGTCGGGCTCGGCGCGGGCCGCCAGCTCGGAGCCGATGTTGCCGCCGCCGCCGGCCTTGTTCTCCACGATCACCGTCTGCCCCAGCACCGGCCGCAGGGCGGTGGCCAGGGTGCGGGCCATGGCGTCGGTCGGGCCGCCGGGCGCGTACGGCACGACGAAGGAGATCGGCTTGCTCGGGAAGGACGACTGCGCCAGGACGGGCGCGGCGGGGGCCAGGGCCAGGGCGGCCAGCAGGAGGGATCGGCGTTGCATGGTTGTCTCCATTCAGGGGCCCGCGGGCCCGGTCTCGTTGTGCGGGGGATTGTTGCGGAGGGCCACCTCGCTGTCCAATATGGGTTTGGTCTTCAACAATATCTTTTTGAAATCATGGAATTCCGCCACCTGCGCTATTTCCTGGCCCTGGCCGAGGAGCTGCACTTCGGCCGGGCCGCGGAGAAGCTGTCGATCTCGCAGCCGCCGCTGTCGCTGAACATCCGGCGCTTCGAGGAGTCCCTGGGCGCCCGCCTGTTCGAGCGAAACAGCAAGCAGGTGCGGCTCACGCCCGCCGGCCAGGCCCTGGTGCCGGCGGCGCGGGCGCTGCTGGAGCAGGTGGCGCAGGCCGAGCGCACGGCCCGCGAGGCGCAGCAGGGCGTGGTGGGGCTGGTGCGCATCGGCTTCGTCGGCTCCATGCTGTATCGCGGCCTGCCCCGGCTGCTGCAGGACTTCCAGGCCCGGCACCCGCAGCTGCGGGTGCTGGCGCGCGAGATGAATTCGGCCGACCAGCTCGTGGAGCTGACGCACGGCCAGCTCGACGTGGCCTTCGTCCACGCCAGCCGCGTGCCGCAGGAGGTCTCGCGCGAGGTCTTCGTGGCCGAGCCCTTCGTGTGCTGCCTGCCGCAGGGGCACCCGCTGGCGTCGTCCCGGCGCCTCGCGGTGCGCAAGCTGGAGGGTGAGCCGCTGGTGATGTTCTCCCGCGACGCCTCGCCGGATTACTACGAGCGCGTGCTGTCCCTGTGCACCTCGGCCGGCTTCCACCCGGATGTCCGCCACCACGCGCGGCACTGGCTCAGCGTGGTCTCGATGGTGGCCCAGGGCCTGGGTGTGGCCCTGGTGCCCGCGGCGCTGCGCCGATCGGGCCTGCCGGGGGCGGTGTTCGTGCCGATCGACGCCACCGACATCCGCTCGGAGACCTCCATCGTCTGGCGCGAGGGCGAGGCCAACGCCGCGCGGGACGCGGCGCTGGCCGCGATCAGGCAGCGGCGCGCAGCATCTGCCGACCGATGACCAGCTGCTGGATCTGGGTCGTGCCTTCGTACAGGCGCAGCAGGCGCACGTCGCGGTAGAAGCGCTCCACCGGGTACTCGTTGATATAGCCCGCGCCGC
>NZ_JBHTGW010000018.1:0-26722 GCF_042675325.1 Ramlibacter sp. GCM10027632 | reverse complement strand
GATGATAGTGCGGATTCCCGTGTGAAAGTAGGACATCGTCAGGCTCTTACAGCAGCAAATACCCCCTGTGTCGAAAGATACAGGGGGTTTTTGTTTTCCAATCAGGAATTCATTAATTCGAGGGCTTGGGTCCTGTTCTGGGCGAAAGCCGCTGACCATTCCAGCCCATCATCGATGGCTCAGGCATCCAGGATGGCGCGGTCCGCGCGCATGACGCCACGACCGGATGGGCGGCGCACGTCGGGCGCACTGCAGGACAGGTACCAGCCTCGGCCGGCGCCCCGTGCCTAGAGCCCGCTGAGCCCGTGCTGGTCGGCGTAACGCACCAGTTCCGCCAGCGACTCCAGCCGGAGCTTGGCCATGAGGTTGGTCTTGTGCGTGCTCACGGTCTTCTCGGACAGGTGCAGGGCTGCGGCGATCTCGTTGTTCGATTGGCCGGCGACCAGGCGTTGCATCACCTGTTGCTCGCGCGGCGAAAGGGCCGGCTGCGGCGCAGGCGCACGGGCATCCAGGCCGGAGGCCACCCGCGGGTCAATGAAGGGCGTTCCCGAGACCACGCAGCGAACCGCCTCGACCAGGACCTCCGGGTCGCTGTCCTTGGTGACGTAGCCGTCGGCGCCCGCCTGCAGCGCCGCGCGGACGACCGCGGCCGAGTCGTGCATGCTGACAACGAGGATCCGCAGCCCGGGATGGTTTTCGCGCAGACGCTGGATCAGCCGCGGGCCGCTGGCGCCTGGCATGGTCAGGTCCACCAGGATCAGGTCGCAGCCGGATTCGGCGACGCGCGCCAGCGCGCTGTCGCCGTCCACCGCCTGGCCCACCACGCGCAGGCCGGCCTCACTCTCTAGGATGCGCTGGAGCCCGTTGCGGACCATGGCATGGTCGTCGGCCAGCACGATGCGGATGGTGGAGGGGAGGTCAGGGGTCATGCGTGTACGGGGGCGTCGGTGGCTGCAGCCGCGGCCAGGGGGAGGGTGGCTTCGAGGGTGGTGCCCTGTCCGGGGGTGCTGGTGATGTGCAGCTGGCCCCCCAGGGCCGTGGCACGCTCGCGCATGCCGGTCAGGCCGAAGCCGCGCCGGCGTGCCGCGCTGGCCGCGTCGAAGCCGGCGCCGTCGTCCCGCACGCGCAGCGCGAGGCGGTCGGGTGTGGCGTGGAGCTGCACCTCGATGTGGCTGGCGCCGGCATGGCGTGCCACGTTGGTCAGGGCCTCCTGTACCAGGCGGAAGACGCCGGTCGCGGTGGCATCGTCCAAAGGCAGGCCGGCGGGCAGGTCGTGGCGCCAGTCAATGGGGATGCCGAGGCTGGCCCGGAACTCTTCGACCAGGCCTTCGATTGCGGAGGCGAGCCCGAAGTCAAGCGCTGCGGGACGCAGGCGGCTGGCCAGCCCGCGAACCTGGGCCATGATCTGGTCGATCTCGGCGAGCAGGGCAGTGGTTTCCTCGCGCAGCGAGTCGCTGCCCGGCATGGATCGCGGGAGCAGCGCCAGCCCCATGCGCAGGACCGTCAGGCGCTGCCCCAGTTCGTCATGGACCTCGGCGGACATGCGCTTGCGCTCTTCTTCGCGCACCTGGGTCTGGTGTGCCGCGAGGCGGCGCAATTCCTCGCGGGAGGCGAGCAGTTCGGCCTGGCCGGCGCGCAGGCGCTCCAGGCTGTCCTGCATCTGCGCTCGCGCCTCGGCACGGGTGGAGGCCCAGCGGCCGAGCCAGTAGAAGCCAAGGAGGATGAGCAGCGTCGTCACCGCGCCGCCGACCAGGTAGCGCAGGCGGTAGGCGCCGACGTCCCGGTACAGGAGGCTGCTCGGTTGCGACACGATCAGGGTCAGGGGCAGGCCGTCGAGTCGCTGCCAGGCGAAGGTCCGGTTCACCGAGCCCACCTGCGAGAGCCGTTCGCCGATACCGCTGCGGCTGGCAAGCACCTCCGGCGGCACCGTGAACGGGACAGGCTGCGAGGTCCCCGCCGTTCCCTCGAAGGGCACGCTCGAGCCGTCGCGCGGTTCGATCTGGCGCAGGACCACCACGCCGTCGTCGCGTACCAGGGACAGGGCGCTGCCTTCGCCCTGGTACACCACCGGGAAGCTGCGGGTGACCAGGTCGACCGGCGCGGTGAGTACGATCATCCCGACGGGCTCGCGCGCGGCGTCAAGCACCAGCCGCACCAGGTCGATCTGCCACTGGCCCGAAACCTTGTCCAGCCGCGGCGTGGAAACCGCCAGGGCGTCGTGCGAGCCCAACGCTGCGGCCAGGGGGCGGGCAGCGGCCACGGCAGCCACGGCGTCGGTGCCCTCACCCGCGAACAGCACCCGGCCGCGCATGTCGCTCACGGTGATGTCGGCGTCCAGCCCGCGCTCGACCTGCGCCTGGCGCAGGCGAACCCGCAGCGGGAAGTCGGCCGGCCGAACCTGCCACTGCTCGCGCAGGTCGACCAGCACCAGGTCGGCGAGGTCCAGGGTGGCGCGCAGCTCCAGGGCACCGAGGCCGGCCAGGCCTTGCAGGGTGCGCTCGCCATCGTGACGCTCGCGCTCGACGCGCGCCGACAGGTCCCACAGCAGGCCGGCCCAGAGCAGGGCGACCACGGCGAGGCCGGCGATCAGGATGCGGGCGGCGAGGGGCGGTGGCGGACGAAGGGGCATGCAGGGCGGAACCACGCGCAGGCCGTTGCGCGTGGGGGCAGTGTCGGCCGGATTATCGGGGTTGGCCGGCGGCTAGCCGGTCCGCCAGCAGGCCCGAGTACTGGGCGACCAGTTCGGGCGGTTCGGCAGGCGGCGTGGCGTCGATGCCGGCGGGCGGCGCCATCCAGACCAGGCGGTCGGTGGCGCTCAGGTCGACCCGGGCGATGGCCAGGGTCCGCGCCTGGAACTTGCGCGAGGCGACGACCGCGGGCGTGTCCTGCCCGAATTCGAGCTTGAAATGGTGCAGGGCGGCGTCGACGAACCAGTCGCCGGCGCTGCACACGACATGCCCATCCCACTTGCCGGCGCGCGGCTGGTTGCCCAGGAAGCCGATCACGTAGTTGTTGCCGGGCACCGAGAGCCAGACCTGGCAGGGCGTGAGGGTGGCCGGGATGCCCAGGCGGGCGAGGGTGGCCTGGGCGATGCGGGAAGTGAGGGAGCAGTAGGTGCGCAGGTGGGCGGGAACGACCTCGTAGAAGGCATGCGCCAGGGCCTGCACCTGGCCGGCTTGCGACGCATCCAGCGGTGACGCGTGGCTGGCCGTTTCGGCGGCGTGGATCGCCGGCTCCCCAATCTCCATTTCCATCCGCGGAATTGGACCGCCAATCGGCTCGGCAGGGAATCGGATTTTTCCCATTTTGGGAACGATCCGCGCGTCGCCCTCAGAAGGTGGTGCGGTAGGTCAGGCCGAGGCCATCGCCCTTTCGGCGCAGGGTCAGGCGGGAGCCGCCCTGGAACTGCACGCCGATGAAGGTCAGCTCGCGCAGCGACACGGGCTCGGGGCGGGCCGGGACGAAGCCCGGCATCGAGGCATTGGGGTGCAGGCCCAGGCCGCGCATCTGGCGGCCGGCGATCAGGTCGATGGCATGGCCCGGCTCGTGCTCGGGCGTCCAGTGCACGGTGAGGTCCAGGGCGCGCGGGGTGGGAGCGGGCACCACGACCAGGTCGGAGGGCTGGAGCGTCAGCCGCAGGCCTTCCTGTGCGCCGGCGGCCGTCGCGCCCGCCACCAAGCCCGCGGCCAGGGCGCAGCGCAGGCGCAGGGCGAAGGACCAGGGGTTCCGGGCGGGCGTCATGGCGAAACGGGTCATGATTCCTGCTGATCAGTTTAGGCCCATGCACCGGTGTCGGCAATCGCTGGCGCAGCCGTGCTGGTGTCGGCAGTCGGAGCCCGCGGACCACGGACGGGCCTTGCCTCGAGCTCGGGAGGCGAGCCCGCGGATCGCAGGTGGGAGTCGCCCGCAGGAAATCAACGGGACGACGGAAAGAAGTTGACGAGCCTTACCCCCGGCACTGGCTCCACAGTTAGGGCTGCTTGGTTCCCCACCTGACCCGGTTGGCCGCTTCACCATGCGGGGAGGCCCGTCAAGGCGAGATTGTAGGGCACGCGGAGAGGGGTCCATCGCCGGCCCCGTAGAATCGGTCGCATGTCTTACCTCGTGCTGGCCCGCAAATACCGTCCCAAGACGTTCGGCGAGATGGTGGGCCAGGAGCACGTGGTGCAGGCGCTGACCAATGCGCTGACGCAGCAGCGGTTGCACCATGCCTACCTCTTCACCGGCACCCGGGGCGTGGGCAAGACCACCGTCTCGCGCATCCTCGCCAAGTCCCTGAACTGCCAGGGCGCGGACGGGCAGGGCGGCATCACGGCCCAGCCCTGCGGCGTGTGCCAGGCCTGCACCGACATCGATTCGGGCCGCTTCGTCGACTACACCGAGCTCGACGCCGCCTCCAACCGCGGCGTGGATGAAGTCCAGCAACTCCTCGAGCAGGCCGTCTACAAGCCGGTCCAGGGCCGCTTCAAGGTCTTCATGATCGACGAGGTGCACATGCTCACCGGCCACGCGTTCAACGCGATGCTCAAGACGCTGGAGGAGCCGCCCGAGTACCTGAAGTTCGTGCTGGCGACGACCGACCCGCAGAAGGTGCCGGTCACCGTGCTTTCGCGCTGCCTGCAGTTCAACCTGCGCCCGATGGCGCCCGAGACGGTGCAGGAGCACCTGGCCCGGGTGCTCGAGGTGGAGGCCGTGCCCGCCGAGGCCGGCGCCCTGCGCCTGCTGGGTCGCGCGGCCCGCGGTTCCATGCGCGACGCGCTCTCGCTGACCGACCAGGCCATCGCCTTCGGCAGCGGCCGGGTCGAGGAGGCGGCGGTGCGCCAGATGCTCGGGAGCGTGGACCGCAGCCATGTCTTCCGCCTGGTCGAGGCCCTGGCGAGCGCTGACGGCGCCGCCATCGTCGCCACCTGCGACGGCCTGCGCCAGCTCGGGCTGTCCGCCGGCTCCACGCTGGAGGAGATGACCGCGGTGCTGCAACGCATGGCCGTGATCCAGGCCGTGCCCGCGGCGGCCGACACCGCCGATGCCGAGGGCGCCGAGATCGCCCGCCTCGCCGGCCTGCTGCCGGCCGACGAGACCCAGCTGCTTTACAGCCTGTGCCTGCACGGGCGCGCCGAGCTCGGGCTGGCGCCCGACGAGTACGCGGCGCTGACCATGGTGCTGCTGCGGCTCCTGGCCTTCAAGCCGGGGCAGGCTGAAAAAAAAACTCCGCCTGAACCCATGACCCGCCCGGCGGGCGTCCCCGCCGAGGTGCGGGGGCCGACGCCGCAGGCCGCGCCGGCCTCCGCAGCCCCCATGGCTGCGCCCCGGGCCGAGGCGCCGGCTCACGAGGCCCCGCGCGAGACCGCGCAGGAGGCCGCCCCCGAGCCCCGGCCGGCCCCCTACCGCCCCCAGCCCGCCCCGGCCCCCGCAGCCTCCCCGCTGGTGGCGGCCGTGCCCGCCATCGGCGCCCCGCCTGGCGTGGTGGTGCCGGTGGTGGTGCCCGAGCCCCGGCCCGAGCCGCGGCGCGGCGCGCCTGCGCCACTCGACGGCCGCCCCGCCAGCGAGGTGGTGGGCGTGCCCGTGCGCGTGCAGTCCGAGCCCCCGGCCGAGGCCGCGGCAGCCCGCTCGGCCACGCACTACGTGGCCACCGAGGACGGCGACTTCTGGTACGCCGTGGTGCAGCAGATGGTGGCCGCCGAGGCGGTGACCGCGCTGGCGCGCGAGCTGGCGCTGCAATCGCAACTGGTGGCGCGTGACGTCGACCACTGGCTGCTGCGCGTCGAGCGCGAATCCCTCAACCAGGACAACACCCGCACCCGCCTGCAGGCGGCGCTGCAGAACGCCGGCCACCCGGTCAAGCTCGGCGTGGAAGTCGGCCCCGTCACGGACAGCCCCGCGCGCCGCAACGCCCATGCCGCCGCCGAGCGCCAGAAGGCGGCCGAGGAGATCATCATGGCCGACCCGTTCGTGCAGCAGATGATGCGGGACTTTGGCGCGAGAATCGTGCCCGGAAGCATCAAGCCGGTCCTGCCCCAGGCCGGCTCCACACAGAATTGAAGGAATCCATCTCATGTTCAACAAGGGACAACTCGCCGGCCTGATGAAGCAGGCCCAGGCCATGCAGGACAACCTCAAGAAGGCCCAGGAGGAACTCGCCCACATCGAGGTCTCCGGTGAGTCCGGCGCGGGACTGGTCAAGGTGACCATGACCTGCAAGCACGACGTCAAGCGCGTCACCATCGACCCCAGCCTGCTGGCCGACGACAAGGACATGCTCGAGGACCTGGTGGCCGCCGCCTTCAACGCCGCGGTGCGCAAGGCCGAGGAAACCTCCCAGGAGAAGATGGGCAAGCTCACCGCGGGCATGCCCGGCCTGCCGGGCGGGATGAAGTTCCCGTTCTGAGGTGTCCTCGCACACCCTGCCCGCGCTGATCGAGGCCCTGCGCCGCTTGCCCGGGGTGGGGCAGAAGACGGCCTCGCGCATGGCCTACCACCTGCTGCAGCATGACCGCGAGGGCGCGCAGCTGCTGGCAAGGGCGCTGCAGGAGGCCGCCGGGCGCATGCGGCATTGCAGCTGCTGCCACACCTTCACCGAGGACGAGGTCTGCGAGACTTGCCGCGACCCGGACCGCGACGCCACCAAGCTGTGCGTGGTCGAGACGCCGGCCGACCAGTCCGCGCTGGAGCGTACCGGCGCGTTCCGCGGGCTGTATTTCGTCCTCATGGGCCGCCTCAGCCCCCTGGACGGCGTCGGCCCGCGCGACATCGGCCTGGCCAAGCTGTTCGAGCGCGCCACCGACGGCCATGTCCAGGAGGTCATCCTGGCCACCAATTTCACCGCCGAGGGCGAGGCCACGGCGCACGTGATCGGTGAGGCGCTGAAGGCCCGCGGCCTGCGCGTGACGCGCCTGGCCCGCGGCGTGCCAGCCGGCAGCGAGCTGGAGTACGTGGACCTGGGCACCATCGCCCACGCGCTCGTCGACCGGCGCTGAGCGGCCTACCGCGCGGCCGCGCGGCTTCGGTGAAAACCCCGTGGGGGATGGTCCCGATGCCGGCCGCCGCGCCGGCGTGTAGCCTTTCGGGTGAGTTTTCCCGGAGGCCCGCCATGGAACACCGCCGCATCAGCCGACGCGCCGCCCTCCAGGCCGCCGCGCTTGGCGCATGCGCCGTCGCCGCCCCGGCGGCGCGCGCCCAGCCCCGCCTGAGCCGGGCCCGCGTCGGCATCGCGGTGTCGCAGAAGGAGTCGCTGGCCAACCTGCCGCTCACCATCGCCGAGCAACTGGGCTACTTCCGCGCCGAGGGGCTGGAGGTCGAGGTCATCGAGGGCGGCGCCGGCGCGGCGGACATCACCTGCGCCCCCTACGAGCAGGCGCTGCAGCACCACCTGCGCGGCGCGCCGCACCAGGCCATCGTGCTGCTGGCGCGCGCGCCGGCCGTGGCCCTGGGGGTTTCGGTGCGGGCGATGCCTGCGGTGCGCGGGCTGGCCGACCTGCGGGGCCGGCGCATCGGCATCCCGTCGCCCGGCTCCTCCGGCCACCTGGTGGCCAGCGTGGCCCTGGCCCGCGCCGGCGTGCCGCTGTCGGACGTGAGCTTCATCGATGTCGGGCTGATGCCCTCCGCGCCCGCAGCCCTGCGCGGCGGCCAGGTCGACGCGCTGTGCTCCGGCGAGCCGGTCATGACGCTGCTGGAGCAGCGCGCCGAGGTGCGCATCGTCACCGACACCCGCACCCTCAAGGGCACGCAGGCCGTCTTCGGCGGGCCGATGCCGGCGGGCTGCCTGCAGGCACCCCACGAGTTCGTGCAGAAGCACCCGGCCACCTGCCAGGCGCTGGCGTTCGCCATCGTGCACGCGCTCAAGTGGCTGCAGACGGCGGGCCCGCGCGACATCCTGCGCACGGTGCCCGAGACCCACCTGGGGGGTGACCGGGCGCTGTACCTGGCCTCGTTCGAGAAGCTGCGGGAGTCGATCTCGCCGGATGGCGTGTTCGACCCGGATGGCGCGCGCACCGCGCTGCGTGCGCTGGCGGAGTTCGACGCGTCGCTGCGTCCCGCCCGGGTCGAGGTGGGGCGCAGCTACACCAACGAATTCGCCCTGCGCGCCAAGGCCCGCTTCGATGCCTGACCCTGCCCGCAGCCGGGCGATCGCTGAAAAACAACGCCTTTCGGGCTATTTTTTCCCATGGTGATCGGCACGCCTGCGAATAAGCTGGCGTGTGACGGCCGCCGCGGCCAGGGCTTGCCCGCCCGGGGGCGCCAGGAACCACCAGGACACTGCTTCGAATGACTGCCCAAGACACTTCCTCCTTTGCCGGCATGCATGCCCTGATCGGGCAGTTGCCGGCGGCCTCGCGCGGCGCCATGCTGCGGATGTACCGAAAGTCGCTCGACGACCACCTCGAGCAGGTGGCCGCCGCCCTGCAGCCCGGCGGCGAGTCCGGCGTGCTGCTGGCCGCGGTCCACCGCATCGCGGGAGCGGCCGGGATGATGCAGGACCAGGCGCTGTCGCAGGTCGCGCGCGACATGGAGGTGGCCCTGCGCGAAGGCCGGCCGGCCGACGCGCGGGCCCTGTGGCCCGGCCTGCAGGCGCGGGCCGAGGCCACGCGCAGCGAACTGGACATCATCGCGCCCGCGGCCTGACCGGCGCCGGCGCCCTTCCGGCTCGCGGCCTGCAGGCGCCCGCGGCTGCGAGGCTGGCATCGAGGGCGGGGCTTGCAGGCCCCGCAGTCCTCTTCGGCCCCTCAGGCGGTCATGGCGGCCGAGGCGCCCAAGGCGCCCGAGGCTCCTCAGGTCTCTTCCAGCAGGCCGTGGCGCTGCGCGTAGTGCGCCAGTTCGGCCTGGGTCGCCAGCTTCATCTTCTCCATCACCCGGGCGCGGTAGATGCCGGCCACCTTGGGCGGCACCTGCAGGCGCTGCGCGATCTCGGGCAGTCGCTCGCCGCGCGCCAGCAGCACCAGCAGCTCCCGTTCGCGCTCGGTCAGGCGGTGGTGGGGGAGGGACTGGGCCGGGGCCTGCAGCTGTTCGACCAGCAGCGACGCCACCGCCGGCGTGAGGTGGCGCATGCCGCGCGCCACCTGGTGGACGGCCAGCACCAGTTCCGCCGCCTCGCAGGCCTTGTTCACGTAGCCCAGGGCGCCGGCCTTCAGCGCCTTGATGGCGTACTGGTCCTCCGGGTACATCGACACCACCAGCACCCGCGGCGCACCGGGCCGGCGCGAGAGCTGGTCCAGGATGTCCAGGCCGGACAGGCCCGGCAGGTTGATGTCCAGCACCAGCACGTCGATGGCGACGGCGTCCAGCAGCGGCAGCAGCTCGTCCCAGCTGCCGGCTTCGGCGACCACCTGCAGGCTCGGGTCGGCGCCCAGCGCGTCGCGCAGGCCGCGGCGCACGAGCATGTGGTCGTCCACGAGGACGAGGCGGAGGGTGTCGGAGGTCATGGGGTCACGAGGTCGTCGGGGAGGTCGCAGGCGCCGGCGTGAGCGTCCAGCGGCACCCACAGCAGCAGGGTCGTGCGTCCCGGCACGGAGCGGACGTCCAGCTGCCCGCCGACCGCGCGCATGCGTTCGCGCAGGCCCTGCAGGCCGAAGGAGCCGGGCTTGCCGGGGCAGGAGGCGTCGAAGCCGCGGCCGTTGTCCTCGATCTCGAGCGACAGCAGGCCGTCGCCGGCGTGCAGGTCCACGCTGACCTGGGTCGCGCCGGCATGCTTGGCGATGTTGGTCAGGGCCTCCTGGCAGGCGCGGTACAGGCACATGGCCAGGGCGGGCGGCAGGTCCGGCAGCGGCGCCGCGCAGTCGAAGCGCATGGCCGCGCCGTGGCGATCGGCCCAGTGCGCGGAGTGCCACTGCAGCGCCGCCGCCAGGCCGGCGTCGAGGATGGGGGGACGCAGGTCGCGCACGATGCGCTGGGCGGCCTGCTGGATCTGGGACAGCTCGGCGAGCGCCCGCGCGATGCGGGGCGCGGCGCCGGGGCCGGCCTCGCGCAGCGCCGCCTCGAGGTCGAAGCGCACCGCGGTGAGCGTGCCGCCGATGTCGTCATGCACCTCGCGGGCGAAGCGGGTGCGCTCGGCGTCGATGCCGTCCTGCAGCTGCGCGGAGAGCGCCTGCAGCCGGCGGCGGTAGTCGTCCTCGCGCTGGCGCGCCAGGGCCTGCTCGCGCCGGGCCGCGCCGGCGGCCAGGGCGTTGCGCACGGCGGTGCCCAGGCGGGCGAGCCGGCCCTTGACCAGGTAGTCGTCCACGCCCCGCTGCATCGCGGCGACCGCCGCGTCCTCGCCCAGCATGCCCGAGACGATGATGAAGGGCGGCCGCGCGGGCAGCGCGCTCACCGCGTCCCAGGCCTGGGCGCTGGAGAAGCCCGGCAGGCAGTGGTCGGAGATCACCAGGTCCCAGGGGCGCTCGGCCAGGGCCCCGGCGAGCGCCGCCTCGGTGTCGACGCGGCGCGCCTCGCAGGGCCAGCCCTGGGCCTGCAGCGTGGCCACGAGCAGGGCGAAGTCGAACTCGGCGTCCTCGACGACCAGCAGCTGCAGGGGGGCGGGCGAACCGGGGGGCATGACCGGCATGGTAGGCACGCCCCCGTGCGCGAAAGCGGGGAAAAGCGGGCGGGTAGGGCCTTTTTCCGGGGCATCGGGAAGGCGGCCGGGCTTCCAGAATTGCCCGCAAAGCTCGAGAGGACACCCGCATGCCCACCATCCTGGCGGTTGACGATTCCGCCTCCATGCGACAGATGCTGTCGCACACGCTGCGCACCGCAGGCTTCCAGGTGCTGGAGGCCGCCGACGGCGTGGACGCCCTGGCCCAGGCCGCCGCGCACCCGGTGGACCTGGTGCTGACCGACCAGAACATGCCGCGCATGGACGGCCTGGCGCTGACCGCTGCCCTGCGCGCCCAGGCCACCACCGCGCGCGTGCCGGTGCTGGTGCTGACCACCGAATCCGACCAGGCCCTGAAGTCCGCCGCGCGCGCCGCCGGCGCCACCGGCTGGCTGGCCAAGCCGTTCGACCCGAGCCGCCTGGTGGACGTGATCCGCCAGGTCCTGCGCTGAACCCCTGCACCGAGACCGACATGAGCACCACCACCGCCAACGGCAACGCCGGCTTCGACCTCACGCAGTTCTACCAGGTCTTCTTCGAGGAGGCGGGCGACAACCTCGCCGCGATGGAGCGCCTCCTGCTGGGGCTGGACACCGGCCAGGCCGATGACGAGACCCTCAATGCCATCTTCCGCTGCGCCCACTCGGTCAAGGGCGGCGCGGCCACCTTCGGCTTCTCCGACATCGCCGAGCTCACGCACGTGATGGAGACGCTGCTGGACCGCCTGCGCCGGCACGAGCTGGCCCCCGCCGTGCCCATGGTCGACGCGCTGCTGGCCGCCGGCGACTCGCTGCGCGAGATGCTCGACCGGCGCCAGCAGGGCGAGGCCGAGCCGGTCGACGCGACCCAGCTCAAGGCCACCCTCGTGGCGCTGGCGAACGGGTCGGCGACCCCGGCGGCCGCGCCGGCGCCGGCCACGGCCCCCGCGGCTGCGGTGGCCGCGCCAGCTGCTGCGCCCGTCGCCACGCCGGTCACGCCCTGCGCGCCGGCCGCAGCCCCCGCGCCGGACGGCGCCCGCGACCTCGAGGTGCTGGCCGGCCCGCTGTCGCATCCCTCGCTGGCCGACGACCTGCTCTCGCTGTTCGCCGAGGTTGCCGGCCTGGGCGAGATGCGCCGCGTACCCGACCTGCCCGGGCAGGGCGAGGGCGCGGTGCGCCTGCGCCTCGACCCCACCGCCAGCGACGCCGACCGGCTGGACCTGTGCGACTTCCACGTGCCGCGGGACCACATCCGCATCACCCCGTGGCCGCAGGATGCCGAGATCTTCGACGTGCTGGAGATTGCGGCCCCGGCCGCTTCCGCCGCCGCCGGCCTCGCGCCGCCCGCCGAGGCGGCGCCGGTCCCGGTCCTGGCCCAGCCCGCCGCGTTCGGCCCCGCCGCGCCTGCCCCCGCGGCGGCCGCCGCCGCGCCGGCGCCGGCCCGCAAGGCCGCCGCCACCGAGACCATCCGCGTCTCGGTCGACAAGGTCGACCAGTTGATCAACATGATGGGCGAGCTGGTCATCACCCAGGCCATGCTGGCGCAGCGCGCCGCCTCGCTGGACGAACACGCCGTGTCGCAGCTGGCCGGCGGCCTCGCCGACCTGGAGCGCACCACGCGCGACCTGCAGGAATCGGTGATGTCCATCCGCATGATTCCGATGGGCGAAGTCTTCGGCCGCTTCCCGCGCATGCTGCGGGACCTCGCCGCCAAGCTCGGGAAGGAAATCGAACTGACCACCATCGGCGAGGCGACCGAGCTGGACAAGGGCATGATCGAAAAGCTCACCGACCCGCTCACCCACCTGGTGCGCAATGCGGTGGACCACGGGATCGAGCTGCCCGAGGCGCGCGTGGCCGCCGGCAAGCCGCGCCACGGCACCCTCACCCTGAGCGCCGCCCACGAGGGCGGCTCCATCCTGATCCAGGTGCGCGACGACGGCCGCGGCCTGGACCGCGAGAAGCTCCTGGACAAGGCCCGCCGCAACGGCCTGCCGCTGTCGGAGAACATGACCGACCCGCAGGTCTGGCAGCTGATCTTCGCGCCGGGCTTTTCCACCGCCGAGACCGTGACCGACGTGTCCGGCCGCGGCGTCGGCATGGACGTGGTCAAGCGCAACATCGTCGCCCTCGGCGGCTCGGTGGAACTGTCCTCCACGCCCGGTCGCGGCATGTGCGTGAGCGTGCGGCTGCCGCTGACGCTGGCGATCATGGACGGCATGTCCGTCACCAGCTGCGGCGAGCTGTACCTGCTGCCGCTGTCCTGCGTGGTCGAGTCCTTCCAGGCCGATGCCGAAGCCCTCAAGCGCATGCCCGGCGACGCCCGCGTCGTGCGGGTGCGCGAGGACTGGCTGCCGGTGGTGGACCTGGCCGACAACTTCCACCCCGGCGCGCTGCGCGAGGGCGACCCCCGGCGCATGCACGTGGTGGTGGAGGCCGAGGGCCGGCGCGTCGCGCTGGAGGTCGACCAGCTGGTGGGCCAGCAGCAGGTGGTGGTCAAGAACCTGGAGGCCAACTACCGGCGCGTGCCCGGCTTCTCGGGCGCCACCATCATGGCCGATGGCCGCGTGGCCCTGATCCTCGACGTGGCGCGCCTGGTGCGCGCCACCGCCCACTGACCCGACCGCCCGCATTCAAGGATCCGCCCCGCAGGCCGAAAACCCGGGCAGGACCACCCCCAACACACCGGAGAACCTACCCATGGACATGATTACCGAAGGCGCCCACATCGCCCGCCAGGATGCCGGCCGCGCGCGCGCCGGCGAGTACCTCACCTTCCGCCTGGGCGCCGAGGAATACGGCGTGGACATCCAGAAGGTGCAGGAGATCCGCTCCTACGAGCCGCCCACCCGCATCCCGCATGCGCCGGGCCACATCAAGGGGGTCGTCAACCTGCGCGGCGTGATCGTGCCGATCGTGGACCTGCGCACCCGCCTGGGCTGCGACAGCGTCGAATACACCAGCTTCACCGTCGTCATCGTGCTGGCCGTCGCTGGCCGCGTGGTCGGCGCGGTGGTCGACTCGGTGTCCGACGTGCTGGACCTGCCGGCCGCCGAGATCAAGCCGCCGCCTGGCCTGCCCGGCGAGGGCGGCCGCGATTTCATCACCGGCATCGCCGCCGCGGGCGAGCGGATGCTGATGCTGGTCGACATGGAGACCCTGCTGGCGGACATCGCCGCCGCCGACGGTTTCTCCACCCACTGACCCCGTCCCCCCAACCCCTGCCCCCGCTCCCTCCGATCTGCGGGCCGAAGAAGAAAAGGAGATGCCATGCGCCAGAACCTGCCCGTGAGCGGCAACGAGTACGTCTACCCCGACGGCCTGACCCTGGTCTCGACCACGGACCTCAAGAGCCGCATCACCTACTGCAACCCGGCCTTCATCGAGGTCAGCGGCTACGAGCGCGAGGAACTCCTGGGCCAGCCGCACAACATGATCCGGCACCCGGACATGCCGGCCGAGGCCTTCCGCGACCTGTGGGCCACGATCCAGTCCGGCAAGCCCTGGTCCGCGATGGTGAAGAACCGCCGCAAGAACGGCGACCATTACTGGGTGGTGGCCAACGTCACCCCGATCCAGTCGGACGGCCACGTCAGCGGCTACATGTCGGTGCGCACCAAGCCGACCCGCGAGCAGGTGCAGGCCGCCGAGGCGCTGTATGCCCGCATGCGCGGCGAGGCCGAGACCGGCCGGCTGCGCCAGCTGGTCATGGGCGGGCGCCTCGAGCGCTCCGGCGCCCTGGCCGCCCTGCGCCGGCGCCTGCGCCTGTCGCTCACCGGCCGCATGGTGACCGCGATGACGATCACCGCCGGCCTCTCGCTGGTGGCGGGCCGCCTGCTCGAGGACCTGGGTCCGGCCGGCGCCTGGGCCGGCGGCGCCGCGGTCGGCGCCACCCTGGTGGGCGTGATGGGGTGGTGGTTGCACCGCACCGTCACCACGCCGGTGCGCGAGTCCGTGGACCTGGCCAACCAGATGGCCGCCGGCGACCTCACGCGCAGCATCACCAGTGACCGCACCGACGACATCGGCGCCATGCTGCGCGGCCTGAACCAGCTGTGCGTGAACCTGCAGGCCATGGTCTTCGACGTGCGCAGCCAGTCGACCCAGGTGGACCGCGCCGCCAACGAGATCTCCTCGGCCAGCCACGACCTCTCCGGCCGCACCGAGGCCCAGGCCAGCAGCCTGCAGGAGACGGCGGCGGCGATCGAGCAGATCGCCGCGACCGTGCAGCAGAACGCCGGCAGCGCCAACGAGGCCAACCGCAAGGCCGGCCGCGCCGGCGAAGTGGCCGAGGACGCGAGCCGCGCGGTCAGCGAGATGGACTCCAGCATGCAGGGCATCGCCAAGTCCTCCGAGCGCATCGCCGCCATCAACGGCGTGATTGACGGGATCGCCTTCCAGACGAACATCCTGGCCCTCAATGCCGCAGTCGAGGCCGCGCGCGCCGGCGAGCAGGGCCGGGGCTTCGCGGTGGTGGCCAACGAGGTCCGCAGCCTGGCCCAGCGCAGCGCCGCGGCGGCCCAGGAGATCAAGCAGCTGATCGAGGAATCGCGCAGCGCCGTGAGCGCGGGCAGCCGCCTGGTGCGCTCGGCGGCCGAGACCATGCAGGGCGTGGTCGCCTCCTCGCGCGAGGTCTCGCAGCTGGTGGACGGCATCTCCGCCGCCTCCGCCGAGCAATCCGCCGGGGTCGTGCAGGTGAACACCGCGGTGGCCCAGCTCGACACCGCCACGCAGCAGAACGCGGCGATGGTGGAACAGTCCACCGCGGCCGCCACGCGCCTGAAGGAGCAGGCCACCAGCCTGCTGCAGTCGGTGCAGATCTTCCGCCTGCGCCATGGCTGAAGCCGCCGCCCTGCGCCCGGGCGAACGCGAGATCGCGTTCAGCCCCGCCGACTTCCAGCGGGTGCGCGCCATGATCCGTGCCCGGGCCGGCATCGACCTGCACCCGGGCAAGCAGAACATGGTGTACAGCCGCCTGGCGCGGCGCCTGCGTGACCGGGGCCACGCCACCTTCACCGCCTACCTGGATTCGCTGCGCGGCGACCACGACCCCGAGTGGCAGGAGTTCATCAACTGCCTGACCACCAACCTGACCTCCTTCTTCCGCGAGCCGCACCACTTCGAGCACCTGGCGCGGCACCTGAAGTCGCTGCCCGCCGCGGGCGGTGCGGTGCGTATCTGGTCCTGTGCGGCCTCTACCGGCGAGGAGCCTTACAGCATCGCCATGACCGCGCTGGAGTGCGCCGGCAGCGCCCCGCGCGTGACCATCGACGCCAGCGACATCGACACCCGCGTGCTGGGCGTCGCGCGTGACGGCGTCTACCCGCTGGACACGGTGGCCGGCGTGGGCGAGGCGCGCCTGCGCCGCTTCTTCCTCAAGGGCAGCGGCGCCAACGCCGGCAAGGCCCGCGCGAAGCCCGAGCTGCAGGCGCTGCTGTCATTCCGGCCGCTGAACCTGCTGACCCCGCAGTGGCAGGCGCCGTCGCCGTACGACGTGATCTTCTGCCGCAACGTGATGATCTACTTCGACCGGCCGACGCAGCGCCAGGTGCTGGAGCGCCTGTGCGGCAGCCTCAAGCCGGGCGGCATCCTCTACGTGGGCCACTCGGAGAACTTCACCGAGCACCGCGACCTGGTGGAGCTGGTGGGCAAGACCACCTACCGCCGCATCGGGGGCGCTGCATGAGCCTGCCCCACGTCGACGCGAACGCGCTGGCGGTGCTGCGCCAGCGGCCCCGCCGCGCGGGCGAAGCCTCGTTCTTCTTCCAGGACACGGGCTTCGGGCGTGCGGCGGTGAAGGTGCTGCCGGGGGAGTTCTTCGTCTACGACCACGACGTGGCCGTGAACACCACCCTCGGCTCGTGCGTGGCGGCGTGCCTGCACGACCCCGGTGCCGGCATCGGCGGCATGAACCACTTCATGCTGCCCGAGGGCGCGGCCGACGCGGGCGGGCGCTTCGGCGCCTTCGCGATGGAGCTGTTGATCAACGAGATGATCAAGCGCGGCGCGCGAAAGGGCGCGCTGCAGGCCAAGATCTTCGGCGGCGGCCAGGTGATGAAGAGCCTGGCGCGCACCGAGATCGGCGAGAAGAACGTGGCCTTCGTGCGCAATTTCCTGGCGCAGGAGGGCATCCCGGTGCTGGCCAGCGACGTGCTGGGCGAGTGGCCCCGCAAGGTCTGCCTGTTCCCGCGCAGCGGGCAGGTGCTGTGCAAGCGGCTGCCCGCCGCCAGCGCCAGCGAATCGGTCCAACAGGAAGAAACCTACCGCCGCCGGCTGGTGCAGGCACCGCGGGGCGGCGACGTGGAGCTGTTCTCATGAAGACCCGCGTGGTCGTGGTCGACGATTCGGCCCTGGTGCGCAGCGTGCTCACCGAGATCATCAACCGCACGCCCGACCTGGAAGTGGTCGGCACGGCGTCGGACCCCTACGTGGCCCGCGAGGTGATCCGCGAACTGAACCCCGACGTCATCACCCTGGATGTCGAGATGCCCCGCATGGACGGCCTCGACTTCCTCGAGCGCCTGATGCGCCTGCGGCCGATGCCGGTGGTGATGATCTCCACGCTCACCGAGCGCGGCGCGCAGGTCACGCTGCGGGCGCTGGAGCTGGGCGCGGTGGACTTCGTCACCAAGCCGCAGCTGTCGGTACGCACCGGGCTGGACGAGGCGGCGCGCGAGATCACCCAGAAGATCCGCGGCGCGGCGGCGGCGCGGGTGCGCCGGCACGCCCAGGCGGTGCCGGCGGCGGCCAGCGCGTCGCCGCGCCCCCCGCTGGCGGCGGGCACCGGCCGCGGCACCGAGCGCCTGGTGGCCATCGGCGCCTCCACCGGCGGCACCGAGGCGATCCGCGAGGTGCTGACCGCGCTGCCCGAGGACTTCCCCGGCATCGTCATCACCCAGCACATGCCCCCGGGCTTCACCACCAGCTTCGCGGCGCGGCTGGACAGCCTGTGCCGCATCCGCGTCAAGGAGGGCGAGGACGGCGAGCGGGTGCTGCAGGGCCATGCCTACATCGCGCCCGGCGGCCGCCACATGGCGGTGGAGCGCAGCGGCGCGGGCTATGTGCTGCGGGTGGCCGATGGCGAGCCGGTGAACCGGCACAAGCCCTCGGTGGACGTGCTGTTTCGCTCCGTGGCCCGCCACGCCGGGCCGCGCGCGGTGGGCGTGATGCTCACCGGCATGGGCGCCGACGGCGCGGCGGCGATGCGGCAGATGAAGGACTGCGGCAGCTGGAACATCGTGCAGGATGAGGCCAGCTGCGTGGTCTTCGGCATGCCCCGGGAGGCGATCAACGCCGGGGCTGCGAGCGAGGTGCGATCACTATCCGAGGTGGCGCGTTCGCTGGCGGCGGCGGTGGCAGCGTCACGCTGACGGTCGACTTGAGGAAGCTGCTGGCCTTGGACCGGGCGGACTTCTTCAGGTTGAAGTGCTGCCGCACGGCCGCCTGCAGGTTGGGCGGCTCGAGTTGCGACAGCCGCGTGACCGTGCCCCCGGGCGCCGTGCGCCCGGGCGGCTCGTCGTGCGACGGCCCCGTTGGGGTGGCCTTCGGCGCCGCGCGCTGCGCCTGCTCGATGGCGGCCGCCCGGCCCAGGCCGGCGCCGCGCGCGGCGCCATAGGCCAGGGCGCCGAGCAGGTCCGCCACCAGCCGCTTGGGCTCGGCCGCCCGCACCTTGTCCAGGCCCAGGGCCGCGCGCACCGGCGTGGCTGCAGCGCCCAGGAGGATGCGGTTGAGGGTGTCCTGCAGGCGGATCGGGCGCAATGCGAACGCCTGCGCCTGCTCGCGCGCCGCCAGGTCGGGATCGCTGGCCAGGGCGCGCTCCCGGGCCTCGATCGAGGCCGCCGTCGGCTGCGTCGGGGCCGGTACGCCCGCGCCCAGGCCGCCCACCGCGGCCAGGTCGTAGAGAACCTCCAGCCGCCGGGCCCGGTCTGTCCCTCCCAGCAGGTCCACCAGCGGGCCCACGGTGCCCGCCAGGACCGCGAGCTGCTGGAAGAGGCGCGTGCTGCGCTCGTCGTCGGAGATCGCCGGCGCGGCGATCGCGTTGAGCGCCGAGGTGAAGGCCGCGGCCGATGCCACGAAGTCCTCCAGCGCCGGACGGGCCAGGCCGCGGGCCAGCTGTATCTCGTGAAGCTCCCGTTGCTGGTCGAGGTTGAGGGCGGGATGCGACCGCGCCAGCCCGACGGAGGCCATCAGGCTGGCGAGGTGCGTGACGATGTTCTCGCTGTCCGCGCGACCCCGGTCCGCGCGGTCACGGTCCGTCTCGTGGCCCGCCGGCGGCGGGTGGAAGCGCCGGCGCTCCACCATCGCCTCGAGCGGCTGCAGGCAGGCGGACGGGTCGGCGCTGTCCAGCGCGGGGGCCAGGGTGTCGTACTCCGAGGTTCCCCGCAGGCGCCGCAGGGTGCTCGCGGCGGCCGCGATCTCCTCGCGGCCCTGAGCCCCGCGGCCGCGACCGAGGGCCTCGACCGCGGCTTCGCAGACCGAGTCGAAGTAGGCGCAGCCCGGACCGGATTTCAGCTTGGCGCGCCAGCCCTCGAACTCGCCGGGTTCGAAGGCATCGGCGAAGGCCGGGGGCGGCGGCGCGTGCTTGCGGTCCTGCGGCGCGTCGCCGAAACGCACCGGCCCGCCCACCGTGATGCAGGCCTCGCGCACCAGCAGGCGGGCGAAGGCGAGGTCACAGGCAATCAGCCGGGCCAGCGCGGGCGCGCGCCGCTGCACCAGGTGCTCGATCACCAGCTTGTCGATCGACGCCTGCGACAGGATGCACGAGGAGAAGACGCCACTGTCTCTCATGCTGACCCGGATCTCGTCGAGCATGGCCCCCGCAGCGTGGCGGCGCTCTGGCTGCGGGTAGAGACGTTCGATCGCCTGGGCCATTCGCCGCTCGTTGACGTGGCGGCAGCGGTGCACGATGGCCTGGTCGATCGCGGCCTGTACCTCGCCCGCGGGGATCCGGTCGGCGCGGCGCGTGCCCTGGCCCGGCGCCTCCCGCAGCAGCCTCGCCGCCTCGGTGCGGATCCGGGTGCAGTCGCGGGCCGAGGGATTCAGCGTGTCGCGCCGCGCCTGCGTCATCCACTGCTCGAACGTTTCCTCGACCCTGAAATCGATGTCGTGGCGCGCTGCCAGGGCCTGCCGGTAGGCCGTGCGGGCCCGCTCGGTGCGCGAGGTCAGGTCGGCCGCGGCACAGGCTTCGATCCTGCGCTCGACCAGCCTGCGGAAGGTGCCGGGCTCCACCGTGTCCGTGCCCAGCTCGCGGCGCAGGAGCGCGATCACGCGCTGGGGGTCCGTGATGGCCAGCTCGCCGCTGCGCTCGGCCCAGCGCCGGACCCAGCCGACCCACAGGAAGCAGCCGAGGAAGCCGCCCACCGGGCGCAGCGGGCGCGCGACGAGCAGGCCGTCGGGGGCGAGGTACAGCGCCTGCTGGGGGGGGACGGGGGCAGCGGTGGTTGGGAACATGTCGAGGGCGGGTTGGGGAGGCGACGGCAGGTGGTAACGACCGTGCCGGCGAAGTTGCGCCGGCACGCGGGTCACGCCTAGCGATGCGCCGGTGAGCTCGTGGCCTGGAGCGACGGCCCGAAATGAGCCCGCAGCGCCTGGCGCAGCCGCGGCTCCAGGGCGTCGACCGACGGGAGCGGGCGCACCCGGGCCGAGGCGAAGGCGGCCGCGTCCACCGCCTCCGCGCTGCCTGCCGGGTCGGTGCGGGCCGCGGCGATCGTCAGCACGCGCAGCGCGTGCCGCAGCAGCTGGACCTCCGGCAGCGCGGCGAGCGGGGGCAGCTGCAGCGCCTGCCAGAGGCGGTCGGCGACCGGCTCGCGCTGCGCCAGGGGCGCCGCCCTCCCGCGCTCGCCCCGCAGGGCGACGGACAGCAGGTCGTCCAGCCACTGGCTTCGCTGGGTCATCTCGTCGGGCCAGCGGCCCGGGGGGCTGCCGGCCGGCGGCGGCGTGGTGGGCAGCCGCCAGAGGGTGTCGAAGGCCAGGGTGAGTTCCTTGAACAGGCTGGCTGCGGCCTCGTCGCTGTCCGGGCCCGCCTGATCCCACAGCATGACCGCCAGGAACAGGTGTTCAGCCAGGTCGATGCAGGCGGGGACGGCCGCCGGGGGCGTCTCGCGCCGGACGAGCCATTGCACCAGGTGCTCGCGCTGGGCCGCGTCCAGCAGGCGGCTGGCGTTCACGAGGGCCAGGCAGCGGGCGACGCGTTCCAGGGCTTCTGCGACCGCGCCGCGGCGGAAGGCGAGGACCTGCGCCAGGAGGTCCGGGTCGGACTGGCGCGGTTGCCTGTGCAGGAGGTCGTCCGCCAGCAGCAACTCACGGTCCGCGAGGTCCGCTTGCAGCAGCCGGGCCGCCTGTGCGGCCTCGGCGGCGAGTCCGGGGAGTCGCTGTTGCAGCTCCTGCAGGGCCCGGTGGGTGACCGTGTCGTGGAACCCCCGGATGCCCTGCGCCTCAAGGTCGGTCCGCCAGGCCGCGAGCTCCCCCGGCGCGAGGGGGCCGTCCGCGCACGGCTGCAGGCCGGCGCTGTCCACCGCGCTGGCGGCCAGGGAGCGCGCGTACGCCAGGTCGGTGCCCAGCGCCGCCGCGACCCGGGGCGCGGCTTCGGTGGCGACCTGCCACACGAACCGTTGGCGCAGCGTGGCCTCGTCGAGGCGGCAGGCGGCGAAGTCGGGCGATTGCGCGAGCACCGCGGCGCGCGCCCGATCCCGCAGGCCCGCTGCCGTTGCCACCGAGGCGCCCGGCAGGGTGGCGATGGCCCGGTCCAGGGCCTGCACGTTCGCCCGGCGGCAGTGGGCCTGCGCGCTGGCGAGCAGGGCCTCCCAGGCCTGCGGCCGCGACAGGTCGCCGGCCCGCCGTGGCGCCTGGCCAGCGGCGGCAGGCAGGCCCAGGGCCTCGGCCGCCTCGCGGCGTACCGCGCGCCTGTCGTTCGCGTCCGCCCCCGGGAAGGGGAATCCGGCGTCGCCGTAGGCGGCCTCGGCGTCCAGCAGCAGGTCCTCCAGGTCCTGGCCACGGCCGACCGCGTCCAGGTAGGCCGACTGGGCCGACCGCAGCCGGTCGAGGAGGTCGGCACCCGGCCGGGCCACCGGGATCTCGACCAGGCGGCGGAAGGTGGCGGTGCGGCAGGCCGCCTCACCCAGCTCGGACCGCAGTCCGTCCAGCAGCCTGCGCGGGTCGGACACCGGCAGGTGTCCCTCGTGCTCGGCCCAGGCGCGCAGCCGGGCGCTCAGGCCGGCGGCCGATTGCAGCAGGCGCTGGCGCAGGCCGCCCGGCTCGTACGGCCGGACTTCGAGCGCGCCGGGACGCTCGGGCGCGACGAAATAGGCGTGGCCGGGCGGGAGTGGGCGCATGTCGGGCGGGTACTGATGAGCAGTACCCCGGGAGGTAACCGCCCGCGCCGCCGCGGTTCCCGGCCGCCTCACCGCAAGGGCGCGAGGAAGGTCTCCAGGGCCTCGGCCATCGGCCCCATCAGGTGCCCGGTGCCCAGGGCCAGCAGCAGCAGGCCCGCCATGACGGTGATCGGGAAGCCCACCGAGAAGATGGACAGCTGCGGCGCCACCCGCGAGGCGAAGCCCAGCGCCAGGTTGATGAACAGCATCAGCACCGTGGCCGGCAGCGCCAGCGACAGCGCGAGGCGGAACACGTCCCCGCCCAGGCGCTCCAGCCGCAGCCGGCCCAGCGTGACGAACGGGTCGCCTGCGATCGGCAGGGACTGGAAGGTGGCGATCAGCGCGTCGAGCACCAGCAGGTGCGCGTTGAGCGAGAGGAACAGGAGCATGGCCAGGGTGTTCAGCCAGCTGCCCACGGCCGACTCGCTGCCGCCCTGCGGGTCGAAGAAGCCGGCGAACGAGAAGCCCATTTGCAGGCCGATGAACTCGCCCGCCATCTCGAACACCGCGAAGACCAGCCGCGCGGCGAAGCCCAGCGAGACGCCGATGGCGACCTGCTGCATCACCAGCCCCAGGCCCGCCAGCGAGCCCAGCGTGGTGCCGGGCGGCACGCCGGCGAAGGGCGCGACGACCAGCGCGATCACGCCGGCGGCGGCGACCCGCGCGCGCACCGGGATGCTGCGGTGGGAAAACAGCGGCGCCGCCGAGAACAGCGCCAGGATCCGCACGAAGGGCAGGAAGAAGCCGGCGAGCCAGGCATCCAGCACCTGCTGCGAGAAGGTGACCATGGGCCGCTAGCCCACCGCCTGCGGGATGCTGGTGATCACCTGGCGGATCCACTCCACCAGCACCGACAGCATCCAGGGACCGGCCAGGCCCAGCACCGCCAGCACCGCCAGCAGCTTGGGCACGAAGGACAGCGTGGCCTCGTTGATCTGCGTGACCGCCTGCAGCAGGCTCACCGCCAGGCCCACCACCAGGGCCACCAGCAGCACCGGCGCGGCCACGCGCACCAGGTGCTCCATGGCGATGCGGCCGAACTCCAGCACCCACTCGGGCGTCATTTGCCGCCCCCGAAGCTGGCCACCAGCGAGCCCAGGAGGATGTTCCAGCCATCGGCCAGCACGAACAGCATCAGCTTGAAGGGCAGGGCCACCAGCACCGGCGACAGCATCATCATGCCCATGGACATCAGCACGCTGGCGACGATCAGGTCGATCACGATGAAGGGGATGAAGACCATGAACCCGATCTGGAACGCGGTCTTCAGCTCGCTGGTGACGAAGGCCGGCACCAGGATGCGCATGGGGGTGGCCTCGACCGGGCCGCGCGGGACCTCGGCGATGCGGTGGAACAGCGCGAGGTCGGCCTCGCGGGTCTGCTTGACCATGAACTGGCGCAGCGGGTCGGCGCCCTTGGCCACCGCCTCCTCGAACACCATCTTCTGCTCGCTGAACGGCTTGTAGGCCTCGGCATGGATCTTCTCCAGCGTGGGACCCATGATGAAGAAGGTCAGGAACAGCGACAGGCCCACCAGCACCTGGTTCGGCGGCGTCTGCTGCAGCCCCAGGGCCTGCCGCAGCAGGCTCAGGACGATGATGATGCGGGTGAAGCTCGTCATGAGCAGCAGCACCGCGGGCAGGAAGGACAGGGCGGCGAAGACCAGCAGGGTCTGCACCGGCACCGAGTAGGTGGTGACGCCCCCGGCGGTCTGCGCAATGACGCTGGCGGGGTTCATCGGGCCCCCTCGCTCGGCACTGCGTGTCCTTCGCTGCCCCCCGAGGGGGTGCGAGCTTGCTTGGGGCGGCCAGGCGCGGCGGTCATGCGCTCTCCCGCAGCGGCGTGGTCTCGACCAGTTGCGCCTCGTGCAGTTCGGTGACCAGGGCCACGTTCTGCGAGGTGACGCCGAGCACCAGCAGGCGGGCGCCGACGCGCACGGTCACCAGCCGCTCGCGCGGGCCCAGGGAGAGCTGGTCGACCACGGCCATGCGGCGCTCGGCGCCAGCGCCGGGGCGCAGCTGCTGTACGCGCCGCAGCAGCCACATCGTGGCGGGCACCATCGCGCCCACCAGCAGCAGCATCAGCAGGGACCAGGACAGGGAGGAACCCATGGCGCACTCCCTCAGCGGCCCAGCCGGCGCATGCGCTCGGAGGGGGTGACGATGTCGGTCAGGCGGATGCCGAACTTGTCGTTAACGACCACCACCTCGCCCTGGGCGATGAGGAAGCCGTTCACCAGCACGTCCATCGGCTCGCCGGCCAGGGCGTCCAGCTCGATCACCGAGCCCTGCGCCAGCTGCAGGATGTGCTTGATCGGGATGCGGGTGCGCCCGAGTTCCACGGTGAGCTGCACCGGGATGTCCAGCACCAGGTCGATGTCGTCGCGGTGGGTGGGGGCGGCGCCCGCGCCCAGCTGCGGGAAGAGGCCGGCGGCGGCGGCCGGCTCGGGGCGGCCGGCGGCGGCCTCGGCTTCGGCCAGGGCGGCGGCCCAGTCGTCGGGCATCTCGTCGCCCACGGTGGTCGTGTTCGTGGTGTTCATGGTGGGTCCCGTCAGGCGGTGGGCTTGCCGGTGCCCTGCAGGGCCTCGGCGGGGTGGGTGAGGAACTCCGACACGCGCAGCCCGTAGCGCGTGCCCAGGGTGCCGTATTCGCACTCGAACACCGGCACGCCGTCGACCTTGGTGACCAGCGTCGGCTCGCGATCGAGCTCGATGAAGTCGCCCGCCTTGAGCGACATCAGCTCGCGCACCGTGGCCTCGCTGTGGGCCAGCTCGGCGACCAGTTCGACGGTGGCCGACTTGATCTGCTGCGTCAGCAGGCTGACCCAGCGCCGGTCCGCGCCGCCCTGGTCGCCCTGCAGGGGCGAGTACAGGATCTCGCGGATCGGCTCGAAGGTGGAATAGGGGATGCAGATATGCATCGCGCCGCCGGCCTCGCCGATCTCCACCTCGAAGGTGGTGGTGACCACGATCTCCGAGGGCGTGGCGATGTTGGCGAACTGGGTGTTCATCTCCGAGCGGGCGTACTCCAGCTCGATCGGGTAGATGGAGGCCCAGGACTTCGCGTACTCGGCGCAGATCACCTCCACCATCCGCAGGATGATGCGCTGCTCGGTGGCGGAGAACTCGCGGCCCTCGACGCGGGCCGGGTTGTGGCCGCTGCCGCCGAACAGGGTGTCGATGACGGTGAACACCAGGGTCGGGTCGCAGATCAGCAGGCCCATGCCGCGCAGGGGGCGCACGTGCATGACGTTGATGTTGGTGGGCACCACCACGTTGCGCAGGAAGGCGCCGAACTTCTGCACCTTGACCGGCCCGACCGAGATGTCGGGGTTGCGGCGCATGAAGTTGAAGATGCCGATGCGGAAGTTGCGGGCGAAGCGCTCGTTGACGATCTCCAGCGTGGGCATGCGCCCGCGCACGATGCGCTCCTGGCTGGACAGGTCGTAGCTGCGCACGCCGCCGGCGGCAGACTCGGCCGGCTCACCGGCGTCGCCCTGGGCCTCGCCGGTCACGCCGGCGAGCAGGGCATCGACTTCTTCCTGGGAGAGGGTCTGGGCCATGGTGCCTCCAGGCTTACTGGACGATGAACTGGGAGAACAGGACGCCGCGGATCGGGTTGGCGCGCGAGCCCTTGGCCGGCTTCGCGTCGGCCGGGGCCGACGCCGCGGCGGGGGCGATGCCCAGGGCCTGGCCGGCCTGCTCGCGGATCTCGAGGGCCAGCTGCTGCTTGCCTTCGGGCGCGAGCAGCGCCTCGATCTCCTTGGCCGACAGCAGCAGCAGGATGTTGTTGCGGACCGCCGGCAGGCGGTCCTTGATCTGGGCCTCGGCCTTGGGGTCGTCGATCTCCAGCGTGATGCCGACCTGGGCGAAGCGCTCGCCGCGCGGGTCGTGGAGGTTGACGGTGAAGGGGTCGAGGTTGACGAAGAAGGTCTTGGCCGGCGCCTTGGCCGGGGCTTCGGCGCCCTCGGCGGCGTGCGCCTGGCCGGACAGGTACCACCAGCCGCCGGCGGCGCCCGCGGCCACGATGACCAGGCCGGCGAGGGCGCCGACCAGCAGCTTGCGGCGGGACTTGGGTGCCGGGGCGGCGGCGGTGTCGGCAGTGGGGTTGGCGGCGGACATCAGGACTCCATCTCGATGCACTCGATTCTGGAAATCCTTGAGGCCTGGGGATGCCCGGATAAGGGCCGGGAAACCGCCTTGTTTCAGGCGTACAGGTCCAGCAGCCCGCGCGCGGCACGCCCGCGCGGGGCGGCCACGGGGACGGCGGCGGCGCCCGCGGGCTCGCCGCCCGGGCGGCCGGGGCGGCCCGGTGCGGACGGCTCGCGCCCGCCGTCCTGCCCGCCCTGGCGCGCGCCGACCTCGGCCTGGCCCAGGCTCAGGCCCTGGCCGGCGAGCATCTCGCGCAGCTGCTCCAGGCCCTGGGCGATGCCTTCGCGGGTGGCGGCGTGCACGGCGGTGAACTGGACGTCGGCGACGCTGCCGTCCACCCGCAGCGCGATGCGGATCGAGCCCAGGTCCACCGGGTTCAGCTGCAGTTCGGCCTGCTGGATGCCGTCCTGCAGCATCACCTCCACCTGGGCGGCGAGTTCGCCGGCAAAGGCGGCCTCGTGCGGCGGGTGGACCATCTCGGCCTGGTGCAGCGGGGCCTCGGCCTGCAGCGGCGCGGGCGACGGCGCGAGCAGGGCCGCCGGGTCGGGCAGGGCGCCGGTGGCGGCCTCGGTGCGGCCGGCAGCGCCGGGCCCTGGCGGGCCGCGCGCCTCGGCCACGGTGGGCAGGGCCTGGGCGAAGCTGCCGGCGGGGGTGCCGGCCG
>NZ_JBHTGW010000017.1:0-34549 GCF_042675325.1 Ramlibacter sp. GCM10027632 | reverse complement strand
GGACATGCGCCGCGGCACCGTGCCCCGGCCCACGGCCAGCGAGCAGGCGGCCGCGCCGGCCGCCTCGCGGCCCCTGCCCGCGCCGCCGACCGCGCCGCCGACCGCGCCGGAGTCGCGCGCGTCCCGGCCCGGCGCCACGCAGGGCGGGCCGAACCTGAAGGGAAGCTATTAGGGGCGAAGCGCCCCGAGAGCTCAGGACTCAGGACTCAGGGCTCAGGGCTCGACGGCCTCAGCCCTTTTCGACCGGCCGCGCCGGGTCGCTGCACCACTCGCTCCAGCTGCCCGCGTACAGCGCGGTCGGGCCGTAGCCGGCCAACTCCATGGCCAGCAGGTTGGGCACGGCGCTCACGCCGCTGCCGCACTGGTGCACCACCGTCCGCGGGTCGCGGCCCGCGAGGACCGCGTCGAACTCGGCGCGCAGCTGCGCCGGCGGCTTGAAGCGGCCGTCCTCGCCGATGTTCTGGGTGAAGGGGCGGTTCAGCGCGCCGGGGATGTGGCCCGCCACCGGGTCCAGCGGCTCGACCTCGCCGCGGTAGCGTGGCGCGCCGCGCGCGTCCACCACCGTCTGCGCCGGCGAGCCCAGGCGCTGCAGCACGGTGGCCGTGGCCACCAGCTCGCGCAGGGGCTCGCCCAGCGCGAAGTGGGCCTGGAAGTGCGAGATGCCAGGACCCTCGTCGACCGCGCCGCCCGCGGCCTGCCAGGCCTGCAGGCCGCCATCGAGCACGGCCACCGCGTCGTGGCCGGCCCACTTCAGCATCCACCACAGGCGGCCGCAGTAATTGGCGCCTTGGCGGTCGTAGACCACGGCCTGCATGTCGTTGGCGAAGCCCACGCTGGACAGCCAGGCGGCGAACTTCTCGCGCGAGGGCAGGGGGTGGCGGCCGCCGGAGGCGGCGTCGGGGCTGGGGTGCTTCCTGCCGTCGGCGCCGACCACGCCCTCGTCGCTGAGGTGGTGGTCCAGGTCCGCACGCACGGCACCGGGAATGTGGGCCTGGCGGAACTGCTCCGCGCCGGCCGCGGGGTTGGACAGGTCGAAGCTGCAGTCGAACACCATCAGCCGCCGGCCCGAGGCCTTCAGGTCCATCAGCTGCGGCGCGGTGATCAGGGTGGTGAAGCTCGGTGCGGACATGGGCTCAATGCTCCTCGGCGGGTGACTGGGGCAGGGCGCGCGTGCGCAGGGCGGTGGCGGCGACCCCGCTGGCGATGATCAGGGCCATGCCGATCCAGGCGCCCGGGCTGAGGTGCTCGCCGAACAGCAGCACCCCGAACAGCGCCGCGAACACGATGCCCGAGTATTGCAGCGACGCCACGACCAGGGTGGCGCCATGGCTGTAGGCGCGGGTCAGGCACAACTGGCCGAGCGCGGCGAACAGCGCCATCGGCACCACCCACAGCCCGCGCAGGCCGGGCCACGGCGACCAGCCGGTGAACAGCGTCCACAGCAGGCCGCCGGCGGCGGTGGCCAGCGCGAAGAAGAACACGGTGCGGGTCTCGGGCTCGCCCACCTTGCCCAGGGCCATCACCTGCATGTAGGCGAAGGCCGAGACCAGGCCGGACAGCAGGCCCATCAAGCCCGCGAAAGCCTGGTCCTGCGAGACGGTGGGCCGCAGCGTCAGCACCACGCCGGCGAAGCCGGCCAGCACCGTCAGGGTCAGCGGTCCCTGACGCAGCAGGCTGGCCGTGCCCTCGCGCGGGTTCCACGACACCAGCGAGCCGCCCACCACGAAGGCCGCGACCCACAGGCTGCTCATGTAGTTGAGGGTCATGCCGGTGGCCACCGGCAGGCCGGCGATGGCGTAGAACCAGGAGCCCAGCGAGACCACGCCGACCACGCTGCGCCAGGCGTGCATGCCGGGGTAGCGCGTGGTCAGCGGCACGCGCTGGCGCCGCGCGATCACCCAGACGAAGGCGGCGCCGACCAGGCCGCGCCAGAACACCAGCTCGGCGCTGGTGAAGAAGGCCGAGGCGATCTTCACGCACACCGCCATCGCGGAAAAGAAAAAGGCCCCGAGGACCATCCACAGGGCCTGCATGGGGCGGCGCCGTCGCTGCGTCAGGCGCGCAGCGGGCCGAGGCCCATCTGCGCGCGGTACCACTCGTGGAAGTGCTGCATGCCGTCTTCCATGGGGCTCTGGTAGGGGCCGACCTCGTTGTCGCCGCGCTTCAGGAGGGCCTTGCGGCCGGCGTCCATGCGCTCGGCGATCTCGTCGTCCTCGATGCAGGTCTCCATGTAGGCGGCCTTCTGCGCCTCGACGAACTCGCGCTCGAAGGCGGCGATCTCCTCGGGGTAGTAGAACTCCACCATGTTCAGCGTCTTGTCGACGCTGACCGGGTGCAGCGTGGAGACGGTGAGCACGTGCGGGTACCACTCCACCATGATGTGGGGGTAGTAGGTGAGCCAGATCGCGCCGTGCGCCGGCGGCACGCCGTTGCGGTACTGGAGCAGGGCCTTGTGCCAGCGCTCGTACACCGGGCTGCCGGGGCGGCCCAGGCGGTTGGCCACGCCCACGGTCTGCACCGAGAACTGCTCCTTGAACTCCCAGCGCAGGTCGTCGCAGGTGACGAACTGGCCCAGCCCCGGGTGGAAGGGGCCGACGTGGTAGTCCTCGAGGTAGACCTCGATGAAGGTCTTCCAGTTGTAGTTGCACTCGTGCATCTCGACGTGGTCCAGGACCATGCCGGTGAAATCGAGGTCCTTGCGCGGGCCCATGCCGGCGAGGTCGGCCTCGATGTCGCGGCCGTTGTCCTCGAACAGCAGGCCGTTCCACTCGCGCAGTTTGTAGCGGTTCAGGTCCAGGCAGGGGTCGTGCGCGAAATGCGGCGCGCCCAGCAGGGTGCCCGCGGGGCTGCCCTGGCCGGCGCTGTAGGTCCAGCGGTGCAGCGGGCAGACGATGTTGCCGCCCGTGGCCGGCTCGCTGCGCAGGTTGCCCCGGCCGCGCAGGATCACCGCCTGGCGGTGGCGGCAGACATTGCTCACGAGCTCCACGCCGGCGGGCGTGCGCAGCAGCGCCCGGCCCTCGCCCTCCTGGGGCAGGGCGTAGTAGTCGCCGATCTCGGGAACGGACAGGGCATGCCCCACATAGCGGGGCCCGCGCTGGAAGAGGGTGGACATCTCCCGCGCGAACAGCGCCTCGTCGAAATAGCTGGAAACTGGTAGTTGGCTTGCGGCCTGCTGCAGTTGAAGACTTAAATCAGACATTTCACCTGACCTAGAGACTCCCCCTATGAAGGGGCAGGGTAAGCGCTTGATCCTGGGACAGGCGCGGGGTGGGGGGTCGATTGTACCCGCCGGGGTTCGGGGCCCCCGGCGTCCTAGAATCCGGTCTTTGCCCCAGATCAAGCGATGCCCAAGGCCCCTGTCTCCACCCCCGCCTCCTACGAGGCCGCGCTCGAGGAACTCGAGCAGCTGATCGGCCGCATCGAGTCCGGGCAGATGCCCCTGGAGCAGATGCTCGCCGGCTACGAGCGCGGCGCGCAGCTGCTGCAGTTCTGCCGCGGCAAGCTCGAGGCGGTGGAGAACCAGATCAAGGTGCTGGACGAGGGCACCCTCAAGCCCTGGACCCAGGAATGAGCGAGCCCCTCGATTTCGCGCGCTGGACCTCGCAGCGCCTGGAGGCGGTGGAGGCCGCGCTCTCGCTGTGGGTGCCGGCCGATGCGCCGGCCGGCCTGGGCGAGGCCATGCGCTATGCGGTGCTCGACGGCGGCAAGCGCCTGCGCCCCCTGCTGGTGCTGGCCGCGGCCGAAGCCGCGGGCGGCCACCTGGAGGCGGCGCTGCGCGCGGCCTGCGCAGTGGAATTGATCCATGCCTACTCCCTGGTGCACGACGACATGCCCTGCATGGACAACGACGTCCTGCGACGCGGCAAGCCCACCGTGCACGTGGCCTTCGGCGAGGCCCAGGCCCTGCTGGCGGGCGATGCGCTGCAGGCCCTGGCCTTCGAGCTGCTCACGCCGCAGGACAGCGACATCCCCGCCTCCGCCCAGGCCCACCTGTGCCGCCTGCTGGCGCGCTGCGCCGGCCACGCCGGCATGGCCGGCGGCCAGGCCATCGACCTGGCCAGCGTCGGCCAGGCCCTCACCGAGGATGAACTGCGCCGCATGCACCGTCTCAAGACCGGCGCGCTGCTGCAAGGCAGCGTGATGATGGGCGCGGCCTGCGGCGCGGCCGGCGACGACGCGCACCAGGCCCTGGCCCGCTACGGCGCCGCGATCGGCCTGGCCTTCCAGGTGGTCGACGACATCCTCGACGTCACCGCCGACAGCGCCACCCTCGGCAAGACCGCGGGCAAGGACGCGGCCAACGACAAGCCCACCTACGTCTCCCTGCTGGGGCTGGAGCCCTCGCGCGCGCTGGCCCGCCAGCTGCTGGACGACGCGCTGTCCGCGCTGGCCGACAGCGGCCTGGCCGACACCCGCGCCCTGGCCGCGCTCGCCCGCATGGTGGTGAACCGAGACAACTGAGATTTCCATGGCTTCCCTGCTCGAATCCATCGCCTCCCCGGCCGACCTGCGCGCGCTGCCCCGGCAGCAACTGCCCCAGCTGGCGGACGAACTGCGTGCCTTCGTCCTGGAGAGCGTTGCGCGCACCGGCGGCCACCTCAGCTCCAACCTGGGCACGGTGGAACTCACCATCGCGCTGCACTATGTCTACGACACCCCGCGCGACCGCCTGGTATGGGACGTGGGCCACCAGACCTACCCGCACAAGATCCTCACCGGCCGGCGCGAGCGCATGCCCACCCTGCGCCAGCTCGGCGGCCTCTCGGGCTTCCCCCTGCGCAGCGAGAGCGAGTACGACGCCTTCGGCACCGCGCACTCCTCCACCAGCATCTCCGCCGCCCTGGGCATGGCCCTGGCGGCCCGGCGCAAGGGCGAGGACCGCAAGGCCGTGGCCATCATCGGCGACGGCGCGATGACCGCGGGCATGGCTTTCGAGGCCCTGAACAACGGCGGCGTCGCCGACTGCGACCTGCTGGTCATCCTGAACGACAACGACATGTCGATCAGCCCGCCGGTGGGCGCGCTCAATCGCTACCTGGCGCAGCTGATGTCGGGGCAGTTCTATGCCGCGGCCAAGAGCGTGGGCAAGACCGTGCTCAAGGCCGCGCCGCCGCTGTTCGAGCTGGCCAAGCGTCTCGAGGAGCACGCCAAGGGCATGGTGGTGCCGGCGACGCTGTTCGAGAAGTTCGGCTTCAACTACATCGGCCCCATCGACGGCCACGACCTGGGTTCGCTGATCCCCACGCTGGAGAACATCCGCCAGCTCAAGGGGCCGCAGTTCCTGCACGTGGTCACCAAGAAGGGCCAGGGCTACAAGCTCGCCGAGGCCGACCCGGTGGCCTACCACGGCCCCGGCAAGTTCGACCCCGAGGTCGGCCTCAAGCCCCCGGCCACGCCGCCCAAGCCCACCTTCACCCAGGTCTTCGGCCAGTGGCTGTGCGACATGGGCGAGAAGGACGCGCGCCTGGTCGGCATCACGCCCGCGATGCGCGAAGGCTCCGGCCTGGTCGAGTTCGAGAAGCGCTTCCCCGACCGCTACTTCGACGTCGGCATCGCCGAGCAGCATGCGGTCACCTTCGCCGCCGGCCTGGCCTGCGAGGGCCTCAAGCCGGTGGTGGCGATCTACTCCACCTTCCTGCAGCGCGCCTACGACCAGCTGGTGCATGACGTGGCGCTGCAGGACCTGCCCGTGGTCTTCGCGCTGGACCGCGCCGGCATCGTCGGCGCCGACGGCCCGACGCATGCGGGCGCCTACGACATCCCCTTCCTGCGCTGCATCCCGAACATGAGCATCGCCTGCCCGGCCGACGAGGCCGAGACCCGCGCGCTGCTCACCACTGCCTACGAGCAGGACCACGCGGTGGCCGTGCGCTACCCGCGCGGCGCCGGCGTGGGCGCGCCCGTGCCCGCCGGCCTCCAGGGCCTGCCCTTTGGCAAGGGTGAGGTGCGGCGCGAGGGCCGGGGCATCGCCATCCTCGCTTTCGGCACGATGCTGTATCCCGCGCTCGACGCCGCCGGCCGCCTCGATGCCAGCGTGGCCAACATGCGCTGGGCCAAGCCGCTGGACACCGAGCTGCTGCTGCAACTGGCTGCGCGCCACGAGGCGCTGGTCACGGTGGAGGAGGGCGCCGTCATGGGCGGCGCGGGCAGCGCGGTGCTGGAGGCCCTGCAGGCCGCCGGCGTGCAGAAGCCGGTGCTGACCCTCGGCCTGCCGGACCGCTTCATCGAGCATGGCGATCCGGCCAAGCTGCTCGCCGGGCTGGGGCTGGATGGCGCGGGCCTCGAGCGCGCCATCCGCGCGCGCTTCGGCGAGCTGGCGCAGGCCGCCGCGCCGGGCCTCAAGGTCGTGGGCTGAGAGGCTGCCGTTCGCCCTGCACGGGAAAACACCCGGCAGGGAAAACCCCGCGATCACCCCCCTCGCCGGGCACCCGGTTCCAGAATCCGCGTCGCTTTGGCGGCAGGCCGTCCTGCCGTCCAGGGAGCGTCCTCAATCCGGAACCCAGGAGAGTGCCCATGGATCGTCGATCCCTCATCAGGAGTGCCGGCATCGCCGGCGTACTGGCCGCCGGCGCCGCCCCCGCCGTGCATGCGCAGCCGGCCGTGCGATGGCGGCTGGCCTCCAGCTTCCCGAAGTCGCTGGACACCATCTTCGGCGCGGCCGACATCTTCTCGCGGTCCATCAAGACCATGTCGGGCGGACGCTTCGAGGTCTCCATCCACGCGGCCGGCGAGCTCATGCCGGCCTTCGGCGTGGTCGACGCGGTGCAGGCCGGCACGGTGGAGGCGGCCCACACCGCGCCCTACTACTTCTTCGGCAAGGACGAGACCTTCGCCCTGGGCTGCGCCATCCCCTTCGGCCTGAACAGCCGCCAGATGACGGCCTGGATGCACGAGGGCAACGGCCTCAGGCTGATGCGCGAGTTCTATGCCCGCTACAGCATCATCAACTTCCCCGGCGGCAACACCGGTGCGCAGATGGGGGGCTGGTTCCGCAAGGAGATCCGCTCGGTCGCCGACCTCAAGGGCCTGAAGATCCGCATCGGCGGCTTCGGCGGCAAGATCATCGAGCGCCTGGGCGGCGTGCCGCAGAACATTCCCGGCGGCGAGATCTACCAGGCGCTGGAGAAGGGCACGATCGACGCGGCCGAGTGGATCGGCCCGTACGACGACCAGAAGCTGGGCTTCAACAAGGTCGCGCCGTTCTACTACTACCCCGGCTGGTGGGAGGGCGGCCCGCAGCTGGACTTCTTCGTCAACCAGAAGGCCTGGGACGCGCTCTCGGCCGAGCACAAGGCCATCGTCGAGGCCGCGGCCTCGCAGGCCCATGTGGGCATGCAGGCCAAGTACGACGCGCTCAACCCCACCGCCCTCAAGCAGCTGGTCGGCGCGAAGACGAACCTGCGCCCCTTCCCCGCCGACATGATGGCCGCCGCCTGGAAGGCCGCCTCCGACCTGTACGCGGACCTCTCGGCCCGCAACGAGAACTGGCGCAAGGTCTACGCCGACTACGCGAAATTCCGCGCCGACCAGAACCTCTGGTTCCGCTTCACCGAGGCCACCTTCGACCGCTTCATGCAGGCGCAGAAGCTTTAGTGCTAGCAGGCGACGGTAGGGGTTTTCCCGAGCGCAGCCAGGGCTCCCATTGGGGAGCCCTTTTCACTGGGTGGCCAGCGTCAGAGCTCTGCAAGCTTCAAGCGCAGCCGCTCACGATGATCCGCAAGTTTTTCACTGTAACGACAGGAGCTGCATTCCATGGATCGTCGATTCCTCATCAAGAACGCCGGCATCGCCGGCATCCTGGCCGCCGGCGCCGCCCCCGCCGTGCATGCGCAGGCCGCCGTGCGTTGGCGCCTGGCTTCCAGCTTCCCGAAGTCGCTGGACACGATCTACGGTGCCGCTGAAGTCTTCTCGCAGAAGGTCAAGCAGCTGTCGGGTGGCAAGTTCGACGTGTCGGTCCACGCGGCCGGCGAGATCATGCCGGCCTTCGGCGTGGTGGACGGCGTGCAGAACGGCACCGTGGAAGCCGCCCACACCGCCCCCTACTACTTCTTCGGCAAGGACGAGACCTTCGCCATCGGCGGCGCCATCCCCTTCGGCCTGAACAGCCGCCAGATGACGGCCTGGACTTTCGAAGGCAACGGCCTGAAGCTGATGCGCGAGTTCTACGCCAAGTACAACATCGTCAACTTCGCCTGCGGCAACACCGGCGCCCAGATGGGCGGCTGGATGCGCAAGGAGATCTCCGGCGTCAAGGACCTCAAGGGCCTGAAGTTCCGCATCGGCGGCTTCGCCGGCAAGGTGCTGGAGCGCCTGGGCGGCGTGCCGCAGAACATTCCCGGCGGCGAGATCTACCAGGCGCTGGAGAAGGGCACGATCGACGCCGCCGAGTGGATCGGCCCGTATGACGACCAGAAGCTGGGCTTCAACAAGGTCGCCCCGTTCTACTACTACCCCGGCTGGTGGGAAGGTGGCCTGCAGCTGGACCTGTACGTCAACAACAAGGCCTTCGAAGCCCTGAACGCCGAGCAGAAGGCCATCGTCGAGACCGCCGCCACCTACGCGCACGTCGAGACCCAGGCCAAGTACGACGTCAAGAACCCGCCCGCGCTGAAGCAGCTGGTGGGCGCCGGTGCCAAGCTGCGCCCGTTCCCGGCCGACGTCATGGCCGAGGCCTTCAAGCAGGCCATGGGCCTGTACGAGGAGCTGTCCGCCAAGAACGAGAACTGGAAGAAGGTCTACGCCGACTACGCCCGTTTCCGCTCCGACCAGAACCTGTGGTTCCGCTTCACCGAGGCCACCTTCGACCGTTTCATGCAGAGCCAGAAGCTGTAAGCGGTAAGATTCCGTTTGCGCCTCGCATGGAGGGCCGCACGAGAGTGCGGCCCTTTGTCATTGATTCCAGACCCCAGGAGACTCCCGATGGATCGTCGCTCCCTCATCAAGAATGCCGGCATCGCCGGCGTGCTCGCCGCCGGCGCCGCGCCGGCCGTCCATGCCCAGGCCACGGTGCGCTGGCGCCTGGCTTCCAGCTTCCCCAAGTCGCTCGACACCCTGTTCGGTGGCGCCGAGACCTTCGCCAAGGCGCTCAAGGCCATGTCCGGCGGCAAGTTCGACGTGTCCCTGCACCCGCCCGGCGAGCTGATGCCCGCCTTCGGCGTGGTCGATGGCGTGCAGAACGGCACCGTCGAGGTCGTCCACACCGCTCCCTACTACTTCTTCGGCAAGGACGAGACCTTCGCCCTGGGCACCGCCATCCCCTTCGGCCTGAATGCCCGCCAGATGGCCTCGTGGCTCAATGAAGGCAACGGCGGCAAGCTGCTGCGCGAGTTCTACTCCCGCTACAACATGATCAACTTCCCCGGCGGCAACACCGGCGCCCAGATGGGTGGCTGGTTCCGCAAGGAGATCAAGAGCGCCAAGGATCTCAAGGGCCTGAAGTTCCGCATCGCCGGTTTCGCCGGCAAGATCATGGAGCGCATGGGCGTGGTGCCGCAGAACCTGCCGGGTGGCGAGGTCTACACCTCCCTCGAGAAGGGCACCATCGACGCGGCCGAGTGGGTCGGTCCCTATGACGACCAGAAGCTGGGCTTCGTGAAGGTCGCGCCGTTCTACTACTACCCCGGTTTCTGGGAAGGCTCGGCGCACATCGACTTCTTCGTCAACCAGAAGGCCTGGGACGCGCTGCCCGCCGAGTACAAGGCGATGGTCGAGGCTGCCTCCGCGCTGGCCCACAACGAGGTGCAGGCCCGCTACGACGCGCGCAACCCGGTGGCCCTCAAGCAGCTGGTCGCCCAGGGCGCGAAGCTGCGCGCCTTCCCGGCCGACATGATGAACGAGGCCTTCAAGATCTCCCAGGAGATCTACGAGGAGACCGCGGCCAAGAACGAGAACTTCCGCAAGATCTACCAGGACTTCTCCAAGTACCGCGCCGACCAGAACCTCTGGTTCCGTTTCACCGAGGGCACGTTCGACCGCTTCATGCAGACGCAGAAGCTGTGATCTGCCGACGGCCGCCCTCGAGGCGGCCGACCGGCCACCGCGCGCAGGGGCTCCTTCGGGAGCCCCTCGTCGTTTGGCGGCACGCCAGGCGCGGGTTAACCTCGGTGCCGCCATGCGCCACGCCGCCGACGCCATCGACTCCCCCGCCATGCGCCAGGCCGGGCGCGAGCTGCTCTCGCTCGCGCTGATGGACGCGCGCAACCACACCCTGCACCTGCTGGCGTGCTACGAGCCGGTGCGGCCCGACGCGGTGCTCTCGGTGGCCGATGCCATCGCCCAGCACGCTGCGCGCTGGACGGCGCCGCAGGCCGCCGATGCGGCCTTCCCCTCGCGCTCGCTGGCCGAGGCGCGCGAGCGGCTGCTGGTGCAGTTCGAGGCCACCCTCGAGGCGCTGGACGCTGCCCCCGACGACGACGCCGGCCTGGCCGCCTTCCGCGCCGCGCTGTTCCACGAGGACGCCTGGGGCGAGGAGCTGGTGGTCGAGGCGCAGGCCCTGGGCCTGGCCCTGCCGCTGGCCGTGCCGGCGGCGATCGCCCCGCGCGAACCGGTGGCCCTGCCCGCCACGCGCTGGACGTTGGGCAGCCCCGTGCCGGGCTTCGCCTTCGCCCTGGAGCGGCCGGCGCACGCGGTGGACGTCCCCGAGTTCGAGATCGACGCCCAGCCCGTCACCTGGTCGCAGTACATCGAGTTCGTCGACGACGGCGGCTACGACCGCGAGGCGCTGTGGAGCGCCGAGGGCTGGGCCTGGCTGCAGCGCGTGGCCCTGGGCGAGTCGCGGCGCGGGCCGCGCCACGTGGAGCAGATCGGCGTGGCCAGCGGCGCGGTCACGCAGGCGCTGTTCGGTCGGGTGGTGCGCCTGTCGGGTGCGCAGCCCGCGATGCACGTGGCGTGGTGGGAGGCCGACGCCTACGCCCGCTGGGCCGGCCGGCGCCTGCCCACCGAGGTGGAGTGGGAGGTCGCCGCGCACCAGGCGGCACGCCGCGGCTTCCGCTGGGGCGACGTGCGCGAGTGGACCGCCGGCACGCTGCGCCCCTGGCCGGGCTACGGGGCCGATGCCTGGGCCCGCGGCACCCCCTTCGATCCCGAGGGCGCCTGGGGCCGGGCCCGCGTCTTGCGCGGCGCCTCGTTCGCGACCCGCAGCCGCATGAAGCACCCGAAGGCGCGGGGCTTCGCGCTGCCCGAGCGCGACGCGGCGTTCACCGGGTTTCGCACCTGCGCGGTGTAGCCGCCGGATTTCCCCGGTTCGCGCTCGCCGGCAGCGGCGGGCCTCACCGGCCCGAGGCCGCCGGTTTCCGCTTCGGCTTCGCGAACCGCCACCACGGCAGCTGCTCGCTCAGGCTCAGCACCTCGCCGCTGTGCGAGGGCCGGTAGCCGGGCAGGGCGGCCAGGCGCGCCTGCCAGGCCGGCGTGGCCAGCACCTCGCGCAGCGCGCGCATGGCCGGCGCCTCCAGCGCCGACTTCAGGCACACGAGGAAGTAGTCCTCTTCCAGCAGCGGCACGAAGTCCAGCCCGCGCTCGCGCGCCGCGGCCTCGATGGCCAGGCCCGCGTCGGCCTCGCCCGACGCCACCGCCTGGGCCACCGCCGCATGCGAGGGCTCGACGCGCTCCCAGCCCTGTAGCCGCTGCGGCGCAAGCCCGGCGTCGAGCAGGAGCTGTTCGGCCACCAGCCGCGTGCCGGTGCCGAGGGCGCGGTTGACGTAGCGGGCATGGCCGTCGGCCAGGTCGCGGAAGGACCGCAGCCCCAGCGGGTTGCCGCGCGCCACCACCAGTCCCTGCCGGCGCCGCGCGAAGCCCACCACCTTGTGCAGGCCCGGCTTGAGCAGCGGCTGGTAGCTGCGCTGGGCCAGCGTGCCCGGAGGCGGCGCGTGCGGCGTGTGGAAGCCGGCCAGCGTGCAGCGACCCTCGTTGAGGGCGGCGATCGCGTCCACGCTGCCGGTGAAGCGGATGTCCAGGTGCAGGCCCGCCTGCGCCGCGTGCCCGCGCAGGGTGGCGATGCCCTCGTCATGGCTGGCGTACAGCGTGAGGACCTGGGCCGCGTCGTCGAAGGCCACCGCGAAGGCGCGTTCCAGGTCGGCGTGCAGGGCCTCGATCTGCGGCGCCAGCCGCGCCTGCGCCTGGCGCTCGGCCCACAGCAGCTTCTCGCCGAAGTCCGTCAGGCGCGCGGGCTGGCCCTTGTCCCACACGATCAGGCCGCGCCCCAGCTGCGCCTCCCAGCGTTTGAGCTCGCCCCACACATGGCGGTAGGACTGGCCCAGCTCGCGCGCCGCGCCGGAGATCGAGCCCTGGCGGCGCACGGCCTGCAGCAGGTCCACCAGCGGGTTGCGGATGCCGCCCACGGACGGCGCGCCGGCGGGCGCCAGGGCATAGGACAGCTCGATCTTGTGCACGGGCGGCAGTATGCGGCATGGCGCGATGCCGCCGCGGCGGCCTATGCACGGCGCTTCATAACGGACACTCCCTACCTCCCCGCCCCCCGCCAGCCCCTAGCATCGGCGGCATGAACGGATTCACGCAGAGTGCCGCGGCCGCCTGGGCCCTGCTCGCGCAGGGCGATGCCGCGCTCTGGTCGGTGGTCGGCCGCTCGCTGGCCGTCAGCGGCCTGGCCTGCGCCCTCGCCAGCACGCTGGGCCTGGCCCTGGGCGCCTGGCTCGGCGTCGCCCGCTTCGGCGGGCGCAGCGCGGTGCTGGCCGTCCTCAACACCCTGCTGGCCGTGCCCTCGGTGGTGGTGGGCCTGGTGGTGTACCTGCTGCTGTCACGCTCCGGCCCGCTGGGGCACCTGGGCTGGCTGTTCTCGCTCAAGGCCATGGTCATCGCGCAGGCGATCCTGGTGCTGCCGGTGGCCATGGCGCTGACCCGCCAGGTCGTCGAGGACGCCGAGCGCCTTCACGGCGAGCAGCTCGCCTCGCTGGGCGCCGGGCCCTGGCTGCGCGGGCTGCTGCTGGCGTGGGACGAGCGCTACGCCCTGCTCACCGTCCTCATCGCCTGCTTCGGCCGCGCCATCTCGGAGGTGGGCGCGGTGATGGTGGTGGGCGGCAACATCGACGGCTTCACCCGCGTCATGACCACCGCCATCGCGCTGGAGACCAGCAAGGGCGACCTGCCGCTGGCCCTGGCCCTCGGCGCGGTGCTGCTGTCGGTGGTGCTCGCGCTCAATGCGCTGATCGCGGTGGTGCGGCGCTGGCGCCTGGCGCATGGCGACGTGGCCGTCGCCGCCCGCGGCGCGATGGGGGCCGGCGCATGAACGCCGCGGCCGGCCAGCCCGCCGTGCAGATCGAGCTGCGCGAGGCCGACGTGCACTTCGGCCCGGTGCATGCCCTGAAGTCCGTCGGCCTGCGCGTGCATGCCGGCGAGCGCATCGCCCTGATCGGCCCCAACGGCAGCGGCAAGAGCACGCTGCTGCGCGCCCTGCACGGCCTGCTGCCGATTCGCGCAGGCGAGCTGCGGCGCGACGAGCGCGCGCGCCAGGCCATGCTGTTCCAGCGGCCCTCGATGCTGCGCGCCAGCGCCCTGCACAACGTGGCCCTGGGTGCCTGGCTGAACGGCGCGCGCTGGGGCGAGGCGCGCGCCCGCGCGCTGGAAGCCCTGCGCCGCGTCGGCCTCGACGAGTTCGCGCGCCGCAACGCCCGCGTCCTCTCGGGTGGGCAGCAGCAGCGGCTCGCCCTGGCGCGGGCCTGGAGCCTGCATCCCCAGGTGCTGCTGCTCGACGAGCCCACCGCCAGCCTCGACCCCCATGCCAAGCGCGAGGTCGAGCGCCTGATGGACGAATTCGCCCTGGCCGGCATGACCCTGGTCTTCGCCAGCCACAACCTCGGCCAGGTCAAGCGCCTGGCCGGGCGCGTCATCTACCTGGAACGCGGCCGCGTGCTCGCCGACCTGGCGGTCGAGCGGTTCTTCGACCGCGCCTTCCTGCCCCGGGTCTCGCCCGAGGCCGACCTGTTCGTCAGGGGAGAGCTCGCATGAGGCATCGCGCGGGCAAGGCCGTCGCCGCCGCGCTGCTGGCGCTCGGCGCCGCCGGGGCCTGGGCCCAGGCCGTCATCACGCTGTCGTCCACCACGTCCACCGAGCAGTCGGGCCTGTTCGCCCACCTGTTGCCGGCGTTCAGGCAGGCCACCGGCATCGAGGTGAAGGTCGTCGCCGTGGGCACCGGCCAGGCGCTGGACATCGCCCGCCGCGGCGACGCCGACGCGCTGCTGGTGCACGACACCGCCGCCGAGGAGAAGTTCGTCGCCGACGGGTTCGCCACCCGCCGCTACAGCGTCATGCACAACGACTTCGTGCTCGTGGGCCCGCGTGGCGACCCGGCCGGCGCGCGCGGCCGCGACATCGCCGCCGCCCTGAGGAAGGTCGCCGCCGCCAACGCCGCCTTCGTCTCGCGCGGCGACAAGAGCGGCACCCACGCCGCCGAGCTGCGCTACTGGGGTTCGCAGCCCAAGGGCGGTGGCTACCGCGAGTGCGGCTGCGGCATGGGGGCGGCGCTGAACATCGCCGCCTCCAGAGGCGCCTACGTGCTCGCCGACCGCGGCACCTGGCTCAGTTTCCGCAACCGCGCCGACCTCGCCGTCCTCGTCGAGGGCGACCCGCGCCTGTTCAATCCCTACGGCGTGATGGCCGTCAACCCCGCGAAGCACCCGCATGTGAAGGCGGCGCAGGCCCAGAAGTTCATCGACTGGCTGGTCTCGCCGGCTGGCCAGGCCGCGATCGCCGCCTACCGGATCGGTGGCGAGCAGCTGTTCTTCCCCAACGCCAGCCGCTGAGGCGCGCGGCCGGCCCGGCGCTCACTCCACCAGCGCCGCCGCCTTGACCTGGGCCCAGGCCGGCACGCCCGGCGCCAGCCCCAGCGCGTGCGCCGAGCGCGCGGTGATGCGCGCCAGCAGCGCCGCCTCGCCGCAGGCCAGGCGCACCAGCACCTGGCCCTCGTGGCGCGGGTCGGGCACGACCTCGGCCACCGTGCCGGGCAGGAGGTTGTTCACGCTGGTGGCGCGCGGCATCTCGGTGGCCACGCTCACGTCGCGCGCCAGCACGCGAACCCGCACGCGCCGGCCGGTCGCGGCGCCGGTGTCCCGCAGCCACAGCGCGCCGCCGCCGAAGTCCACCTGCATCAGCCGCCAGGGCGCGTCGCGCCCGGCGACGGTGGCCTCCAGCAGCACGCCGGTGTCCTCGCCCGGCACCACGGCCAGGTCGGTGCGAAGCAGCACCTCGCCCACCGGCCCGCAGGCCAGCGCGCGGCCCTGGTCCATCAGCACCAGGGTGTCGGCCAGGCGCGCCATCTCGTCGGCCGAGTGGGTCACGTACAGCATCGGGATCCTCAGCTCGTCGCGCAGGCGCTCGAGCCAGGGCAGGATGTCGCGGCGCCGCGCCGCGTCCAGCGCCGAGAGCGGCTCGTCCAGCAGCAGCACGCGCGGCTGCGTGGCCAGGGCGCGGGCGATGGCCACGCGCTGGCGCTCGCCGCCGGACAGCGCGTGCGGCCGGCGCGCCAGCAGGTGGCCGATGCCGAGCAGCTCGATCACGCCGTCCAGGGGCATCGCGGACGCCCCGCGCGCCGCGCGGCGCTGGCCGAAGGCCAGGTTGCCGCGCACGTCGAGGTGGTCGAACAGGCTGGCCTCCTGGAACACGTAGCCCAGGGGGCGCTGCCAGGTGGGCAGGTCGATGCCGCGGGCGTCGTCCTGCCAGCAGCTGCCCGCGATCTCCACGTGCGCGCGGTCGGCGCGTTCCAGGCCGGCGACGCAGCGCAGCACCGTGGTCTTGCCCGAGCCCGAGGGGCCGAACAGCGCGGTCACGCCGTGGCCCGGCAGGGTGAGGTCCACGTCCAGCGAGAAGCCGCCGGGGCGCGCCAGGTGCAGGGCGATGCGCGTGGCGGCGTCCAGCGTCATGCGGGGACGCGCCGCGTGCGGCGCTCCAGCAGGGCCAGCGCCAGCAGCACCACCAGGGAGAAGGCCACCATCGCGCCCGCCAGGGCATGGGCCTGCGGGTAGGCCAGGGCCTCGACATGGCCGTAGATCTGGGTCGACACCACCCGGGTCTGCTGCGGGATGTTGCCGCCGATCATCAGCACCACGCCAAACTCGCCGACCGTGTGCGCGAAGGCCATCACCGCGGCGGTGAGGATGCCCGGGCGGGCCAGGGGCAGGGCCACGTGCAGGAAGGCGTCCAGCGGGCGCGCGCGCAGCGTGGCGGCCACCTCCATCGGCCGCCGGCCCACCGCCTCGAAGGCGCGGCGCAGCGGCTGCAGCGCGAAGGGCAGCGAGTAGACGATCGAGGCCACCACCAGCCCCGGGAAGGTGAAGGGCAGCAGCCCCAGCCCCAGCGACTGCGTGAGGCGGCCGACCCAGCCCTGCGGGCCCATGGCCAGCAGCAGGTAGAAGCCCAGCACCGTGGGCGGCAGCACCAGGGGCAGGGTGGCTACCGCGCCGACGACGTCGGCCAGGCGCGAGCGGCTGTGGGCCAGCCACCAGGCCAGCGGCGTGGCCAGCGCCAGCAGCAGCACGGTGGTCACCGTGGCGAGCTTCAGCGTGAGCCACAGGGCCTGCAGGTCGTCGGGGGAGAAGGGCATGCCGGCGGGGCCTCTCAGGGCTCGTAACCGTGGGCGCGCAGGAGGGCGCGGGCCTCCTCGGTGCGCAGGAAGGCGAGCAGGGCGCGGGCGGCGGGGCTGTCGCGGCCCGGGACGAGCAGGATCGCGTCCTGCCGCAGCGGCGCATGCAGGCCGGCGGGCACCACCCAGGCCGAGCCGGCGGTGAGGCGGCCCTGGGCCTGCACCTGCGAGAGGGCCACGAAGCCGAGCGCCGCATTGCCGGTCGCCACGAATTGGTAGGCCTGGCCGATGCTCTCGCCCTGGACCAGCTTCGGCCGCAGGGCGGCGAGCACGCCCAGGCGCTCCATCGCCTCCATCGCCGCCGCGCCGTACGGCGCCAGCCGCGGGTCGGCGATGGCCAGGCGCTCGAAGCCGCCGCGGCGCAGGACCTCGCCCTGCGGGTCCACGCGGGCCGGGTCGGGGCTCCACAGCGCGAGCCGGCCGACGGCGTAGGTGAAGCGGGTGCCGGCCACGCCCAGGCCCTCGCGCTCCAGGCGCGCGGGCGTCTCGTCGTCGGCGGCCAGCAGCACCTGGAAGGGCGCGCCGTTGCGGACCTGGGCGTAGAAACGCCCGGTGGCGCCCACCGCCACCACGGCCTGGTGGCCGGTGGCGCGCTCGAACGCCGAGGCGATCTTCTGCATCGGCCCGGCGAAGTTCGCGGCCACCGCCACCGAGACCTGGCCGGCGGCGGCGCTCGCGCAGGCCAGGGCGGCGGCAGCCGCGGCGAGCCAGGGCTTGAGTCGGACGGTCACGAGGCGGGTCGGGCGGTGCACGTTGCGGGAAGCTGCGGGAAGTCGATGCGCGATTCTCGCCTGCCCGAAGCGGCCGTCCCGGCGGTCGCTGTCGCCGCCGTCGCCTCAGTCGCCGCGCAGGCGCCGGTACACCGTGGCGCGGCTGATGCCGAGCCGGCGCGCGGCCTCCATCACGTTGCCGCGCGCCTCGCGCACGGCCTGGCGGATCAGGCCGGCCTCGACCTCGCGCAGGGCGGCGGCGGGCGCCGCCAGCTCGCGCACGGACGCGCCGGCGGCCTGGGCGAGGACCTGCACCGCCAGGCCGGACCACAGCGGCACCTCGCGCGGCGCGGGGTGGCGGGCGGCGTCGAACAGCTGCGCCCAGGGCAGGGCGAAGACCTCGCCGGCATGGGGCGGCTCGCCGCCGGGGTGCGGGGCCAGGCCCGTCATCTCGCGGGCCGCGGCATTGGCGCCGGCGATGCGGCCGTCGGCATCCAGGGCCAGCAGGCCGTCGTCGTCGCCGCCGAAGGCCTCGCCGGGCCAGCGCACCCGCAGCAGCAGGGCGTGGGGCTCGCCCAGCACCAGCGCGTTGCCGATGCCGCGCGCGGCCTGGGTGACCAGGTGGCGCAGGCCGGGGCGCTCGGCGGCGTCGACGCCGGTCACGTCCAGCATGCCCACGCAGTCGCCGTGCGGGCCGAAGACCGGCGCGCCGGCGCAGGTGTAGCAGGCGGTGTCGTCGAAGAAATGCTCGCCGCGGTGCAGCCACACCGGCTGGCGCTCGGCCAGCGCGGCGCCGATGGCGGTGGTGCCTACCGCGCGCTCGGACAGGTCGACCCCGACGCGGGCGATCACGTCGGCGCGGCGGTCGGTGCGGTCGATGGCGCCGTCCACGCCCACCACCACGCCCTGGGCGTCGGTCAGCAGGGTGAAGTAGCCGATGCGGCCCACCGCCCGCCCCAGCGAGGCCAGGGGGCCGGCGGCGGCGCGAAGCAGGCCCGCGCTGGCGTCCCGGGCGCGCCGCGTGGCGGCGGCGGAGACCAGCTCGAAGCCCACCGGCGCCTCCGGCCGCAGGCCCTGGGCCAGGCAGCGGCTCCAGGAGCGCTCGATCCAGGGCGGCAGCGAGGCGGGCGCCGGCAGGCCCTCGCGCAGCGCGCAGCGGGCGCGGTCGATCTGGGCCAGGCGCCAGTCGGCGGGGGCAGGGGAGGCGGGCGGGTGCATGGGGGTGGTCTGCATTGGGCCTGCGCGGCCGAGGGGGTGTCAACCGCGCCAACCCTGCCCGGGGGTCGCCGCGGCGGCGGTGTCTCAATTTGAGAATTTCCGGCCAAGGCGCACGGCCATCTCAGGGTTTCGCCTAGCCAGGGGCGGCCTGCGGCCCTCGAAGAATCCCCTGATCCCGTACCCAGTACCCCCAGGAGACAAGGCATGCAAGTCAAGCTCAAGGTCAACGGCCGACCCGCGACGATCGATGTCGCCCCCAACACCCTGCTGGTGCAAGCCATCCGCGAACACCTGCGACTGACCGGTACCCACGTGGGCTGCGACACCGCGCAGTGCGGCGCCTGCACGGTCCACGTCAACGGCAAGGCGGTGAAGTCGTGCAACACCCTGGCCGTGCAGCATGACGGCGCCGAGGTCACCACCATCGAGGGCCTGGCCGCCGCCGACGGCACCCTGCACCCGATGCAGGCCGCCTTCAAGGAGTGCCACGGCCTGCAGTGCGGCTTCTGCACCCCGGGCATGGTCATGAGCGCGCTGGACCTGTGCCAGCGTCATCCCAACGCCAGCGAGGCCGAGATCCGCGAGCAGCTCGAGGGCAACATCTGCCGTTGCACCGGCTACCAGAACATCGTCAAGGCCGTCCAGCTCGGGCGCGCCAACATGACGGCCTGAGCGACTCGACCCCGAACACCACAGGAGACAAGCCATGGGTGCATCCGATTTCGCCAAGCTCCCCCACATCGGCGAGGCCCTCCGCCGCAAGGAGGACATGCGCTTCCTCACCGGCGCCGGCCAGTACACCGACGACATCAACCTCGCCAACCAGCGCCACGCCGTCTTCGTGCGCTCGCCGCATGCGCATGCCCGCATCCTCTCGGTCGATGTCTCGGCCGCCGAGGCCCTGCCCGGCGTGACCCGCGTGTTCACCGGCAAGGACCTCGAGGGCAAGGTCAACGGCCTGCCCTGCGGCTGGCTGATCACCAGCGTCAACGGCGAGGCCATGAAGGAGCCGCCGCACCCGGTGCTGGCCGTGGACCGCGTGCGCTACGTGGGCGACCACGTCGCCATGGTGGTGGCCGACACGGCGGAACAGGCCCGCAACGCCGCCGAGGCGGTGGTGGTGGATTACGAGGTGCTGCCCGCCTCGGTCGACGTCGCTGCGGCCAAGACCGGCCCCGCCCTGCATGACGCCGCCCCCGACAACCACTGCTACAAGTGGGCCATCGGCGACAAGGCCGCGGTCGATGCCGTCTTCGCCAAGGCCGCCCATGTGACGAACCTGGACCTGGTGAACAACCGCCTGGTGCCCAACGCGCTGGAGCCGCGCGCCGCCATCGGCGCCTACAACCGCGCGAACGACGAGTACACCCTCTACGTCTCCAACCAGAACCCGCACGTGGAGCGCCTGCTCATGACCGCCTTCGTCCTCGGCCTGCCCGAGCACAAGGTGCGCGTGATCGCCCCCGACGTGGGCGGCGGCTTCGGCTCCAAGATCTACCTCTACGCCGAGGACGTGGCCCTGACCTGGGCCGCCAGGCAGCTCAATTGCGCCATCAAGTGGGTGGCGGACCGCAGCGAGGCCTTCCTGTCCGACGCCCATGGGCGCGACCACGTGAGCCACGCCGAGATGGCCATGGACAAGGACGGCAAGTTCCTCGCCATGCGCGTGCACACCGACGCCAACCTCGGCGCCTACCTGTCCACGTTCTCCACCGCGGTGCCCACCATCCTGTACGCCACGCTGCTGGCGGGCCAGTACACCACGCCCCAGGTCTATGTGGAGGTGGACGCCTGGTTCACCAACACCGCCCCGGTCGACGCCTACCGCGGCGCCGGCCGCCCCGAGGCCACCTACCTGCTGGAGCGCCTGGTGACCCGCTGCGCCTGGGAGCTGGGCCTGGGCCAGGACGAGATCCGCAAGCGCAACTTCATCACCCAGTTCCCGTACCAGACCCCGGTGGCCTTGCAATACGACATCGGGGACTACCACGCCTGCATGGACAAGGCCAAGGTGCTGGCGGAGGTCGACGGCTTCGCCGCCCGCCGGGCAGCGAGTGCCGCCAAGGGCCTGAAGCGCGGCATCGGCTACAGCAGCTACATCGAGGCCTGCGGCATCGCGCCCTCGAACATCGCGGGCGCCCTGGGCGCGCGCGCCGGCCTGTTCGAGTGCGGCGAGATCCGCGTGCACCCGACCGGCAGCGTCACCGTGTTCACCGGCTCCCACAGCCACGGCCAGGGCCACGAGACCACCTTCGCGCAGGTGGTGGCGGCGCGCCTGGGCATCCCGGTGGAGAACGTGGACGTGGTCCACGGCGACACCGGCCGCGTGCCCTTCGGCATGGGCACCTACGGCTCGCGCTCCATCAGCGTGGGCGGCGCCGCCATCATGAAGGCGCTGGACAAGATCGAGACCAAGGCCAAGAAGATCGCCGCGCACCTGATGGAGGCCAGCGACGCCGACATCGAGTTCGCCAACGGCGAGTTCAGCGTCAAGGGCACCGACAAGAAGATCCCCTTCGCCCAGGTGGCCCTCACCGCCTACGTGCCGCACAACTACCCGCTGGACAAGCTGGAGCCGGGCCTGAACGAGACCGCGTTCTACGACCCGACCAACTTCACCTTCCCGGCCGGCACCTACATCTGCGAGGTCGAGGTCGACCCGGCCACTGGCGTGGTGCGCGTCGACCGCTTCACCGCGGTGGACGACTTCGGCACCATCATCAACCCGATGATCGTCGAGGGCCAGGTGCACGGCGGGCTCGCCCAGGGCATTGGCCAGGCGCTGCTCGAGAACTGCGTCTACGACAAGGACTCCGGCCAGCTCCTGACCGGCAGCTTCATGGACTACACCATGCCCCGCGCCGATGACTTCCCGCAGTTCCGGCTCGACCACGTCTGCACGCCCTGCACCCACAACCCCCTGGGCACCAAGGGCTGTGGCGAGGCCGGCGCCATCGGCTCCCCGCCGGCCGTGATCAACGCCGTGCTCGACGCGCTGCGCGACCTCGGCGTGAAGGAGTTCGACATGCCTGCCACCCCCAGCCGCGTGTGGCAGGCGATCCAGGCCGCCCGCGCCTGAGGTTCAAGGTACGAGCAAGGTACAAGAGGACACACCATGTACGCATTCAACTTCGAGCAGCCCGCCAGCCTGGCCGACGCCACCCGCCTGGCCGCCGCCGGCGGCAAGCCCCTGGCCGGCGGCCAGACCCTGCTGGCCTCCATGAAGCTGCGCCTGGCCGCTCCCGAGCAGCTGGTGGACCTGGGCCGCGTCGGCGAGCTGGCCGGCATCTGCCGTGACGGCAACAACCTCGTCATCGGCGCCATGACCCGCCACGCCGAGGTCGCCGCCAGCGACGAGGTGCGCAAGGCCCTCCCGGCGCTGGCCGACCTGGCCGGCGGCATCGGCGACCGCCAGGTGCGCGCCCTGGGCACGCTGGGCGGCTCCGTCGCCAACAACGACCCGGCCGCCTGCTACCCCAGCGCGGTGCTGGGCCTGGGCGCCACCGTCATCACGAACCGGCGCCGCATCGCGGCCGACGACTTCTTCCAGGGCATGTTCACCACCGCACTGGAGGAGGGCGAGCTGATCACCGCGATCTCTTTCCCCATTCCCCAGCGCGCCGCATACCTGAAGTTCAAGCAGCCGGCCTCGCGCTTCGCGCTGATCGGCGTGTTCGTCGCGCAGACCGCGGCGGGCGTGCGCGTCGCCGTCACTGGCGGCGGCAACGGCGTGTTCCGCCATGCCGGCCTGGAGGCGGCGCTCACGAAGTCGTTCACCCCCGAGGCCGCGGCCGGCGTGAAGGTGGACGACGCCGAGCTGTCCTCCGACCTGCATGCCAGCGCCGCCTACCGCGCCAACCTGGTGGGCGTGATGACGCAACGCGCCGTCGCCAAGGCGCTGGCCTGAGGACGGTCCCCGAGGCGCGGGGTCCCGCGTGCGCCAGCAGGGCGCGGCGGCATCCTGTACCCTCGGGCGTGCCGCCGGGCCAGTCCGGCGGCGCCCCGGTGCGGGCCGTCCCGGCCCGCACCGGCCTCCCGCCCCTCCGCTCCCGCCCATGACTGCCGCGACCTCCCCCTTCGCTTCCATCGACGACCTGGCCCGCGCGCTGGAGTCGGTCGGCTACTTCGCCGACCGACGCCTGGCCACGGCCGTCTTCCTGGCCGTGCGCCTGCAGCGCCCGTTGCTGCTGGAGGGCGAGCCCGGCGTCGGCAAGACCGAGCTGGCCAAGGCCCTGTCCGCGGTCCTCGGGCGCGAGCTGCTGCGGCTGCAGTGCTACGACGGCCTGGAGCATCGCGAGGCGCTCTACGAGTGGAACTACGCCGCGCAGCTCCTGCACATGCGCGCCGCCGAGGGCAAGGCCGACCCGGCGCAGGTCGAGCGCGAGGTCTACCAGGACCGCTACCTGATTCGTCGCCCGCTGCTGCAGGCCCTGCAGGCGCCCGATCCCGGCGCGGTGCTGCTGGTCGACGAGGTCGACCGCGCCGACGAGCCCTTCGAGGCCTTCCTGCTGGAGTACCTGGGCGAGTACCAGGTCAGCATCCCCGAGCTTGGCACCATCCGCGCGCGCGCCGTGCCGGTCACCCTCCTCACCAGCAACCGCACCCGCGAGCTGAACGACGCGGTCAAGCGCCGCTGCCTGTACCACTGGCTCGATTACCCCGACCGCGAGCGCGAGCTGGCCATCGTGCGCTCGCGCGTGCCCGGCGCCAGCGAGGCGCTCTCGCGCCAGGTCGCCGATTTCGTCGGCCGCCTGCGCTCCCAGCCCTTTGCCAACGCCTTCCAGCGCGTGCCCGGCATCGCCGAGAGCGTGGAGTGGGCCAAGGCCCTGGTGGCCCTGGACACCCTGGTCGTCGACCCCGAGGTGGTGGCCGACACCGCCGGCATCCTGTTCAAGCAGCGCGAGGACGTGGCGGCGCTCACCCCCGACCTCGTCACCGAACTGCTGCAGCCCGAGGAAGGCGCCGCGGCGCCTTAGGGGGCTTCCATGCAGCTCGGCGACGCCCGCTCCGGCAAGCTGGCCGACAACCTGGCCGGCTTCGGCCGTGCCCTGCGCCGCGCCGGCGTACCGGTGGACAGCGCCCGCATCGCCCTGGCCGGCGAGGCGGCGCAGGCCGTGGGCGTGGCCAGCCGGGCCGACCTCGGCGCGGCGCTGGAGGCGGTGCTGGTCTCCCGTGAGCGTGACCGCGAGGTGTTCCGCGAGCTGTTCGACGCGTATTTCCGCGACCCGCAGGTCGCCCACAAGCTGCTGGCGCAGATGCTGCCCACCGCCGAAGGCCGGGCGGAGCCCTCGCGCCGCCGCCCCCGGGTGAACGACGCGCTCGCCCCGCCGCGCCCGCTCGCGGCGCCCGCCGCCCCGCGCCGCGACGAGGAGGTGCGCCTGGACGCGGCCATGACCGCCACCGACCTGCAGCGCCTGCGCCATGCCGACTTCGGCGCGCTGGGCGCCGCCGAGTACGCGCTGGTGGAACGCCTGGCGCGCGACATCCCGCTGCCGCTGCCCCGCACCGCCTCGCGCCGCACCCGCCCGGGCTGGCGCGGCGCGCGCCCGCACTGGGCGGGAGCCTTGCGCCGCGCCAGCCACACCGGCGGCGAGCTGCTGCAGCTGCCCCGCCTGGCCCGGCGCGAGGAGCCGCTGCCGCTGCTGGTGCTGGTGGACATCTCCGGCTCGATGGAGCGCTACGCCCGCCTGCTGCTCGCCTTCCTGCATGCCGCCACCCGCGAGCTGCGGGGCCGGCGCGACGTCTTCGCCTTCGGCACCCGGCTGACCGACCTCACGCCGGCCTTCCGCCTCGCCGACACCGACGCCATGCTCGCCGCGGCCTCCGCCGCCATCGACGACTTCGCCGGCGGCACGCGGCTGGGAGAATCGCTGGCCACGCTGCGCCGTCGCCATGCGCGCCGGCTGGTGGGCCGCCGCACCGTGGTCCTCGTCGTCAGCGACGGCCTGGACACCGGCGAGCCCGCGGACCTCGACCGCGAACTCGACTGGCTGCGCCTGCACACCCGGCGCCTGCTGTGGCTCAACCCCCTGCTGCGGTTCGACGGCTACCAGCCGCTGGCGCGCGGCGCGGCGGTGCTGCACCGGCGGGCCCACGCCATGCTGGCGGTCCACAACCTCAGCGAACTGAGACAACTGGCGGCCGGCCTCGCCGCCGTCATGAAGAACTGAAAGAAACCAGGAAGACAACACCATGGAAATGCAAGGCAGCCGCCACCTCGCCGTCTCCCAGCAGCAGGCCTGGGACGCCCTCAACGATCCCGACGTCCTCAAGGCCTGCATCCCCGGCTGCGAGCGCATGGAGGCCACGGGCGAGGGCCAGTTCGCCGTCGGCGTCGCCGTCAAGATCGGCCCCGTCGCGGCGCGCTTCGCGGGCAAGGTGGCCCTGAGCGACATCGACCCGCCCACCCGCTACACCCTGAGCTTCGACGGCCAGGGCGGCGCCGCCGGCTTCGGCAAGGGCCAGTCCCAGGTCTCCCTGGCGGCGGCGGCCGACGGCCGCGGCTGCGACCTCACGTACACCGTGAACGCCCAGGTCGGCGGCAAGATCGCGCAGATGGGGCAGCGCCTGATCGATGGCGTGGCCAAGTCCATGGCGGAGGATTTCTTCAAGCGCTTCGACGCGGCCATGCAGCAGCGCCATCCCGAGGCCTACGCCGCCGAGGCCGAAGCCGTGGCCGGTGCAGCCGCCGCCGCCGGGGCGCCGGCTCCTGCCGCCCCCCCCGAGGGCTCGGGCGCCGCGATCCCCGCCTGGCTCTGGGGCGCCGGCGCGGTCATCGTCGCCGCGGCGGTGTTCCTCCTCACCCGCTGAAGGGGCCGCGATGGAAAACCTCGACGTCATGGTGCTGCGCACGCTGCGTGACTGGCGCGGCGCCGGCAAGCGCGCGATGCTGGTCACGGTGGTGCGTACCTGGGGCTCCTCGCCGCGCCCGGTCGGCTCCATCATGGCCCTGTGCGAAGACGGCTCGGTGGTCGGCTCCGTCTCCGGCGGCTGCATCGAGGACGACCTGATCTACCGCCACACCCAGGCCTACGCCGGCAAGGAGCCGGGCCACACCATCCCGAGCGGGGCGCCGGGCTTCGTCAAGTACGGCATCACCGCCGACGAGGCCCACCGCTTCGGCCTGCCCTGCGGCGGCACCCTGGAACTGCTGCTGGAGTACGACCCCGACGCCGCCTCGCTCGCCGAGCTGGTGGCCCTGCTCGAGTCCGGCCGCCTCGTGCGCCGGCGCACCCGCCTGGCCGACGGCGCCGTCACCCTGGAGCCCGCGCCCGCGCCGGCCGACCTCGCGGTTTCGGACACGGAGCTGGCCAACACCTTCGGCCCGGAGTACCGCATGCTCCTGATTGGCGCCGGCCAGCTCACCGAGTACCTGGCCACCATGGCGCTTTTCAGCGGCTTCGCGGTCACCGTCTGCGACCCGCGCGAGGAGTACCGCGGCGGCTGGCACGTGGCCGGCGTCCAGCTGGTGTCCGACATGCCGGACGACGTCGTCACCGCCTTCAAGCCCGACGCGCGCAGCTGCGTCGTGGCCCTCACGCACGACCCCAAGCTCGACGACCTGGCCCTGCTCGAGGCGCTGGGGACCGACGCCTTCTACGTCGGCGCCATCGGCAGCCGCCGCAATAACGACGCGCGCCGCCAGCGCATGATCGAGCACTTCGGCCAGACCGAGGCCTCGCTCGCGCGCCTGCGCGGCCCCATCGGCATCTACATCGGCAGCAAGACCCCGCCGGAGATCGCGGTCAGCGTGATGGCGGAGATCCTCGCGGTGAAGAACGGCGTCACCCTGCCGCGCGACATGGAAGTGGCCCAGGCCAAGAACAAGGCCGAGCCCGCGGCGGCGCCGGCCGACGCCTTCGCCTGCGGGATCCCGCGTCCCTGAGGCGTCGCCCGGCCCAGCCCGAAAGCCAAAGGCCACCCGAGGGTGGCCTTTGGCTTGGTGCACCCGCGCGGGGCGCGGGTGCGCAGGGGCGGCTTACTTGAGGTAGGCGTCCACCAGCTGCTTGCCCTCCGGGCCGGCCTTCTCCAGCCACTCCTTGAGCATCACGTCGCCCACCTTCTTCATGTCGGCCTTGAGCTGGGCCGACGGCGGCACGATCTGCATGCCGTTGGCCTTGAGCTTGTCCAGCGTGTCGGTGTTCACGCGCCGGCTGGCGGCCCAGCCTCGGGCCTCGGCGTCGGCGGCGGCCTTGAGCACGGCGTCCTGCGTGGGCTTGTCCAGCGCGTCGAAGGCGCGCTTGTTCACGATCACCGCGTTCTTCGGCAGCCAGGCCTGGGTGTCGTAGAAGTACTTCAGGTGCTCGTAGGTCTTGGTGTCGAAGCCGGTGGAGCCGGAGGACATGTACGAGTCCACCACGCCGGTGGCCATGGCCTGCGAGAGCTCGGCGGCCTGCACCGTCACCGGCACCGCGTTCACCAGTTCGGCGATGCGGGCGGTGGCCGGGCTGTAGGCGCGCCACTTCAGGCCCTTCATGTCGGCGCCGGAGGCGATCGGGCGCTTGGTGTAGATGCCCTGCGGCGGCCACGCCACCGAGTACAGCACCGCCATGCCCTGCTCGCCGAGCTTCTTGTCCAGGAGCGGCTTCTGCGCGCGGTACAGCTTCATCGCCTCGTCGTAGCTGTCGGCCAGGAACGGCAGGCCGTCGGCGCCGAAGATCTGCCACTCGTTCTGGTAGGCCACCAGCAGGATCTCGCCGATCTGCGCCTGGCCGCCCTGCACCGCGCGCTTGATCTCGTTGGCCTTGAACAGCGAGGCGTTGGGGTGCACCGTGATCTTGAGCTTGCCGCCGGTGGCCTTGTCCACCTCGTTGGCGAACTGCACCAGGTTCTCGGTGTGGAAGTTGCCGGCGGGGTAGGCCGCGGGCAGGTCCCACTTGGTCTGGGCGAAGGCCTGGCCGGCCAGGGCGAGGGCGGCGACGGAAAACGCGAGTTTCAATTTCATCAGTGCTCCGGATCGGTGCGGAAAAGTATCGGGGTCCGGGCGTCATGCAACCCCCGGGCCAGCGTGCGCGAGTCGCGTCACGCTTGAGATGTTAGGGTGTGCGGCATGCGCGGTCCATGTCGTGCTTTGGTGTTCAGTCTGATCAGTGCCTGCGGCGCCCTGGTGCGCGCGCAACCGGCGCTGCTGCCGGCGCTCGCCCCGGTGCATGCCGCCGGCTGCGAGGGCCGTCCCGGCGTGGCCACGCCCTGGCGGCAGCCCGCGGCCCTGGCCGAGGCGGCGCGCCGCATGGCGCGGGGCGTGCCCGCGGCCCAGGCAGCTCGCCAGGCCGGCTACCGCGCCACGACGCTGTTCCAGGTGACCTTCCGCGGCTACCGCGACACCGCGGCCATGGCCCGGGCCGCGGCCTCGCGCTATTGCGCGGCGCTGACCGACCCGCGCCTGGGCGACGCGGCGGTCCACCAGGAGGGCGACACCACCTGGCTGGTGCTCGCCGCGCCCTTCGCGCCGCCCGCCCCACAGGACGCGCCCGCGGTGGCCGCCGAGGTGCTGCGTCTCGTGAATGAGGCGCGCGCGCGCCCGCGCCGCTGCGGCGATCGCCCGTTCGACGCCGCGCCGCCGCTGGCGCCGGACGCCACGCTGGACCGTGCCGCCGCCGGCCACGCACAGGACATGGCGCGCCACAGCTACCTGGAACATCGGGGCCGCGACGGCAGCCACGCGAGCGAACGCGCCACGCGCGCGGGCTACCGCTGGCGCGCGGTCGGCGAGAACCTGGCCTCCGGCCCGACCAGCGCGCGCGAGGTGGTGCAGGGCTGGCTGGCCAGCCCTGGCCACTGCGCCAACCTGATGCAGCCGGCCTTCACCGAGATGGGCCTGGCCTACGCGGTGGACCTGGACAGCGAGGCCGGCATCTACTGGGCACAGGTGCTGGCGCGCCCGCGCTGAGTCGGCCTCAGCCCTTGGACTGACCCATCACCAGGTCCGGCAGCCAGGTCACGACCTGCGGAAAGACGGTGATCAGCGCGATGCACACCACCAGGCACAGGAAGAAGGGGATCGCCGCCCGCGCGATGGTGTTGCTGTCCTTGCCCGTCATGTTCTGGAGCACGAACAGGTTGAATCCCACCGGTGGCGTGACCTCGGCAATCTCCACCAGCAGCACGATGAAGATGCCGAACCAGACCAGGTCGAAACCCGCCTTCTGCACCATCGGCAGCACCACGGCGGACGTCAGCACGATCATGCTGATGCCGTCCAGCGCGGTGCCCAGGACCAGGTAGACGACCACCAGGCAGGCGATCAGGCCCACCGGCGACAGCTGCAGGCTGTTCACCCACTCGGCCAGCTCGCGCGGCACGCCGGTGAAGGCCATGGTCTTGGTCAGGAAGGCGGCACCGGCCAGGATGAACATGATCATGCAGCTGGTTCGCGTGGCCCCCATCAGGCCGTCCCAGAAGTTCTGCCAGCTCAGGGATCGGCCCCAGGCTGCGATCGCCAGCGAGCCCACCACGCCGTAGGCGGCGCACTCGGTGGCCGTGGCGACGCCGGCGACCAGCACCCACACGATGAACACGATCAGCGCCGAGCAGGGGATCAGGTTGCCGCTCTTGCGAAGCTTCTGCGCGAAGCTCGAGGGCGCGTCGGCCGGCGGCACCTTGTCCGGGTTGCGGATCGACCACCAGGCGATGTACCCCATGAACAGCGCCATCAGCAGCGCGCCCGGGATGAATCCGGCCAGGAAGATGCGGATGATCGAGGCGTCCGCCGCGACCGCATACACCACCATCGTGATCGAGGGCGGGATCAGGATGCCCAGCGTGCCGGCGGTGGCCAGCGAGCCCAGGGCCAGTCGCTCGTCGTAGCCGCGCTTCTTCAGCTCGGGCAGGGCCACCTTGGCGATCGTCGCGCAGGTCGCGGCCGACGAGCCCGACACCGAGCCGAAAATTCCGCAGCCCAGGATGGTGGTGTGCATCAGCCGTCCCGGCACCCGGTTCAGCCAGGGCCGCAGGCCCTCGAACATCTCCTCGGACAGCCTGGTGCGGAACAGGATCTCCCCCATCCAGATGAACAGGGGCAGGGCGGCCAGCTCCCAGGAAGCATTGCTTTCCCAGAAGGCGGAGAACAGGTTCTTGCCCGGTTGCGTGCTGGTGAAGAAGGCCTGGCCGACCCACCCGCAGATGGCGAGGGTCATGGCGATCCACACGCCGCCTGCCAGGAGCAGCAGCATGACCACCAGCAGGAACAGTCCGATCGCGAGCGTTTCCATGGGGCGCTCCTGCTCAGACGTCCGACGAGAAATCGCCGTGGGCGTGGCGTTCCTCCACCGCCACCACGAAGCTCGGGCGCTGCCCGCGCAGCACGATGACCAGCTCGTCGACCATCGCCAGCAGGAACAGCCAGGCGCCGAGCACGAAGGTGGTCTGCGGAATCCACAGCGGGATCGCCAGCAGGCCGTTCGCCATGTCGTTGAATTCGTAGCTCTCCCAGGCGAAGCGGGTGGCCCAGTAGGCCAGGTAGCCGATGGCCGCCGTGCCGATGCACAGGCAGCCGGCCTCGAACCCCTGGCGCAGGCTTGCCGGCATCCGCTCCAGCAGCAGCGTCACCCGCACGAAGTCGCCATGCTTGAAGGCGTGGGCCATCGCCAGGAAGGCCGATGCGGCGCACAGCCAGGCCACGACGTCGTTGGTCGCGCCGGTGCGCACGCCGAACTCGCGCAGGATGCTCTGGCCCACCATCAGTACGGCGATCGCCAGCACGCACAGCGCGGCCAGCCGTCCGGCCAGCAGGAAGAGGAAGTCGAGTGTTTTTCTCATGTTGAACTGGAAGATCGGTCCCGGTCATTCTGACGCGGCAGCACCGTGGTTTTCCTCAAGCACACCCCGGGCCAACCCCAATATAAAAAGCGGCTAAATTGCCTGGGCACGGCTGATGCTTGGCACGCCGGACCCTCCCAGTGAACACGAAAGGATGTATGAGCCAAGGTGAACACGCCGCCGTCGCCACGGGCGCGGCTCGCTGGCAGTTCTGGATCGATCGCGGCGGCACGTTCACGGACATCGTGGCCCGTCGCCCCGATGGCGGCCTCGTCACGCACAAGCTGCTGTCCGAGAACCCCGAGCAGTACGCCGACGCCGCCGTCGCCGGCATCCGCCACCTGCTGGGCCTGGCCGCCGGCGAGCCGATCACGCCCCAGCGGGTCGAGTGCGTGAAGATGGGAACCACGGTCGCCACCAACGCGCTGCTCGAACGCAAGGGCGAGCCCACGCTCCTGGTCACCACCCGGGGCTTCCGTGACGCGCTGCGCATCGCCTACCAGAACCGTCCCCGCCTGTTCGACCGGCGCATCGTCCTGCCCGAGCTGCTCTACGCCGAGGTCGTCGAGGCTGCCGAGCGCATGGGCGCGCATGGCGACTGCATCGAGCCGCTGGACGAGGACCGCCTGCGCGCCGACCTGCAGGCCGCCCATGCCCGGGGCCTGCGCAGCGTGGCCATCGTCTTCATGCATGGCTGGCGCTACACCGCCCACGAACAGGCCGCGGCCCGCCTCGCGCGGGAGGCCGGCTTCACCCAGGTCAGCACATCGCACCAGACCAGCCCGATGATGAAGTTCGTCAGCCGGGGCGACACCACCGTGGTCGATGCCTACCTGTCACCCATCCTGCGCCGCTACGTCGACCAGGTGGCGCGCGAGATGCCGGGCGTGCGCATCTTCTTCATGCAATCCTCCGGCGGCCTCACCGACGCCGGCGCCTTCCAGGGCAAGGACGCCATCCTCTCGGGCCCGGCCGGCGGCATCGTCGGCATGGCGCGCACCGCGGCCCTGGCGGGCCATGGGCATGTCATCGGCTTCGACATGGGAGGTACCTCCACCGACGTCTCGCACTACGCGGGTGAATTCGAGCGCGAGTTCGAGACCCAGGTGGCCGGCGTGCGCATGCGCGCACCGATGATGAGCATCCACACGGTGGCGGCGGGCGGCGGCTCCATCCTGGAGTTCGACGGCGCGCGGTTCCGCGTCGGCCCGCACAGCGCCGGCGCGAACCCGGGCCCGGCGAGCTACCGCCGCGGCGGGCCGCTGGCGGTCACCGATGCCAACGTCCTGGTCGGCAAGATCCAGCCCGCGTACTTTCCGCGCGTCTTCGGCCCGGGGGGCGACCTGCCCCTGGGCGTGGAGGTGGTGCGCGAGAAGTTCGGCGAGCTGGCGGCGCGCAGCGGCCGCAGCGCGGAGGAGGTCGCCGAGGGCTTCATCGCCATCGCCGTGCAGCAGATGGCCAACGCCATCAAGAAGATATCGGTGGCCCGCGGCTATGACGTCACCCGCTACACGCTCCAGTGCTTTGGCGGTGCGGGCGGGCAGCATGCCTGCCTGGTGGCCGACGCCCTGGGCATGAACCGAGTCTTCGTCCACCCGCTCGCGGGCGTGCTCTCGGCCTATGGCATGGGCCTGGCCGACCAGAGCCTGATCCGCGAACAGGCCGTCGAACTGCTCCTGGCCGCTGAGGCCCTGCCCGCCATCGGCGAGCGGCTCGATGCGCTGGCCGCCGCCGCCCGCGCCGACCTCGTGCGCCAGCAGGTCGGTGCCGGGGCGCTGCAGATCCATCGGCGTGTCCATGTCCGATACCAGGGGACCGACTCGGCGCTGGTCGTGCCGCACGGGGACCTGGACGCCCTGGTGGCCGGCTTCGAGGCCGCCTACCTGCGCCGGTTCGCCTTCCTCATGAAGGGCAAGCCGCTGGTGGTCGAGGCGGTCTCCGTGGAGGCCGTGGTCGCGGGTGACGCACCCGCCGAGCCGCGCCTGCCGCTGCAGCCCGAACGCCTTGTACCGCGCCGCGAGACCGTACGCATGTACTCGGGCGGCGCCTGGCATGAGGCGGCCCTGGTCGTGAGGGAGGACCTGCGTCCCGGCGACCGCCTCCCGGGGCCGGCGATCATTGCGGAACGGAATGCCACCACCGTGGTCGAGCCCGGCTGGGAGGCCGCGATCACCGACCTGGACCACATCGTGCTGGAGCGCCGAACCCCGCGAGCCTTGCGCTTCGCCGCCGGCACCACGGTGGACCCGATCCTGCTCGAGGTGTTCAACAACCTGTTCATGAACATCGCCGAGCAGATGGGCCTGCAGCTGCAGAACACCGCCTACTCGGTCAACATTAAGGAGCGCCTGGACTTTTCATGTGCCCTGTTTGACGCCGAGGGCAACCTGATTGCCAACGCCCCGCACATGCCGGTGCACCTGGGCTCCATGGGCGAGAGCATCAAGACGGTGATCCGCGACAACGCGGGCCGCATGGCGCCCGGCGACGTCTATGTCCTCAATGACCCCTACCACGGCGGCACCCACCTGCCCGACGTGACGGTCATTACGCCTGTCTACATGGAGGGAGGGGCGGGCGAGGGCGCGTCCCAGGGGCGGCCCCTGTTCTATGTCGGCAGCCGTGGCCATCATGCCGACATCGGCGGCACCACTCCCGGCTCGATGCCCCCGTTCTCCACCACCATCGAGGAGGAGGGCGTCCAGATCCAGAACTTCAAGCTGGTCGACCGGGGCGTGCTGCGTGAGGCCGAGATCCTGGCGCTCCTGGCCTCGGGCCGCCACCCGAGCCGGAACCCGCAGCAGAACCTGGCCGACCTCAAGGCCCAGATCGCGGCCAACGAGAAGGGGGTCCAGGAGCTGCGCAAGATGGTCGGGCAGTTCGGCCTGGAGGTCGTCCAGGCCTACATGGGCCATGTTCAGGACAACGCCGAAGAGTCGGTCCGCCGCGTCATCACCCGGCTGAAGGACGGCTGTTTCACGCTTCCCCTGGACAACGGCGCGCAGATCCGGGTGGCGATCCGGGTCGATGCCGCGGCGCGCGCCGCGGAAATCGACTTCACCGGCACCTCGCCCCAGCAGACGAACAACTTCAATGCACCCACCGCGGTGTGCATGGCTGCCGTTCTCTATGTGTTCCGGACCCTGGTGGACGACGACATTCCCCTGAATGCCGGCTGCCTCAAGCCCCTGAAGGTCATCATCCCGCCGGGTTCGATGCTGAACCCGGCCCCGCCCGCCTCGGTCGTGGCGGGCAACGTCGAGACCTCGACCTGCATCACCAATGCCTTGTACGGTGCGCTGGGCGCCATGGCTGCCAGCCAGTGCACGATGAACAACTTCACCTTCGGCAATGAGCGTCACCAGTACTACGAGACCATCTCGGGCGGCAGCGGCGCCGGGGATGGCTTCGACGGCACCAGCGTCGTCCAGACCCATATGACCAATTCGCGGCTCACCGATCCCGAGGTCCTGGAGTTCCGCTTCCCGGTCCGCCTGGAGAGCTACGCAATCCGGGAGGGTTCGGGCGGGGCCGGGCGGTGGAAGGGCGGAAACGGCGGTGTACGCCGGATCCGCTTCCTTGAACCCATGACGGCCAGCATCCTTTCGAATGGGCGCATCCACGGTGCCTTCGGCATGGCGGGAGGCGGTGAGGGCGCGGTCGGCATCAACCGGGTGGTACGGGCGGACGGTGGCGTACAATCATTGCCTCACATCGGCCAGGTGCCGATGGCACCTGGCGACATCTTCGAGATCCACACGCCCGGCGGCGGAGGCTTCGGTCACTGACCGGGTCGCCTCTCCAACGGGAAAATTTGTGCCATAATCGAGGGCTTCGCTGATTGCGGCGCTTGTTTCCAAGGAGGCGGCGCTGCGGGTGGTGGAGGAAGTCCCTGACTTCTGGGTGGCTCGAAGAAATCATCAGAAATTTTCGAGTTGCTCGCCGAAGATGAAAAAATTCGGTATAGAATGGAGGGCTTCGCTGATCGCGGCGCTGAGTTGGAGACGACGAGGCGAACGAGGTTGGCGGGTGGCGAGTCTGGTCGGTAGCGACGAGGCAAGCGACGAAGAAAAGTTTGCCGGTTCTTAAAAAATCGTGCTAGAATTCAAGGCTTCGCTGATCGCAGCGAAAGCGGCAAGAAAGAAGCAAGTTGCTTTGATTTTGCGAAGTGTTCGTTAACAACACACAGCCGATAAGCGTGGGCGTTTGAGTGGCAAGACGATTGCCAAGTTCTTCGGAACTATCAAACGCTCATAAGAAAAGAAGTGAAGTTCAC
>NZ_JBHTGW010000016.1:0-72905 GCF_042675325.1 Ramlibacter sp. GCM10027632 | reverse complement strand
CCGCTGGCGCGGCGGCCACACGGCCGACCGTGCCGCCGCCGCCGGCCGGCGCGGGCGGGAGCGGTGCGGCGATCGCCGTCGGCGGCGCGACCGGCGCGGGCTGGGCCGCGGCCTCGGCGACGTCGCCAGGCTGCTCGGACAGGAGCACGTAGCGGCGGGTCAGCTTCTGGTTGCACCCGACGCGCAGGTACACGGTGACATACGCCTCATCCACCGGCGCCGAGACGCGCACGCGCACCGCCACGGCATCGGTGCCGGGCGTGGTGCGCAGCTCGACCCGGCGGGGGGGGACCCGGGTCTCGCCATAGAAGACCTCAGCCTCCGGACACAGGTCGTTCGCCTCGGCGGCGCTGTCGAGGCCGATCTGCAGCCCCATATCGAGGGGGCGGCCGATGAGCGCAACCCCCTGGGACCGGCCCAGGGTCAAAGCTGAACTGGCACCTGCAGCGACGAGGAGCATGGCTCCGGGCACCCAGCGCCTGAGGAATTTGGATCGCATGAGTCAATTCATTCTGGCAAGCCAGAGTTCAATGTAACACCTTGAAATACGTTTACGGATGGGGTTGCAGATCAATTCGCGCAGCGTCCAGCCCCGCCGCCCCCCCTGGACCGGCGCCCGGATAATCCACGGATGCACATTCAATTGAACACTGTAGGCGTGGTCGGCGCCGGGGCCATGGGCAGGGGCATCGCCCAGCTGATTGCCCAGGCTGGCCTCGAGGTCCGGCTCTGTGATGCAGACCTCGCCACCGTGGCCTCGGCGCAACAGCTGCTGGCCGAGCAATGGGCCCGGATGGCCGTCAAGGGCCAGATCACGGCCGAGCAGGCCCAGGCCTTCGCCGACCGGGTCCGCCCCAGCGAACTGGCCAGCCTGGCCGACTGCGGCCTGGTGATCGAAGCCATCGTCGAACGGATGGAAGCCAAGCAGCAGCTGTTCAGCCAGCTCGAAGCCGTGGTCGGCCCGGACACCGTGCTGGCCAGCAATACCTCCTCGCTGTCGATCACGGCGCTGGCCGCCGGCCTGCAGCGCCCGGGGCGCGTCGCCGGCCTGCACTTCTTCAACCCGGTGCCGCTGATGAAGCTGGTGGAGGTGGTCGGCGGCGAGCGCACCGACGCCGGCATCTGCGAGGCCCTGGTCGCGTGGGTACGCACCCTGGGCCACCAGCCGGTGCGGGCGCAGGACACGCCGGGCTTCATCGTCAACCACGCCGGACGGGCCTTCAGCACCGAGGCGCTGCGCATCGTCGCCGAAGGCGTGGCCGACTACGCCACGGTGGACCGCATCCTGCGCGACCAGGCCGGCTTCCGCCTCGGCCCGTTCGAGCTGATGGACCTGACCGGCCTGGATGTCTCGCACCCGGTGATGGAATCCATCTACCGCCAGTACCACGAGGAGCCGCGCCTGCGGCCTGGGGACACCACGGCCCGCCGCGTCGCCGCCGGCCTGCTGGGGCGCAAGACCGGCCAGGGCTTCTACACCTATGCGGACGGCAAGCCGCAGGTGCCGCCCGAGCAGCCCGTGCCGGCCGTCGCGGAAATCCCGCCGGTATGGGTATCGACCCGCGCCGCGCGCCGCGCCGAGCTGTACCAGCTGCTCAAGGACCTGGGCGCCCGCATCGAGACCGGCCAGTCGCCCTCCCCCCAGGCGCTGACCCTGGTCGCGCCCCTGGGCTTCGACGTCACCACCGTGGCCGTCGTCGAGCGGCTCGACCCGGCGCGCACCGTCGGCATCGATTTCCTCATCGAGGACGCCGCCACCCGCCGCCGCGTGCTGGCCACGAACCCCGCCACCCGCCCCGATATGCGCGACGCCGCCCACGCCCTGTTCGCCCGTGACGGCAAGGCCGTGAGCGTGATCCGCGACTCCGGTGGCTTCGTGACCCAGCGCGTGCTGGCCTGCATCGTCAACCTCGCCAGCGACATCTGCCAGCAGCGCATCTGCTCGCCCGCCGACCTGGAGACCGCGGTCACCCTGGGCCTGGGCTACCCGCAGGGCCCGCTGGCCATGGGCAACCGCTGGGGCCCCGCCAGCATGCTCGAGGTGCTGTTCAACATGCAGACCGTCTACGGCGATCCGCGCTACCGCCCCAGCCCCTGGCTGCGCCGGCGCGGCGCGATCGGGCTGTCGCTGCTGCAGGAGGAGAACTGAGCATGCCGGCCGAACTGCGAAGCACCAGCGAGGGCCGCACCATGGTGCTGACCCTGAGCAACCCCGAGCACCGCAACGCCATGGGACCGGAGATCTACGCCGCGGGCATCGAGGCCCTGGGCGTGGCCGAATCGGCCGCCGAGGTGCGCAGCGTGGTCATCACCGGCGCGGGCGCGCATTTCAGCGGCGGCGGGCAGCTGCAGCGCCTCCAGGCCACGCGCCGCCTGCCGGCGGACGAACAGACCGAGGGCATCGACGGCCTGCACACCTGGATCGAGGCGATCCGCACCTTCCCCAAGCCGGTGATCGCCGCCGTCGAGGGCGCCTGCGCCGGTGGCGCCTTTTCCCTGGCCCTGGCCTGCGACTTCGTGGTCGCGGCCGAGGACGCGGTCTTCGTCATGGCCCACACCCACATCGGCCTGTCCTGCGACGGCGGCGCGAGCTGGAGCCTGATGCGGTCGCTGCCCCGGCAGGTGGCCGCCGAGCTGCTCATGGCGGGCGAGCGCTTCGACGCGCAGCGCCTGCACACCCTGGGCGTGGTCAACCGCGTCACCGCGCCCGGCGCGGCCTTCGACCAGGCCCTGCAACTGGCCGAGCGCCTCAACGCCAAGGCGCCCAACGCGCTGGCCAGCTTCAAGGAGCTGATGAACGAGGCCACCGAGAACAGCCTGCCGCAGCAGCTGGCGCGCGAGCGCCACCACTTCGTGAAGAACCTGAACCACGCGAACGCCGGCCTCGGCATCGAGGCCATGCTCGCACGCACCCGGCCCGCGTTCGAGTGAGCGAGTAGCCAAGGGGACAACCCCGAGCGCCGGCACGGGTCACGGACGTGACAATGCACGCAGAGACAAGTCACTGACAAGACAGAACATGGACGACCCGATTCTTACGATCGAAGAACGCGAGGCGATCAATGGCGGACGCTGGTTCTCCTCGCTTTCGCCCTCGCTGCGACACGACATTCTTCGATGCGCCTACGTCAAACGCTACAAGGACGGCGACCTCATCGCCGCGCGCGGCGACCCGCCGGAGGAATGGCTGGCCTGCGCCAAGGGCGCGGTGCGCGTGAGTTCCACCTCGGTGTCGGGCAAGCAGATCACCTTCACCTACGTGGAGCCGGGCATCTGGTTCGGCGACGTGGCCATCTTCGACGGCGACCGCCGCACCCACGATGTCTACGCCCATGGCGACACCACCACGCTGTGCGTGGCCCGGGCCGACTTCAAGAAGATCCTGTCGCAGCACGCCGAGATGTACGAGGCCATGCTGCGGCTGCACGCACGCCGCATCCGCCAGCTGTTCGGCCTGGTCGAGGACCTCAACACCCTGCCCCTGCGCGCGCGCCTGGCCAAGCAGTTGATCCACCTGGTGCGCAGCTACGGCACGCCCTCGCTGGCCGATGCCGGCGCGATCCGCATCGGCCTGCAGCTGGCGCAGGAGGAACTGGCGCAGCTGCTCGGCGCCTCGCGCCAGCGCGTGAACCAGGAACTCAAGGCGATGGAGCGCGAGGGCGTGATCCGCATCGAGCCGGGCGGCATCGTGGTCCGCAGCCGCGAGGGCCTGCTGGGCATCGTCAGCGCCGAGAGCGAACGGGCCTGAGCCGGCGGCGAGCGCGCCCGCGCCTGCGGGCGCCGGCCCGGGCCTGGGCGCAGGGCGACTGAATCCATCCACCAAGGCCGACCGCGAGGACCTGCCCATGGACTTCTCCTACTCCCCCCGCACCCAGGAACTGCAGGCCCGCCTGCTGCGGTTCATGGACGACCACATCTACCCGGCCGAGGCCGCCTTCGCCGCGGAGCTCGCCGCCAACACCGCGGCGGGCCGGCGATGGACGCCGCTGGCGCTGGTGGAGGACCTCAAGGCCAAGGCCCGCGCCGCCGGCCTGTGGAACCTGTGGCTGCCGCAGGACACCGCCGAGGCCGCCGGGGTCGAGGGCGCTGGCCTGACCAACCAGGAGTACGCGCCGCTGGCCGAGACCATGGGCCGCGTGCCCTGGGCGCCCGAGGTGTTCAACTGCAATGCGCCGGACACCGGCAACATGGAGACGCTGGCCCGCTACGGCAGCGAGGCGCACCGCCGGCAGTGGCTGGCGCCGCTGCTGGACGGCCGGATCCGCTCCGCCTTCGCGATGACCGAGCCCGAGGTGGCCTCGTCGGATGCGACCAACATCGCCACCCGCATCGAGCGCGTGGGCGACGAGTACGTGGTCAACGGCCGCAAGTGGTGGATCTCGGGCGCGGCCGACCCGCGCTGCGCGATCTTCATCGTCATGGGCAAGACCGACCCGGACGCGCCGCGCCACCAGCAGCAAAGCATGGTGCTGGTGCCGGCGGACACGCCGGGCATCCGCATCGTGCGGCCGCTCAACGTACTGGGCTACGACGACGCGCCCCATGGCCATGTGGAAATGTTCTTCGAGGACGTGCGCGTGCCGGCCGCCAACCTCCTGCTCGGCGAGGGCCGCGGCTTCGAGATCGCGCAGGGCCGGCTCGGCCCGGGCCGCATCCACCACTGCATGCGGCTGATCGGCCTGGCCGAGCGCGCGCTGGAGTTCATGTGCAGGCGCGCGGCGTCGCGCACCGCCTTCGGCAAGACCCTGGCGCAGCAGACCGTCACCCAGGAGCGCATCGCCGAGGCCCGCTGCCGCATCGACATGGCGCGCCTGCTCACGCTCAGGACCGCCTGGCTGATGGACGTGGCCGGCAACAAGGCCGCCAAGGCCGAGATCGCGATGATCAAGGTGGTGGCGCCGAGCATGGCCTGCCAGGTGATCGACTGGGCCATGCAGGTCCATGGCGGCGGCGGCATGTGCGACGACTTCCCGCTGGCCTACGCCTACTCGCAGGCGCGCTGGCTGCGTTTCGCCGACGGCCCGGACGAGGTTCACCGCAACGCCATCGCGAAATCCGAACTCGCCCGGTGGGCAATGCCCGCGCGCTAAAGTCGCCGACATGATCGACGTCTACTCCTGGCCCACGCCCAACGGGCACAAGATCCACATCATGCTGGAGGAGTGCGGCCTCCCCTACCGCGCGATCCCGGTGAACATCGGCAAGGGCGAGCAGTTCGAGCCGGCCTTCCTGAAGATCAGCCCGAACAACAAGATCCCCGCCATCGTCGACCCGCAGGGGCCGGACGGCCGCGCGATCTCGCTGTTCGAGTCGGGCGCGATCCTCGTCTACCTGGCCTCCAAGACCGGCCGCTTCCTGCCGCAGGGCGACCGCGAGCGCTTCGAGGTGCTGCAGTGGCTGATGTTCCAGATGGGAGGCGTGGGCCCGATGCTGGGGCAGGCCCACCACTTCCGGCTCTACGCGCCCGAGAAGATCGCCTACGCCATCGACCGCTACACCAACGAGGCCCGGCGCCTGTACGGCGTCATCGACAAGCGCCTGGCGCAATCGCGCTACCTGGGCGGCAGCGAGTACTCGATCGCCGACATCGCCACCTTCCCCTGGCTGCGCAGCTGGCAGAACCAGGGCGTGGTGATGTCCGACTACCCCCACCTGCACAAGTGGTTCGACGAGATCGCCGCGCGCCCCGCGGTGCAGCGCGGCGTGCAGGTGCTGGCCGACCTGCGCAAGCCGCTGACCGACGACAAGGCGCGCAGCGCCCTGTTCGGGCAGCAGCAGTACGAGAAGCGCTGAGCGGCCTCGGCGAACGGCCGGATCGGCCCGCCGCGTCAACCCGCCGCGTCAACCCGCCGCGTCAATCCGCCGCGTCAACCCGCCGCCGCAGCGCCCCGGCGAAGGCCAGGCCCACCAGCGGCAGCAGCAGCACCGGCGCCGCCAGCATCGCGGCGTGGCCCAGGTGGTCGAACGCGTAGCCGGCCAGCGTCACCCCTACTGCCTGCCCGAAGAACAGGCTGAACGCGAACAGGCTCACCGCCGTGCCGCGCGCCGTCGGCGCCATCTGCGTGGCATGGGTCTGCAGCGTGTTGTGGAACAGGTAGGTGCCGAAGCCCACCACCAGCGCCGCGGGCGCCGCCGTCCACACCACCGGGGACAGCAGCCAGGCCAGGTAGCCGCCCCCCATCAGCCAGCCGCCGACGGTGACCATGCGGCGCTCGCCCAGTCGCTGCACGATGCGGCGCGCCAGCACCGTGTACAGCAGCCCGCCCGCCGCATACAGCGCCACCAGCCCCGAGGCCAGCGCCAGCCCCAGGCCGAAGCGCTGGTGCAGCATCGCCGGGATGAAGGCCAGCGGCCCGAGCAGCAGCACGCCCTCGGCCCAGCAGGCGCCCAGCACCCGCCAGGTCCAGGGCTCGCCGACCACCGCACGCAGCTGGCGGCCGAACACGCCCAGCCCGGTCGATGCCGGCGGCGGCACCGGCAGCCGGCGCAGGCGCCACAGCAGCACCAGGCCGACCCCGCCGTAGCCCACGGCCATCATGCCGAAGGCGCCGCGCCAGCCCGCCGCCATTTCGGCGAACAGGCCGCCGGCGAGCTGCCCCGCGACCATGCCGGAAAGCGTGCCCGAAAGCAGCTTCGCCAGCGTCGGCTGGCGCTCCTCGTAGGGCACGGCGTCGCCGATCCAGGCCATGGCCAGCGGCACCACGCCCGCGGCCATCATCCCCCAGCCCACGCGGGCGTCGACCAGCCGCTCGAAGCTCGGCGCCAGGGCCGCCAGCAGCGACATCACGCAGCACCCGAGCAGCGCCAGGCACACCATGCGGGCCTTGCCGAAGCGGTCCCCCAGCGGCCCGAACAGCAGTTGCACCGCGCTGTAGGCCAGCGAGAAGGCGATCACCACCTGGCCGGCCTGGCCTGCGGAGATCGAGAAGTCCCCCGCCAGGCGGGGCAGCAGGCCGTCGCACAGGCGCAGCGCGATGCCGCTGAAGAAGGTGCCGATGGCGAGCAGGCGGACGGCGGTCTGGAGGTCGGCAGGCGACAGGGTGGCGGACGGGGGTGGGGTCACGGGTTCGGGCGTCGGGGGAGCGCCCGACTGTAAACCCGCCGCGCGCCCGGGTGCCGGGCGGCATCGGCCAGGCGCACCACCTCCTGGTGCGCCATCCGCAGCTGCAGCTCGAGGCGGGCCACCTGCGCCTCCAGCGCCGGCACCCGCGTGGCGCGCTCGGCGAACCGGGCGCGGTCATCGCCGCAGGCCTCGAGCTCGCGGTGCAGGCGCTCGGCGGCCTGCTGCAGCCGCAGCAGGTCCTGGCGGGCCTGCAGCAGTTCGGTGTCCTGCAGGCGCAGGCGCTCGGCCTGGGTGGCCACCTCCACGTCGAGCCCGGCGCGCCCGTGGGCCACGGCGGCCTCGAGCAGGTCGTGCAGGCGCACCCGCAGGAAGACGGCGGCCAGCAGGGCCCCGACGGCCAGGCCGGCGACGGCCACGACGATGTCCCACACCATGCTGATCCCCCGTGCGTTGCGACCCGGGAAATATGGATGATTTCGACCTACACCTCAAGGCGGCCGCCGCGGTAACACCCCGTAGTCAATTCGGCCCGCCGCCGCGCCTCGCGCGGCGCGCCGCGGTGTTACGTTCATTCCCACCACGCGCCCCGGCTGCCCGGGCCGTGCGGACCGGAACACGCACGATGCTTGCCCCTCCCGTGCCCGAGGACGAGGCGCGGCGCCTGGAGCGCCTGCGCCGACTGGGCCTGCTCGACACCGGCGCCGAGGCGGTGCTGGACTCCTTCACCGACCTGGCCGCGAGCGTCACCGGCATGCCCATCGCGCTGATCTCGCTGGTCGACAGCGACCGCCAGTGGTTCAAGTCGGCGCGCGGCCTGCCCCAGGGCGGGCAGACCCCGCGCGAGGTCTCCTTCTGCGGCCATGCCGTCGCCGCCGGCGACGAGCTGTTCGAGGTGGAGGACGCCACGTGCGACCCGCGCTTCCAGGACAACCCGATCGTCACCGGCGCGCTGCGCGTGGTCCATTACGCCGGCGTTCCCCTGGTGATGCCGGGCGGCGAGCGCATCGGCACCCTGTGCGTGATCGACGACCACCCCGGCCGCCTCGACCCGCGCACCGCCCGCATCCTCACGCAGATCGCGCGCAGCGTCGTCAGCGTGCTGCTGCTTCGCGAGAGCGAGCGCAACCTCGAGGCGCGCCTGCGGGCCGAGGAGGCGCTGCGCGAGTCGCAGGCGCGCTACAAGGCCATCGCCGACGAACTCGCGCAGTCGCACCGGCGCAAGGACGAATTCCTGGCCATGCTGGCCCACGAGCTGCGCAACCCGCTGGCCCCGATCGCCACGGCGGCGCAGCTGCTGCGCCTGGCGACGCACGACCCGGCGCGGGTGCTCAAGTCCAGCGAGCTGATCGGCCGCCAGGTGGCGCACATGACCGAACTGGTGGACGACCTGCTGGATGTCTCGCGGGTCACGCGCGGCCTGGTCCACATCGAGCATGAGTCGGTGGACCTGCAGCAGGTGGTGCACGACGCCCTGGAGCAGACGCGCCCGCAGATCGAGGCGCGCGGCCACGCGGTGGACCTGCGCGTCGAGGCCGCGGGGGTCCATGTGCGCGGCGACCGCGTGCGGCTGGTGCAGGTACTGGCCAACCTGTTGAACAACGCCGCCAAGTACACGCCGGACGGCGGCTACATCACCGTGGTGCTACGCGCCGATGCGCACAGCGCGCAGCTGGCGGTGCGCGACGACGGCAGCGGCATCGACGCCGACCTGCTGCCCCATGTCTTCGAGCTGTTCACCCAGGCCCGGCGCACGCCCGACCGGGCGCAGGGCGGGCTCGGGGTCGGCCTCGCGCTGGTCAAGAGCCTGGTGGAACTGCACGACGGCCAGGTCCGCGCCACCAGCGCGGGACGGGGCCAGGGCAGCGAGTTCACCGTCATCCTGCCCCGCCAGGAGCCGGCCGCAGCCGGCGACGCCGGCGAGGCCGGCGCGCCGGCGGCCGCGCCGCCGCGCGCGCTGCGCATCATGGTGGTCGACGACAACGCCGACGCCGCGGAGCTCCTGGGCGCCTGGCTGGAGACCCTGGGCCACCAGGTCAGGGTCATGACCGAGCCGGGCGCGGCGCTGGAGGCCGCGCGGCGCGACCCGGCCCAGGTCTACGTCCTGGACATCGGCCTGCCCGGCATGGACGGCTACGAACTCGCCCGGCACCTGCGCGCCGACCCGCGCACGCGCCGCGCCACCCTGATCGCCCTGACCGGCTACGGCCAGGCCCAGGACATGCTGCGCTCGCGCGAATCGGGCTTCGACCACCACTTCGTCAAGCCGGCCGACCCGCAGCGCCTGGCGGCGGTGATGGACGCCCTCGCCGCCAACGCCGAGAGCGCGCAGCAGTCGCAGGCGGCGTGGGCGGCGCGCGAGGCGTCCACGCAACAGCAGGACCCGCCGGGGAAGGCCGCCGAAAGGTCCGTGTAACCAAGGCGGCTACGATCATCGGCTTGCAGGAGACAACCGATGACCCCATGGCTCGCTGACGACCGCGGCGCGACACGCTGGCTCGTGCTCGTCGGCGTGGCGCTGGTCACGCTGGGCTACTTCGTCGCCGAGGTCGTGGGGGAACGGCACCAGCAGGCGCAGGCCTATGCCCGCGGCGTCGGTGTGACGCGCGAGGCGCTGCACGCCGGGGACCTCGTGCACCAGCTGCAGGCCGAGCGCGGCCTGACCGGGGGTTACCTCGCCTCGCGCGCGGCCCCTGCGGCGACCGAGGCGCTGGCCCGCCAGCGCCCGCTCACCGACGCCGCCCTGGACACCTACCGCGCCCTGGCGGATGCCGAGGACGCCGGGCCGAACAAGGCCCTGGAGGCCCTGGCCCGCGGCTTGGCCGAACAGCGTTCGCGCGTGGACGCCCTGGCCCTGGAGCCGCCCGCCGCGGCGGGCTGGTACACGGCGCGGGTGGAGGCCCTCGCCGCCGAGGTCTTGCAGCTCGCGCGCTTCGCGCCCGACGCCGATGCCAGCCGCCAGATCGCCAGCTACTTCTACCTCGTCTCCGCCAAGGAGCACTACGGGCGCGAGCGTGGCCTGGTCAACGCGGTCCTGGGCAGCGGCAAGCCCCTGGGCGAACAGGGGCTGCGCAACCTGCAGGCCATCACCGTGCGGCAGGCCGCCTTCGAGGCCCTGCTGCGCGCCACCGCCGACCCGCCGGACATCGCGCTGTTCGACCAGGCCCTGCAGTCCAAGGAGTCGGCGGCGGTGGTGGACATGCGCAACGCCGTGACCGAGCTGGCGTCGCGCGGCGACTACCCGGTGCCCGCCGCCCAGTGGTGGGCGCAGGCCAGCGCGCGGATGGAGGCGGTCAAGCGGGTCGAGGACCGCATCGCCGCGCGCCTCCTGGCCTCGGCCCAGGCCCGGGCGGACGAGCGCCTGCGGGACTTCCGGCTCGCCGCGGTGCTGGGGCTGCTGGCCGCAGCCGCCAGCGCCGCGCTGGCCTGGCGGCTGGTGACAGGCCTGCCCGGGGCCGGGCAACGCCGTGCGGCCGCCCGGCGCGTCAGCGGGCCGGCGCCCGCAGCCACTGCAGCAGCTTCTCGCACAGCCCCTCCGGCTTGAAGGGCTTGGAGATGAAGTCGTCCATGCCGGCTTCCAGGCAGCGGATGCGGTCGTCATCGAACGCGTTCGCGGTGATGGCGATGATCACCGGCTGCTCCAGCCCCGGCAGGGCGCGGATCCGGCGGGTCGCGTCGGTGCCATCGAGCTCGGGCATCTGCATTTCCATCAGCACGATGTCATAGCCGCAGGCCTGAACCTTGGCCAGGGCCTGCCGGCCGTTCTCCGCCATCTCGACCTGCAGGCCCGCGTTGTCCAGCATGTAGCCGATGATTTCCCGGTTGATCGGCTCGTCGTCCACCACCAGCACCCTGCGCCCCGGGAAATCACGGGCCAGGGCGACCTCGGCGCCTTCCGGCGCCGGCAGCGGGGGCAGCACCTTCGCCTCGACACCCTTGCCCAGGCGGCACGTGAGCCAGAAGGTACTGCCCTGGCCCAGGGTGCTGGTGACCCCGGTCTCGCCTCCCATCAGCTGCGCGATGCGCTTGGTGATCGCCAGGCCCAGCCCGGTGCCGTGGTACTTGCGGCTGGTGCGGCTGTCGCCCTGCTCGAAGGCCTCGAAGATCCGCCCCTGCTGTTCGGCCGTCATGCCGATGCCGGTGTCCGCCACCTCGAAGCGCAGGAGGTAATCGGTGGCGGTTTCCTCCTCCTTCGTGCAGCGCAGCGTGAGGCGGCCCCTCTCGGTGAACTTGACGGCATTGCCCAGGAAGTTGACCAGCGCCTGCTCGAGGCGGGTCTTGTCGCCCCGCAGCAGGAGACCGGGCTGGCTGCACACGGTCATCTGCTCCAGGCCCTTGTCCTTGGCGCGCTCGCCGATCAGCGCCCAGGTATCGCGGATCAGGTCGGCCAGCAGGAAGTCCTCGGCCGCCATCTCGATCTTGCCGGCCTCGATCTTGGAGAAGTCGAGGATGTCGTTGATCAGGGACAGCAGGTGTTCGCCGGAGGTCTGGATCACGCCGAGGAAATCCTGCTGCCGGCGGTCCAGGGGCGTTCGCGCCAGCAGGCTGGCCATGCCGAGGATGCCGTGCATGGGCGTGCGGATCTCGTGGCTCATCGTGGCCAGGAATGCGCTCTTGGCCTGGTTGGCGGCCTCGGCGGTGGCCTTGGCCGCCTCGAGTGCCTGGTTGGTCGTCTTGAGCAGGGCGCTCGCCGCTGCCACCTCGCGGGAGCGCTCGAAGATCTCGGCCTCCATCCGCGCGGTCTGGTCGCTCAGGGCCGCGTGGCTGCGGCGCTGCTCCTGCCCCCGCTGTTTGAGCAGGATGAACTCGGTGACATCCTCGGCCTTGTGGATGATGTAGCGCACCTGCCCGTCGTCCCCCAGCACCGGGGCGTTGATCACGGACCAATACCGTTCCTCGAACCCGCCGCCCTCCTCCGCCGGCTTGCGCACGTCGTATTTCTGCACCGCCATCGTGTCCGCGGCCGCGGACTGCAGCACGCGGGCCAGCGAGGCATGGAGGTTGCGCTGGCCATCGGCCTGCGCATCGTCGGGGTTGTCGGGGAAGACCTCGAACATGCTCTTGCCGAGCATGTCCTCGCGGCGGGTCATGGTGGAACGGTTGTAGGCATCGCTCACCTCGATGATCGTCAGCCCCGAATCCATGACCACGAAGAGGCCAGGCAGCCCCTTAACAATCGCGCGGTAGTCCATATCTCAGCACTATTTCACCGGACGCAAGCGTGCGGCAAGGGGGAATCCACGGCATTGACGTGCATCAAGCCGTCACAGGGGCAAGGCTCGTGCAAACGATGTCACGGCATTCGGCACCGGGCCCCCACAGGCCCCTGCCGACCGCACTCAGGACGACACCTCGCCGGTGCTACGCATCGCCTGCGCCAGCGCGAGGTTCCCCTGCCCCTCGAGGCCGCGGATGGCGCCTGCGCGGTCCCGCGCCTCGTGGTGCTGGCTCAGCTTGCGCTTGCCCTCCAGGCGGGTGATGCGCACCTCCAGCCCCACGATCTGGCCCAGTTGCGCGGCCAGGTAGTCGGCGGGGGCGTCCCCCATCTTCCAAGGCGCCGGCTGGCCGGCCTCGTGCTGGCGGGTCAGGCGGGCCACCACGCCGCGGACGAAGCGCTCGTCATCGTGGACATGGATCGTCCCGTGGGCATGGACCACCTCGTAATTCCAGGTGGGCACGCGCCGGTGGGTCTCCTGCTTGCCGGGGTACCAGTTCGGCGAGACATAGCCCTGGGCGCCGCGGAACGCCACGAGCACCTGCGCGCCCTCGCCCACCTCGCGCCACACCGGATTCGCGCGCGCCACATGCGCCAGCAGCACCCCATGCGGTCCGGTGTCCGCGTCCAGCAGCAGCGGCAGGTGGTTGGCGTCGAGGCCGGCGGCGGTATGCGTCACCAGCATGCCCAGGGGGTGGGCGGCGATGATCCGGTGGAGTTCTTCCACACGGGGCTCGGCGAAATGCGGGGGCAGGTACATGCGACGGCGTGTGTCGATGATCTGGCCTGCCCGGAGGGAATCGAACCCCCGACCATTCGCTTAGAAGGCGAATGCTCTATCCAACTGAGCTACGGGCAGGTGGATGCGGGCGCGATTGTCGCATCTTCGAGGGTCAGAACCCGACCGACTCCCGCCCCTTGAGCCGCAGCATGTCCCGCGCCTCGGCGGGCGTGGCCACCGCCAGCCCCAGGCCCTCCAGGATGCCGCGCACGCGGCGCACCTGGTCGGCGTTGCTGCGCGCGAGCTGGCCGGGGCCGTCCCACAGCGAATCCTCCAGGCCCACGCGCACATGGCCGCCCTGCGCCGCCGACGTGGCGGCCACGTTCATCTGCGCCCGGCCCGCGCCCAGCACCGACCACACGTAGTCCTTGCCGAAGAGGCGGTCGGCGGTGCGCTTCATGTGCGCCACGTCGTCCGGGTGGCTGCCGATGCCGCCCAGGATGCCGAACACGGTCTGCACGAACAGCGGCGGCGTCGCCAGCTTGCGGTCCAGGAAGTGCGCCAGGTTGTACAGGTGCGCGGTGTCGTAGCACTCGAACTCGAAGCGCGTGCCGTTGCCGGTGCCGCGCGCCAGCACGTACTCGATGTCGGCGAAGGTGTTCTTGAACACCGTGTCGCGCGTGCGCTCCAGGAACTCCGGCTCCCAGGCGTGCTTGAACTGTCCCTGCCAGCGATCGAGCATCGGGTACAGGCCGAAGTTCATCGAGCCCATGTTCAGCGAGGCCACCTCGGGCGCCAGCTGCAGCGCGGGCTGGAAGCGCTCCTGCACCGTCATGGTCGGCGCGCCGCCGGTGGTCAGGTTGATCACCGCATCGCTGCGCGCCTTGATGTCGCCGACGAAGGCGCGGAAGGCGTCGGGGGACTGGTCGGGGCGGCCGTCCGCCGGATGGCGCGCGTGCAGGTGCACGATCGCCGCGCCCGCCTCGGCCGCGCCGACGGCGGCGTCGGCGATCTCCTGCGCGGTGACCGGCAGGTGCGGCGACATGGAGGGCGTGTGGATGGAGCCGGTGACGGCGCAGGTGATGATGACCTTGCGGGTGCTTGCCATGGTGTCCTTGTCCTCGTGGGAAGTGAGTCAGCGGCCGCCGGCCACGTCGATGATGGCGCCGTGCACGTACGAGGCGCCGTCGCCCGCCAGCCAGAGCGCGGCCTCGGCCACCTCGGCGGCGGTACCGGCACGGCCCAGGGGCACGGCGGTGCGCGCCATCTCCTGCATCTGCCCGATGCCGCCATGCACGTTGTGGATCTCGGTGGCGATCAGCCCCGGTCGCAGCGCGTTCACCCGGATGCCCTCCGGACCCAGCTCCTTGGCCAGGGCCAGGTTGAAGGTGTCGATCGCGCCCTTGGTGCCGGCATACGCCGTGCCGCCGGCCAGCCCGCCCAGGCGCGAGGCCACGGACGACATGTTCACGATCACCCCGCCGGCCCCGCCCCGGCTGCGGGCCATGCGCCGGGCCGCCTCGCCCGCGCAGTAGTAATGGCTGAAGACGTTGGCCGCATAAACGTCGGCCAGGTTGTGTTCGTCCAGCTCGGTGATGCGAAAGCTCGCCAGCACGCCGGCGTTGTTCACCAGCGCGTCGAGCCGGCCGAACTGCGCGTCCACCTGCGCGAACAGGCGGCGCACCTCGGGCAGCTTGCCCACGTCGGCCTGCAGCGCGACGGCCTCGCCGCCGGCTTCGCGAATGCGCGCCACCACCGACTGCGCCGCCGCCTCGTTGCTCAGGTAGTTCACCCCCACCCGCCAGCCCTGGCGGGCGGCGAGCAGCGCGATCTCCGCGCCGATGCCCCGGCTCGCGCCGGTGACCAGCATCACTTTCGTGTCGTTCGCTCCCATGGGTCCGCTCACTCCGGCTGCACGTTGGCTTCCTTGGCCAGGCGGACCCACTTGGTCACCTCGCTGGCCATGAACGCCTTGAGCTGGTCGGGGCCCATCGGCATGGGCTGCAGGCCGATGCCGGCCAGGCGGTCCTTCACCTCGGCCTGGCGCAGGGCCTGGGCCACCGCGCCATTGAGCTTCTCGGCCACGTCGCGCGGCAGGCTGGCCGGGCCGGCGATGGCGAACCAGGCGGTGATGTCGAAACCGGGCAGCGACTCGGCCAGCGCCGGCCAGTCGGGCGTGAGCGTGGAGCGCTGGGGCGAGGTCACGCCCAGCGCGCGCATCTTGCCGCCCTTGGCCTGGGCCATGGAGTTGCCGAGGTCCACGAAGGTGAAATCGACCACGCCGGCCAGCACGTCGTTCACCGCCAGCGGGATGCCCTTGTACGGCACCAGCTGCGCGTCGGTCTTCGCCAGCTTGTTCAGGACGGCGATGCTGACCTGGGAGCTCGAGGAGCCGAAGCCCGCGCTGACCTTGCCCGGGCGCGCGCGCAGGTAGGCCAGGAACTCGGCGAGGTTCTTCGCGGGGTGCTCGGTCTTGACCATCAGGGCCAGCGTGGTCTCGCCCACGCCCGCCACCGCGGCGAGGTCCTTCACCGGGTCATAGGGCATGGACTTGAGCAGGGCCACGTTGGAGGCCAGCGCCGAGTTGGAGGAGAACAGCAGCGTGTAGCCGTCGGGGGCGGCGCGCACCACCTCCATCGCGGCGATGGAGCCGCCCGCGCCGGGCTTGTTCTCCACCACGAAGCCCTGCCCCAGCGTCGCGCCGAGCTGCTGCGCCATCACGCGGGCGGCCAGGTCGGTGGCGCTGCCGGCCGGGAACGGCACGATCATCTTGACCGGGCGCGCGGGCCAGGCCTGGGCGAAGGCCGGCGCGGCGCCGGCGGCGAGGGCCGCGCCGAGCGCGAGGGCCTGGAGGAAGTGGCGGGTTTTCATGGGGTGTCTCCGGTTCGTTCTGGTGTGGTTCTGGGGGCGGGCTCAGGGCCGCGTGACGGTCATCGCCAGCAGGTGGAACGATAGCGCCTTGCCGTGCATGTCGAGGTTGAGGGAATCGTTGACGCCGCCATCGAGCACGTCGTCCAGCACGAAGTTGATCGCGCCCAGGTTCGGCAGCAGGAAGCGGCGCACGCGGGTGGGGTGGCGCGCGGCGAAGTGCGCGGCCACCCGCTCGCAGGTGACCTGCTCGGCCAGCAACGGGTAGTCCTCGGGCCGGTAGGCGATGAGGCTGATGTTCACGTGGTTGCCCTTGTCGCCGGTGCGGGCGTGGGCCAGGTCGTAGAGGGCGGTGGCGGTCATGGGGTCGTCGCGATCGTGGCGGTGATGGCGGTCATGGCGTCGCGGTCATGCCGCTGCGTCGTGGAAGCGCCAGCTCGCCGGGGCGAGCTCGCGCGGCACCAGGCAGGCCTGGTTGGACAGGCGCTGGCGCTTGGCGGTGCGCACGCCGCCGCCGCCGGCGGGACCGCCGGTCCACAGGGCCATCACGTCGCGCAGCAGCCAGTCGATCTCGGCCACATCGTCGTGGCGGCCGGCCACGCGCAGGCGCAGGTCGGTGGAGGCGCCGGGCGGCAGCGCGCCGAGCATCTGGCCGGCGTCGTCGGCATGGATGGACAGCACCCCGATCAGGTCGAAGCGCAGGGGCATGCGGGCGCCGTTGCGCCTGCGGACCACGTCCATCGCGAGGCGGGCGCGGGCCTCGGCGTTCGGACCGGCGTAGGAGATCTCGGCCTCGCCGAACCAGCCGCCGTCGAAATAGGCCAGTGCCTTGAGCGTGGCGGTGCGCGGGTGGCCGCGCACGCCGGCCAGGCGAACCCGGTCGGGACCGGCCTGGGTGACGGTGGCGGCGGTGATGTCGGCCACCACGTCGGGCGTGATGTAGGCCGCCGGGTCGTGCACCTCGTAAAGCAGCTGCTCCTTCACCGTCTGCTCGCTGACCAGGCCGCCGGTGCGGGCGGCCTTGGTGACGGTGCAGCTGCCGTCGGCCTCGATCTCGGCAATCGGAAAGCCCACGTCGTGCAGGCCCGGCACCTCCTTGCGGCCCGGGTCGGCGAAATAGCCGCCCGTGACCTGGGCGCCGCACTCCAGCAGGTGGCCGGCCATGGTGGCGCCAGCCAGGGCGTCCCAGTCGTCCTCGCGCCAGCCGTAATGGGCCATGGCCGGGCCCACGGTGAGCGAGGGATCGGCCACGCGGCCGGTGACCACCACCTGCGCGCCGGCGCGGATCGCCTGGGCGATCTCGGCGGCGCCCTGGTAGGCGTTGGCGCAGACGAAGCGCGCCTCGTCGAAGGCTCCCAGGTGCTGGCGCACCACGCCGCGCCCGCGCTCGTCGGACAGGTCGTCGCCGGTGACCACCGCGATGCGCGGCACCGGCAGGCCCAGCTCCCGGGCCAGGCCGGCGATGGCCGCGGCCGCGCCGGGCGGGTTGGCCGCGCCGAAGTTGCCGACGATGGTGATGCCGTGCGCCAGGCAGTCCGCCAGCACCGGCCGCAGCTGCGCGAGCAGCAGCGGCTCGTAGCCCAGGTGCGGGCTGGCCCGGCGCGTGAGCTGCTGGTGGGCCAGCGTGCGCTCGGCCAGGTTCTCGAAGATCAGCGCGGCGGGGCCGCCGCGCTCGACCAGGGTGCGCACCACGGGGGGCGCGGCATCGGTGCGGTCGCCGGAAAAGCCGGCACCGCAGCCTACGGCCAGTGTCTTCACTCCACGTTTCCTCGTTGTTGTCTCCGGCGCCGACTGTGCGGCCGCCCTCCATGAAAGTAAACTGGATTTATTCGACTGACCATGCTGTTTTTCTGATGAATCTTTCCGGCCGCCTCGTCGACGCCTTCCTCGCCCTGGAGGACACCCGGCGCTTCGCCCTGGCCGCCGAGCGCTGCCACGTCTCGCCCTCGGCCTTCAGCCAGATGATCAGCCGGCTCGAGGAGCAGGTCGGCGCGCGCCTGTTCGACCGCGACACGCGCAACGTCTCGCTCACGCCGGAGGGCGAGGTCTTCGCCGCCGGCGCCCGGCGCATCGCCGGCGAGATGCGCGCCACGCTGGAGGCGCTGCGCGGCCGGGCCGCGGTGCGGTCCGGCCGCGTGGCGGTGGCCGGCCCGCCCTCGCTGGCCGCGGACTGGCTGCCCGAGCGCATGGCGGCCTTCCGGGCCAGGCACCCGGACATCGTGCTGCGGCTGCACGACGTGGTCTCCGACCGCTGCCTGGACCTGGTCGCCCGCGGCGAGGTGGACTTCGGCATCAACGCCATCCCCGGCAACCCGCTGGAGTTCGAGGCCTGCCACCTGTTCGACGAGCCGAGCTACGTGATCTGCCGCGAGGACGACCCGCTCGCCGGCCGCCGCAGCCTGGGCCTGCGCGACCTGCGCCAGCGGCCCTTCATCCACACCGTTCGCAGCGGCAGCGTGTGGCAGCAGTTGCAGGCCATCGTGCAGGCGGCGCAGGTCACCGACACCGGGCTGGAGGTGAACCAGCTCGGCTCGCTGGGCGGGCTGGTGAAGGCGGGCTTCGGCATCAGCATCGTCCCGCAGTTCGCGTTGCAGCTGTGCAAGCGCGAGGGCGTCGCCGCGGTGCGGCTCAACGTGCCCCAGGCCAGCCGGCCGATCTATGCCGTGCGCCGTCGCGGGCGCAGCCTCTCGGTCGCGGCGCAGGCCTTCTGGGACATGCTCACCGCCCGCGAGGCCGCCCCCCGGCTCGGCCGCCACCGGAAATGAAAAGGCCCGCCGGGTGGGCCGGCGGGCCTGGCAAGGTGAAGCTGGTCGGAGCGATAGGATTCGAACCTACGACCCTCTGGTCCCAAACCAGCCGCAGAAATCAATTAAATCAACGGCTTAGGCCCTCTTTCATGTAAACACGGAAGAGCAAAAAGCGGAATTTCTCAGAGGGGAAATTCTGGTGTTTACAAGTTTCTCCGCTGCGATTCCGGGCAAGCGAACACACCTCCCGACCAGGCCATCGACCAGGCCATCGACCAGGCCAGGCCACCCCGCCATCCCCTCAATTCCCCCGCGTTCTAGTCGGCCTTTGCATCTTGTCGTTTACCGTTACCGGTAACGGCAATATGATTCGCTCATCAACAACGCAACCGGAGAAACAAATGGCCCGCACCACCACCCGCACCGCTAACCGCTTCGCCCTCGGCTCCGGCGTCTTTACCTGCCGCTCCTGCGACCGCAAGACCCGCGACACTGGCGGCGATAACACCGACATTCGCCTGTGCGATGAGTGCTACGAACTGTCCAGCCAGGAGAACAGCCTCTCCGATTCCCGCAAGCTGTACGGCAACCCGCAGGGCGTGAAGGCGACGATGGATGACCTCGACGCCAAGATCGGCGCAGGCCGCGCCCGCCAACTGTTCCCCGAAGTGGCCGAAGCCGTGGATGCCGCCCTCGCCCCGGCCAAGACCGCCGAAGCGCCCGCCCAGGTTGTCCCCGCCCAGGTTGTCCCCGCCGCCCAGGCCGCGCCCTCCGAAATCCGCATCGCCCTGCATACCCCGGCTGGCGATGTTGTGACCAGCTACCCCGCCTCGATGGAAGCCCAGGCCCAGGTGATGGTGGTTGCCTACCTGTCCGCAGGGAAGCATTTCAGCGTGAGCCGCGCCTAACCGGATCAACCAGGCCCGGAGCAATCCGGGCAGTCCAGACAAACAACAGGAGTCGAAGCAATGAACACCACCACCGAGAAGCCCCGCCGCATCGAGGTTGCCGAACTGGTCGAAATCCCCGGCCTCGGCAACCTCCCGATTCAATGGGTCGATGGCGTCCTCTGCGGCATCAACGATCAAATCTGCTACCGCAATGACTTCGTGCAAGTCGAAGGCGGTGCCTGGCAAATCCGCCGCGACTGAAAACCAGCAACAGGAGTTAAGACAATGCACCTCGACCCCCGCATCGGCTATCTGAGTAACGGCCAGTATTACGCCTTCGTCAACGGCAACGGATGGGGCAAGGAACCCTTTTACGGGACGCTGGAGGAAGTCGAAATCGCGCTAGGGCTGCGTCAGCCTTCCGCCCCGGCAGCGGTGCCCGCAGCGCCCGCGATTGAGCAGGTTCCCGCCCTGGTTGTCAGAAGCCGCGCCAGGAAGCCCGCCACGCGCCGCAAGCCTCGCAATCTGGTGTGCCGCGAATATCGGGCGATGGTTACCTGCCCTGGCGGATCGAGGGACTATTACCGCGTCCTGGCATTCAACAAGACCGAGGCCCGCAAGCTGGTTCGCCGCCAGTACAGGGAAGACACCCCATCCCCTCGATATGGCTTCTACAGTTTTGAGCAATGCCGCCTTGAATGGATCGAGGATTGAGCGCCACGAATAGCCCTCCGTTTTGGTGGGCTTTTTTTATTGCTTGCTTCGTTACCGGTAACGGGACTATGATGAATCCATCGACAACGCAAACGGAGCAAGAAATGCACTTCATGACCCAATACGAAGAACACCTCCGCGACAGCGCCCCGGATAACAGCCGCTGGGATGGCTTCGACCGTGGCGACACTGGCCGCGAGGACTTCGACTACCCCGACCAGGGCGAACGAGTCATCGGGCGCATGACCAGCGAGGCCGGTAAGCGCGTGGTGATCGTTGAGCAATATTGCGATGAATTTCGCAATTACGAAGTGCGCGTCAACGGCAATTGCGTTTTCGGAGACTGCGAAGAACGCGCCCAGGCCGTGAAGGTCGCCCGCTGGTGGCTTAACGGCTGTCACGCATAACGAACCACGCGCCCGGAGGAATCCGGGCATTCACAACCCAAACGGAGAACGAACCATGACACAGCAGCAAACCGGGGAATCGCCCTCCCTGATCGACCGATGGGAAGGCCGCTTATTAGTGGCGCGGCCTGCCGCCGCGACAACCCGACCCGACTAACCCGAAGCCCGGAGAGAATTCCGGGCGGTCCAGACAATCACAACCGGAGCCACATATGCCCTTTTTCCAATTCGCCAGCCAGGCCAGCGGCGCAAGCCTCGGCATCTACGAAGGCAGCACCGCGCAAGACGCTTACCGCGCCATGCTGGAAGACGCCGGAGAGCCGACCGACACCCAGGCCGACGCCGACCTAGTGACTACCGAAGTCACGCGCCTGGCCGACGCCAGCGACCGGCAAGACCTCAAGGCGCGACTCTTGGCATTGCTCGGCAGCAGCGCCGACGCCCAGGACGCCGACCACGCATACCGGACGCTCGACGGCTTCGGCCTGGTGCAGGAAGTACAGGACCGCTATGTCGCCTTCCTGCCTGCCGGGAAGAACCTGGCCGACTTCGTGGGGTGATCCATGAGCAAAGCAAAGTTCACGCGGGGACCGTGGGAGATTGGGCTTGTGGTCAACGAGGAAACGCCCTCGACGCACATCCTTTCCCAGCATGACCACTACGACGACGACGACAAGCCGGTCCTAAATGGTGGCTGCGACGTTGCTCTGTGCTTCGGATCGGACCAGGCCGCTAATGCGAGATTGATCGCAGCAGCGCCGGAACTGCTTTCCGCCCTGGCTAATTTGCTAGCCGATGCGACCGCCCTCGGGATCGAGGACAGCCCATATTCCGGCGCGGTGGCGGAAGCCCGCGCCGCCATCGCCAAAGCCACAGGAGCCAGCCATTGACCGACCAGACGATTAAAGCCCGTCAGCAAGCCCTACGCGACCGCCGCGCCCGCCTCGGCCTGGTGCGCGTAGAGGTGTGGATTCCCGCAAGCGAAGCCGACCGACTGAGGAAGTACGCCCAGCGCATCAATAGCGCCGCCGAGAAGGCGCGGAACGAGCAGCCGAAGGGGTAGCCCTACCCCTAGCCCTTCGCGGCCCGTAGCGCGTCCCAGGCGAAGCCGAGATTAGCGATTGCGTAGCACACGAAGGCCGCACCCATCCCCCAGCGGTCGGCCTTGCCGTAGTCATAGGCCACCCAGGCATAAATGGCGGCGGTCACCGCCAGAAGCTGCGGACTCATGCCAGCATTTCCGGCACTACGGTATTGCGGGCGACCTCGCCATGCTCGGCATGGTAGGTAATGGCGCGGACCTGGCGCTCGGCAATCCACCCTCCCCTGGCCGCGTAGGCATCGCGGGCCGCTAGCGTGGGGTGCTGCACCACCACCATGCCGGAATGCTCTTTTTCCTCGATGTGGTGCCTATGGCCCGTGTGCGCGTAACGCTTCGTGGTCGCGCCCCACACTTGCGGGAACTGCGCCGCGAACAGCAGCGGCAACCCGTCATTCTTTTTCAGGTGCCCATGATGGAAGCCCAGCATGGTCCGCCCGTGCTGGTGTACGTAGTAGGGCAATTCGGAGTCAATCACCTGTACTCTCGGCTCATGCTCATAGAGCGCCCGGAACATCACGCGCAGCCACACAGAAGAGGCCATATCGTGATTGCCCTCGGCCAGCAGCACCACAACCCGGCGATGCTTTTCGAGCGCCATAGCGATGATTCGGCGCAGCACCCGAACCGCCGTAGAAACCACCTTGGAGAATCGGCCATCCTGATCCAGCACATGGCCCGATGTAGGCGTGACCGGCAGCAGTCCATCGCTATGCAGGAAGTCGCCTAGCTGCGCGACTACGCCAGTGGTCGCGGCGGGCGATGCCCGGACCATTTGCTCGAAACAGCCAATCAGGCTTTTCTCGGCAATCGCCAAATCCCAATCAGCGCCGCCCTCGCGGTGCCAGGCCAAAGCGCCCACATGGCAATCCGTGAGCGTGTAGAGGGTCAATAGGTGATCCTCAGTCACCGGCACCGGCAGAGTGGGGGCAATGCGAGGCACATCCTCGGCCATCGCTTCGTAAGCCTCCCGAATAGCCCGCTCTCGCGCTGCATCATCGGCGGCGCTCTTGACCCATTGCCCGCGAGGCTTGCCCTCTTGATCGTAGTAGGTCGAAACGCCCTTCACGCGGAAGCCCTCGGGGACCGTGCGAGTCATATCGTGATCGGGCGAGTACCCCCGGCTAGCTGCCCTGCGCTTGAGGCGGTCCATCGCGCCGCTAAAAACGCTCTTGGAGACTCCTAGCGCCTTCGCTGCGGCCCTATGCGTACCGTGCGACTCCAGCGCCTCTAGAAGCTCCAATTCGCGCACAGTGGCGAACGAAGTCAATTGCGGATCAATCATGCTTTCGCCCCGTATTGCTCTAGGAATTGGTGCAAGAGGTGGCCCTGAGAATCGACCTCTCTTTCGTCGTGGTCGTCCTGGCCCAGCGTGTAGCGGATCGCGTGGCCCAGTTCATGGCAAAAGGTCGCCGCCTTCACTTGCGCGGGCAGTCCCTGGCGCAGCCTGATCGTTGCCGTTTCAGCGGAGCAATGCCCCATTTCGCTAATCGCGTCGGATTCCTCGACGGTCCAGCGAATGCCCGCCAGGACGAAAGAGCGAGGGATTTTCATTTGCCGCCTAGCTGCATTTCTGCGGCGTATCGCTGCAAACCTGCCGCCGTTGCTGCCAGGCTTCGAGCGTATTCGTCCATCGCTGCAAGGTATCTGGCACATTCACCGGCGATTGAGGCAAAGGGGCCATTAGCTCCGCTGGCGGTGCCGGAATCCTCAGAGGCTCGACTTGCGGCGGCTTCGAAGTCGCGCAGCCGGTCAGACAGAGCGCGAGACAGAGCCACATTGCGGGCCTTTTGCTTTTGCAGTTCACGGTCTAGGGCCTCCACTTTTGCCGATAGGGTTTGCTCACGCTTGCGGGCCTCTTCGCTGGCTTTCAGCGCCTGCGCCGCTTGCTCGGCCAGGACAGCAGCGCCCCCCATGCGGTACACCTTCCAATGGCTTGCCATCAGCGCCACAAGGACAACCAGGGCGGCGACGGAGTAGGCGAATCGGCTCATGCTTCCCCCTTGCAAACTCGGCGCTCTGCCTCGCGCCGCTTGACCAGGCCAGGCAGCACCTTGCCGCCCGCACGATTCCACATCAGGAAGGCATCGCAGCCGCCCGCGTAGTCGCCCGCCTTCCAGCGCTTAACCACCGTAGAGCCGCAAAATGCGCCGGTCCCGATGTTGAAGGCCAGGGACACCGCCGCATCCCATTCGCGCTGTGCGAGGGGCACATCGGCCAGGCACCGACGAATCCCGGCCTCATGCTCCGCAACGTCATCACCCAGGCGGATCAAGGCGCGTTCAACAGTCGTCTTGTCGCCGCGCTTGACGCCAGAGGTAGACCCGAAGCCGATCGTTTGAACGCCGATGCCATCGTCGTAAGCCTCTGCACGAAAGCCCTCATGCACGGCCAGGCCGATCAAGGCAGAGGCCGACAGCGTGAGCGCCGCGACCGATCCCCGATTAATCGTCATACCGGCCTCGCGGCACCTTGCGGCCTAGCCAACGCTGCACCGTGCGGGTTTCGTAGATGCGGATGCAAAACCAAAAGATCGAAAGCAGGGTCGCAATGTGCGGGAGGATTTGCAGGAGTCCCGCGAGAGCCGTCCCAATGCTTACGGAGTCCATGACCGCCTTTGTTCCGTTACTCAAGTTGTCGAACCACTCTTTAAAGTGCGTCATGGTGAAAATGAAAAAGCCCGCACTAGGCGGGCTGTTGCAGGACTACAGGCCAGGATGGCGCTGCTAACGAACGCTCATCGGGCGCTACCGCGATATGTCTGCGGCAGTTGTAGACGCCGCTTTTCCGCGCAATACGCTGCGCGGCAATGATTCCTCTGCGCCCCTAGCGTGAGAACGAAGAAAAGCGCATCAATGACAGGCCGGAAGACCTGGCCGAAGATGCGCCCCTCTTGCTCGACGCGCCAGGCCGCAGAGGACAGGGTTTCATCCGGGAAGCCTGCGCCAAGCGTGACCACCACATAAGCCAACTGGTCAAGAGCAATCAGCAGGTTTAGGAAACGCTGGCCCAGGCTCATTACTGCAATGCCCCGGACAGGATGGCAGTGCGCCGCTCGGCAGTGACCAGGCCCTGCGCCACCAGATAGGAAAGCGCGTCTTGCGTCGATTGCAGGCCCAGGTCAACGTGGGTCAGGCGAGGGTCATCAACAATGTCGAAGAAATCATCAATGACCGGATCAGTAGCCCGCTCCAGTTTGATTGCCACGCGCTCTTGCGGAGTGAATAGCAATTTGAACTCGACCGGGGACACCTTCGCAAAGACAGGCGCAGCCGGAGGCTCGACCACAGGCGCGACAGGCGCGGGCTTCACAAGCTGGCCGTTAACCCAGCCGTCGCCGTTCTCGGCATCGTCGGGCACCTCAGTAGCGTAGTAAGCAGCAATGTCCGGGTGATAAAGCTCCGCAGGGTTGCCGGGGGCAATGTCGCGGATACGGTCGTTTTCAATCCATGCGAGTTTCATTTAGTAGCCCTCCGTCCACAGCAGAATAACGAGTCCACTTCCGCCAGGCCCGCTTGTGGAACCCGAGTAGGAAGGGGTGACACCACCACCGCCACCGCCGTAGCCACCTGCGCCGCCGCTGGAGCCAAGGGCCGATCCGCCACCGCCACCACCCACTCCGCCAGCGCCGCCAACGCCAGGGGCGGAGTTGCTGCCCGCGCCACCGCCGCCAGCGCCTGCGCCGCCATTGCCTGCGGCAGTAGCGCCGCCGGTGCAGTAGCAACCACCACCACCGCCGCCTGGAGCCCCTGATCCTGCGGAATAGCTACCCTGTGAAGCGCCGCCGCCACCGCCACCACTCAGAACAGACGGGTCAATAAAAACATCAGCAAGACTAAAACCCACAGTTGCAGAAGTTGACCCGTTACCGGCGGGTGCGGTCGAGGAACCCAGGCCACCGAAACCAAGGATTCCGTTTCCGCCGTTGCCCCCAGTTCCAGGCGCTGCCGCGCCGTTTTGAACGGTTGCGCCGCTGGCTGCGGTACCGCCGCCTCCCGTAACGCACTTGCCTGAGTTGATGTTGGTCGAGGCACCGCCTGGGTATCCGAATCCACCTCCACCCGTGTAGCCTCCGTCATTCGTGGTCGAGCTGGTGCAACTTCCGCCATGGCCGCTAGCCCATCCGCCGCCGCCAGTGATTTGCTGCCCAATGCCCGCCGCAGTCACTGCAACGTCGCCGCCATTGCCTCCAGCACCCGCAGGGCTGCCGGAAGCTCCGCCGCCAGTCACCATATAGCTGCCGTTGGAAGATCCGCTCTTGTTGCCACCGCGCCCGCCGGAATAGGACGTCGGATTTCGCAGGCTAGCCGAAACAGTCCCAGCGCCTCCCGCGCCGCCATTAAACGTCGAATTAGATGCTGCCGCCGAAGCGCCCCCGCCGCCGCCCGTCGCAGTAATCAGGGAGCCAATAGAAGAAGTACCGCCAGCATTACCCGCCGAAGCTGAGGAGACAGCCGCGCCGCCAGCGCCCACGGTAATTGTGGGCAGTAGCTGCCCAGGCACCACATCAATCGTCCCGGCAGCAAAGCCGCCCCCGCCGCCGCCAGTTGCGATTCCGCTTCCGTGATACGCGCCAGACCCGCCAGCGCCAACAACAATTGCGCGAATCTGAAAGACGTTTTGCGGGACTACGAAGTCGTTATAGGTTCCGGGCGTCGAGTAGACGCGGCGATTTGTCCATCGCGGAGGCTCAACGCGAGTCGGAGCGCTCGGAGGCAGCGGGTAGCCGTAAGCACCTTTATTCATCAGAAGTCACCCCCGAAAGCCGTCACGTTGAAAGTCTCCGCGTTATTCGTAGCAGCCCGCAGCGAGTAGCCAGTGGGGAGAATGATCGGGAGAACCTGGCTCATGCTGTTTGCGTTAAGCAGAGCCTCCCAGGCGGGAAGGGTTGCGCTCGGAGTGATAGCCACCACAGGAACCTCCGTCAGCAGATAGGCAGTGGTCCCGTTGTGAATGAACAGGCGCACCATGCCCGCAGTCGTCGTGCCGGTCGCCTTGAGGTCGATTGCATCAATACGCGAACCATTAGCGCCAGCCGTAAAGACCGTGCCAATCGTGCCGGTGCCATCGCGGGCAGTGTTCGCCGTGCTGATTTGCCCAATGCCGCATTTAGGCGTTGCGGCGTATGCCGGAGTAGAAGCCATTAGCTGTTTTCCTTTCGTTTAGACGATACCAAGAGCCAGCACCGGAAGATGGTTGCTGGGAGTGGTCAGGGCGGCGATTGCTTGCGCGATGTTTTGCGGACTCATGCCACGCAATGCGGTTTGAGAACCGGCCTCCATTTCGGCCTGCGAGGCTTGCGGGATTTCTTCAATTGCACCGCTGCCCGCCGTATTGCGGCCTAGCAGCTTGCCGGACCCCATCGTCAGGCCGGATCCGGTCGCAGGGCCTGCCGTAGCGCCACCGAAGCCGATGGCGACCCAGGCATCGGGCGAGGCGTCAACATCGGGGATTAGCGTCAGACCAGCAGGAACAGAAATCGACTTGCTGGCCGTGCCATCGTCGAAAACATCGGTGCCACCGCATACGACAGTGACGCCATTTGCATCGCTGGTCGTCTTCTTCACACCCACCACATAGGGCTTAGTCAGCGGGCCGAGGACAGGAAGATTGATCGTGATTGCGCCCGCCGAGGTATCGCAGGCAATCAGCTTGCCGGAAGTGGCCTGCGACACCGTGTAGGGGCTGGCTGCGGCGTTAATGAACACCACATCCGAATAACCCAGGCCAGCGACCGCAGCCGCAGCGGCGGCGGCGCTGCTAGCCGCTGCCGATTGGCTGGCGGCTGCATTCGATTCGCTTGTCGCTGCGGCATTCTTGCTAGCCAGGGCGGCGGCGGCGCTAGCTTCGGCCTCGCCTGCCTTCGTCGTGGCAATGCCTGCCTGAGTCGTGGCAATGCCCGCTTGCGTGGTCGCAGTACCCGCCTGAGTCGTAGCCGTTGCGGCCTGAGTCGTAGCCGTCGCCGCGTCAGTGTTCGCGCCAGCGGCGAGTGCATTCGCCTCAGTGACGAAGCCGTCAAGCGCAGCAACCAGGGCGAAGGCCTTCGTATTGAATTGCTCTTGCGTGTCGGTCGGCTGCGGCGCGGTAGGTAGCGTCGAAATGGTCACGTTAGTCCTTCAATTTCGAGGGTGCAATCTGCATATGTGGGATAACTTATAAGAATGTCGAAGCTCTTGTAAAAGCCGAACACCACAGCGGCCTCAAACTGTCCAGAGCCAATCCACAGGCAAGGCACAGCCCGGACCTCTGCAAGGTAGTTTTGAAGGTCGTCAACCTGCAAAGACTCCAACAGCAATTCAAACGAAGCCCTCTTAGCGAAGGCCCGGACAACCAGGGTCGTATCTCCGAAGTCGTTTGTTTGTCGGCGCGAGTAGTCCTGAATGCCGACCCGTGCCCCAGACCTCAACGTCAGGCCGAATCGCTGTTCCTGGCCGAAGACAATCACGCCGATTGCAAGCGCCGAGTTACCCACAAGATCAATCACAAGATCGGCATTCGGGTAGCTCGGAAGACCCGACACCACGAACTGAGTCCGGGCGCGTTTCTGCCCGAAGAACCAGGCCCACCAGGTACTCACCAAAGGTGCGCGGGTGAAGTCTTGGGTCTTGTCGAAGACGGTCCCGTAAACCGGGTCGATCAGACGGACACGCATCGACGTTGCATTGCTCACATTCAGCGCCGCGACGGTATTAATCGCCTGACCAGGCCGAAGCGTGTAACTAATGCTGTTCGCATTGGTCGTCTGAGTGCTGTTGCTGGTATCGAGTACCCGCCAGCGATTCGTGGGGCCGACCTCGATCCACCAGGCCGCAGCCGTTACCGGGTCGTGATTGAGGTTCGAAGCCTGGAGCGATTCGTAGACCTTATGGGTAGAGGTCAGGATGACCCGATCCCCTACCCCATAGGTCGCCGCGTTGCTCCAGGCCGCATAGTCCGTTTCCGGGACGTTGGACGAAACCAGCATGGCATCCGTCACCTGCACCGGGCGAACGATTAGAAGCGCGTCATTGTTCATGCAGTCACCACCCGGACTTCGGGCATACCGTCACCATCCCACCGCTCTAGCAGGCGCGTCATACGCGCTTGCAGTTCGGCCATTGCTCGGGCTTGCGCCCGGTTCTCTTCGCGCAGCCCGCGCACCTCGCCCGCGACCTCCTGGCCGCCATACAGCAGCGATGCCGTTTGGCTTGCGCTGTAGATGCGCGAGGGGCCGGTAACCTCAAGCTCCGGGCCGTTCTCGCCAACGATTCGCGCACCGCCAGCATGGAAACCGCCCGTTGCATAGCCTGGAGGCGTCCGCTGTTCGGCCTGGCCGTATAGCTGGAAATGCAGCGCGGCGAATTCGTCGGGCGAGAGGTTGACAGTCGAAGCTAGGTTCGGGTCCGTGAAGCGGTTTGCATATGCCTGCGCCACATCCGGGTAACGCTCGAAGTAGCTCTGTTTGTTCGCCACCGCCGCCGCCGCCGAACTCTCATTGCTCACTGCGAACTTGAGATTGCGAACTGCGTCCTCGACGGACAGGACGCTGTTATCAATCCCGCGCAGTGCGTCAAGCTGGCTTTGAGCCGTGGCAAGGACGTTATCAAGCGTAGTCAGTTGCTGCTCTGCCAAGGCAAGCTGAGAATTCGCGCTGTCCAGTTGATCGCCGGTCAGAAGCTGCAATTCCTCAAGGCTTCCAGCGAGGCGAAGCTGATCGCGGCGCATCTCAAGCGAACTGCCGTAGGCGTCCGCAGTCAGGCCGGATCGGGCCGCAGCGATGGCCTGCGATAGCTGCTCTTGTTCGGGCAGATAACCGGTCGTGCGGGCCGTGGCGATAGCCTGGTCAATGAAGGCGCGACCAGCGGCAGCAGTCATCCCGGCACCAGCAACGCCGCGAAGCTCTGCAATCTGTTGCTTCAACAGATCGAAGATGCTGGTAATGGTCTTGACGTTTTCGGCGGCGACCTCGCGGGCCGACTCTGCTAGCTTCTTCTGCGCGTCAACCGACCTCTTGAGCGTTTCGAAGGCCGCATCGGTCGCGGTCTTCGCTTGCTCTAGCAGTTGCTCGGGGGTCGGGCCGTATTGCGCCGCGATCCAAGACATTGCGCCAGTGGCCGAAGACTTCGCCGCAGTCTCGGCAGCAACAGCAGCAGCCCTAGCTGCTTCGTCTACCGAATCAGTCACCGAAGCGAACGCGGAAGACAGGCGAAGCAGCGAGGCCACAAGTTCCTCGTTGCCATCGGCCATCGCCGCCTCGACCTGTGCGCGATACGCCAGGCGATCCGCAGGCAGCGCCAGGCCCAGCGATTCGAATTCCTTCGTCAGTCGCTGCGTGACAAGCGCGGTCTTCTCCGTTTCGCTATAGAACGAGTCGTAATAGGTCGTCAGGCTGCTAGCCAGCGCCTCAAGACCACCGGCCAGGTCGATTAGGTTGCTAGTGGCATCGAAAGACCACTTAGCCATTTCCGCGAACGGCAGATCGGCAACAGCAGCCCGAAGCTGCCCCACCGCCGAGACTTGCGCCTCGATGCCGACCAGGAGCGCGGTCGTAGCTTCGTCGGTCAGGGATTCAACATCGACGCCCGCCAGCTTGTCCGAAATCGCCTTCGGGATGTCAGTCGCAGCCTGGAGCGCCTGCAAGGTCGCTTGCTTAAGGTCGGTCGTGAAGTTGGCAAAGGCAGTCTGAGAATCCGGGCTTTGGGTGCTGGTGGACTCAAAAAACGTCCCGTCATAGTTGCTGCCGGAACCGTCTTCGCCAAACTTCGCGCCGGTCGTCAGGGTGCCGCCCGCCAGGACGCCGCCGCGCCCCTTGCCGGAGGACTCTAGACCCGCCTGGAAGCCCGCAATTGCGGAGGTGCTACCCATGTCGGCCAACAGCCGATTAATGCCCAGGACGGTCCCGCTAATGGCCTGCTCGACCTGGCTACCGGCAATCTCGCCGCCGGAGGGACCACGGACAAACGAGGTCGTGCCGGACCCGTCAGCACGGTAGTAGCCGCCCGCCCGCGTTTCGCCCTTCGTCGCCTTTGAAATCGCCGCGATTGCGACGACTGCGGCAACGTATGGCACCGCCGCCGCGATAGAAGACCCAAGGCTAGCCGCCGTCGCCGTGCCAGCGGTAGCCGTGCCGCCAGCCTGCGCCGCAGCGATAGCCGCCGCCTGCGAAGACCCAGCGCCCAGGCCCAGCGAAGTGCCTAGCGCCGCATTGCCAGCCGCTTGACCCAGCAAAGCGCTAACACCCGACCCAACAGCGCCCGCGTAGCCGGTCGTCGCCAGGGTATACAGGTTGTTGAGGCTGGATGCGGTATTGAGCGATCCGAGTAGGCCGCCATTTGCCCCAGCGCCGGTAATGCCCATTGCGTTTGTGAGCGATCCGGCGATGGGCGAGACAATGGCCTGAATGACGGGCCGAAGCACCATCGTTCGGAACATATTCACCAGGGTCTTGCGGAAGTTCTCCGCAAAGCCGTTGCCGTTCTCAAAGCCGCGCATTAGCGCATCGGTCAAGGACTGCTCAATCGTCTGCGCGGTCTTTGCCCACTGTTCCTGTGCGTCCTTCGCGGCGTCAATGATCGCCTCTTTTGCCGCCCCCTCGCGGGTCAGTCCCGCCATCTTTCGCAGCTTGGCCGCGTAGGCTTCCGCATCGCTGGCGGCTTGCTTGTATGCCTCGCTGAATTCTCCGGCGTAGGCCGAGGCGTTACGCAGATTGGATGCGTATTCCTCCTGCGAGGCTGCGGCAACTTCCAACTTTGCGGCGGCAAGCTCTGCGGCAGCTTGCTTGCTCAAGCCCAGCGCCGCAATTTCCTCCTGCCGCTTTTCGATTTGCTTATCAATATCTGCGGCTTCTTTGGCGCGCTCCTGATACCACTTTTCCAGTGACTTCGCTGCCTCTTCTGCCGCCTTCGCCTGAACCTTCGCCGCCTCCGCGTCATTGCGGCGCATCTCCTTAACCATCGGCTGCTGCTCGATCAGCACGCCGACTAGCTCGATATATCGCTCCTCGGTCAGGTTGCCCGCTGCACGCATCGCTTGCAGGCGGGTCAGTTGCTCCATGTAATCCGCATTGACGCCACCCAGCTTCGCCATAAGGCGCTGCTCATGGTCAATGCCTGCGGTTCGGGTCTTCTGCGCGGCCTCGCGCACAGCCGAAACTCGCTTCTCAATCTCGGCCTGGTCGGCACCAGCGGCAGCGCCAGCGGCGCGAATCTTTGCAATTTCGGATTCGAGTTTTTCCTGTTTGGTCAGGTATTTCTCGCTATCTTTCATCCATTCAATTCGGGCCTTTTGCTGGTCGTTGTATGCCTCCTGCGCCTTCGCGCCTTCCTTCATTGCTTGAAGGACGCGCTCCAGATAGGCAACCTCGTTTTGCGCGGCGGTTTTGATTTGCTCACGCTCTGCCGCCGAAATGCCGAACGCCCATTTCTTATCCGGGGATTGCAGTTCAGCCAGGCGCGCTCGGGCAGCGGAAAGCCGCTCCTCGCCGGTTTCCTGCCGCCCAACGTTGAGCATCTTGTCCCATGCCCACTTGGCGGCATCGCCTACGCCCTTCCACGACTTTTCGAGGAAGCCGAGATTGGCCGAGGCGTTATTAATGACGGGTTGAAGCGCGTCCGCGTAAGCCTGTTGCGCCATCGCCGCCGCTTCGGACTTGCGCCCCACCTCTTCAAGCGACTTGATTTGCTCGTACTGTGCGGCGGTCAGGAAATTCAGGGACTCATTGAGGCGCAGGACCGCCCGCGCAGGCTCATTCCCAAGCTCTTTAAATGCCTTGACGGTTTCGGAAACGGGCGTTCCCACGAACCGCTCCATGTCAATCGCGGTCTTTGCGAACTTCTGAATGGATTCGCCAGCGACAGCGCCCGTTCGCGCAATCTCCGATAGAGCCGCAGCCGCAGCGCCCCGAGTGAAGCCCTCCGAACTGAGGGATTTCGACATTTCGGCAAGTTGGCCCGCCGTCACGCCGATGGAATTCCCAGACGCCACCATCGCCTGATCCAATGCGGCGAATTCACGCCGCCCGCGCTCATACGCGAAGAACAGGCCCGCAGCCGCTGCCGCCGCCACAGTAAAGGGATTGACCAGGCCCGCGATATAGCCGCCCATTGCGCGGGCCGCGTTACCCACACCGCCGAATGCGTCCTTCAACTGCCCGCCCTGTTGCAGTAGCACAGTCATAGGAGCCTGGCCCGCTTGCAGGGAAGTCACAATGTCCGTGAACTGCGCGGGCACCTGGCGCATTGCGGCGGCAGTCTGCGCGGCGGAAACCTGAATCTTTCCCAGGCCATTAGCAGCCGCAACCGATGCAGCGGCGGCGCGAGCCTCAAGCTCCCGCAGCTTGGCTAGGTCTTGCTCAAATTTGGCCGAGTCCAGACCTTGCGCTGCAATCTTGAATTCGAGTTTCTGGCTTGCGGACTTGCCCAGCAGTTCAAGCTGAGTCGTCGCCCGCTTAATCGAAGCCGTGATCTTCGCTTCGGCGCTGGTGATCTTGCGCTCGGAAACGCCGAAGCCTTCGCCCACGCCCTCGGCGGCGCGGGCTGCGCGATCCCCTTCGGACTTGACGCTCTGCGCCATCCTCCCGGCGGCTTGCTCGACGCGAGTAAGACCTTGCTCGGCCTTCGTCGTGTCGAACGAAACTTCGCCCTGAATCTTCAAATCAGACATGGAGGATTCCAAAAGGAAGACCCGCCGAAGCGGGCCGGTTAGTCTTTCTCGTTCATGGCCGACAGAGCCGAACGCTCCATCGCCTGAATGTCATCGAACAACATTTCCCAATGCTGTTCATCGGTGGCCGCTCGATCTAGCAGCGGGTAGACCGCCGAGTAATCAAGCCCGGTCGGCCCGCCCATGCCAATGCGCCATTGCGTCTGCAAGCGGGCAAAGAGAATGAAGGAAGGCCAGTTCTCGGGCCACACCTCGACGCCGCTTGATTCCTCTAGCGCAACGATCCCGGCCAGGAACGGATTTCCCGCCGCCTTTTCGTGATCGTTGCGCGTGTAGAGCGCATCGGCGGCCCTGGTCAGTTTCCCAGGCGGCCCTCAGTGATAGCGACCCGATAGGCCTCGATGATTTGCAGCGCAGCGCCGGGAAGCTCATCGCACAGTTGCGCGACGTTGGCGCGGGAAAAGTCTTCGTCAAGATTCCAGCCGTCCGCAATCTTGAGGATGTAGTCCGCATTGCTGTCGCGGGTCTTCGAAAGGGCATCCTCAAGCGAGAACTTGACCTCTTCGTCAGACTGCCCGGTTTGCTTGACGCCCGCCGAGTTCATCAGTTCATCAACGAACGCGCCGAATTCGGTTCGGGTGCGGTAGATGAACGAAACTTCAATGCCGCCCTTGCCACCTTCGGGGAGGTCAACGGTAATGCTGCGCTTGAAGTTCTTCGGGCGCTTGCCCAGGACGATTTTTGCCATGTGTTTCCTTAGCGAGGGATTGAAAAATGCCCTTGCCCGCCCGGCCTTCCCTCGCTAAAGAGAAGAACCGGGCGAGTAGGTGCAGGGGTGCCGATTAGGCGTAGGAGATAGAGCGACCCAGGACGGTCATGGCGGCTTGCACGGTGTTGACCTGGTTGTTATTCAGGCTCGGCACCTCGGAAACGCTCATGTAGCCGTAACCGTAGGTCGTAGAGCCGCCGCCCAGCACCTGCTTGAAGGCCACCTTCGACAGGGTGCGCGAAATGTCCACCATCGTCTGATAGTTGGCATTGCTGGCGTCATGGGCCAGGGACAGGGTGATCGAGGTAGCGTTAAAGCCGGTCGGGATGCGAAGGGCGTTGCGCTTCGCCAGCGGGGCCACATCGGTAAAACGGGCATCGCCGCCGCTAGACGAAATGGTCAGCACCTGCGGGATGGAAGTCCAGCCCGACAGCTTCTGAGCCGTACCGGTGCCAGTGCCAGCGGGGAAGAAGCTGGTATTCGTGGTGTTCAGGCCAAGAATCTTGAAGCTGTTGGCGTCGATAACTTCGATCTTGAAGACGCTATCGGTAGCGTCTTCCCAGCCGGAGGTAAGCAGGATTTCGTCGCCGGTCGTGTAGCCGTGCGCGGTGCTGGTGGCAACTGCCGGATTGGCGTTAGTGATCGCGGAGATGGTCTTAGCGGAGGCGAAAGTATTGGAGAAATACTGAACGCTACCCTCGGGGAATGCGTATGCCATTTAGGGCCTTTCTTGGGACGAAAAAAAACCGCATCGCTGCGGCTGGTCACGCCCACTAGGGGCAACAAAAAAGCCGCCTGGTTGCCCGAAGCGGCTTTGCTAGGTCGGCTTTCGCCGGGTCGGTTATCTGGTTGCCCAGATGCTGAATCGTTGGACAGAGCCGTACAGGCCCGCGTCCTCTTCGTAGGTCGATTGAGGCTCCCCCTCGGGGGTCGCCACGAATGCCGAAGAAGCGCAAAGCGCATCCTCGATTTGTCGAATCAAGGTCAGAGCCTCAAGGCGCGTCGATGCCCAGGCGTTGACCTGCAGAAGCGTGTTTCGCTTGTCGGCGGCGCTGTTATCGAGGAATCGCGCCGCCTTGCCACCCAGGCCCTGCCAGGTCACGTAAGGCGCTGCGGTGCCGCTCGGGGCCACATCGGGATAAGTGCGCGGGCAAATGCCTTGCAGCAGCGTTGCGAGGTCCGATTCCATCATTTCGCAAGCTCCGCAAATTTCGTCTTCATAGCGTCAGTGACCTGGCCGCGAGTCTCCGCGATGGCGCGACCGATGAACGAATGCGCCGTTGCCTTGCTGGTGCCGAACTCGACCATCCCGCCGTAAGGGGCCTTCTGCGGATTCCACGAAATGTGATATTCCGCATACGCGGCCGAACTCTTCGACCGCGCATAGGCTTGATAGATGCTTCGGCGCAGCGTGCCAGGCGCGAATGGGCCGTATTTGCGACCGCCTCGACCGTAGAACCAATGCGCGTTGCCCTCGGACACAGGCGCTAGCGCCCTCGCCCGCTCATACAGCACCTGTGCGCCCGCCTGTGCGACCGGACGCGCCATTTCCTCAAGCTCTCGCTTCTTTTGCTCGATGGCCTGGCCGAATGCCGCCGTGTCAATGCGAATCAACGCACCACCTCGCAAACGAGATCGAGCGCCTTGCGGTCTTGCTCCAGCACCGCCTTGATTTCGTAGACGGTCGCGCCCTCGACCACGCGCATAGCCTCAGTCACGCCAGGACGGTAGCGAATGCGAATGCTTGCCTTGATCGCCGCAATCTCTGCGCCGCCTCGGATCGCCTCTGCGCCGGTCGTGTGGCGCACATTCGCCCACACCTCGGCAACGGTCGCCCACGATTTGACAACCTGGCCGAGTGCATCGCGGGTTTCGCCAAGCTGTTGCAGCAGGACGCGACGATCAAGAGAGCCGCCGCGCATCAGATACCCATTTCCACGCGGTAAGGCTGCAACAGGTATTGCGAACCCATCGGCAGCGATGCAGCGACAGCATTCGAAACCACCACGTCCTCGCGGTTCTCGTACAGGTGGCCGAGAGTCAGCAGGATTGCGGCCCGGATCGAGTCATTAATCACGATGCCGGAGCGCGTCATGCGGGCGCTGGTTGCCGCCTTGGCAAGCTCATAGAGCGCCGCCGCAGCCGCTAGGTCTTGCTCGACCTGGCTGCCAAGCAATTTCGCCGCAGCGATTGCCGCGTCATAGGTCGCGGTCGCGGTAGCCAGCGCGTCGGCCACGCCAGCAACAGCGGCGCTCAGTGCGTCCGCGTCGGCGTAGACGTTGCGATTGAGGTACTGCACAGCGGCAGACTCCGCAGCGCCGACCCACAGCGGCAGGATTGCGTCTTCCGCGCTCCCGTCGATGCGAAGGTGCAGCTTCGCCGTGGTCAGATCAACCAGCATTGCGCTTGCGGCTCACGCGCTGCACAGCGGCGGGCGCTTCGGCGGCTTCGGGCGCGTCCTGGCCGTCGCCTTCGGCCTCGACCGGCTCGACCGGCGCGGACTGGGTGGCAGGCACCACGTATTCGGCCACGCCGACCTCGTTAACAAGGTGTTCGGCCAGGTCGTCCGGGCAAGTGAACAGATCGCCAGGCGCGAAACCGCCGAACGCCGAATTAGCGCCGAACTTCGTGAATTTGATTCGTTTAGGCATATGTGACTCCGTTAAAGGGGGCCACCGAAGTGACCCCCTTTGGCTGAGTGCCTACTTAAGCAGCGGGCGGGGTCAGGTCACCACCGCGAATAGCGGCAGGAACTTCGCTGGTCAGAGCAAGACGACGCTCGGCGCGGAGCGTAATCAGGTTCTTCGTGAAGTTGTCCGAATCGGATTCGGACATTTGCACCACCACGCCCTCGCGGTTGTAGATGTTGCCGTGCTGGCGGAACGAACCCACAGCGAAGGTGTCGGCGGTCATGCCGACAGACTTCACCACCGGCACACCGAACAGCAGAGGCATACCGGGGACGCTGTAGTCCACGCGAACGGCGTTAGCGGACGAAGCAGTCAGCAGTTCGGTTTCGATGGTGGCCCAATCGGCGGGGTTCAGGACGATGCCGTCCGGCTCATAGCCAGCGACTTCCAGATCGCCGATAGCCTTGCGGATCAGGACCAGCTTTGCCAGGACGGAACCCAGAGCGCCCGACAGGTAGCCGTGGGCGGTGTAGTTACCGGCCTTCATGAAACCGGCGATGTTCGGGGCCGAACCGTCACCAGAGACAAGCTGAGTCTCGACCTTGCGCTGCACACCGTAGCGCATACGGGCATCGACATACGCGGCAAGGGCGGCGTTATCCATAGCCAGTTGGCGCGAAATCTTGATCCAGTGGGCAACGGTCGAAACCGGCTGGTTCACCAGGGACCAAGTAAGGGCGGATTCGGCCTTAGCAGCACCTTCCGCAGCCTCGGCGGCGTTATTGGTGAAGCTGGCTTCCTTCGTGAACTCGATTGCGTTGCTGGTCGTCGGGATGGACGCATACAGCGATTCAATGGTCAGGCGAGGGGCAGCGCCAGGCACAACGCCGGGGCGACGGTCGGGGGCCACGTTGGCATCGGAGCCGGTCAGGGTGTTTTTGACCTCGATACGGACCTTTTGCTGTTCGCCACGGGCGAAGGCTTCGAAGCCAGCGGACTTGACCAGTTGATCGCCCCAGCCATCAGCCTTGGCCTCGCCTTCGGGACGCAGTGCGCCCTTTTGCTCCAGGCTGGTCAGGCGGTCGGCCAGTTCGCGCTGCGCGGTGCCGATGTTGTCAAGCGCCGTCTTCGTGTCGCTGGTCACTTTGCCCAGGGTCTTCAGTTCGCCATCGGCCTTTTCAGACATGGCGGTCAGGTTCGCCTCGACCTTTTCGAGCGATTTCATGATGACTTCGATAGTCATGGTCTTCCTTTCAGAAATGAAAAAGCCGCCCGAAGGCGGCGCGTTTTGCGGGATGTGCGCTTAGACGGAGAGCGAAGCCAAACGCGCCAGGCGTTGAGCAACTTCTTCCATCGCTTTCGCGTCGGGCGTCTGACCGGGTTCCCCCTCGGAAAAGACCACCTTTGCGCGGGCAACCAGCGCGATAGCCGCCCCTTTACTTACGCCGCCTGCATCCCGCAGGAAACGCTCGAAATCGCGGACAGTCTCGATTTCTGCAATCGCTGCCTCTAGGTCTTCGGACTTGACGCTTGCCAGGTCAATACGGGCCGCACCGTCCGCAGGGAAGACCACCGGGGAGACTTCCATCAGATTCGACCAGCGGCGAATGACGCGACCGCTATCGGTTTCTTCGTAGTCGCCTTTTTTCAACAGGCCACCAATCGAAAGACCGTCAAGGGTGCCGTGAGTCATCGCGGCGCGAACATCAGCCGACAGCGCCAGGCCGGGAGTGAGTTCGCCCTCGACATACAGGCCGTGGTCGTCTTCCTTCGCCACGGTCCATTTGCCGATCGGCATATCCCAGGCGTGGTTAAAGAACATCTTCGGCTTGCCGAACTTTTTCAGGCTGTACTCGAAAGCGCCCTTAACGATGGTGTCCCCGTAGGAGTCCACGCCACCGAACACAGAGGCATAACCGGCAAATTTGCCCGTGTCGCCTTCCATCTTGAGCGAAACGTCATGGATAGCCAGTGTCTTTTTGACCAGCATATTCCCCCCTTACTGATTGCTCTGCGCGGGCGCTGCGCCCGATGCAGTCATGCCGAGTTTCTTAAGCGGCAGTAGGTTAGATTGCGCCGTCAGGTCGTCCGCGCCATCAATGCGCGGAAGGTTCTCCAACTGGCGGCATTCATTGCGCGTGGCAATGCCGTTTTGGACTAGCTTCGAATACAGATCGGCGCGGGCCGTGGCATTGCCACGCAGCAGCGCGTCGATACTGAATTCGGCGCTCATGGTTGCGCGTTGGCGCGGGGTCATCACACGTTTACGAACCGCCTGCTCGATGCTGACCAGCATCGGGCGAATCGTGAACTTGTGGAAACCGTCGATGATTTGCTCGACGCCGCTGCCCCAGGTCGTGACGTTGGAGTGATAGACCATGACCGGGGGCACATCAAACCACCGGCAAATCTGCTCGACGCCGAAGCGGCGCGTTTCTAGCAATTGCTGATCCTGCGGCGACAGGCTCAATTGCTGGTATTTCATATTGGCCTCAAGCACAGCCAGGCGCGAAGTGCTGCCGGACTCAAGGCTCCCGTAATTGGCGCGGATCGCGTCACGCTGCGCGGGCGTTAGCACCTTGTCAATCATCAGCACGCCCGTAGGCTTACCCGCGTTGCCGAACACCTTCGACGCCGCGCCCTGCGCCTTCGCCTGTTCATCGGTCGTAGCCCGCATGAATTCCAGCTTTGCGAGGCCCACCGTGCCATTGCCCAGGTTCTTTAGGTGCAGGACGTTTTCCTCGGCCAGGACCGCGATGTCTCCATCAATTCGGTACTGATAGACCATCGACCCATCGGCCAGGACAAACGGGGTCACCTGGTCAGCAGGCATCGGCCACAGCGCCACCGCCTCGCCATTCAGCCGCTCGATTCGCGCATAGGCATTGCCGCGCAAATCGTGGTTCATGACCATAGCCCGCCAGAATTCGAACGGGGTCATGCGGGCATTAGGCGATTCGTGCAGCAGCCCATAGAGCCGCGAATCACGCGCTAGCGTCTTCTCGCCGTTGCGCTGTTCGTAAACGTGATACGGCAGCGAGGCAATCGTGGTCGCTCGGCGGTCGATGCAAGCCCAAACCGCATCAATTTGCAGCGCACCGTCCGCGCCAATGCTGGCCGTTCCTTCGGTCAGGGCATGGGACGGGAAAGGCGACTGCTCCCCGGATTTCTCGGCCAGGGCACCGCCCCAGCCAATCCACCGGCTAAAGGTTTGCAGAAGAGTCGCCATTGTTTGCGGTTAGAAAATTAGAGGGTTGCTCAATACGTCATCGACGCGCATTACAGGCTCGGGGTTGAGCGATAGCAGTTGCATCGCATTGAATGCCGCCATCAGCGGATCAATCTTTGCGAAGCCACTAGCCGCCTTCGTGATCGAAACAGCGTTCCCCACAGGGACCACCTTCGCATTGCTCACGCACCACGCCATCATTGCGCGGGCACCGTGAACAAGAGTGCGATTCGCTAGACGCCGCTCGACGCTCTTAATCGCGCCTTGCAGCTTCCAGCCTTGCGAAATGCCTACGATGGACTCATAAGCCACCGGGCCGGGTTCCTCTTCGGTCCCCACCAGGGCATCCAAGATGCCGCCCAGGCCATGCTGGTCAACGCCGACGCGGTGCAGCAGTCCCGACCGCTCCACCGTCGCCACGATGCCGACCAGCTCGTCTATGTCGTCGCCTGGCCGCTTGACGATGCTTAGATCGCCCGCCGCTTCGAAGTCGCGCAAGAGCGTTGCAATGTCCTTGCGGCGCTCCAATACGATTTCATGCGCCCAGGCTTTGCCCCAATGGAGCCAGCGCCCGGAATCGCGCTCTCGACCGACCACAGCCAGGCCCAAAAGGTCATCTAAGCCGCCGCCGTCGATGCCGACCTCGACTACATCGCTTCGCTCTAGAAGCGCCTCTAGCGTCAGGCCAGGCTCACCGGCAGATTCCCAGAAGTCCGCACCGGTCCAGCGGTCAGAGCGCAAATTTAGGCCGACCTCGACGTTAGCGTGCTTCGCCATGAACCCACGGAAGGTGTCCCCTCCCGCAAGCTGCGCCTTCGTGTACTCGCGTTCTAGGAACGCCCGATCAACGGAGAACCCGATATTCGGGTTCACCATCGCCATGTTTTCCAGCTTCAAGCAATCGCCGTTAGCAATCATCTCGGGCGGGTGTTCGAAGATGATCGGCAGAAACGCCGGGTCTACGATCTTCCCGTCGCGCACATTGCGGGCGTAATCGAGTTTCTGCTTGAACACTCCAGCCGGAGGCTCGTCCGATTGAGTCGTCAACCAGATAACGAAGCCCTCGGGCCGCGATGCAAGACCGCCCAGCGCCTCGCGGAACATATTTTCCGCCGCAGGCATCTTCCCGAACAGGTGAAGCTCATCGACCAGGGTGCCAACCGATTTCTTGCCGCCGACCGTGTTTTGATCGGCTGCAAGCACCTTCAAGACCGCCCCGCTCTCTCGGTTCGTGATGGTCTTTACGTGAGATTGAACGTGCATCAGAGCCGATAGCTCTTCGTCCACCCTCTCACTGCACATATCCCGCGCTGGTGCGAATGCGTTATTCGCAACCTCGACGGTCGGAGCCAGTACGGAGAACTCCGCAGACTGCCGCCAGTTCAGGATTAGCGCAGTCATCATGATCCCTGCGGCAATCGTGCTCTTCGAATTTTTCTTAGGCAAGCAAATAAACCATTCGGTAATCAGTCTGCGGCCCGACTGTTCATCGTAGGAGCCGAAGATTGAAGCAACCAAATCGAATACCCAAGGGGCGCACGATTCGCCAAATGTCGGAGAGCCTGGCGCATCGACGATACGCAATTGCGTAAAGATTGACAGCGCCGCTTCCGCTTGTGCCGGAAAGATCGGCGGCGGAATGATTGATCGACCAGCCTTCAGCCGCTCGGCCCAATCCAAGCAAGCAGTTGATGCTGGTGCGGTCATAGAAGAGTAGTAATCGAATCGCCCTTTGCGATGTTTTCTGAGGCCCACATGGGGCGCAAATTCGCCATTGCCCAGCAGGCCCGGAAATCATCGGACCCGATGCTGTCAGCCTTGAAGTGAGAAACCGGGATGATGTGATCTAGGTGAATCTCACCAGACATGAATTTTTCCCAGGTCATCCCGCGAGTGAACTGCCGCTCAATGTGCGACTTCAACTCGCTAAGGCTGTAGCCCAGAATTTCTTCCGTAGACTGCCGCGCTTTCGATCCGCCGCCAGCCTTTAGCATCGTGTAGATGCGCGAAGAAATCCGCGTTTTCAGGCTGTACCAGGGCAACGTCCTGCGCCACCTTGCCACTTTCTCCCGGTTAATCTGCTTCGACCGCTCGGGGTTTGCCGCCACCCATGCCCTAACATCGTCAGTAGAGCGATAGCCCGCAGCGCGATATGCCTCGTTGTACTGGCGAATCTTGTCCTTGTTCGCATCGCGCCAGGCTTTTTGTCTCGCCTGCTGATCGGGCCTAGCCCTTCGCTCTGCGTCCTTCGCTTTCTTGCAGGGCCTGCAATGCGTATACAACCCGAATTTCCCCATCTTGTGCGGCGGGAAATTCTCAAGGTTCGCGGCAAGCGCCTGGTTGCAACCCTTGCACACACGCAAGGGCGTAGAATCTTCGTTAGCTGTCATTCGAACTCTTTCTTCGTTTGATGGTTAGAAAGCCTCGTCGTCTGCCAGGACTTCGGGGCTTTCGCTTTTCTAAGCCGCTACTTGTTACTAACGACAAGTTTTGGCGGCGCAGAGGGAGCAAACCGGCCAGAAGATGCCTTCTTCGCCGCGTCTTGCTTCTGCGCCTTCTTTCCAGCCTCTGCGGCTCCGCGTAGCAGCGCCTTCGCTGCATCAACTCGCAGCTTTGCGTCCGCGCCGCCGTCATTCATTACGGCCTTGAGGAAGTCGGCGGGATCGTCGTAGCCATCAGACAGGCCCAGGAACTCCGGTTCCTTCTTAGGACGCCCAGCGCCAGGCCGCGCACCGCCACTATTGGCCCGCGCACCTCCGCTGTTAGCTCGGGCACCGCCGCTGTTCGGTCTTGCCCCTCCGCTTCGTCCTTTCACTCCTGCCATTTGCTGCTGCCGATTTCTTACCGGCCCGGTTTTTTGTCCGCATGGGAAACAGGCGGGTTCAGGGCCGCTTGACTCGGAGACTTGCGACCCGCCCTACCCCCTCGCCTCTTCCCGCTGCTTCGCGCTGTTGTGGTGGTGGCTGCATAGCGCCTGCCAGTTGGACCGACGCCAGAAAAGCGCCTGGTCGCCCCTGTGCGGCTCGATGTGGTCAACCACGTTTGCCGCCCCCACCCTTCCCTGTGCCTTGCACATCACACAAAGGGGATGCTCGGCCAGGTACTGAGCGCGGGCCTTCTGCCACTTGTAGCCGTAGCCTCGCTGCGTACTAGTCATGCCGCTGGTTCTCCAGCTTCCCGCTTGCATCGTTTCTGCGACTCGCTGCGTATTGAGCAAGCCGACCCTCGGCGCAAGCGTTGGAATCTTTGGCATGGTGTAGGGTGGCCCGGCGTAGCTCCCCGGAGACAGATCGAATCGAGGTGATGGAGCTAGCCGAGGCCGAAAAAGAAAAGCCGCCAGGTCTTTTGAACCTAGCGGCTTAAGGAGACAAGCAATCACAACAACCCGTAACCTTCAAAGACGCTGCCGCCTCCGCATGGATCGTTAGCCTTATGCGTCTTCGCTTGCTACGGGGCCGATTATGCGAATGCCGTTCGATTCGTCAAAACCGGCCCGTACTACAGATTAGACGCTGCGGTTAATCAGCATCAGCCGCCCGGTTAGAAGCACATGGAGCAAGGCATCAGCGGTCAGGCCCAGGCGCTTACGAATCTGAATCGGGCCATTGCGATGCACGTAAGCCCAGCGCAGCACCTCGCGCTGAATCATCGGAAGCTCACGGACTGCCCGCTCGATCTTCATGGCGTCGATGGCGTCAATGTCGGTCTTCGGCTCGGGCTGGTGCCATTGGCGGCTGTTGCTCTTGCCAAGCCTCCAGATCGGCGCTTGCGTGGGTGCCCAGCGCACAGCCACATATCGCGCCCAATTGGTCAGGCGCTCATGGACTGCCACCTGTTCGGCGGGGACGTAGTGGTAATCGGCGAAGTCCCGCTTCATGCCTTCCCCCAGATTTCCAGAAGCTCCAGAGAGAACGCCAGGAAGAAGCCAATAGCTAGCTTCGTCATCAGCGCAGCCAGGACGAACGGGGACATAACGACAACCCCTAGCGTCCGAATGATCTTTCCAAGCACCTTCACTGCATCCCCTCCATTGCTTTTCGAATCTGTTCGCGCAGCCAGGCCGCGCCGCCGTTTTTCTTGACCCACTCCCGCTGTTCGGGCGGAAGGCGAAACGAGGTAGGCCGCTCCCCGTATTGCTTCGCCTTTTGCTTCTGCGGCTTCGGGATCGAAACCGGCTCCTGCGTCAGGACTTGCAGCCAGGTCATTCCTCGGCCCCCTCGATCTTGTTAATGCAGACTTGGATGTAATTGGCCGCGTCTAGCAGTTCTTCCTGTAGGTGGGTCAGCCAATCGACCATGAAGAGGTCGGGCCTCTCCAGGGTCGTGCCGTACTTGAGGATTCCCGCCTGCGACCGCGACAGCAGTTTCTGCCGCACCTGTTCGACTACCGGGTCCGTCATCGCATCAGCCCCGCAAACGGGTTGCTCCCGCCAAGCTCTCGCCAACGCTGGCCGACGCGGATTTCGCGCAATGTCTCAAGGGCCACGCCGTATTCAGCCGCTAGCGCCTTGTTCGTCTTTTCAGAGGCCCGAATCTCGCGGACCTGTTCCATAGTCACCTTGCCGAACTTGGCCCGCATGATTGCGGCGGTCTTGGCGGTGCGGACAGCCAGGGAGGTGCCGGAGCTAGCCAGGCGCACGATTCGCGCATGGTGATCGGTCGGGGTGCGTTGGACGATGTGGTCCGGGCAAATGCACCGCTCATTTCCGCAGGAGGTGCCGAAGAAGATTCGGCCAGGCCGACGCTTACCCAGCGACTCCATGACCAGGGCGCGGACGGAAACGTAATCGTTGCCTCGCCAAATCCTCGGGGCGTTGCTGCGGAATTGACCCTGCCAGATCATGCAATCGCCGTCTTCTTTTGCCTGCGCCATCAGCGCCTCGAAACTGTATTTGTCCATCCCTTACACCCCCACGATTCGAACGTCATGCGGCCTGGTCTTGCCGCTCAGAATTTCCAGAATCCGCCGCTCTGTCAGCCGATGAACCCGGTACATGGTCCGGGCGGGCAGCAAGTCCAGAAGCTCGGAGTAGTCGGCCAGGACGGATCGAACCGCTTGGATGCCCTCCCCGTCTAAGCGAATCACGCCGGTAGCCCCGAATCGCTCACCAGCGCGGGCCATTGCCCCCACCGCGTCATCCAGCAGGCCGGATGCGTCCTCCGCGATGCCTTCCCGCACTACGGTTTCCATCAGATTCACGGCATCGGCCACCACTCGCCAATCGTCTTCGGTCGGTCGCTCCGCTTTCTCCAGCGCGGCGAGGCCCTGGTACATCCGGGTTAGCTGGTGGCGGCGAAAGCCTGCGGGCAGCGGTTCGGTCGGGCTAGCCGTGATTTCGGTTAGCAGCGTGTAGCGGGTGCGTTGTGTCTTGTGTTTCCTCATGCCATCAGCTTTCGATACGTTTCATTGATTGCCTTGATTGCGTCCATTCGCGCCAGGCTCCAGCGGTCGCGGGTGCCATGCCAACCCTTCGGGCCTCGATGGCAGGGGAAGCACAGGGGCACGGAGGCGAACCAGGCTCCCTGTTCGAATTCGTGAACCTCGCTGCCCTCTTCGCTACCGCACACCACACAGGGCAGCGATGCGACTCGCGCTACGTGCTGTTTCTCGGAAGCGGTTTGCTTCGGCTTGTTCTTGCTCCACATGGTCAGTTCACCTCTCGCAGGGCCAGGTCATAAAAGGTCACGCCAAGCTCGGAGGCCGCGAAAGCCTCGACCTGATCGCAGAATTCGGAGAACTCGCGGGTACTCAGTGCGGCGCTGCTCTTGCCGATAACCTGGCCGTTCGGCAGTTGCTCGACGCCGATAAATTGGCGCTTGAATTGCTCATGCCAAACCTCGGCAGAGAACATCCGGCCACCGACCACCGCCTGCGCCGCGATTTGCGCCAGGACGCCGCCGCCCCAATACCGGGCGTTTTGCTTCTTCGTGCGCTTCTGGCGGGCCACGGTCAGCACCCAGCGACCGCCGCCCTGCATGACGCCCTTTAGGAAGGGAAACAGGCGCTCTTGAATCACAAGCCAGGCTTGCGCCCGGTTGTGAAGCTCCAGGGTCAGGGACTCGCTCATGCGGCCCTCACGCTGTAAAGGCCATACAGGCGGGCCAGCTTGTCGCGCATTGCGTCCATTGCTGCCGTCCAATGCACATCGGCAAAGCCGCCCTGGCTTGTGACCAGCGCCCGCCACGGCTGGCGGTTGCGGCGGTAGAAGACGATTGGCTCGACGCCGTGAATCGCTGCCTGTTTGACAGCCTGGCTCCACCACGCATTGCGGCGCAGCACCTCCACGCGCTTGCACTCGACGGCGTAGCCAGGAATGCAAAGAATGTCGCCCGTCGTCTTCTTTGCCGGGTCGGTATTGCGCTTGACCTCGACGCCCAGCGCGTCGGCCAGGAGCGCCGAAAGCTCGCGCTCCGCAGCCGCTCCCTTGCGGTTGCCGTTAATGGTCACTCGCCCGCCTCCACCGGCACGGAGCCGAGTAGCTTCGCCTCGACTTGCGCCAGGACTCCAGCATTCAGGAGCCAGCCATACAGGCGCTGTGCGACTAGATCGGTAACGCTCAGAGCGTTAGCGGGCAGAGGCTCGGCGTGTTCAATTTCCACTAGGAGGGTCGTCTTGTTTTTCATGCTTCATCGCCGCAATCAGCGCGGCATCCATTCCTGAATAAAGTTCGGTCTTTGCTAGCTCTTGCGCCCTGTGCCAGGCATGGGCGCGGAATCCGGGGATGCGGGCCATTCGGACTAGGTGGGCCAGCATTTCGGCGTAGTGATCGGTCAATCGACCTCCCACAACCGGCGGTAGTCGGGCGGGGCCTCGGGGTCGTAGTCGCCGGTTAGCTCCAGCGCCTTTAGGACTTCGGCCTCGTCTATGTCTGCCCCTTTGCGGCGGCGATTCAGCAGGCGAACCGCGTCCGCATAGGACATAACTGGAGAGCGCCAAACAGTTGCCGGGTTGCTCATGCGGCCTGCCTGTACTCAAGCGCCAGGGCCTTGACCGCTACAAAGCTGATAGCAGCCTTGCCGCCGCCGCCGCCCTGGTAAACGAGGCGGGCCTTGGCGGTATCGCCAACCACGGCAGGGGCCGGGGCCGGGAGTCCGCGCTTCTCGTATTCCGCATCGGCAGAGCGGTCGCCCGGAAGCCTTTTCGGGTACTCAAAAGTCCCCCGGCCCGCATAGGCGCGATACGACTCGCAGAAGCGGTGCTGGAGGTAGGACAGTTCATCCACCGGCCAGCGGCACACCTTCGGCCAGCCGCCCAGGTCTTCAATCACGGCATGGATTGCCGGGTCATCGAAGACCACATCGGAATACGCGCCGACGCTGCCCATTGCGCTATGGGCCTTGCCCCAGGCCAGCATGGCGCGGTCGGTCGCGGTGCCCGCAAGCTGGCGCACCACATCGGCAGGCTTCGGCGCGAACTGGCCGCGCTCGGGGTCCATCGCGTGAGCCGTGATTGCCTTCGCAACCTGTTCGAAGGCGAACGGTTCGCAGGCTTGCCACCAAACCGACAGCGCGAAGGGCGATGCGTCTTTGCCGTAGAACGCCAGGGCGTCAGTCAGCAAACGGGCGAATTGAGCCTTTTCTTGAGGGGACACTATGCGACCCCTTCACTAGCCAGCCATTCCGCCGCCACGGCCCGATTTCGGGCCTCCACGGCCCCCTGGCGATTGACAGGCTTTGCCGCCGCCGCGCCCTTCGGGGCAAAAAGCCCTTGCCAGCCGTTAGCGATGGACTGCCGAACCGCCTCGGCCTGGCCCGCGCCAAACTCAAGCATTGCCTCTTGCGCTGCCGCCATCGAAGCGGGCTTAAGCGGCTTCTTGATTTGCTTGCGGTACGCCACCCATTGCTCCCAGGCCTCAACGTCGAGGCCAAGGGGGTAAGGGGGTATAGAACCGTTAGGTTCTATCTCTTCTCTTCTCTTCTCTTCTCTGCGGTTACGCGTTACGTCACTCGTTACGTCACGCGTTGCGTTACGCGTTACGTCACTCTCCGTAACGGATTCGCAGGAGGTTTGCGCCTCGGATTCGGCCTTCGCTTTTTGGCGTTCGCGGTACTCGCGTTGACGCTCTGCGGCGGTCTTTGCCCCAATGGAGCGGGCCTCTCCGCTGGTGTTGTATTCGGCGAAATTCGGGAGGGTTACGGACCCCTCTTCGGGGTCATAAATGGCCCAGCCGACAGCCTCCATTGCCTCGCCAAAACCGGGAATGCCGGTCATGTCATCGAGGTTTGAGAGGTCCGCGTGGTGGAAAACTCCGTCCTTCGTGTGCTCGTTTGCGGCACCCCATATAACGAGGAGTGACGCGACCGTAACGGAGCGCGTAACGCTCCGCGTAACGATGTCACGTAACGCACCGTTGAATCCCGTAGTCAGGACTCGCCCGACTTTGGGGTCGTCCTCAAGGATTCGGGCAATCTGCGTTACCCGTGGATTTGTCAGGAGCGAAGTCCGCATCTTGATCCAATCACCTGCCATTACGCGGCCTCGGCCTCGGCAATGTGATAGGCCTTGACGCGCTTTCCGTTCGGCAGATCGACCCAGCGATCCACCACGGGAAGGCCACGGCGGCGGAATTCGCCGCAGCGCTGCGACAGGGACAGGCACCCGGCTTGCTGCAAAGCCTCAAGCGGCGTCAGCCAGGAGGCCCGCAACAGTTCAATCAGGCGGTCTTGCATCGTCATGCGTCGATCCCCCGCGTCTTGAATTTCTTGTGATCCTCGGCACCAGCGCGAACCGGCCAGGCGCTCGGCACGTAGGCGGCGCGGCTGCTTGAATTGGTGATGCGCTGGGGAATGTCGAAGGCCACGCGCTCGGGCGTGAAGTGAGCGCCCTGTCCGCCCGCGCTCAGAGGGCCGAGAAGCAATTTCTTTTCGCTCATGCCATCCCCCGCTTGCGGAAGGGGACAACCTGGCCGCTGCCCGACACCGGGGGCAGGGTCTTAATCAGGCGCGTAACAAGCGCCTCCATCAGAAGCTGGTGCGCGGCCTGGTCAATCGTCACGCCGCGCTCTATGGCGATGGCGGCGACTAATGAATGCTCTTGGGTCGTCATTTCGATTTGCTCCACTTGTGATTCCGGTTACTCAAAAGTCCCTGAGCCGTGGACCGATGACGAAGGCGTCCCGGTCCTTTTTCGGTTACTTGTTAGTCAGTTGTTTTTCGAAAGGGCGGATAGCAAGATCGGACTCATGCAGCACCTCACGCGCCCTCTCAAGCAGCAACTCCCGAACGAGGACGGCTTTCTGCGAACCGGTCGCATCGCAAAGCCGGTCGAGGAGGTCCAACTCAATCAAGCTGAGACTCAGCTTGACCGTGTGTTTTCTGAGGTAGGCGGGGTCGGAGTACATGGCTTGTCTTCCTTTGCTTCCGGGTGGTTGTGGTTAGGCCGGCTCTGCGGCGGCTTCGTGCTTGTGGTCGTCGCCCCAATCGAATGCGGGGCAGAGGCGGGAGCGGGGGATGCCGGAGAGGCGCTCGATTGCCACGGCATGAGCGGAGGGCACGTAGCCCGCCCGCTTCCAGCCGCTAAGGGCCTGCTTGGAAATGCCCAGCGAATCAATCACCACTTGACGCCCACCGCAGGCGGTGAACACCGTTTCCATGAATTCGTTTGTCATGCCGAGTATTGTCTAGGTTGACTAACGGCGCGTCAACCCAGGCAATACAAACAAAACGTAATGAAGGCCTAACGGCTTATGCTGAATCCATGAACTTCGGCCAAAGACTCAAGACGCTACGCAAGGCAAAAGGCCTGACCCTGGAGCGCCTCGGCAAGGCTCTAGGTCCCGGCGGGGAGGATGTGAGCAAGCAAGCCGTGTCGAACTGGGAGAGTGGCCGCTACGTGCCGACGCTCGACCTAGTGCCCGAAATCTGCGCCCGCCTCGGCTGCTCGGCGGACTACCTGCTCATGGGGCGCGAAATGGCGGTGAATTTGTCGCCCGATGTAACAAGGGTCGCGCTCCTGGCGGAACAGCTTTCGCCGGAGATACGCGCAAAAATGCTGCCGATGTGGGAAGAAATGGTTGCGATGTTCAAATCGCAGACCGTCCCCAATCCGCGCACTAATAACAGCAATTCCAAGAAGACGCAAGCAGGAAATTAGCTATTTCGTTGCGCTACAGTAACCCTAATGACGCACCACAGAGGGGCGTCCCTTGGGGCTTACTGTGATTGACTTAGAGTTAGTGCGGGCCGTGAACGAGTTACGGGCCGCCGTCCTGTCTGGCCGCGTGACGCGGCTTGTAGCCGTTACCGATGACGGCGCGATTCTCACCGGTCGCTATGCGACCGACCACCAGGCCGCAAGCTCGGCCCTCATGGCTGCGGCTGTCAATCTGAGGCTTGGCAACGGCACCGCCAGCCGCTCCGAGAACCTGGTCATCCCCCTGCAGGCGAATTCGCGGCTTACCGTCGCCAGCGCCCGCGATTAGCGCCCCCAGCGGGGCCGCGCAACTCCCTTTCGGGATACCCGCCGCCCCTCGTTGCCGGTACGCAACTTTATAACCGCCGTATTGCCCGGCGATACATCTAATTACGATTCCGTCTAAAGCAAAGTACATTCGGGCTGTACTTGACGGTCAATCTCGGCAATACTTCTGCCTATCGGTTCACGGTGAACCGGCAGGAGTGAAGATTGTTCGAAGTCGAGTTACAGCGGGACGCGGATCGCGTTAGCGACCTCTGTGCCGCAGCATCCCGCGCCCATAACGCCCTGGCCGAATCGAAGGCCCGCACCAGCGTTGCAGTCGCAGCAATCAAAGCGATTCGCTACATCGCCCCCCGCGATGTGTGCCACCTGATCGAGGCCCTTCGCAGCCAGGTCGCAGCCGCATTGCACGGCAGCGAAGCCGATGCCGCCATCGAATGCCTCATGGATGCCCATTGCATCGCAGAGCGCCAGGCCGAAGCGGAGGCCGCGTAATGCAGACCCGCACCTACCCCCGCAATTCCGTTCTCGCGTTCCCGCGAACCGTCGAATACGCCGCAGCCGTCGAGCGCCCCTATGACCCCGAGGACCGGCTTGTCATGGTCGCTTGCCTGGTCGCAGCCGTCTTCCTGATTGGCGTCCTCGCCATTTGGGGCTAACCCGATTTCACCCGCGCCCGCTCCGCTGCGGGCCGCATCACTCACCCTCGCTAGAGAGACTCAATGAGCAACCTAATCGTTAGCCAGGCCGCGAAGCTCGGCGCTCTGTTCGGAATGGATTCGGAGGGGCAGGAGCTTGTCTCCGTTCTCAAGGCCACCGCGTTTAAGGGCCAGGTCACGGACGCGCAAATGGCGTCCCTGCTTGTCGTCGCCACCCAATACAAACTGAATCCGTGGACGAAGGAAATCTACGCATTCCCCGATAAGAACGGCGGCATCGTGCCCGTTGTCGGCGTCGATGGATGGGCGCGAATCATCAATGAGCACCCGGCATTCGACGGGATGGATTTCGAGCAAGACGCCGAAAGCTGTACTTGCATCATCTACCGCAAGGACCGATCGCACCCGATCAAGGTCACCGAATGGCTAGACGAATGCAAGCGCGGGACGCAGCCCTGGCAGTCTCACCCGCGCCGGATGCTTCGCCACAAGGCAATGATTCAATGCGCCCGCCTCGCATTCGGCTATGCAGGCATCTTCGATCAGGACGAAGCCGAGCGCATCGCGGACGCGGGTAAGACCATCGACGCGCAGACCGGCGAAATCATCACCTTCGACACTGGCGCAGCCCTGCGCGAAGTCGAAGAGGCGCAGACGCTAGACGACTTGCAGCGCGTGTGGAAGGCGCGAGGCGCGGACGCCGTGACCGCGAAAGACACATCAGGCCACGCAGCACTGAAGGCCGCAGTCCTGGCCCGCAAGACCGCCCTCGAAAAGGCCGCTGTCACGGATGCCGAGGTGGTGGGATGACCACTACGGTAGTTCAAGGCTCCCCGGAGTGGTTCGAAGCGCGTCTAGGCCGAGTCACGGCTTCGCGTGTGGCCGATGTGATCGCCAAGACGAAGACCGGCTACAGCACCAGCCGCGAAAACTACATGGTCGAACTGGCGCTAGAGCGCCTGACCGGCCAGCGCCAGGAGTTCTATACGAATGACGCGATGCGCTGGGGCACCGACACCGAACCCCTCGCCAGGGCCGCATACGAGGCCCATACGGGCGCGATTGTCGAAGAGGTGGGGCTGATCCCCCACCCCACTATCGAAATGGCTGGCGCGTCCCCGGATGGCCTGGTCGGGCGCGACGGGCAAATCGAAATCAAGTGCCCGAACAGCGCGACCCACCTTAAGACCCTTCGCAGCAAGTCTCCGGATTCGAAGTACGTCACTCAAATGCAGTGGCAGCTAGCTTGCACGGGCCGCGCCTGGTGCGACTTCGTTTCCTTCGATCCGCGTATGCCTGCGGGCTTACAGCTTTTCGTGACGCGCATCGAGCGCGACCCGAAGACCATCGCCCAGCTAGAGGGCGAAGTGATTTCCTTCCTTGAAGAAGTTGCGGCGACCGTCCTGCAACTCATGACCATCAAAGAGGCAGCATGACCGAACAGCACACCGAAGCGCAGCGCCTGGCGGCGCTCATGGACGCGATGGACTACGACGACACCAGGCAAGCCGCCGCCGAACTTCGCCGCCTGGAATTCGAACTGTCCGTCACGGAAATGGCGCGTGGGATTCTCATGACGGCGCTTGTTGCACAGGCCCGCGATGTGCAGGCGCTCGATTCCCTGGTGGCCGACCTCTCGGCGGTGCTGCGCCTGTACGCAGACGCGAACAGTTGGACAGAAGACGCAAACGGAGTCCTTCGCGTGTGGCTTGAGCCTGGCAGCGAGACGCCGGAGCAATACAACGGCTTCGAATTCGCCCGAACCGCCCTGGCCGCGTCGGAGGCCCACGCATGAAGGCCCTCTTCTATGCCGCCGTCTTCGTCGTCTTCTTCTTCCTCGGCGTGTGCGTCAAGGTGTGGCAGTGCGGCGAACTGTTCCCCCAGGCCGACACCCTGGCCTGTGTCTTGTGGAAGTGACGCCGCCATGACCGACCAAAAAAACAGGACAACAAGCAAAGCGAGATATGAATGAGTTGGCTCTTTTCGCGGGCGCTGGCGGTGGAATTCTTGGGGGTCACCTCCTTGGATGGCGAACCGTCTGCGCCGTCGAGTGGGAACCCTACGCAGCTAGCGTTCTTGTCGCACGGCAAAACGACGGCCTTCTCCCGCCTTTCCCGATTTGGGATGACGTGCAAACCTTTGACGGAAAACCGTGGCGAGGAATTGTTGACGTCGTATCGGGCGGCTTTCCCTGCCAGGACATTTCCATCGCAGGAAAAGGCGCAGGACTCGATGGAGAGCGAAGCGGCATGTGGAAGCACATGGCGCGGGTGGTTGGCGAAGTACGACCCCGATACGTCTTCGTGGAAAACAGCCCAATGCTCATTCATCGAGGACTCGACCGAGTCCTTGGAGACCTGGCCGCGCTCGGGTATGACGCGAAATGGACTGTTATGGGAGCTGCCGACGTTGGAGCGCCGCACCAGCGCGACAGGCTCTGGGTTGTGGCCCACGCCCACAGTGTGCGGCAACTACAACCGCAAGGGAGCCAGCAAGACCAGCGGGGACGGTCTGGCGACTGCTGTGATGAAACGCATGTGGCCGACTCCCAACGCGGGATCGTCCAGGTGGGGCGGGAGTATGCAGGAATGGGGCGGCTCAAAGAATTGGGTTCGCAAGGAATTGCCGGAGATGGCTACTGGTCCGCTGAACCCGATGTGGGTCGAATGGCTGATGGGATTCCCGCTCGGCTGGACCGACTTAAAGCCCTTGGAAACGGCCAGGTTCCCTTGTGTGCTGCCACAGCATTCGAACTGCTTGCCGCTTGAGGAGGCCGCATTGACGCCATCAACGCCCTGCGCGAACAACTAAAGGAAAAGCAATGACGATTTGGATTGTCCGCAAGCACCCGCCGTATCCGTTCGACGCCAGATACGCAACCGAGGCATTCACCATTCACAGCACCCACCCGACCCGCGCCGCCGCGCAAGTCGAGGCGCATCGCAAGATGCAGTGCAAGCCGAAATATTTCTACAGCGTTGGACGGGTTCAACTTCGGGAGGCCAAGCAATGACCATCACCCGAGAGCAAATCGTCGCGTGGGCGAGGGAGGCGGGTTTTGATTTCAAAGATCGCGCAGAGCCTCGCCTTGAAGCATTCGCCGCCCTCATCGAGCAGGCTGTTCGCCAGGACGAGAACAAGCAGTGTGCGTACAGAGCAGGCATTGCGCTGCTTGGCGCTGATCGAGGTCTTGCTAATCGTGTCAATCAAGCCATCCGCGCACGAGGAGAGAAGCAATGAGCCGAGAAGCGATGCAGATGGCGCTGGAGGCGCTGGAGCGTGTTACGGCAGTGTGCCGTCTTGAAGCGGATGACGACTACTGCGAAGGCGCATGGGATTTGCACAACAAGGCCATCACCGCCCTGCGCGAGGCGCTGGAGCAGCCGCCCTGCAAGACCGGGGCGCAGTGTGTCGGCAACAAGTGCCAGCGATGCGAGGCGGTGCAGCAATCGGACAACGGCGGCAAGACCGGATGGCCTCCTGGCCTGTTGCAAGACGACGACCGCAAGCTATCGAAGTGGCTTGCCAGCAAGCCCGATGCGCGTAAGTGCGTTCGGGAGGCGCTGCCCGAGCAGGCGCAGATACAGGTCGGGTGCGAAGGCGAGGACGGATTTCTTCGCATTCACCCTGAGTCTGAGTTTTGCGATGTGTGCAAGCCAGCCGAGCCGCAGCCGGTGGCTGTCCATCAGTTCCGCAAACAGCATTGCGCTGATTGGTACGACGGCCACCCAGACCACGAAGACGGCAGAGGGCCTTACGAAGTCCGGACCCTCTACACCTACCCGCAGCGCCGGGAGTGGCAGGGGCTGACTGCGGAAGAAATTGGCAATGAAGCCAAAGACATTTACGGAAGTTCGCACTGGGACGACATCAAATTCGCCCGCGCCATCGAGGCCGCGCTTCGGGAGCGCAACGAATGAGCCGCGCCCTGGTTGTGCTTCTGGTCTTCGTCGCGGTCTTCTCGCTGACATTCCTTGCGACCGATTTGCCCCAGGAACAGCGAGGGACTTCGTTTGTCTTCGCGCTGGCCTGGAGCCTGATTCTGTCCCTGGTCATTTGGGATGACCTATGACCCAGGAGCCGAACAACCTGGCCGCGACGGTATTCGTATTCCGCAACCAGGCCGGGGAAATCCGCTGCACCTACGCCGAAGCGTTCTATTGCGTCGATGGGCGCGACGGCTGGCAGCACATCGCCACGCTAGAGCCGAGGCTTTGGATTCAGGCGCATTACGCGACCGTCGAGAAAGCCGAGCAAGCAAAGCCGAAGCGGCCTAGCGAATTCACGGACGAACAGATCGACCCCGACCACATGGATTTATTCGACGTAAGCAACATCTTGGAAGGGATGGCATGAGCATTATTCTTTCGAGCGACGAAATCCACGCCCTTACCGGCTACAAAGTTGCGTCGAAGCAATTGCAGGCGCTTCAAAAGATGGGCTTCTACCGCGCCCGCGTTTCGCCTATTGGCAATGTCGTCCTAGAGCGAGAGCATTACCAGGCGGTCGCGGCTGGCTATCAACCTGCGGCGGCGAATTCTGCGGCATACAGGCCGCGAGTGAGGGGCTAATGAAAAAGGACCGGGAGCTTCCCCCTGGCGTCTTCCTGCGAGGGCGCTGGTACTGCCGCGCCAAGAGGGAAGGTAAAAAAATCGTGTGGATCAAGCTAACGCAGGCCCGCGACGGGCTGGCGGTGCTTTACGCGAAGATGGCCGAGCTACACAAGGACGGAGCCGGTAACGACCGAATCCCGGCGCTTGCGGCTCACTGGCTGCGCGAAATCAGCACGACCCACAAGCCGAAGACCCAGGCGAATGACAAATGGGTCATGGCAGCGATTAGCGAAGCGTTCGCGGAATTTCGAGCCTGCCAGGTCACGCCGCCTGACGTTGTGACCTGGCTAAAGCGATACCGCGAGAAGCCGCGCACCCATAACGAAATGCGGGCGGGGATGCGAGAGCTAATGCGATTCGCAGAAGCCGAGGGCTATCGTGATGCAGGGACGAATCCGGTTGACAGCGTGAAGACCGCCAAAGTCCAGAAGCGGGACCGCTACCCCACGGATAGCGAGATTCGCCGTATCAAGGCCGCAGCCTGCCGGGGCGCGGATGGCAAGAGAACCCGCATGGGGACCACGCTTGCCGGGTTGATCGACCTGGCCTACCTGACCGGCCAGCGCATCGGGGACTTGCTGGAATTGCGCTGGTCGAAAAAGGCCGCGACCGAGGACGGCCAGGTCATCGCCCCTTTCGTCGCAGAGGATGGGCTTTACTTCAAGCCGTCGAAGACCTCCGGCAGCACGGGCGCGAAGGTCCGCATTGAATGGACGCCGCGCCTACAGGCAACGATTGAGCGATTCCGCAGCATCGGGAGGCGGAATCTAACCTTCGTTGTGACCAATCAGGAGGCCCAGCGGTACGACTACGAAGCGTTCAAGTCCGCATGGGCGCGGGCGCTGGAGCGGTCGGGGGTGAAGGACTTGCATTTCCACGACCTACGCGCAAAAGCCCTGACCGACACGGACGCGGAGGGGGGCATCAAAGCGGCTCAGACGATGGGCGCTCACTCGACCCAGACGCAGACCGCCAGCTACATTCGGCACCGCAAAGCGCAGAGCGCGAAGGCCACGAAATGACCCGGCGTGTTTACAAGAATGCCGTTTGTTTACAAGGGCGAGGAATCAATCGGAACCGGCAAGCCTCCGTAAGTTGCTGATTCCATTGTGTTTTCTGGTCGGAGCGGAGGGATTCGAACCCCCGACCCTCTGGTCCCAAACCAGATGCGCTACCAGACTGCGCTACGCTCCGAAGCGGCCGATTCTACCGGGCGCCCCCTGCACACCCGCAACATGAAACTCAAGATCCTCGTCGGCACGACCGGCGGTACCGCCGAGGGCGTCGCCCAGGCCATCGCCCTGGACTGCGCCGACCTCCTGCCCGCCATCGAAGTCCAGCGCATGGACGGCCTGGACACCGCCACCTTCGACGACACCGAGGCCCTGTACCTCGTGTGCACCGCCACCCACGGCTCGGGCGACGTGCCGGACAACGCCTGGGGCCTGTATGACGCGCTGGACAGCCAGCCGAAGTTCCTGGGCCATGTCCGTTACGGCATCGTCGCCCTCGGCGACAGCAGCTACGACACCTTCTGCCAGGGCGGCGAACGCTTCGACGAGCGCCTGCAGGGGCTGGGCGCCCGGCGCGTGGGCGAGGTGCTGCGCCTCGATGCCTGCGCCGACACCCTGCCCGAGGCCGAGGCCGTGGCCTGGGCGCGCGACTGGCTTCAGCGCCTGGTGTAGATCTGGTCGAAGGTGGCGCCGTCGGCGAAGTGCTCCTTCGCCGCCTGCGCCCAGCCGCCGAAGGCCTGGTCGATGGTGAACAGGTTCAGCTTGGGAAACTGCTTGGCGTACTTGGCCTGCGCCTTGGCCGAGACCGGCCGGTAGAAGTGCTTGCCGATGATGTCCTGGCCTTCCTCCGAGTACAGGTACTCCAGGTAAGCCTGGGCCACGGAGCGCGTGCCCTTCTTGTCGACGTTCTTGTCCACCAGCGTCACGGCCGGCTCGGCCAGGATGCTGGCCGAGGGGTAGACCACGTCGACCTTGCTGCCGAACTCCTTTTCCAGCAGGTAGGCCTCGTTCTCCCACGAGATGAAGACATCGCCGATGTTGCGCTGCGCGAAGCTGATCGACGAGCCGCGCGCGCCGGTATCGAGCACCGGCACGTTCTCGTACAGCTTCGTGACGAACTCCCGGGCCTTGGCCGGCGAGCCGTACTTGCGCCGGGCGAACTCCCACGCGGCCAGGTAGTTCCAGCGCGCGCCGCCCGAGGTCTTGGGGTTGGGCGTGACCACCTTGATCCCGGGCTTGACCAGGTCGTCCCAGTCCCTGATGCCCTTGGGGTTGCCCTGGCGCACCACCAGCACGATGGTCGACTGGTAGGGCGCGGCGTTGTGCGGCAGGCGCTTCTGCCAGTCCTTCGGCACCAGGTGGCCCTGGGTGTGCAGGGCGTCGGTGTCCCAGCCCAAGGCCAGCGTGGCGACGTCGGCCTCGAGCCCGTCGATGATGGAGCGGGCCTGCTTGCCCGAGCCGCCGTGCGACTGGCGCACGCTCACGTCCTGGCCAGACTTGGCCTTCCAGTACTTCGCGAACGCGGCGTTGTACTCGACATAGAACTCGCGCGTCGGGTCGTACGAGACATTGAGCAGGGTCACGGCCTGCGCGTGCGCCGGCAGGGACAAGGCCGACGCGAGGGCGGCGGCCAGGGGAATCTTGATAAAGTCGCGGCGTTTGTGCATGGCGGCGAATTCTCGGGAGACGCCGCCGCAACTGGAACCAATAAGATTTCAGTTGCATATCCGAATAAGCAAATCAGGAGGCGCCATGCCCCGTACCGTCAATTGCATCAAGCTCGGCCACGAAGCCGAGGGCCTCGACTTCCCCCCCTACCCTGGTGAACTCGGCAAGCGCATCTTTGAGAGCGTGAGCAAGGAAGCCTGGGCCGGCTGGCTGAAGCACCAGACCATGCTGGTGAACGAGAACCGCCTGAACCTCGCCGACCAGCGCGCCCGCGAGTACCTCAAGCGCCAGATGGAGAACCACTTCTTCGGTTCCGGCGCCGACCAGGCCGCCGGCTACGTGCCTCCCACGGCCTGAGGCCCGCGGGCCACGCCCGCCTCATCCCCCGATGGCATCCGCCGCCCCCCTCGAGCACGCCTGGACCGGGCGGGCCCAGTGGCGCCTGCTCGAAACCGGCTGGCGCCACGGGCAGGGCTTCCTCGCGGCCTGGCAGGCCTGGCGCGATGACCCGCAGCGGCCCGGGCTGCTGCATGTCGCCTGCGCCCTGCCCTGCCCGCCACGGGCCGAGGCGATGGTGGCCCAGGCGCCCGGGCCGCTGCGGGCGCTCGCAGCCGAACTCGCGGCCCACTGGTGGGGCCTGCTGCCGGGCCTGCACCGCCTCTCCCTCGAGGGCGGGCGGGTCCTGCTCACCCTGCATGTCGGGCCTGCCGGCGATGCGTTGCGCGAGCTGGCCTTCGCCGCCGACGCCATCGCCCTGGACGAGGCCGTCGGCCACGACCGCGCGCTGCTCAAGGCCCTCGCGCGCCTGAGCCGCCCCGGCACCACGCTCGCCGCCGCCCGCGCCGACGACACCCTGCGCGCCGACCTGCGCACCTGCGGCTTCCGCATCGACACCGACGCGCCCGGCGCCCTGCGCGCCACCTACGCCCCCGGCTGGACGCCCAAGACCCGCCACGCCAGCCCGCCCGCGCCGTCCGAGGCGCTGGTGGTCGGCGCCGGCCTCGCGGGCGCCGCCGCGGCCGCCTCGCTGGCCCGGCGCGGCTGGCGCGTCACCGTCCTCGACGCCGCGCCCGCGCCGGCCAGTGGCGCCTCCGGCCTGCCAGCAGGCCTGATGGCCCCGCACCTCACGCCCGACGACAACCTGCTCTCGCGCCTCGCCCGCAGCGGCATCCGCCTCACCCAGGCCCAGGCCCGCGCCCGGCTGCGCGAAGGCACGGACTGGCAGGGCGGCGGCACCCTGGAGCACCGGCTCAAGGCCAAGGCCGCTGAGCGCCACGGCCTCGCGGCCGAGGGCTTCGCCGCCGACTGGAGCCGCCCGGCCAGCCCGGACCAGCGCGCGGCCGCCGGACTGCCCCCGGACGCGCCGGCCGTGTGGCACCCGCCGGGCGGCTGGATCAAGCCCGCCGCCCTGGTGCGCGCCTGGCTGGACGACCCCGCCATCACTTGGCGGGGCGGGGCCCGCGTGGAGCGCCTGGAGCGCCGCGACGGCCTGTGGCACGCCCTCGACGCCGCCGGCCGCACGCTCCACGCCGCGCCGCTGGCCGTGGTCGCGGCCGCCCTGGGCTCCGCGGCCCTGGCCGGCGACCGGCTGTGGCTGCACCCGGTGCGCGGGCAGGTCTCGCTCGGCCCGCGCGAAGGCCTGGACGCCCTGCCCGCCTTCCCCCTCAACGGCAACGGCCACCTCCTGCCCGACGTGCCGCTGGAAACCGTGCCCGGCGGGCGCGCCTGGATGTCCGGCGCCACCTACGGCCGCGGCGAGACCGACACCCGCGAGCGCCCCGCCGACCACGCCGCGAACCTGGCGCGGCTGGAGACCCTGGTGCCTGGCACCGCAGCGGCCCTGGCGCCCGCCTTCGCCCGCGGCGAGGTCAGCGGCTGGTGCGGCGTACGCTGCGCCAGCACCGACCGGCGCCCCCTGGTCGGCCCGCTGGAGGACGGCCTGTGGGTCTCCACCGCCATGGGCTCGCGCGGCCTGACCTTCGCCGCCCTGTGCGGCGAACTGCTCGCCGCCCGCCTGCATGGCGAGCCGCTGCCCCTGGCCGCCTCGCTGGCCGGCGCCCTCGACGCAGGCCGCCAGATGCGCCGGACGCCCTTATCCGGACCTGCCTGAAAAACCGCCGGAAACCCGCGCCGATCCTCGCGAATATGCTTATCCGCATAAGGCGAGCAAAAAAAATTAGTTTGGATCCATAAGGGGCACCGCTACAGTCCCGCCCCTATGTACAAGTACACCGAGTTCGACCGCCAGTTCGTCCACGCGCGTGCCGCCCAGTACCGCGACCAGCTGGAACGCAACCTCCAAGGCCAACTGAGCGACGACGAGTTCCGTCCGCTGCGCCTGCAAAACGGCTGGTACATCCAGCGCTTCGCGCCCATGCTGCGCATCGCCGTGCCCTATGGCGAAATCTCCAGCCCCCAGCTGCGCGCGCTCGCCAAGATCGCCCGCGACTACGACCAGCCCAGCGCCGAGCTCCTCGCCGAGGCCCGCGCCCGCCAGGACGCCCTGGGCCCGGTGGCCCTGCGCAATGGCAGCTCGGTGCACTCGCGCATGGTCACCGGCTGCGGCCACTTCACCACCCGCCAGAACGTCCAGTTCAACTGGATCCCCCTGGACAAGAGCGCCGACGTGATGGACCTGCTCGCCAGCGTCGACATGCACGGCATCCAGACCAGCGGCAACTGCATCCGCAACATCACCACCGACGAACTCGCCGGCATCGCGCCCGACGAGATCGTCGACCCGCGCCCCTACTGCGAAGTCCTGCGCCAGTGGAGCACGCTGCACCCCGAGTTCGCCTTCCTGCCCCGCAAGTTCAAGATCGCCGTCTCCGGCGCCAGCGAAGACCGCGCCGCCACCTACTGGCATGACGTCGGCCTGCACCTGGTGAAGAACGAGGCCGGCGAGATCGGCTTCCGCGTGCTGGTGGGTGGCGGCATGGGCCGCACCCCCATCACCGCCACCGTGATCCGCGAGTACCTGCCCTGGAACCAGGTCGTGAACTACCTGGAGGCCGTGGTCCGCGTCTACAACCGCTGGGGCCGCCGCGACAACCTGTACAAGGCCCGCATCAAGATCCTGGTGAAGGCCGAGGGCCAGCGCTACATCGACGAGGTCGAGGCCGAGTACAAGGCCATCGTCGAGGTCGACGGCGCGCCGCACACCATTCCCCAGGCCGAACTCGATCGCGTGGCCGCCTGCTTCGTCGCGCCGCAGCTGCCCCCCGCCACGGCCACCGAACTGCCCGTCACCGACACCGCCCCGGCCTACCAGCGCTGGCTGCAGCAGAACGTCGTCGCGCACAAGAACCCCGCGCTGCGCGCCGTCACGCTGTCCTTCAAGCGCGTGGGCCAGGCCCCCGGCGATGCCACCGGCGACCAGCTGGCGCTCGCCGCCGACCTGGTGGACCGCTTCTCCGCCGGCGAGGCCCGCGTGACCCACGAGCAGAACCTGCTGCTGCCCTGGGTGCGCGTCGAAGACCTGCCCGCGCTGTGGGAGGCCGCGCGCAAGGCCGGCCTGGCCACCGCCAACATCGGCCTGCTGACCGACATGATCGCCTGCCCCGGCGGCGACTTCTGCGCGCTGGCCAACGCCCGCTCGCTGCCCATCGCCGAGGCCATCACCGAGCGCTACCAGGACCTGGACGAACTGCACGACATCGGCGAGATCGACCTGCACATCTCCGGCTGCATCAACAGCTGCGGCCACCACCACAGCGGCCACATCGGGATCCTGGGCGTCGACAAGGACGGCAAGGAGTGGTACCAGGTCACCCTGGGCGGCTCCGACGGCTCCCTCGCCTCGGGCGACGCCCAGGCCGGCAAGGTCGTGGGTCCGTCCTTCTCCGCCTCGGAAGTGCCGGACGTGATCGAGGCCGTCCTCGACACCTACCGCCGCGAGCGCCAGCACGCCGGCGACCAGTACGAAACCTTCATCCAGACCCTGCGCCGCGTGGGCCTCGAGCCGTTCAAGGCCGCCGCCAACGCCGCCCGCACCACCGTCAAGGAAGTGGCGTAATGCAATTCACGCTCCAGCTCCTGTCCGCCGAGGCCCATGCCGCCGAGGCCGCCGCCGCCAACGTCCTGGTCCTGGCCAATGATGCCGACCCGCTCGAGCCCTCGCTCGAAGGCATCACCCGCATCGACCTGAACTTCCCCAAGTTCACCGACGGTCGCGCCTACAGCCAGGCCTTCCTGCTGCGCCGCCGCCGCGGCTTCACCGGCGAGATCCGCGCCACCGGCGACGTGCTGGTCGACCAGCTCGTGCAGATGCAGCGCACCGGCTTCTCCAGCGCCGTCCTGCGCGCCGACCAGGACGCCGGCTTCGCCCAGCGCCAGTTCGACCGCTACCCCCGCTACTACCAGGGCGACGCGGTGGCCGTGCAGCCGCTGTTCAAGGAAGCGGCCTGAATGGGCGCCATCGACCTGAACGCGCGCCCCAGCGCCGACTTCGAGGCCAAGCTGGCCGAGACGAAGGCCCTGCTGCAGCGCGCCGCCACCGAGTACGCCCCGATCACCCAGGCCTCCAGCCTCGGCGCCGAGGACGTGGTGGTCACGCACCTGATCAACGCGCTGGGCCTGGACATCGAGGTCTTCGTGCTCGACACCGGCGCCCTGCATGCCGAGACGCTGGCCCTGCTGGAGCGCACGCAGGCCACCTCCAGGGCTCCTGTCAAGGTGTACCGCCCGGTGCAGGAGGCGGTGGTCCAGTTCGTCGATCGCGAAGGCAAGGACGCCATGTACCGCAGCATCGAGCTGCGCAAGGCCTGCTGCGGCATCCGCAAGATGGAGCCGCTGGCCCGCGCCCTCGAGGGCAAGAAGGCCTGGATCACCGGCCTGCGCCGCGAGCAGTCCGCCGCCCGCGCCGAGGTGCCCCTGGTCGACACCTCCGAGACGCGCGCCAAGCTCAACCCCCTGGCCAACTGGACCTGGGGCGACGTGTGGCACTACATCGCCACGCAGGGCGTGGACTACAACGCCCTGCACGACCAGTTCTATCCCAGCATCGGCTGCGCGCCCTGCACGCGCGCCATCAGCCTCGGCGAGGACTTCCGCGCCGGCCGCTGGTGGTGGGAGGACGAGGCCGCCAAGGAATGCGGCCTGCATGTGAAGCAACAAGAGAACTCCGAGGAAAGCGCCGCATGAACGCCCGCGTCGAATCCCAGGTGCTGGCCCACGGCACCCCCCTGAGCAACCAGCACCTGAACTCCCTCGAGGAAGAGGCCATCTTCGTCCTGCGCGAAGTCGCCGCCGCCTTCGAGCGCCCGACCCTGCTGTTCTCCGGCGGCAAGGACTCGCTGGTCCTGCTGCGATGCGCCGAGAAGGCCTTCGGCCGCGGCCGAATCCCCTACCCGCTGCTGATGATCGACACGGGCCACAACTTCCACGAGGTCACCGACTTCCGCGACTTCCGCGCCAAGGAACTGGGCGCCGAGCTGATCGTGCGCAGCGTCGAGGACTCGATGAAGCGCGGCACCGTGCGCCTGGCCCACCCGGGCGAGTCGCGCAACGTGCACCAGTCGGTCACGCTGCTGGAGGCGATCGAGGAATTCCGCTTCGACGCCCTCATCGGCGGCGCCCGCCGCGACGAGGAGAAGGCGCGCGCCAAGGAGCGCATCTTCTCCCACCGCGACAGCTTCGGCCAATGGCAGCCCAAGGCCCAGCGCCCCGAGCTGTGGACCCTGTTCAACACCCGCCTGCACCCGGGCGAGCATTTCCGCGTGTTCCCCATCTCCAACTGGACCGAGCTGGACGTGTGGCAGTACATCGAGCGCGAGAACATCGCCCTGCCCTCGCTGTACTACGCCCACCAGCGCCAGGTGGTCGAGCGCAAGGGCCTGCTGGTCCCCGTGACCGAGCTGACCCCGGCCCGCGAGGGCGAGACGGTGGAGACGCGCACGGTGCGTTTCCGCACCGTGGGTGACATCACCTGCACCTGCCCGGTGGAAAGCCCGGCGGCCAATGCCGCCGACGTGGTGCTCGAGACGATCTCCGCCGAGGTCTCCGAGCGCGGCGCCACCCGCATGGACGACAAGACGTCCGAAGCCTCGATGGAAAAACGCAAGAAGGACGGCTACTTCTGATGACGACCCCGACCCTGGACCCCGTGACCCGAACCGCCGCACCGGCTCCTGCCGGCGACCACGCCACCGCCCTGCGCTTCATCACCTGCGGCAGCGTCGACGACGGCAAGAGCACCCTGATCGGCCGCCTGCTGGTGGACTCCCGCGCGGTGCTGCAGGACCAGCTCGCCTCCGTCTCGCGCTCCGGCGAGACCGACCTGGCGCTGCTCACCGACGGCCTGTCCGCCGAGCGCGAGCAGGGCATCACCATCGACGTGGCCTACCGCTACTTCGCCACGCCCGCGCGCAAGTTCATCATCGGCGACGCGCCCGGCCACGAGCAGTACACCCGCAACATGGTCACCGCCGCCTCCAGCGCCGATGCCGCCGTGGTGCTGGTCGACGCCACCAAGCTCAAGTGGCAGGACGCCGGCCTGGCCCTGCTGCCGCAGACCCGCCGCCACACCCTGCTGGCCAACCTGCTGCGCGTGCCCTCCATCGTCTTCGCGATCAACAAGCTCGACGCGGTGGAAGACCCGGCCCTGGCCTTCACCCACATCCGCGGCGCGCTCGAGCGCTTCGCGCAGGACGCCGGCGTGGCCGTCGCCGCCATCATCCCGATCTCCGCGCTCAAGGGCCACAACGTGGCCTCCGCGCAACCCGGCTGGTGCGGCTACGAGGGTCCCTCGCTGCTGCAGCTGCTGGAGACCCTGGACGTCACCGCCGCCGAGAGCGACGAGGCCTTCGCCTTCCCGGTGCAGTGGGTCGAGAAGTTCCACGACAGCGCCGACACCTCCAAGGGCCGTCGCGTCTTCTGGGGCCGCGTGGCCGCCGGCCGCGTCAAGCCCGGCCAGGCGATCAAGATCCTTCCCAGCGGCCAGACCGCCACCGTCGCCCAGGTCCTGAACCACGTGCGCGAGGAGAAGGACGTGCCCGCCGGCCACAGCGCCGGCATCGTCCTGGACCGCGAGGTCGACGTCTCCCGCGGCGACTGGCTGCTGGCGCCCGAGTCGCCGGAGCCCTCGCGCGAGGTCTCGGCCACCATCGCGTGGCTCGACGACGAGCCCCTGGTCGCCGGCCGCGTCTACTGGGCGCTGCATGGCCACCGCTGGGTGAAGGCCAAGGTCAAGCGCGTGGTGCACCGCCTCGACGTGAACACGCTCGAGGAGGCCGACGCCACGCAGCTCGAGCCCAACGCCATCGGCCACGTCGAACTGGCCCTGCAGGAGCCCCTGGCCACCCTGCCCTACGCCCGCTCGCGCATCCTCGGTTCGCTGGTCCTGGTGGACACCGCCAGCCACAAGACCTCGGGCGCCGTGCTGGTGCGCTGATCGGCCCCTACGAGCCGTCTTAGAATTCCGGGTTTCCCCCGGTCCTGAAAAGAAAATGACCCACGTCGTCACCGAATCCTGTATCCGCTGCAAGTACACCGACTGTGTGGACGTCTGCCCCGTGGACTGCTTCCGCGAGGGCCCCAACTTCCTGGTGATCGACCCCGACGAGTGCATCGACTGCGCCGTGTGCATCCCCGAGTGCCCGGTCAACGCGATCTACGCCGAGGAAGACGTGCCCGCCAACCAGCAGGCCTTCATCAAGATCAACGCCGACCTGTCGCAGGACGCCAACTGGAAGAGCATCACCAAGCGCAAGGCCGCCCTCCCCGACGCCGAGGAGTGGAAGGACAAGACGGGCAAGCTGTCCGAGTTGATCCGCTGACCGCCTGATGCATGCCGCACCGGGCCAGGCCCTGATCGAGACCGGCGCCGTCGTCATCGGCGCCGGGCCGGTCGGCCTGTTCCAGGTGTTCGAGCTGGGCCTGCTCGACATCCAGGCCCACGTGGTCGATGCGCTGCCCTTCGCGGGCGGCCAGCCCGTCGAGCTCTACGCCGACAAGCCGATCTACGACATCCCCGCCGTGCCCGTGTGCACCGGCCGCGAACTCGCCGATGCCCTGCTCACGCAGGTACGGCCCTTCGCACCCACCTTCCACCTCGACCAGACCGTCACGTCCCTGCAGCGCCAGGACGACGGCCGCTGGCTGCTCGCCACCCGCACCGGCACCCGCTTCCTCACGAGGACCGTCTTCATCGCCGCCGGCGTGGGCGCCTTCGAGCCGCGCCGCCTCAAGCTCGAGGGCCTCGACGCCTTCGAGGGCTCGCAGCTGTTCTTCCGCCTGCCGGACCCGGCGGCCTTCTCCGGCGAGCGCGTGGTCATCGTCGGCGACGGCGACGCCGCGCTCGACGCCGCCCTGGCCCTGGCCGAAGGCCCGCAGCGGGCCGCCAGCGTCACCCTCATGCACCGGCGCGACGCCTTCCAGGCCGATCCCGCCCGGGTCGAGCGCATGCGCGCCCTGTGCGCCGCGGGCGCGATGCGCTTCGTCGTCGCCCAGGCCACCGGCCTCGAGGCCGACGGCGGGCGCCTGCAGGCGCTGCAGGTCACCGGCCCCGACGCCGTGGTGCAGTCCCTGCCGCTCGACCGCCTGCTCGTGTGCCAGGGCGTGTCGCCGCGCCTGGGCCCCGTCACCGAGTGGGGCCTGGACCTGGAGCGCAAGCTGGTCAAGGTGGACACCGCCACCTTCGCAACCAGCGCGCCCGGCATCTTCGCGGTGGGCGACGTCGTCACCTACCCTGGCAAGAAGAAGCTGATCGCCTCGGGCTTCCACGAGTGCGTGATGGCCGCCTTCGGCGCGGCCGCCTACCTCACGCCCGGTCACGAGCAGCGCCCGCTCGAATACACCACCAGCTCCAGCCGGCTGCACCGCCTGCTCGGCGTGGACGGACAGGACGCGCCAGGCGGCGCGGGCCCTGCCTGATCCCCGGTTAGAATCCGCCGCGCGCTCCTTCCGGGGAGCCGCACACCGCTAGGGGTGTTGCCGCGATGCCGTGGCGACTGAGAGAGTCCCTTTGAACCTGATTGAGGTAATCCTCGCGCAGGGAAGCAAGCTTCCTGTGGGCGTCCCGTCTTCTCGCGGGGCCACCGTGCCCACCAGCATGCCGACCTGCCACCAACGTTGGAGAAAAACGTCGTGGCATCCCATTCGCCCAAGCAACGTCCTTCCTGGCCCCTGGCCACCCTGCCCCGCGCCTGCCTGCTGCTCGCCCTGTCGGCCGCCGCGCACGCGCAGGACACCACGCTCAAGACCGTCACCATCACCACCAGCCGCAACGGCGCGGCGCAGGCCGACGTCACCGGCTTCGGCGACGTGCCGCTGCGCGAGCTGCCGCTGTCGGCCACCGTCATCGACCGCCGCACGCTCGAAGCCAGCGGCGCCCGCCGCCTGGCCGATCTCACCGGCTTCGACGCCTCGGTGACCGACGCCTACAACGCGCCCGGCTACTGGGACTTCCTCAGCATCCGCGGCTTCACGCTCGACAACCGCTTCAACTACCGCCGCGAGGGCCTGCCGATCTCGGCCGAGACCTCGATCCCCCTGGACAACAAGGAGCGCATCGAGTTCCTGCGCGGCACCAGCGGCATCCAGGCCGGCACCAGCGCACCCGGCGGCCTGGTGAACTACGTCGTCAAGCGCCCGACCCAGCAGCCCCTGCGCCAGGTGCGCCTGGAGACCGGCAGCGGCGGCGGCGTGCTCGCCGGCGCGGACATCAGCCAGCGCTTCGGCGAGGGCCAGGCCTTCGGTCTGCGCGTGAACGCGGTGCACGAGCGCCTGCGCCCGCGCGTGAACCACCTCGACGGCGAGCGCAGCCTGCTGGCCGCCGCGGCCGACTGGCGCATCAGCCGCGACTCGGTGCTCGAGGCCGAGATCGAGACCAGCCGCAAGTCGCAGCCGAGCCAGGTCGGCTTCAGCCTGCTGGGCCCGCGCCTGCCCGCGCCGGTGAACCCCAACCTGAACCTGAACAACCAGCCCTGGGCCCAGCCCTCGGTGTTCGACGCCGCCACCGGCACGGTGCGCTTCTCGCAGGCGATCAACGCCCAATGGAGCTGGATGGCCCAGGCCGGCCGGCAGTACCTGCGCACCGACGACCGCACCGCCTTCCCCTTCGGCTGCAGCGCCGAGGGCAACTACGACCGCTACTGCAGCGACGGCAGCTTCGACTACTACGACTTCCGCAGCGAGAACGAGCGCCGCGCCCAGGATGCCGCGCAACTGCAGCTGCGCGGCCAGCTGTCCGCCGGCGGCGTGCGCCACGACCTCACCTTCGCCGCGCTGCATTCGCGCGTGAAGCAGCGCTTCGACCTGCAGGCCTACAACTGGGTCGGCACCGGCAACGTGCAGGGCACGGCCGTCGTGCCCGCCGACCCGACGCTGGGCGACCAGAACACGAACCGCGGCGAGCGCTCGATGGAGTTCTCGGTGCAGGACGCGATGCGCCTGAACGAGCGCCTCACCGTGTGGGCCGGCCTGCGCCACACGCAGCTCGATCGCTCCAGCGTGCGCACCAACGGCACGCGCCCCACCGCGTACGAGCAGTCGATCAACACGCCCTGGGCGGCGGTGAGCTACAAGCTCTCGCCGGTGCTCATGGCCTATGCCAGCTGGGGCCAGGGCATCGAGTCGCAGGTCGTGCCCAATCGCGGCTCGCAGTACACCAACGCCGGCCAGGCGCTGCCCGCGCTGAAGTCGCGCCAGGTGGAGGCCGGCCTCAAGGGCGGCGACGAGGCCCTGGGCTGGCAGGTCGCCGCCTTCCAGATCCATCGGCCGGTGAGCAACCTCGACGCCTGCAGCCGGCTGGGCCTGTCGCCCTGCACCGGCGCCTACGACGGCGAGGCGGTGCACCGCGGCCTCGAGACCTCGGCGCAGTGGGCCAAGGGCCCGTGGCGCGTGGGCGGCGGCGTGACGCTGCTGGATGCCAAGCGCAGCGGCAGCAGCGCCGAACCGGCCGTGAACGGCCAGCGCCCGACCAACGTCCCCGCCGTCACCGCGCGCCTGCAGGCCGCCTGGCGCGCGGCCGCGGTGCAGGGCCTGGAGCTGCAGGGCCGCCTCTCGCACGAGGGCGACCGCAACGTGCTGCCCGATGGCTCGATCCGCCTGCCCTCGTGGACCACGGTCGGCGCCGCGGTGCGCTACGACACGAAGCTCGCCGGTGCGAACACCACCTGGACGCTGGGCATCGACAACCTGTTCGACCGCCGCTACTGGCGTGAATCGCCCTACCAGTTCGGCCACGTGTACCTGTACCCCGGCGCGGCACGCACGGCGCGCCTGACTTTTGCGGCCGCCCTTTAAAACCGGCCGAAAATCTGCCTATAATCTTGGTTCTGTTCCCCGATAGCTCAGTCGGTAGAGCGCCGGACTGTTAATCCGTAGGTCCCTGGTTCGAGCCCAGGTCGGGGAGCCAAAAAACTCGAAAGGCCCTTGCAGCGATGCAAGGGCCTTTTTCATTGCCGCTCGCGATCGATCTTTCGGCGGGAGTACTTCGCCAGGAATATTTCGTCGAAGCGCGCGCCCGGCGCAGGAGCGCTTTTGAAACAAGCTATAATCTAAGGCTTGTTCCCCGATAGCTCAGTCGGTAGAGCGCCGGACTGTTAATCCGTAGGTCCCTGGTTCGAGCCCAGGTCGGGGAGCCAAAAAACTCGAAAAGCCCTGCACTCGCGTGCAGGGCTTTTTTCTTGCCTCAGCGCGGCGCCTCGCCGCCCACGCCGTGGCGCGCGAGCAGGAAGTCGATGCAGGTGCGCACCGCGCGCGTCTGGTAGCGATTGGGCAGGTACATCAGGTACATCCGCGGCCCGAACATGCGCAGCGTATGGTCCTCCAGCGCACGCACGATGTCGCCGCTGGCCAGCCCCTCGCGCACCACGTAATCGGGCACCAGACCCCAACCCAGGCCCGCCCGGATCGCCTGCTCCAGGAACGGGTAGTGCTCCGAGGTCAGGGCCGGCTCCAGCACCACCTCCTCGGAAGCCGCCTCGCGTGTCGACCGCAGGCGCAGCTCGCGCTGCCCCCCGGGCGACGTGATGAGCGGCACCTGCCGCAGGTCGCCCAGGGCCTGCGGGCGCCCATGCGCCTGCGCATAGGCCCGCGCCGCGCACAGGACGTAACGCACCGGGCCCAGCTCCCGGGCGATCAGGTTCTGCGGCGGCTCGTGCAGGATGCGGATGGCGATGTCGACATCATCCCGGATCAGATCGTCCACCCGGTTCTCGAAGCGGGCCTCCAGCACGATGCGGGGGTACGCGCGCTTGAACTCGATCAGCCAGGGGGACATCACCATCTGGCCATAGCCGCTGGGCATGCTCAGGCCCACCCGCCCCCCCAGGCCGGTGCCCAGCGTGCTGATGGTTTCCTGGGCGGCGCGGATCTCGTCGCGCATCACGCGGCCGTGCTCGTAGAGCCGCCGGCCCAGCTCGGTCGGCTCCACCTGCCGCGAGGTCCGCCGCAGCAGCTGCGCCCCCACCCGCTTCTCCAGCTGCGCCAGGTGGTAGCTCACGTTGGCACGGGTCATCTTCAGCCGGCGCGCGGCCTCGCTCAGGTTGCCGGCGTCGAGGATTTCCACCAGGAGGGTCAGGGAGGAGGCGTCCATCTCATTCGTCAAATATGGCTTGACATTCCGTCAATAATTTTCCGTATTGTCAAGCAAACCTTCCTCAACAAGAATCCCGCCCACTGAACACACGCCCCGCTTCCCGACATGGCAGAACCCCGACTCCCCCTCGCCGGCATTCGCGTGCTGGACCTCTCCCGCGTGCTGGCGGGGCCCTGGTGCGGCATGGTGCTGGGCGACATGGGGGCCGAGGTGATCAAGGTCGAGGCGCCGGGCCGCGGCGACGACACGCGCGACTGGGGCCTGCGAGTCGGCAGCACGCAGACGGCCTACTTCAACAGCGTCAACCGCAACAAGCGCTCGGTGACGCTGGACCTGCAGACCGACGACGGCCAGCAGCTCGCACGGGCCCTGGCGCGCGAGTGCGATGTCGTGATCCAGAACTTCAAGTTCGGCGGCGCCGAGAAGCTGGGGCTGGGGTTCGAGCAGCTGAAGGCCGTGCGCCCCGACATCGTCTACTGCTCCATCTCCGGCTACGACCGCACGGGGCCCGACGCGTCCCGCCCCGGCTACGACCTGCTGGTCCAGGGTGAGGCGGGCTTGATGGCGCTCAACGGCGAGTCTGCGCAGCCCCCCCTCAAGTTCGGCGTGGCGGTGGTGGACATGTTCACCGGCATGTATGCCGCGCAGGCGGTGCTGGCGGCGCTGTTCGAGCGCCAGCGCACCGGCCAGGGCCGCCACATCGAGATGGCGCTGTATGACTGCGGGATGATGGTCACGGCCTACTACGGCCTCGAGGCGCTGCTGATGGAGAAGGACCCGCCGCGTTACGGCAACGCCCATCCCTCGATCGTCCCCTATGGCGTGTTCGACGCGGCGGACGGCCCCCTCATCGTCACGGTGGGCAACAACGCCCAGTTCGAGCGCTTCTGCCGGGACGTGATCGAGCGCCCCGACCTGGCTGACGACGAACGCTTCAAGACCAACGTGCTGCGCACCGCGAACCGCGACGCCCTGATGCCGCAGGTGCTCGAAGCCCTGCGGCAACGACCCAGGACCTGGCTGCTGGAGCGCCTGGCGGCCGCGGGAATCCCCTGCGGCGAGGTGCTCGGCGTGCACGAGGCCCTCACCGGCGAGCGCGCCACCCGCGGCGGCCTGGTGACGCGGCATCCGCATCCCGAGGCGGGCAGCGTCGACGTGCTCGCGCCCCCCTACCGCTTCGACGGCCAGCGCCTGCCGGTGCGCCGCCCGCCCCCGGCGCTGGGCGAAGGCACCCGCGAGGTACTGTCCGGCCTGCTGGGGCTCGACGACGCCGAGCTCCAGCACCTGCATTCGGCGGGCGTGACCTGAAGCGCACCGCCGCCCCTCCCATCCTTCCCTACTCCCTTGCGACACCATGGCCCTCGATCCCGAGTCCTTTGACCTCCTGTTGTCCGCCGTCGAGCGCTTCGTCCGTGAGCGCCTGGTGCCTGCCGAGAACCACGTCGAGGAGCACGACGAGGTGCCCGCCGACATCGTCGAGGACATGAAGGCGATGGGCCTGTTCGGCCTGTCGATCCCCGAGGAGTACGGCGGCATCGGCCTGTCGATGGCGCAGGAGTGCCAGGTGGCCTACGAGCTGGGTCGCACCGCGCTGGCCTTCCGCTCGGTCTTCGGCACCAACGTGGGCATCGGCTCGCAGGGCATCCTCATGGACGGCACGCCCGAGCAGAAGCAGGCCTACCTGCCGCGCGTGGCCAGCGGCGAGCTGATCATGTCGTTCGCGCTGACCGAGCCCGACGCCGGCTCCGACGCCGCCTCGCTCAAGACCCGCGCCGAGCTCGACGGCGACCACTACGTGCTCACGGGCACGAAGCGCTACATCACCAACGCGCCGCGCGCCGGCGCCTTCACCCTGATGGCCCGCACCGGCGGGCCGGGGGCGGGCGGCATCAGCGCCTTCATCGTGCCGGCCGACGCGCCGGGCCTGCGCCTGGGCAAGGTGGACAAGAAGATGGGCCAGCGCGGCACCAAGACCTGCGACGTGATCCTGGAGAACGTGCGCGTGC
>NZ_JBHTGW010000015.1:0-77641 GCF_042675325.1 Ramlibacter sp. GCM10027632 | reverse complement strand
CCTCGCGCGCCGCGGTCGACGCGGGCTACGCCCCGAACGACCTGCAGGTGGGCCAGACCGGCAAGATCGTGGCGCCGCAGCTGTACATCGCCGCCGGCATCTCGGGGGCGATCCAGCACCTGGCGGGCATGAAGGACTCCAAGGTGATCGTGGCGATCAACAAGGACCCCGAGGCCCCGATCTTCAGCGTGGCCGACTACGGCCTCGAGGCGGACCTGTTCGCCGCCGTGCCCGAGCTGGCCCATGGCCTCTGACGCCCTGCGGCAGGACCGGGACGGCGAGGTCCTGGTCCTCACCATCGCGCACCCGCCGATCAACGCCATGTCGACGGTGCTGCGCGCCGCGCTGCTGGAGGCGCTGCGCGCGCTGGACGCCGACGACAGCCTGCGCGGCGCGGTGGTCCGCGGCGAGGGCTCGACCTTCATCGCCGGCGCCGACCTGCGCGAGTTCGGCCGCCCGCTGGAGGAGCCGCAGCTGCCCCAGGTGCTGGATGCCATCGAGCGTTGCCGCAAGCCGGTGGTGGCCGCGATGCACGGCGCCGCGCTGGGCGCGGGCCTGGAGCTGGCCCTGAGCTGCGACGCCCGCATCGCCGCGCCCGGCACCGTCATCGGCCTGCCCGAGGTGACCCTCGGCATCCTGCCCGGCGCCGGCGGCACGCAGCGCCTGCCCCGCGTGGTGGGCGTGGCCCGCGCGCTGGAGCTGATTGGCAAGGGCGAGCGGATCAAGGCCGAGCGCGCCCTCGCGCTGGGCATCGTCGATGCCGTGGCCACGGGCGACCTCACCCAGGCCGCCGTCGCCCGCGTCCGCGAGCTGGCGGGCGCCAAGCGCCGCGTGAGCGAGCGCCCCGTGCCGGCCGACGCGCCCGGGGCCCTCGAGGCCGCCGAGGCGGCGGTGCTCAAGGCCGGCAAGCGCCGCCCCGCCGTGCTCGCCGCCGTGGAGGCGGTGAAGAACGCGGCCCGCCTGCCGTTCGCCGACGGCATCGCGCTGGAGCGCGGCATGTTCATCAAGCTGCGCTCCTCGCCCGAGGCCTACGCGCTGCGCCACCTGTTCTTCGCCGAGCGCCAGGCCGGCCGCCTGCCCGAGGGCCACCCGGCCGCGCCGCGCGCGCTGGACTGCGTGGCCGTGGTGGGCGCGGGCACCATGGGCAGCGGCATCGCCATCGCAGCGCTGGAGGCCGGCCTGCGCGTGGTGCTGCTGGACCAGGATGCCGCCGCCGCCACACGCGGCCGCGACCGGGTGGAGACCCACTACGCCGAGCGCGTCGCCGCCGGCAAGCTCGCCGCCGCGGCGGCGGAGGAGCGCCGCGCCCGCCTCGTCGCCAGCGCCGACTGGGCCGCCCTGTCGGCGGCCGACCTGGTGGTCGAGGCGGTCTACGAGGACCTCGCGGTCAAGCAGGCCGTCTTCCGCACGATCGACGCCCACGCCCGCCCCGGCGCGGTGCTGGCCACCAACACCTCCTACCTCGACGTGGACGCCATCGCCGCCGCCACCTCGCGCCCGCAGGACGTGCTGGGCCTGCACTTCTTCAGCCCGGCGAACGTGATGAAGCTGCTCGAGGTGGTGCGCGCCCGCGCCACCGCGCCCGACGTGCTGGCCACCGGCCTGGCCCTGGGCAAGCGCCTGGGCAAGACCTCGGTGGTGTGCGGCAACGCCTTCGGCTTCATCGGCAACCGCCTCTACAACGCCTGGCGCCGCCAGTGCGAGTTCATGCTGGAGGAGGGCGCCTGGCCCGAGGAGGTGGACCAGGCGCTGGAGGCCTTCGGCTTCGCCATGGGCCCGTTCGCGGTGGCCGACCTCTCGGGGCTGGACATCGCCTGGCGCATGCGCCAGGCCCAGGCCGCCACGCGCGATGCGCGCGAGCGCTACGTCGACATCCTCGACAAGCTCTGCGAGGCCGGGCGGCTGGGCCGCAAGGCCGGCGCGGGCTACTACCGCTACGTCGACGGCAAGCGCGAGCGGGCGAGTGACGAGCAGGTGCGCGCGGTCATCGCCGACGCCAGCGCCCGCCGCGGGCTCACGCGCCAGCCGATCGCGCCGGCGGCGATCCAGCGCCGGGTGATGCTGGCCATGGTGAACGAGGCGGCCCAGGTGCTGGCCGAGGGCGTCGCCGCCCGCGCCAGCGACATCGACGTGGTGCTGGCCCTGGGCTACGGCTTCCCGCGCTGGGAAGGCGGCCCGGTGTTCTGGGCCCGCCGGCAGGACCGCCGCGAGCTGGAGCGGGACATCGCGCAGATGGTGGCCCTCTCGGGCCACGGTTTCCGCGCGGCGGACCTGGAGCCGCTGTTGCGCGAGGCGGACTGAGTCACCCCAGCGCGAACGCCTCCCGCATCGCCTCGCAGAACGCCGGCGAGCCGGAGAGCGTGAGGCTGAGGGTCAGGCGCGGCTGGCCGGCCGCGCCCTCGCGTTCGAGCAGTCGGCCGGTGGCTTCGTCGAAGTCCAGCGTCAGCGGCGTGGGGACCTCGCGCAGGCCCTCCAGCGCGTAGTCCCACTCGCCGCCGTCGTCGGCCGGGCCGCGGCCCCCGGGAAAGGTGTCGTGGGCCCAGGCGAGCACGCGCCGGGCCTCGGCCAGCACCGCCGGCCACTGCGCCGGCGCCACCGAGGCCAGCGCGTCGAAGCTGCCGCGGCCGTCCTCGTCGTCGCTGAACTCGAAGTCGAGGTAGTCCAGGGTCATGCGGTCTGCAGGTGCGCCTTGAGGAACCCGGTGGTGCGGTCCCAGGCCTGCTTCGCCGCCGCGGCGTCGTAGCGCGGCGTGGTGTCGTTGTGGAAGCCGTGCTGCGTGCCGGCGTACTGGTGCGTCTCCACCTTGACGCCGGCCGCCTTCAGCGCCGCCTCGTAGGCAGGCCAGGGCGCGTTGATGCGCTCGTCGATGCCGGCCAGGTGCACCAGCAGCGGGGCCTTCACCTTGGCCGCTTCCTGCGGTGCCGGGGTGTTGCCGTAGAACGGCACGCCCGCGCGCAGCGCCACGGCCTGGGGCTGGGTCGCCAGCCAGTGCACGATGCCGCCGCCCCAGCAGAAGCCGGTGGCGCCGAGGGCGCCGTCGACGTCGGCGCGGGCCTGCAGCCACTGGGCGCTGGCCAGGAAGTCCTGGCGCACCTTGGGCTGGTCCAGCGTGCCGAAGGCCTCGCGGGCCTTGTCCTCGTCGCCGGGGTAGCCGCCCCTGGAGGTGAGCGCGTCGGGCGCGAAGGCCATGTAGCCCTCCAGCGCGAGGCGGCGGGTGATGTCCTCGATGTGCGGGTTCAGCCCGCGGTTCTCGTGCACCACCAGCACCGCGGGCAGCTTGCGCGCGCCGGCGGACGCCGGCCGGGCCCAGTAGCCGCGGATGCTGCCGTGGCCGTTCGGCGAGGGCACGGCCTCGAAGCCGGTGCGCAGGCGGCCGTCATCGGGCTTGACCTGCTGGCCCATGGCGAAGTCGGGGCTGAGCGCCGCCAGCAGGCCGGCGGCAGTGACGCCGGCCTTGGCGAAACGCTGCGCCTTCTCGAGGAAGCCGCGGCGGTCGACGGCACCATGGACATAGGCGTCGAAGAGGATCAACAGGTCCTGGTCGAAGTCCTGGGCAGTGAGGCGAGGGGGCATCGTGTCTCCTGTGGAGGGAACGGAAGGCGGCAGCTTAGCGGCCCGTGGTGGCCCGTGTTGTCGCGGGGGCATCAGCCCGCAGTCCAGTCGGAGTCCACCCGCAATCCGCCCGGACGCCGGCTGGATTCAGCCCGCCGCCCCGGCCTCGACGAAGCGCGCGCGCGGCCGGATCAGGGTGCCGCTGAGGCGCTGCTCGAGCACATGCGCCACCCAGCCCGCCTGCCGCGACAGCAGGAACAGCGCGCCCGCCGTGCCCGGCGGAAAGCGCAGCGCCCGGCAGGCGGCGATCACGGCCAGCTCGTGGCGAGGGGCCAGGCCGTGCCGGCGCTGCGCATGGTCGATCAGGGCCAGCGCCGCCCGCGCGGGCTCGGGCAGGGTCCGGCGCGCGCGCAGCTGCTCCACCAGCCAGCAGGCCCGCGGATCGCCCGCCGGGTACAGGGGATGCCCGAACCCCGGCGTGGCCTGGCCGGCGGACACCAGGCGCTGCAGCTGCCGCTGCATCGCCGCGCCCTGGCCCGCCTCGTCGAGGAAGGCCTCCACCCGCCCGTAGCGCCGGGCCACCTCGGTGCCCGCGCTCGACGCCAGGCCGGCCGCCAGGCAGGCATGGACCGGGCTGCCGCCGGAGGCCGCGATGCGGGCGGCGAAGGTGCCGGGGGACAGCTCGTGGTCCGCCAGCAGCACCAGCATCGCATCGAGCAGGGCCGCGTCGCTGGCCGCCGGGCGCGCGCCCAGGGCCTGGAGCACGGCCTGGGCCACCGACAGCCCCGGCGCCACCGGCCGGTAACGCCCGGCCTTCGAGAGAAAGCCGAAGCAGCCGGCCAGGGTGAGGATCAATTCACGCGCGGCGTCCACCGGCCGGCCGTGGATCAGGCGCTCCTGCGCCGGTCCCCGGCCCAGCCCCAGCTGCAGCACGACGAGGGCGAAGGCCTCGGCGAGCTGGTCCCGCGCCTCGCCCGCGCCCATGTTCTTCAGCAGCGCCTGCAGGGGGCGGTGCGGCGGCGGCGCGGGCCAGGTGAAGGGCTCCTCGTGCCAGAGCCCGGTCCACAGGAGCTCGGCCACCTGCTCGAAGGCGACGCCCCGGCGCGCGAGGTCGACCGCGAGGTGGCCGCGGTAGCGGGGGCCCTGCGGGGTGATCTCGGTGATGCGGGTGGGCACCAGCGGGTGGCCGAGGTTCAGCGCCGACGCCGCCACCGCCTCGGGGCCGCTGCGGGCCTGGGCGCGCTGCTGCAGGCGCTCCAGGTCCTCGCGGGCGTAGAGGCGCTCGCGGGAGCGGCCGTCGCCCACGCTGCGGACCAGGCCGCGGCTGACATACGCATACAGCGTCTGGCGGCGCACGCCGAGCAGGGCGGAGGCCTCGGCAGCCGAGAGGAAGTCGCGGGGAGCGGCAGACATGTTGATCAACCAATCAAGATTGATCAATTCTAGGGCCGCGCCTAGGATCGCGGCTGGCCGAAGAGCCGAACTCCGCCCGGACCCCGTCCGAGACATGACAACGAGGAGACCTGAATGACCTTTCCCGCCCCCGCCGGCCTGCGCCGCCGCGCCCTGCTGCAGGCCGCCGCCCTGGCCGCCGCGCCCGCCGCCTTCGCCCAGGCGCCGGCCTTCCCGCAGCGGCCGGTGCGCATCGTCGTGCCCTACACGCCCGGCGGCTCCAACGACGTGATCGCGCGCCTGGTGGCGCAGAAGCTGCAGGAGCTGTGGCCGCACCCGGTGGTCGTCGACAACAAGCCCGGCGCCGCCGGCAACCTCGGCTCGGCCGAGGTGGTGAAGTCGGCGCCGGACGGCCACACGCTGCTCCTGAACAACATCAACATCACCTCGATGAACCCGGCGCTGATCGAGCGCATGCCGTTCGATGCCAGCCGCGACTTCGCCCACATTTCCCTCCTGGGCACCACCTCGCTGGCCCTGGCGGTGAACCCCGCGGTGCCGGCGCAGACGGTGCAGGAGCTGGTCAAGCTGCTCAGGGCCCGCCCCGGCCGAATGAGCTATGCCTCCAGCGGCAACGGCAGCCCGCAGCACATGGCGATGGAGATGTTCAAGGCGATGACCAAGACCAGCGTCGTCCACATTCCCTACCGCGGCGCCGCCCCGGCCCTCACCGACGTGGTCGGCGGCCAGATCGAGATGACCATCGGTGTCGTGAACCAGGTGATCCCGCACGTGCGGGCCGGCCGCCTGCGCGCGCTGGCCGTGACCAGCCGCAAGCGCCTGCCCGGCCTGCCCGAGGTGCCCACCCTCGACGAGTCCGGCGTGCCCGGCTACGAGTGCGAGATCTGGCTCGGCCTGTCGGCCCCTGCCGGCACGCCCGCGCCCATCGTGGACGCCATCAACCAGGCGGTGCGCCGGGTGATGGCCCAGCCCGACGTCGCCCAGCGCCTGGGCGGCCAGGGCATCGAGGTCCTCACCAGCACGCCGGAGCAGATGCGCCAGCGCGCGGCCGACGACCTCAAGCGCTGGACCGAGGTGATCCGCACCGCCGGCATCCGCGCCGAATGAACCCCCTTCCCGATCGACCCCCACTCCCGACCCCTGACATGACCGATTCCCCCCGGGCCCTCGCCCGCCGCGACGAGCCCCTGCCTTCCCCCGCCAGCGACCAGGTGTGGGGCAGCGACGCCATCGCCGACATGCTGCGCGCGCTGAAGGTGCCCTACGTGGTGCTGAACCCCGGCGCCAGCTTCCGCGGCCTCCACGACAGCCTGGTCAACCACCTGGGCAACGCCGACCCGCAGATGCTGCTGGTGCTGCACGAGGAGCATGCGGTGGCCATCGCCCACGGCTATGCCAAGGTGGGCGGGCAGCCGCTGGCCGCCATCCTCCACAGCAACGTGGGCCTGATGCATGGCTCGATGGCCATCTTCGACGCCTGGGCCGACCGCGTGCCGGTGCTGGTGCTGGGGGCCACCGGGCCGGTGGACGCGGCGCGCCGCCGCCCCTGGATCGACTGGCTGCACACCGCCGCCGACCAGGCCGCCCTGGTGCGCCACTTCATCAAGTGGGACGCGCAGCCCGCCTCGGTGGCCGCGGCCCAGGAGGCGATGCTGCGGGCCTGGCGCATCGCCGACACCGCGCCGCGCGGGCCGACCTATGTCTGCTTCGACGCCGCGCTGCAGGAGTCCCGCCTGCCGGCGCGCCCGGCGCTGCCGGATGTCTCGCGCTACGCCCCGCCGGCCTCGCCGATGCCCGCGCCCGAGGACCTGGCCCGCGCCGCCGACTGGCTGTGGAACGCGAAGCGCCCGGTGATCCTGGCCGGCCGCGTCTCGCGCTGCGAGGCCGGCTGGAACGACCGCATCGCGCTGGCGCAGCGCCTGGGCGCGCAGGTCCTCACCGACCTCAAGCTCGGCGCCGCCTTCCCGACCACGCACCCGCTGCATGCGGGCCCGGCGGGCATGTTCCTCACGCCGGAGACCGCCGCCGTGCTGAAGTCGGCCGACGTGGTCCTGAGCCTGGACTGGCTGGACCTGGGGGGCACGCTCAAGCAGGCCTGGGGCAGCGAGGCGCCGGCCAGCCGCATCATCCAGGCCTCGATGGACCACCAGGTCCACAACGGCTGGAGCATGGACCACCAGTCCCTGCCGCCGGCCGACTGCTTCATGGCCTGCGAGCCCGAGGCCGCCGTGACGGCGCTGCTCGCCGCGCTCGAGGGCCGGGGCCCGCGGCCGGCCGCGCCGCTGCCGGCGCCGCCGGCGCGGACCCCGCGCCGGGTGGACCCGGACGCGCCGATGCAGGTCGCCGACGTCGCCGCCGTGGTGCGCGAGGTGGTGGGCGACCGGCCCACCAGCCTGCTGCGCCTGCCCCTGAGCTGGGCCGGCGACCTGTGGGACTTCGAGCACCCACTGGACTTCCTCGGCTACGACGGCGGCGGCGGCATCGGCTCCGGCCCCGGCATGGTGGTGGGCAGCGCGCTGGCCTTGCAGGGCGGCGACCGGCTGCCCCTGGCCATCATCGGCGACGGCGACTTCCTCATGGGCGTCACCGCCTTCTGGACCGCCGCCAGTGCGCGCGTGCCCTTCGTCTGCCTGGTCGCCAACAACCGCTCCTTCTTCAACGACGAGATCCACCAGGAGCGCGTGGCCCGCGAACGCGGCCGCCCGGTGGAGAACCGCTGGATCGGCCAGCGCATCGACGACCCCGCGCCCGACCTCGCCAAGATGGCGCAGGCCCAGGGCCTCACCGGCTTCGGCCCGGTGCGCACCGCGGCGCAGCTGCGCGAGGTGCTGCCGCAGGCGATCGCCGCCTACGAGCGCGGCGAGGCGGTGGTGGTGGACGTGGTGGTCCAGCCCGGCTACTCGCCCGCCATGAGCCAGGGCATGACCCGTTCGCAGGGGGACTGAGATGACTGCGATGAGCCCCTTCCGGCAGGCCTGGGCCGCCGCCGGCCTCGCCACCCCCGACGGCCAGGACCTCGGCCCCTTCGTCCCCGCGACGCTGCCGACGCAGCGCGGCTCCTACTGGGGCGGCGCCTGGCATGCCGGCAGCGGCGGCGCGCGCACCAGCCTGAACCCCAGCACCGGCGAGCCGCTCGCCGCCTTCACCCTGGCCGCGCCGGCCGACGTGGATGCCGCGGTCGCCGCCGCCCGCGCCGCCTTCCCGGGCTGGGCCGCCACGCCGCCGCTGGCCCGCGCCCGGGCCCTGCGCCGCGCCGCCGACATCGTGCGCGCCCATGCCCTGGAGCTGGCCCTGCTCGATGCCGCCGACTGCGGCAACCCGGTCAAGGCGATGCAGATGGACGCCGAGATCGCGGCCACGCAGCTGGAGTACTTCGCCGGCCTGGTCCTGGAGAACAAGGGCGAGACCATCCCCACCGGCAACCACTCCCTGAACTACACGCTGCGCGAGCCGCTGGGCGTGGTGGCGCGGATCTTCCCGTTCAACCACCCGTTCATGTTCGCCGCCGGCAAGATGGCCGCGCCCCTGGCCGCCGGCAACGTGGTGATCCTCAAGCCGCCGCCGCAGGCGCCGCTGTCCACGCTGCGGCTGATGGAGCTGCTGGACGGCGTGTTCCCGCCCGGCGTGCTCAATTGCGTGGTGGGCGAGCGCGACGTCGGCGCGGCGCTGTCCTCGCACCCGGGGGTGGACGCGGTCGGCCTGATCGGCAGCGTCGGCGCCGGCCAGGCGGTGCTGCGCGCCACCGCCGACAGCATGAAGCGCCCGCTGCTGGAGCTGGGCGGCAAGAACGCCCTCATCGTCTACCCGGACGCCGACTTCGAGGCGGCGGTCGATGGCGCGGTGCGGGGCATGAACTTCACCTGGTGCGGCCAGTCCTGCGGCTCGACCAGCCGGGTGCTGGTGCACGAGAGCCTGCATGACCGCTTCGTCGAGGCGCTGTGCGCGCTGCTGCCGCGCCGCCACCGGCCCGGCGTCGCGACCCACATGGACACCACCATGGGCGCGCTGGTGGACGAGGCGCAGTACCAGCGCTCGCTGTCCTACATCGCCATCGCCCGCGAGCAGGGCGCGCGGGTGGCCTGCGGCGGTGGCCGTCCCGCCGGCCTGGCGCAGGGCTTCTTCGTCGAGCCCACGGTGCTGGTCGATGTGCAGCCCACGCACCGGGTGGCGCGCGAGGAGGTCTTCGGGCCGGTGCTGTCGGTGATGCGCTGGCGCGACGAGGACGCGATGTTCGCCATCGCCAACGGCGTGGACTTCGGCCTCACCGCCTCGGTCTGGACGCAGGACCTGGTGACTGCCCACCGCGCCGCCTCGCGGCTGCAGGCGGGCTATGTCTGGGTGAACGACTGCTCCATCCACCTGCCCGGCGCGCCCTTCGGCGGCTACAAGCTCTCTGGCGTGGGCCGCGAGGAATGCCTGCAGGAGATGCACGAGTTCACGCAGGTCAAGAACGTCAATGTCTCGTTGAGGAGAGGTGTATGAGCGCGCAAGCGGAATCGGGAGCGGCAGCGGCGGCGGAATCGGGCGCCCTGGTGGGCAGCAGCCAGGCCTGGCGGGCGGCGATGGAGAAGCTCGCGGTCATCGACCGCCCGGCCTTCTTCCGCATGGCCCAGCGCCTGCCGGAGCAGGGCCGAACGAACGCGGTGCTGGCGGCGACGCCGCTGCTGAACGTGGTGCTCAAGACCTATGCCAGCGGCGGCGAGAACGAGCTGCACGCGCACACCAACGAGGACCATGTCTTCGTGGTGCTGCAGGGCGCGGCCACGTTCTACGGCCCGCGCGGCGAGGAGAAGGTGGTGCGCACCCACGAGGGCGCGGTGCTGCCGCGGGGCGTGCTGTATCGCTTCGTGGCGCACGAGGGCGAGCCGCTGGTGCTGCTTCGCATCGGCGCCGTCATCGACGCCGCGGGCGACCCGCTGGCGCGGGTGGACGACCAGGGCCAGCCCTTCGACGGCTACTCCGAGGCGAACAAGGAAGTGCCCTGCGTGCTCTCCGAGACGCGCTGGTTCCGCTAGGACGCCGCTAGGACGCGGCGTAGAGGATGGCGGGATAGGTCGTCATCCAGGCCCAGAAGAAGCGGTTCAGCCCGAAGAACCAGAACACCAGGAAGTGGAAGGTGGCGGCCACCGCGCAGAAGGCGGCGGCCAGGCGCGAGTCGAGCAGGGCCAGCGGGAAGCAGCCTTCCCACAGCGTGAAGGCCCAGGCGCAGGCCTGGGCCACGCGCGGGTGGCGAAACAGGCTGCCCGCGGGCAGGGGGCCGTAGACCCCGCTGTCCAGGAAGAAGGGCAAGGCGCGGCCGGTGCGCCACTCGGCCCGCAGCAGCTTGACCCAGCCCGAGACGAAGTACGAGCTCAGGGCCTGCAGGGTGACCCACCACAGGCCGGCGCGCCAGCCGGCGGCATGCGCCAGCAGCAGGCCGGTCAGGCCGACCAGGGTCATGAAGTCGCTGCCGCCGTTGAAGGCCCCGCGCCAGCGAAGCAGCAGGGCCAGCGCGATCACGAACAGGGCCACCGCGCCCGCCGCCGGCAGCAGGCCCGCCATCAGGGCCACGGCCAGCAGGGCGCGCAGGACCAGCATCGCGCGGTAGGGCCCGGGCTGGAACAGGCGATCGAGCAGGGGCAGCAGCCCGCGGGGGAAGCGCGGCACTTCGTCGCGCTGGATGGACCAGTCGCCGACGCGGTCGATGGCTTGCACCCGCAGCTGCTCCAGGGACTGCAGCAGCAGGCTCCACCCGAGCAGCACCTCGAAGGCGCGGGCCGCGAGCTCCAGCGTCATGCGGGCGCCGCGGCCAGGGCCGAGTGCGGTGGCTGCACCGGCATCACCGGGGATTGCAGCAGGCAGTGCGGCGGCTCGCCGCGCGGCGACTCGAGCCGGATCTCGAACTGGAAGGCGGCGGCCTGCGGCGGCAGGGCCTCGCGCGCGAGCCGGTACACCAGCCGGTAGCTCACGAGGTCGCCGGGCTGCGCGCCCTCGGGCAGCTCGTTGACGTCGCTGGCCAGGTGGTCCACCAGGTTCTGGTGCGACAGGGCGAGGTTGACGTCGGGGTTGTGCAGCAGGTGCAGCCAGCGCCGGGCCCGCCGCGGGTACACCCGCTGCCACGGCAGCCACGTACCCTGGGCGTCCTGCCCGCGCACATGCAGGCGCGGCGGGCGGCCGACCGCGTGATAGAACTTCCAGTTCGGGAAGAAGGCGCGCAGGAAGAACAGCCAGCGCCCCCGCACCACCCGGTGGCCTCGGCGCATCGCCCAGGCGAGCAGCGCGAAGTAGGCGACGAAGAGGAGGACGGTGGCTTCCATGGGCCACCGGACTTTAATGCACGGGCCGGCGGCCCTCAGGCCGTCACCAGCCCCTTGCGCAAGGCATACCGCGTCAGGCTGGCCACGTCGCCGATCTTCAGCCGGTCCATGATGCGGGCGCGGTGGACGTCCACCGTCTTGGGACTGAGGTTCAGGGCGTAGGCGATCTGCTTGGAGGCCCGCCCCTTCGCCAGCAGGGTCAGGATCTCGACCTGCCGCGGCGTCAGCTCCTCCTGCGCGCTGGGCTCCGACGGCTCCAGCAGCCGCAGCGACAGCGCGGCGCTGAAGTACGCGCCGGCCTGCACCACCCGGTGCACCGCCTGCTCCAGCTCGAGGGGCGAGGCATCCTTCATCAGGTAGCCGTTGGCGCCGCAGGTCGTGGCCTGGCGCACCACCGAGGCGTTGTCATGCATCGAGAGCATCAGGATGCGCAGCGCCGGGTGGCGGGCGCGCAGCTCGCTCACCGCGCTCAGGCCGTCCTTCACCGGCATCGAGACATCGGTGATGACGACGTCGGGCGCGAGCTCCTCGGTGAGGTCCACCAGCTCCTGCCCGTCGCTCGCCTCGGCGACGACCTCGATGCCTGCGTCCCGTGACAGCAGGGCCCGCAGGCCGCTGCGCACGAGGTCATGGTCGTCGGCGAGGATCACGCGGATCGGGGCGGGCGAGGGGGGGGGCTGCATGTCGTTCTCCCGGGGAGTCCCGGCGGAGCCGGCTGTTCCCGCTCTTTCGGCCGGCGGACGCCGGACTTGAGGGCGGTGGGGCCGGGGCAGGTCAGTCGGCGTCGGCGACCTGCTGGAGCACGGCCACCAGGTCCTCGAGCACCAGGGGCTTGGACAGGTGGCCCTGCATGCCGGCGGCACGGCACTCGTCGATGTCGTCGGCGAAGCTCTTGCCGGTCAGCGCCCACACCGGCGTGGGGCGCACGCCCTTCTCGCCGGCGCGCAGCTCGCGCGTGGCGGCCAGGCCGTCGAGCACGGGCATGTCCAGGTCCATCAGCACCAGGTCGGGGTAGCGGTCGCGCACCTGCTGCAGCGCCTCCACGCCGTCGCGCGCCTCGATGACGCGGTGGCCGCGGTTCTCCAGCTGCGCGCGCATGACCGCGAGATTGAGGTCCAGGTCGTCGGCCACCAGCACCAGCAGGCTGCGCTCGCGCCGCTCGATCGCCGGGCCCCCGGCGGGTTCCTCGGGGCCGGCCAGGGGCAGGGGCAGCGACAGCTGGAACTCGGTGCCGATGCCCTCCCGCGACTGCACGGCCACCGTGCCCCCCATCTTCTCGACCAGCGTCTTGACGATGGCCAGGCCCAGCCCGGCCCCGCCATAGCGCAGGCGCACCGTGCGGTCAGCCTGCTCGAATCGCTCGAACACGCGCGCGAGGTGCTCCGGGCGCATGCCGATGCCGGTGTCGATCACCCGCACCGTCAGCAGCCCCAGGTCCTGCGAGGGATCGGTGGTGGTGCCCAGGCGGGTGAACGAGGCCACCACCCGCACGCCGCCGGCGGCGGTGAACTTGAATGCGTTGGACAGCAGGTTCTCCAGCACCTGCCGCAGGCGCACCGGGTCCCCCACCAGCGCGGGCAGGCCCTCCGGCGCTTCGATCGAGAACTCCAGTCCCTTCTGCAGGGCCACGACGCGGTAGATCGCGCGGCAGGCGTCCAGCACCGGCTCGAGCTGGAACGGGCGTGCGTCGAGGTCGAAGCGGCCGGCGTCGATGCGGGCGAGGTCCAGCACGTCGTTCAGGATGCGCGTGAGCATTTCCGCCGTCTCGCGCACGAAGCGCGCCTGGCGCCGGTGGTCGCCGGCTGGCAGGGTGTCCTCCATCACGCGCGAGAAGCCCATGATGGCGTTGAGCGGGGTGCGCAGCTCGTGGCTCATCGTCGCCAGGAAATCGCCCTTGGCCCGGTTGGCCTGCTCCGCCTGCTGGCGCGCTTGCGTGAGCTCGGTGACGTCCAGGCTGATCCAGTCGAAGACCCGGGTATCGTCCTGGTCCCGGCGCACCAGCAGGGTCTGCAGCGTGCGCTGCACGCCGTCGTCGCCGGTGAAGCGGACCGGCATCACCAGCAGGTGCTCGTCGCCGTCGCGCAGGCCGCGGAAGGCGTCGCGCAGGGCGACCGCGTCCTCCACGTTCGCATGCCGCGACCAGGCGGTGCGGTCGGCCACGATCTCCTCGGCCGGCACGCCGAAGTAGTGCAGCGCGCCTTCACTGACGAAGCTGAATCGCACCTCGCCCCGCTGCCGTCGCACGGTGGCCAGCACGCCGGGCAGGTTGCGACCCACGGTGCGCAGGCTGTGCTGCGTGTCCTCGAGCGCGAGGCGGACCTGGCGCTCCTGGTCGTCCAGGCGCTGGACCAGGCGCAGCACCGCATCGTCGAGGGCGCGCAGTTCGCGCGGGTAGCGGTCCGGCAGGCGCGGCGCGGATTCGCCTTCGCGCAGCTGGCCCAGGCGCTCGATGAATCCCTCCAGCGGCCGCAGTCCCACGCGCGCCGTGTACCAGGCCAGGCCCGCCATCAGCAGCACGGCCAGGGCCGCCGCGACGGCGAGGCGGTTGAACTGCTCGTGCATGGCCGGCGACCAGGCGTCGGCCGGCGCCCGCACCAGGGCGATCCAGCCGAAGCCGCCGAAGGAGTCGCTCCCCGGCTGCGGGGCGTACCCGGTGATGTAGCGGCGGCCGTCCGGCCAGGCCTCGACCAGCCAGCCGCTGGCGCCGTTGCGCGCGCGCTGGATCGATTCCAGCGCCAGGGGCTTGTCGTCGGCGAGGGGCGCGCCTGCCAGGCGCGGGCTGCCGTCCGGCCCGACCAGCCACAGCGTGGCCTGGGGCGGCATGGTGCCGCGCACCGACTTCAGTCGGTCCCGCAGCCAGGGCCAGGACAGGTGCGCCGCCAGCACGCCCTGGAGGACCTGCTGCGTGTCGCGCACCGGCACGGCGATGTCGATGAAGCGCCAGGGCTCGCCGCCGGGCAGGCGCGGCAGCGCGTCGTTCAGCAGCAGGGCCTCGTGCAGGTCGCCGTGGTACAGGCCCCGGGCGCCGCCGCGGAACCAGGTGCGCTGGGCCACGTCCCGGCCCTCGGCGAGGCGGCCGGTGGCCGCGGTGATGCGGCCCTGCGGGTCGGCCAGCCCGATCCAGCTGTAGCCCGGCGTGAGGGCCTGTACCCGCTCGAGTTCGGCGCGCAGGCGGTCCGGCGCGCGCCAGGCGCTGGCCTGCTGCACCTGGTGCTGGTGCTGCAGCAGGTCGATGGTGCGCTCCGCGAGGTTGGCGTCGATGATCTCCATCGCCACCCGCGCGGTGCCGGCGGCCAGGCCCCCGGTCTCGCTCTCCTGGGCCTGCGACATGTGGTCCGCCAGGGCCCACAGCGCCAGGCCGGCGCAGGCCGCGGCCGCGGCCAGGGCCCGCAGGGCGGCCAGGGCCGGCAGCGAGAGGCCGGCCGTGCGGGGGATGAACCACACGGCGAGCCAGGCGGGCAGGCGTGCGGACATCGTGGACATCGCCGGCGGGCGGGTCAGCCCGCCACCGCCGCCAGGGGCGTGGCCTGGCGGTGCAGCCAGCGCCCGAGGGACTGCGACAGCTGCTGAACGTCGATGGGCTTGGCCAGGTAGTCGTCCATGCCGGCCTCGAGGCACTTGTCGCGGTCCTGGCTCGCGGCGCCCGCGGTCAGGGCCACGATCGGCGCCTCGAAGCCGTCCGCGCGCAGCGCGCGGGCCGCTTCGAAGCCGTCCATCACGGGCATCTGGCAGTCCATGAGCACCAGGTCGAAGGCGCCTGCGCGAGCCGCCTCCACCGCCTCGCGCCCGTCCTGCGCCAGGGTGATGTTGCGGTAGCCGAGCTTGGCGAGCAGCGATCGCGCGACCAGCTGGTTGATGGCGTTGTCCTCGACCAGGAGGATCGCCGCGTCGGCCGCTGCCGGCGGGGCGGCCGGAACGCCGGCCTGCGCGGCGGGGACGGCGGCGGCCCGCAGGGGCACGGTGACGGTGAAGGTCGAGCCCACGCCGGGCGTGCTGGCGGCCGTGACGTCGCCACCCATGAGGACGGCGAGGTCGCGCGAGATCGCCAGCCCCAGGCCGGTGCCCTGGTGGTGGCGGCCGGTGCGGGCGCCGGCCTGGGCAAAGCGCTTGAACAGGCGCGGGAGGTCCTCGCGCGAAATGCCGATGCCGCTGTCGGTCACGTCGAAGCGCAGCATGCGCGCGGCGCCGGCGCCCGAGACCGAGGCGCGCAGGCTGAAGGCGCCCCGGTCGGTGAACTTGAGCGCGTTGCCCAGGAGGTTCAGCAGGATCTGGCGCAGGCGGTGGGCATCGGCGCGCACCCGGCGCGGGACGTCGCCGTCCAGGTGCACGCTGAAGTCCACGCCCTTGTGGCGGGCCCGCTCGCCGAAGATGTCGGCGGTCTCGTGGACCAGGGCATGCAGGTCGGTGTCGGACTCCTCCAGCGACATCTGGCCGGCCTCGATCTTGGAGAAGTCGAGGACGTCGTTGACCAGCGTGAGCAGGGTGCTGGCGCAGCTGTTGATCATGCGCACCAGGTCCGACTCGCGCGCGGGCAGGCGGGCCTCCTCGAGCATGCGGGCCAGGCCGATCACGCCATTGATCGGGGTGCGGATCTCGTGGCTCATGGTGGAGAGGAAGTCGGCCTTGGCCCGGTTGGCGTCGTTGGCCGCGTCGACGGCCTCGCGCAGGGCGAGCGCGGCGCGGTGCCGGTCGCTGACGTCCTGGGTGGTGCCCACCACCCGCACCGCGCGGCCCCGGCCATCGCGCTCGGTGACGCGGGCATGGGTGACGACCCGGATGCGCTCGCCGCGCCCGTCGACCATCTGGTGCTCGCGCTGCATCACGGCGATCTCGCCCTTGAGGAGCCGCACCAGGTCGTCACGCGCGTCCTGCATCTCGGTGCCCGGGGCGAGTTCGGCCATCTGGGCCACGCCCAGGCTGCGCGCCTCGGGCGCGAAGCCGAAGAACCGGGACCAGCCCTCGGACAGGTGGATGCGGCCCGCCAGCGGCTCGAGCTCCCACAGGCCCAGGCCCACGGATTCCAGCGCGACGGCCAGCCGGTGCTCGCTGGCACGCAGCGACTGCTCGGCGCGGCGCTGGGCGGTGACGTCGGTGTACACCCGCACGTGGCCGCCGTCGGGCATGTGCGCAATGCGCACGTCCAGCACCGAGCCGCGCGCGCTGGCATGCTCGAACTGTTCGTCCTGTCCCTCGCGGATGCGCGCCACGCGGGCGCGCACCAGGTCGGCCGGGTCGCCGGCGCCCCATTCGCCGCGCGCGGCCAGGTACCTGGCCAGGTCCTGGTAGCGGGCGTCGGGTCCGCCGAGCACGTCCTCCGGTAGGTCCAGGAGTTCGTTCACGCGGCGGTTGCTGGCGACCAGGCGCAGGTCCTCGTCGAACACCGCCAGGCCCGAGGGCAGGGCGGAGATGATGGATTCGAGCTGCTCGTTGCGCGCGATCAGCTCCATCTGCAGCGCGCGCACCTCGGTGATGTCGTTGACCGAGCCGATGAAGGCCACCGCGCCGGCGTTGCGGTCGGCGGGCTCCAGGCGCAGGCGCAGCCAGCGCACGACGGGCTGGCGCGGGTCGGTGCGGAAGTCCACCTGGAAGCGGGCCCGGCGCCGGATCGCGGACTCCCAGCCGCCGCGGACCTCGTCGCGGTCCTGCGGGTGCACCGCGCGCAGCCAGTCCCAGCCCAGGGCCTCGCCCAGGTGGGGCACTCCCAGCATCGCCAGCCAGCGCGGGTTGGCATGCACCAGCGCGCCGCGGGTGTCGGCCGCGACCAGGCCCACCGGCGAAAGCTCGGCCAGGCTCTCGGTGTAGCCCAGGAGCTCGTTCTTGCGCAGGCGGGTCTCGCGCTCGCGAAGCAGCAGCACGTCGACGACGCTGGCGGCCAGGCCGGTGAGCAGGCGGCGGTGCTCGGGGCTCAGGCGCCCCGGGCGGTGGTCGATCAGGCACAGGGTGCCGATGCGCTCGCCCTCCGGCATCGCCAGCGGCACGCCGGCGTAGTGCACGACGCGCGGCTCGCCCACCGAGAGGGGGTTGTCATGGAAGCGCGGGTCGGCGAGCGCGTCCTCGATCTCGAAGATGCCGTCCTGGCCGATGGCGTGGCCGCAGAAGGAGACGTCGCGCGGCGTCTCGCAGCCCTGGCCCAGGCCCACCGCGGACTTGAACCACTGGCGGTCCTGGTCGACCAGCGAGACCAGCGCGATCGGCATGCCGGTGGCCTGGCTGGCCAGGCGCGTGAGCCCGTCCAGCGCCGCCTCGGCCCCGGTGTCCAGGATGTCCATGGCGCGCAGGCGCCGCAGGCGCGCAGCGTCGTCGTGGGGGATGGGGGCTGCCAGCATGGTGACTTGTTCTCTCGGCGGCGGCGATGGGGATGATTGGACGAGGCGCGGCGGGGCGCCGGGCTAAGGCAATCGCCCAGGGGGGTTAGGAAAATTCCTTAGGCCGGCGCCGGGCCGGCGGGCGCGAGGGCGAGCAGGGTCAGGCGCACGGCCTCTTCGAGCCGCGCCAGCGTGGTGCCGTCCTGGGCGCCGGGCGGGCGCGCGAAGGCCTGTTCGACGCTCGCGGCGCTGCTGGCCAGGTGCATCGCGCCGAGCGTGCCGGCCGAACCCTTGAGGGAGTGCGCCTCGCGCACCACCACCTCGCGCCGGCCCTCGCGCGCGGCATCGGCCAGGTTGGCGTGCAGCTGCGGCGTGTCCTGCGTGAAGAGGTCGACCAGGGCGTCGTAGAAGTCCGGGTCGCAACCGAGCCGGGCCATGGCGGCGGCACGATCGAGCATCGGCTCGGGGACGTGCGACACCTCCTCTCCGCCGGCATGGCCTGCAGGCGCTTCGAGCAGGTCGCGCAGGGCGGCTGGCAGCCGTGCATCGGCCTCGACGGGCGGCAGGGCGGGCGCGGGCGCCGCCGCCGGGGCGGCCGCGGGCCGCGTGACCTCCAGCACGGTGCGCACCAGCAGCGCCACGTCGATGGGCTTGGCGAGGTGGGCGTCCATCCCCGCGGCGAGGCAGGCCGCGCGGTCGGCAGCGCTCCCGTTGGCCGTGAGCGCGATGACCGGCAGGTGGCTGAAGCCGCAGATCTGCCGGATCTCGCGGGTGGTCTCCAGGCCGTCCATGTTCGGCATCTGCCAGTCCATCAGGATCGCGTCGAACTCGCCCCCGGCCACCAGGTGGGTGAGGGCGTCGAGGCCGTCGACCGCGACGGAGACCGTGGCGCCCTGGGCGGTGAGCAGGCGGCTGGCGACCAGCTGGTTGTTCACGTTGTCCTCCGCCAGCAGCAGGCGCAGGCCGGCCAGCGGGCGGCCGATCGGGGTCGGGCGCGCCGGCGGCGGGCCGGCCTGCTGGCGCGCCTGGGCCACGCCCTCGGCCAGCAGGCCCGCGGTGGTGGGCTGCACGAGCAGCGCGGGCAGGCGCTGTCGGCTGGCGGTGTCCAGCGTCCCCCAGGCCTGGCCGCCGGGGACGTTGCCCGTGACCAGGACCGGCGTGCCCGTGGGCACCAGGATCTCCGACAGGCGCAGCGCGGCCTCGAAGTCGCCGCTGCCGTCGAGCCGCCACTCCACCAGCGCGGCGTGCAGCCGCGGCGTCTGGATCGCCACCTCGAGCGCCTCCTCGACGCCCGCGGCCTGCACCGGGTTCCAACCCAGCGTGCGGACCATGCGGGCCAGCGCCTCGCGGCGGACGGGGTGGTGGTCGGCCACCAGGACGCGGGGCGCGGTGGCCTGCGCCCCGCGTTCGGGCGTCCCGGGCGTCTCGGATTCCACCGGGAGGGTGAGGCGGAAGCCGACGCGGCTGCCGCGGCCGGCATCGCTGTGGATCTCCAGCGCGCTGTCCATCAGCGCCAGCAGCTGGCGGCTGGTGGCCAGCCCCAGGCCCATGCCGCCGAACACGCGGGTACTGCTGGCGTCGGCCTGGCCCAGCCCGCCGCGCACGCGCGCCAGGGTCGGGGCGTCCATGCCCTGGCCGGTGTCTTCGAACGCGAAGGCCAGCGTCGCGCGGCCCGCCGGCGCGGCCTCGCGCGAGACGCGCAGGACGGCATGGCCGCCGGCGGTGAACTTGAGGGCGTTGCTGCCCAGGTGGCGCAGCACCTGGCCGATGCGGCGGGCGTCGCCGAGCAGGCGATCAGGCACGTCGGGGTCGATGTCGAAGGCGACGGCCACCGGCCGGTCCCCGGCGGCATGGGACAGCACCACCGACAGCTCCCGCAGCAGCGCGTCGAGGCTGAAGGGCGCGGGCTGCAGGGCCGCGCGGCCCTCCTGCGCCTCAGCGCAATCGAGCACCTGGCTCACGATGTCCTGCAGGCTGCGGGCGGCGTCCTGGGCCTTGCGCAGGTACTCGCCGGTGCCGGCGGCGGCAGGGTCGCCCTGGACGACCTGCAGCAAGCCGGCGATGGCGTTGAGCGGCGTGCGCAGCTCGTGTCCCAGGTTGGAGATGAAGCGGCCGGCGGCGTCCTCGAGCTCTCGGACCCGGGCCTGGGCCTGGTGCAACCCGGCCAGGTCCGGCGGCGGCGGTGGCGGGTGGCGCGGCCCGGCGGGCGGGGCGTCCTGGCCGGACAGGGCCAGCGAGCCGTCCTCCAGGCGCACGGCGGTGAAGGCCACGCGCCGGCCGCCCGGCATGAGCCGCTCGAAGCGGCGCGGCGCCTCGGGCGCTGCGCCATCCATCATCAGCAGGCCGGTCGGCTCGGCGCCGGGGGTGGCGCGGGTGCGCAGCAGGTCGACCAGCGCGGGAAAGCGCAGGCCCTCGTGGAGGCTGCCGGGCGGCAGCCCGAGCAGGGCGGCGAAACCGGTGCTGCAGTAACCGAGGCGCTGCGTGGCGTCGAACACGGCCAGCCCCCCGGGCAGGGCGTCCAGGGCGGCGAGGGCCGCCTGGCCCGGCGGGGCGTCGTCCGGGGCCGGGGGACGGGCGCGCCCGAGCAGGCGTTCGAGCATTTCGGGCATGCGGGTCTCCGTGTCCGTTGCGGGAAAGGTGCAGGGGGGCCTCGGGTCGACCCGGGGCCATGCCGGATATTCGGCCGAGCCGGCGCGAACTGAAACGCGGATAAGAGGGGGGATTCCGCCGGATGCCGGGGCGCCATGGCGAGGCGCGCGCAGGCCGCGCCGAAATGAAAAAGCCTGCTACTGATTCAGTAGCAGGCTTTCGTGCCCCGGAGGGCTTGTCGGGTGGTGGGTCCTGTAGGATTCGAACCTACGACCTACGGATTAAGAGTCCGCTGCTCTACCAACTGAGCTAAGAACCCGCACCGTTGAATTGCTGCAACGGCGAAACCGAGAGTATAGCAGCATTCGCCACCTGCCCCTGGCGCCGGCCCGGCGCCCCGGGCTCCTGGCGTGTTCCCTTCCCCGATCCCGCACCTGCCCGGCGGCCTGGTGGCCAGAGAGCCATCTGTTGGATTGATATTCAGAAAGTAGTCAATTCCCTAAGGATGAACCCCAGGAATTGTTGCGATTTTGCAGCGCGTCTTGCGTGCCTCTCCGATCAACCGATAATGAATATCAAAATGATAATAGTGGTCATAACGATTGGAGGCTGACGCGGTGGAGACGAAACGGCCCGGGGGCGGAGACGGCGCGGTCGATGCCGCCGAGGCCACGCGCTGGCCGCTCGCGGCGAGCATGCCCCTGACGCTGGTGATCACGCTGGGCAGCCTGGTGCTGCTCGCGGGCATCTGGCTGACCACCCTCGAGCGCATCATCGTGGAGCGGGACCAGGCCGTGGCGTCCGCCCAGGAGGCGAACGCGAACCTGGCCATCGCGTTCGAGCAGCACACCTTCCGCACCCTCAAGGCCGCCGAGCAGGTGGCGGCGTTCGTGCGCGAGCGGTACCTGAAGGAGGGCAAGGCCCTGGACCTGCGCCGGCTCGTGGACCAGCAGGTGATCCGCGAGGGGCGCTTCACGGTGATCCACCTGGTCGGCGCCGACGGCCACATCATCAGCAGCTCAGGCCCGGTGGGGGAGCGCGTCAACTACGCGGACCGGGACTTCTTCTCCGCCCAGCGCGAGGCCCGGCGCGACGCGCTGTTCGTGGGCCGGCCGGTCCTGGGCCGTCTCTCGGGCCGCTGGCTCATCCCGATGGCGCTGCGCATCACCGGCGCCGACGGCGGCTTCGCCGGCCTGGTGGTGCTGACGGTCGAGCCGGCCGACTTCACCGACTTCTACCGCCAGGTCGACCTGGGCCCCCAGGGCCTGCTCGAGGTCACGGGGCTGGACGGGATCGTGCGTTCGCGCAAGGTCGGCGGCGACCTGAGCTTCGGCATGGATGCCCGCGGCTTCAGCTGGTTCACGCAGCGCGCCGTGGAGCGCGAGGGCTCCTTCGTCGACCCCGGCGCCGACGCCAACGGCGTGGCGCGGATCGTCAGCTACCGCACCGTCGTCGGCTACCCGCTGATGGTGGTCGTGGGCACCGACTACGCCGAGGACCTGGCCCCCGCGCGGCAGGCGCGCCTCGTCTACCTGCTGATGGCCGGGGGCGGGACGGTGGTGATCCTGGGCTTCAGCGGCCTGCTGCTGCTGGTGCTGGCGCGCCAGCGCGCCGCGGCGGCGGCGCTGCAGGACAGCGAGGCGCTGTACCGGGCCACCTTCCACCAGGCGGCCATGGGCATCGCCCACATCGCGCCCGACGGCCGCCTGCTGCGGGCCAACGAGAAGTTCTGTCGCATGCTGGGCTACAGCCGCGAGGAACTGCTCGCGCGCACCGTGTTCGACCTGAGCGACGAGGACCTGCGCCCCGTGGTGCGCCAGTTCCTGGCGCGGCGGCTGTCCTCCGGCTCGGCAGCGTTTCCGCCGGAGATCGAGAAGCAGTACCGCCGCAAGAACGGCTCCACCGTGTGGGTCTGCGAGGCGCTGAGCGTGGTGACCGACCCCCAGGGCGTGCCGTCTTACCTCGTGGCCGTCACCCAGGACATCACCGCCCGCAAGATCCTGGAGGCGCGGCTGTCGCACAACGCGCTGCACGACGCCCTCACCGGCCTGCCCAATCGGGTGCTGCTCCTGGACCGGCTCGGCCGCGTGCTCGAGTCCGCGCGCCGGCATGGCGAGCTGGCGGGCGTCCTGTACCTCGACCTGGACGGCTTCAAGCCGGTGAACGACAGCCTCGGCCATGCCGCCGGCGACCTGCTGCTGCAGCAGGTCGCGGAGCGCCTGGTGGCCTGCGTGCGGGCGGAGGACACGGTGGCGCGCGTCGGCGGGGACGAGTTCGCCGTGGTGCTGGCCAAGCTGGCGCTGCCGGGGGACTGCGAGGTGGTGGCCGCCAAGATCATCGGCGCGCTGGCCATCCCGTTCGACCTGGAGGGCACGCCGGTGGAGGTCTCCGCCAGCGTGGGCGCCGCGGTGTACCCCGCGCATGGCGACACGCCCGGGACCCTGGTGGCCCATGCCGACGCCGCCATGTATGCCGCCAAGACCGCCGGCAAGAACCGATTCAGCTGGGAGATTCCTCGCGCCGATGTTCCAGGCGGGAGCGTTGCCTAGGCCCTACCCCGGTTCGGCGGTCGGGCTGGGGGCGCCCGGCTCGGCGCGCTGGCGAGCCGCCGCCATTTCGGCGTAGATGCGGTCGATCAACCCGCGCAGCACCACGATGTCCTCGTTGCGGTCGTGCATGCGCGTGCTCATGATGATCGGCGACACGGCCTGCGGGTCGCTCAGGGGGCGGTAGACCACCTCGTCAGGCCGCAGCCGGCTCACGCCGGTGGGCACCACGCAGATGCCCATGCCCGCCGCCACCAGGCCCAGCGCGGTCTGGATTTCCTGGACCTCATGCACGTTGGCGGGTTGAAGGCCCTGGTCGCGGAACAGCGACAGCACCTGGTCCGCGTAGCTCGGACGCGGTCGCTTCGGGTAAACCAGGATGTCGTAATTCTCGAGCGCGGCGAGAATGACCGGCTTTTCTGAAATCGCGAGACTATGCTCCAAGGGTATCGCCACCACCAGGCGTTCCTCGCGCAGCACCTCCCGCTGGATGCTCGGATCGTCCAGCCGGACGCGTCCGAATCCCACGTCGATGCGCCCGGCCTTCAGGGCCTCCGTCTGGTCCAGCGTCGACATCTCCTCCAGCGCGATTTCCACCTGCGGCAGTTCGGCCCGGAACAGCCGCACCAGCCGCGGCAGCGCGCCGTACATCGTCGACGCGACGAAGCCGATCACCAGCCTGCGCTCCATTCGCGCCACGCGGCGCGTGGCCCGCGCGGCCTGGGCCGCCTGCTCCAGCAGGCGCGTGGCATGGCTGTAGAAGAAGCGCCCCGGCTCCGTCAGTTTCAGCGGGCGTGAGCCGCGCTCGAACAGCGGCGTCCCCAGTTCCTCTTCCAGATCCTGGATCTGCCGGCTCAGCGGGGGCTGCGAGATGTGCAGCCGCCCGGCGGCTCGCGTGAAGCTCTGCTCGTCGGCGACGGCAACGAAGTAGCGCAGGTGTCGCAGTTCCATTCCATACCTTAAGAGTATGTATACAGTCTAAAAGCATCTTGGACTTGGCACCAGCAAATTCCTAGGATTCGGTCCATTCCTTCCCACCCCCCCCTGAGGAGACAACCCATGGATACGAAGACCATCGACCAGCTGCTGGACCGTTTCGAGAAGACCGGCGTCGTCGGCGAGGGCGATGCCCGCATCAAGCAGATCGTCCATCGCCTGGTGCGTGACCTGATGGTCGCCATCGAAGAGCTGGACATCACCCCCGAGGAGTTCTGGTCGGGCCTGAATTTCTTCGCGGAAGCCGGCCGCAACGGCGAACTGGGGCTGATCGCCCCCGGCATCGGCCTGGAGCACTTCCTGGACCTGCGCATGGACGAGGCAGAAGCCCGTGCCGGCCTGAAGGGCGGCACGCCCCGCACCATCGAAGGCCCGCTGTACGTGGCGGGCGCTCCCGTGGCGCAAGGCGAGGCGCGCCTGGACGACGGCCAGACCGCTGGCGAAGTGGTGGTGATGCAGGGCGTGGTGCGCGGCATCGACGGCCAGCCCATCCCCAACGCCCAGGTCGAGGTGTGGCATGCCAATGACAAGGGCAACTACTCCTATTTCGACCCGACCCAGAGCGCCTTCAACCTGCGTCGCACCCTCATCGCCGACGCGCAGGGCCGCTACAAGTTCCGCAGCGTGATGCCGGTGGGCTACAGCTGCCCTCCGGGCGGCGCCACCGACCGCCTGCTGCAGAAGCTCGGCCGCCACGGCCATCGCCCGGCGCACATCCACTTCTTCGTGTCGGCGCCCGGCCACCGCAAGCTGACCACGCAGATCAACATCGAGAACGACCCGCATCTCTGGGACGACTTCGCCTTCGGCACGCGTGAAGGCCTGGTGCCCAAGGTCTACACGAACAACGACCGCGCAGCGATGAACGCGCTGAACGTCGACAAGCCGTTCTACGAAATCAAGTTCGACTTCACGCTGCATGCCGAGCAGCCCAGCGCGCCGACCGCGGACATCGCCCGTCCCCGCGCGGCCGCCTGATACGGCGACCCGGGCGCCGCCGGCGGCGGCGCCCATCCCCCCGCAAGCACCTTCTCCTCCCGGCGCACGCCCGTGCCCGGGTCGGGCGAAGCCTTGACTGAATCAGCCCGCATGACAGGGCATGGAGACAAGCATGAACACTTCCGCATCCCTTGAAGGCGTCAAGCAGCGCCTGGCCGGCATGTTGGTGGAGGACACCGACCGGCACGTCTACCGCCTGCATCGCAGCGCCTTCACCGACGAGGCCCTGTTCGACCTGGAGATGAAGCACATCTTCGAGGGCAACTGGATCTACCTGGCCCACGAGAGCCAGATCCCCAACCCGAACGACTACCTCACCACCTACATCGGCCGCCAGCCCATCGTCATCACCCGCAACAAGGGCGGTGAGCTGAACGCGATCATCAACGCCTGCTCGCACCGGGGCGCCACGCTGTGCCGCCACAAGAAGGGCAACAAGGCCAGCTTCACCTGCACCTTCCATGGCTGGACCTTCAACAACTCCGGCAAGCTGCTCAAGGTGAAGGACGCCAACGGCGCCGGCTACCCCGACACCTTCAACCAGGACGGCAGCCACGACCTGAAGAAGGTCGCCCGCTTCGAGAGCTACCGCGGCTTCCTGTTCGGCAGCCTGAATCCCGATGTGGCGCCGCTGACCGAGTTCCTCGGCGAGTCCACCAAGATCATCGACATGATCGTGGACCAGTCGCCGGAGGGCCTGGAGGTGCTGCGCGGCTCGTCGACCTACACCTTCGACGGCAACTGGAAGCTGCAGGCCGAGAACGGCGCCGACGGCTACCACGTGAGCTCGGTGCACTGGAACTACGCAGCCACCACCAACCAGCGCAAGCAGGCGGCCGCGGGCGACACCATCAAGGCGATGGATGCCGGCAGCTGGGCCAAGCAGGGCGGCGGCTTCTATTCGTTCGAGCACGGCCACATGCTGCTGTGGACGAAGTGGGCCAACCCGGAAGACCGGCCCGCCTACCCGATCCGCGACCAGCTCGTGGCGCAGTTCGGCCAGGCCCGCGCCGACTGGATGATCGGGCACTCGCGCAACCTGTGCCTGTACCCGAACGTCTACCTGATGGACCAGTTCAGCTCGCAGCTCCGCGTGCTGCGCCCGATCAGCGTCGACAAGACCGAGGTCACCATCTACTGCATCGCGCCCAAGGGCGAGGCGGCCGAGGCGCGCGCCCGGCGCATCCGCCAGTACGAGGACTTCTTCAACGCCACCGGCATGGCCACCCCCGACGACCTCGAGGAGTTCCGGGCCTGCCAGCAGGGCTACGCCGGCATCGCGCTGGAGTGGAATGACATGTGCCGCGGCTCGACCCAGTGGGTGGCCGGCCCCGACGCCGCCGCCAAGGAAATCGGCCTGAACCCGACGCTGTCGGGCGTGAAGACCGAGGACGAGGGCCTCTACACCGTGCAGCACCGCTACTGGCTGGAGACGATGCAGCGCGCCGTCGCCAAAGAAGAAGCCCGCCAGGCCACCGGCGCGCAGCACCCCGTGTGCGAGCACAGCCATGCCTGTGACCACGCCTGAAGGAGACACACCATGATGACGATCGAACAGGTGCAGGCCTTCCTGTACCGCGAGGCCCGGCTGCTGGATGACCGCCAGTGGGACGAGTGGCTGGCCTGCTACCACCCGGCTGCCGAGTTCTGGATGCCCTCGTGGGACGACGACGGCCAGCTGACCACCGACCCGCAGCGCGAGATCTCGCTGATCTATTACCCGAACAAGGGCGGGCTGGAAGACCGGGTGTTCCGCATCAAGACCGAACGCTCGGCGGCCAGCATGCCCGAGCCGCGCACGGGCCACAACATCCACAACGTCGAGATCGTGTCGGCGAAGGGCGAGCAGGTCGAGGTGCGCTTCAACTGGCACACCCTGAGCTACCGCTACCAGACGGTGGACAGCTACTTCGGCACCAGCCACTACACGCTGGACCTGAGCAGCGGCCAGCCGCTCATTCGGCGCAAGTACGTGGTGCTGAAGAACGACTACATCCACCACGTGCTGGACGTCTATCACATCTGACGCTGCCGACGCCGGCGGCCTGCAGGCGCAGGCGCCGGCCATGACGAGGAGACAAGCCATGCCCCACCAGATTGCCCTTTGCTTCGAGGACGGTGTCACCCGCTTCATCGAGGCCAACCCGACCGAGACGGTGGCCGACGCCGCCTACCGCCAGGGCGTGAACATCCCGCTGGACTGCCGCGACGGCGCCTGCGGCACCTGCAAGTGCCTGGCGGAGTCCGGCCGTTTCGAGATGGGCGAGTACATCGAGGACGCGCTCAGCGAGGAGGAGGCGGCCCGTGGCTACGTGCTGACCTGCCAGATGCGGGCCCAGGGCGACTGCGTGGTGCAGGTGCCGGCCTCCTCGTCGGTGTGCCGCACGCCGCAGGCGGCGGTGTCCGCCGCCATACGCGAGGTGCGCCAGCTGTCGCCGAGCACGGTGTCCCTGACGCTGCAGGATCCGTCGCTCGACAAGCTGGCCTTCCTGCCGGGCCAGTACGTGAACCTGCAGGTGCCGGGCACCGACCAGACGCGGGCCTACTCGTTCAGCTCGCTGGTGAAGGACGGCACCGTGTCGTTCCTGATCCGCAACGTGCCGGGCGGCCTCATGAGCGCCTACCTCACCGGCGCCGCGAAACCGGGCGACCGCATGACGCTGACCGGCCCGCTGGGCACGTTCTACCTGCGCGCCATCCAGCGCCCGCTGCTGCTCCTGGCCGGCGGCACCGGCCTGGCGCCCTTCACCGCCATGCTGGACAAGATCGCCGCCGAAGGCAGCGCCCACCCGCTGCACCTGGTCTACGGCGTCACGCACGACACCGACCTGGTGGAGATGGACCGGCTGGCCGAGTACGCGCAGCGCATCCCGAACTTCAGCTACACCGCCTGCGTCGCCAGCCCCGAGAGCACGTACCCGAACAAGGGCTACGTCACCCACCACATCACGCCGGCGCAGCTGAACGACGGCGAGGTCGATGTCTACCTGTGCGGCCCGCCGCCGATGGTGGAGGCGGTCAGCCAGTTCATCCGCGAATGCGGCGTCCAACCGGCCAGCTTCCACTACGAGAAGTTCGCGGCCAGCGCCTGAGGACCCTGCCATGCATCCCCGTTTCAACGACAAGGTCGCCGTCATCACCGGCGCCGCGCAGGGCATCGGCCGGCGCGTGGTCGAGCGCATGCTCGAAGAGGGCGGTCGCGTGGCGGCCGTCGACCGCTCCGAGCTGGTCCACGAGCTGCGCAGCCTGCCGGGCGCCGCCGACCGGCTGCTGACGCTGACGGCCGACCTGGAGCGCAACGCCGACGCCGAGCGCGTGATGGCCGAGACGACCGGGCGATTCGGCCGCCTGGACATCCTCGTGAACAACGTCGGCGGCACGATCTGGGCCAAGCCCTTCGAGCACTACCGCGAGCACGAGATCGAAGCCGAGGTGCGCCGCTCGCTGTTCCCCACGCTGTGGTGCTGCCATGCCGCGCTGCCGGCCATGCTGGCGCAGGGCAGCGGCGCCATCGTCAACGTCTCGTCGATCGCCACCCGTGGCGTCAACCGCGTTCCCTATGGAGCGGCCAAGGGCGGCGTCAATGCGCTCACCGCCTGCCTGGCCTTCGAGAACGCCGGGCGCGGCATCCGCGTCAACGCCACCGCCCCCGGCGGCACCGAGGCGCCGCCGCGGCGCATCCCGCGCAACACCGAGCAGCCCACCGAGCAGGAGAAGGCCTGGTACCAGCAGATCGTCGACCAGACGGTGGAGTCCAGCCTGATGAAGCGCTACGGGACCATCGACGAGCAGGTCGGCGCGATCCTCTTCCTCGCCTCCGACGAGGCCAGCTACATCACCGGCGTCACGCTGCCGGTGGGCGGCGGCGACCTGGGCTGAAGGGCCCGGTCTTTCCTCCCCACACAAGAAATCATTCAGGAGACAAGCATGAGACACATCGACGTTCACAAGGTCGCCGACGAGGCGCGATTCAACCGCTTCCACGGCATGGTGCTGTTCTGGTGCGCGCTGATCATCATCTTCGACGGCTATGACCTGGCCGTGGCCGGCATCGCGCTGCCGTCGATCATGAAGCAGATGGGGGTCCAGGCCACCCAGGCCGGCTTCATGGTGAGTTCGGCGCTGTTCGGGATGATGTTCGGGGCCATCTTCATGGGCACGATCGCCGACCGCATCGGCCGCCGATGGGCCATCGTCGCCTGCATCGTGCTGTTCAGCCTCTTCACGGCGGCGGCGGGCCTGACGGACGACCCGGTGATGTTCAGCGTCACCCGCTTCCTGGCCGGCCTGGGCATCGGTGGCGTCATGCCCAACGTGGTGGCGCAGATGACCGAGTACTCGCCGCGCAAGGTGCGCTCGACCATGGTCACGCTGATGTTCAGCGGCTATGCGGTGGGCGGCATGCTGGCTGCGGTGCTGGGCAAGGGCCTGATCGAGAGCCACGGCTGGCAGTCGGTCTTCCTGGCCGCCGCCGCGCCGGTGGTGCTCATCCCGTTCATTCTCAAATCGCTGCCGGAATCGATGCCCTTCCTGCTGAAGAAGGGGCGGCATGACGAGCTCAAGGCCATCATCGCCCGGCTCGACCCGGCCTTCAAGCCGACCGCCGAGGACCGTTTTGCGCTGCCCGCCGTCGACAAGGCCACGGACGCGCCGGTGAGCCAGCTGTTCCAGGACGGCCGCGGCTTCAGCACGGTGATGTTCTGGACCGCGTTCTTCATGTGCCTGTTCATGGTCTACGCGCTCAGCTCCTGGCTGACCAAGCTGATGGCTGGTGCCGGCTACAGCCTGGGCTCGGCGCTGACCTTCGTGCTGACGCTGAACTTCGGCGCCATGGTCGGCGCGATCGGCGGCGGCTGGCTGGCCGACCGCTTCAACATCAAGTGGGTGCTGGTCTCGATGTACGTGCTGGCTGCGGTGTCGATCACGCTGCTGGGCGTGCCGATGGCCACCGGGGCGCTGTTCGTCGTGGTCGGCCTGGCCGGTGCGTCGACGATCGGCACGCAGATCGTGACCTATGCCTATGCCGGCCAGTTCTATCCCATGGCGATCCGCTCCACCGGCATCGGCTTCGCCTCCGGCATGGGCCGCAGCGGCGCCATCCTGGCCCCGATCGTGATCGGCTCGCTGGTGGCGATGGCCCTGCCGCTGCAGCAGAACTTCATCGCCATCGCGATCCCCGCGGTGATCGCCGCAGTCGCCGTGGCCATGATCAACCATGGTCGCTCGGCCTCGGCCCGGGCGCAGGCCGCGTCGCCCGCAGTCGCCATGACCGCCTCCCAGTGAGCCGGTTCCAGGCGCATCCCATGATCCCACCGGCAGGGCGCGGCGCGCCGGCCGGTGTCCCACGCAGACACGCTCCATGACCACCCCCTGCATCATCACCGTCGCGATCACGGGCTCGCTGCCCCAGAAGCGCGACAACCCGGCCGTGCCCATCACCGTCCAGGAGCAGATCGAATCCACCCACGAGGCCTTCGAGGCCGGCGCTTCCCTGGTGCACCTGCATGTGCGCAACGACGACGGGACCGCGACCTCGTCGCCCGAGCGCTTCGCGCAGGTCATGGACGGGATCCGCAAGCACTGCCCGGACATGATCATCCAGTTCTCGACGGGCGGCCGCTCCGGCGCCGGCCGCGAGCGCGGCGCGCACCTGGCCCTCAAGCCCGACATGGGCTCGCTGGCCACCGGCTCGGTGAACTTCCCGACCCGGGTCTACGACAACAGCCCGGACCTGGTGGAGTGGCTGGCCACCGAGATGCGCGAGCACGGCATCAAGCCGGAGATCGAGGCCTTCGACCTGTCGATGATCTTCCAGGCCGCGAACCTGCAGCAGCGGGGCCTCATCCAGGGCCCCCTGCATGTGCAGTTCGTGATGGGCATCCGCAACGCGATGCCGGTCGACCGCGAGGTGCTGGAGTTCTACGTGCGCACCCTGCAGCGCGTGGCCCCGGGCGCCACCTGGACCGGCGCCGGCATCGGCCGCGACCAGATGACGATGGCGCGCTGGTCGCTGGAGCTGGGTGGCCACTGCCGCACGGGCATGGAAGACAACGTGCGCCTCGACAAGGACACGCTGGCACCGTCCAACGCGGCGCTGGTGCGTGCCGTGGTCCGGCTGTGCGAGGCGCACGGCCGCCCCGTCGCCAGCGCCCGGCAGGCCCGCCAGCTGCTCGGCCTGCACTGAACCGGGCGCCCTTGCGAGGTCAGGCCGGCGGCCATGACCTCGCGGCGGTTCAGTTTGCGGTGATGTTGGCGGCCTTGATCACGGCGCCCCAGCGGGCCGTCTCGGCCTCGATCAGCGCGCCCAGCTCCTCGGGCGTGGAACTGACGGCGGCCATCCCCATCTCGACGAACTTCGCCTTGACTTCCGGCTTGGCCATGATGCGCGCGATCTCGGTGTGGAGCCGCTCGACGATCGGCCTGGGCGTCCCGGCCTTCACCACGATCGCGTCCCAGCTGCTGGTGTCGAGCTTGCCCATGCCCTGCTCCGACAGCGTGGGAACGCTGGGCAGGATCGGCAGGCGGTTCGGGCCCACGATGCCCAGCGCCCGCACCTTGCCGGTGTTGACCAGCGGAGCGGCCACGCTGCTGGTCATGAACATGAACTGCACGCGATTGCTCAGGAGGTCGGGCACCGACTGGGAGAACGACTGGTAGGGCACATGCGAGGCCTGGACCTTCTCCTGGTTCTTGAACAGCTCACCCGCCAGGTGGGCCGGAGTCCCGTTGCCGGTAGAGGCGAAGTTCAGCTGGTTGGGTTTCGCGCGCAGCAAGGCCACGAACGACTTCATGTCGGTGGCCGGCAGGTCGTTGTTGACGACCAGGACGGTACCGATGCGGCTGATCTGCGAGACCGGCTGCAGCTCCTTGGCCAGATCGACCTTCTGGGCCGGCAGCAGCGCCGACGCCGTCGTCACCGGCGTGAGGAGGCAGTAGAGCGTGTAGCCGTCCGCGGGTTGCCGCAGGAGCTCCTGGAGCGCCACCAGGCCGATGGCGCCCGGCTTGTTCTCGACCACGACCGGCTGCTGCAGGGCCGTGGCGAGGTAGGTGGCCACGACGCGCGAGGACAGGTCCGGTGGCGAGCCGGCGGTGTAGGGCACGAGCAGCCGCAGCGGCTTGACGGGCCAGGCCTGGGCCAGGCTGGCGCCGGCCAGGCTCGCGCCCAGCGCAAGGACCGTCATGCCGCGCAGCACGCTGCGCCGTTGGCTCGAGTGAGAAGGGGTCATGGCTTGTCTCCTTGTTGTCATCATGAAATTGCGGGTCCGGGGGCCTGGCGCACGGCGCGCTCAAGGCATGTCTTTCTTCGTGTAGACCAGCGTGACCGAGGCGTCCTCCGGGATGGGGGGCAGCGAGCGGTCCCACTGCTCGAAGCTGTCACGCATCTCGGCCAGCTTGTCCGGGTGGCGGTGCATCTGGTTGGCGCGCTCCCGCGCGTCGGCGGCGAGGTCGAACAGGTACTCGTGTCCCTCCACGCGCAGGTACTTCCAGTTGCCGCGGCGCAGTGCCCGCTGCTGGCGGTAATTCATGCGCCAGCACAACTGGCGCTCCTGCACCCGTGCGGCATCGCGCAGGTGGGGCAGGATGGACAGGCCGTCGAACGGGTGGTCCAGCTGCGGCCGGGCCTGGGCGGCTTCCAGCAGGGTGGGCACCCAGTCCATGGTGATGATCATTTGCTCGCTCACACCGCCAGCCGGGATCACGGCCGGCCACCGGACGATGTAGGGAACCCGGATGCCGCCTTCGGTCAGGTCCATCTTTCCACCCACCAGGGGCCAGCTGTCGCTGAAACGCTCACCGCCGTTGTCGCTGGTGAAGACCACCAGCGTGTTCTCGTCCAGCCCGAGGCGCTTGAGCTCGGCCATGATCTTGCCGATGCCTTCGTCCATGTGGTGGATCATGCGGTGGTAGGTCTGCACCGAGCCGCCATCGAGGTGGAAGGTCTTGCCCACCAGGGTCTTGGCCAGCGCGTGGTCCTCCCGGGTTTCCCAGGGCCAGTGCGGGGCCGTGTAGTGCAGCGACAGGAAGAACGGCTGGTCCTGGCCGGCGCAGCGCTGGATGAACTCCACGCTGCGGTCCGACAGCAGGTCGGTCAGGTAGGTGTCGTCGTCCACCGGCACGCCGTTGTGCCAGAGGTCCTTCTTGCCGTTCGGCGCCGTGTGGGTGAAGTAATCGATGCCCCCCGACATGAGCCCGAAGTGCTCGTCATAGCCGCTCTTCAGCGGCCCGAAATGCGGCTCGTGGCCCAGGTGCCATTTGCCGACCAGGGCGGTCCGGTAGCCGGCTTCGCGCAGCAGGGACGGCAGCGTCTGGTGCGACGGCGGCAGGCCGTGCGTGCTGCGCGTGGCGTTGGGGCCATGCAGGGGTTCGTCCTGCGCGCCGCGGAAGTGGTACTGGTAGCGGCCGGTCATGAGCGCGAACCGCGTGGGCGAGCAGACGGGCGAGTTGGCATAGCCCTGGGTGAAGCGGATGCCTTCGCTGGCCATCCGGTCGAGATGGGGCGAGACGGGCTCGCGTCCGCCGTAGCAGCCGAGGTCGGCATAACCGAGGTCGTCGGCCAGGATGAAGATGATGTTGGGCTTTCCGGTCACTGCAAGGTCTCGCGATTCGGTGATCAAGGCGGGCTGACAAGCCCTGCGCCGGGCGGCAGTGTCCCCGGAAAGGGCATGCAAGAATAGGTTGAAAATCGTCTTACCCATAACCAATGAACATGGATTGACCATGCAGCTGTACCAACTGCGTGCACTGGTCGCGGTCGCCGATGCCGGCAGCGTCAGCGCGGCGGCCCGCAGCCTGGGCGTGTCCCAGCCCGCCGTCACGCGGGCACTCAAGCAACTGGAGATCGACGTCAGGGCCACCCTGCTGTACCGCCACAGCGCGGGCGTTGCCCTGACCGACTACGGCACCGCCTTGCTGGCCCATGCCCGCCTGATCGTCAAGGCGGCGGACAAGGCGGACCAGCACATCTCGCAGATGGTCGATGCGCGTGGCGGCACCTTGTCCGTGGCTTCTTCCGCCACGCCCTTCATGCTGGTGCTCCCGAGCGCGCTGGAGCTCGTCCGGCGACAGTTCCCGGGGCTCGACGTGCGCCTGCAGGAGGCTGTCTACCCCACGGTCCTGGGCCTGTTTCGCGACGGATCGATCGACTTCGCGATCGGGCCGGTGCCCGCGGAGGGCCTGGGCGCCGAGTTCACCTGCCAGCCGCTGTTCGAGGTCGCGCTGACCGTGGTCCTGCGGCGGGGGCATCCGCTGGCCAGGCGGAAGTCGCTTCAGGCCCTGACCGACCTGCAGTGGATCCTCAGTGGCCCGAAGAACGGCCCCGGGGCCATTCACGACCGGGCCTTCCGGGACGCCGGCCTGGAGCCGCCCGTGTGCCGCACGCACTGCGAGTCGGTCGCTGCGGCCGTGCACTTCGTTGCCCACAGCGATGCCGCCAGCTTCGTGCCACGCCCCATCGCCGAAGCGTTCGAGCAAAGCCGGCTCGTCACCCTCGTGGACATCGCGGAGCCCACCCCGCCGATGCGGATTTCCCTGGTGCAGCCCAGCCAGTCGATCCTCACGCCGGCAGGCCAGGCGCTGTACTCGGCGATCCGTACGGTCAGCCGGTCGCTGCCGGGCGCGAAGCCCCTCTGAGTCCCCACCGGGGAGTCGCCGGTCTGATCGATTCAGTCGATCGGTCCATCCGAAACACGTCATTGGACGAGCGAGACGGGGCTGCTTAGGATCCATGCGCCTGGGCCGGGCACATGCCAGCCAGGCCACCGGGGCACGGCCACACGCGGCCCTGGCGCCCGGCGATCGCCCACGCTTTCCTTCAACACGACCGATACCGATGCTTCCCTTGAATACCGTGCGACAGGGCCAGGGCCCGCTGGTGATCCTCAGCCATGCCTTGGGCTGCGACCTGACGATGTGGGACGGTGTCGCCGACGCCCTGCAGGACCGCTACACCGTGCTGCGCTATGACCACCGGGGCCACGGACGCTCGCCCGCCACCGGCGAGGCCTACACCATGGCCGACCTGGCCGATGACGCCGCGGCATTGATCCGGGCCCAGGGCGAGCCGGCGCATTTCGTCGGGCTGTCCATGGGCGGCATGACGGCCCAGGCCCTGGGCGCGCGCCACCCCGGGTTGGCCCGCAGCCTGGTGATCGCGAACTCGGCCAGTGCCTATGACGAGGCCGCGCGCGCCCTGTGGCAGGCACGGATCGACACCGTCAAGGCGCAGGGGATGGCCGCGATCGCCGAGGGTGCGATGCAGCGCTGGTTCACCCCCGAATTCCGGGCGGACCAGGCGCAGGGCGGCGCCGCGCGCGTGGCCGCCTTGCGCGCTGTCCTCGAGGCGACCGCCCCGGGGCCGTACGCGGCGGCCTGCGACGCGGTGGCCCGCATCGAGCTGGACGCCGGCAATGCGACCATCGACTGCCCGACCCTGGTCATCGCCGGCAGCCGTGATGAGGCGACGCCGCCGGCCCTGTCGGAGCGCATCGCCCAGGCCATCCCGGGGGCTCGGCTGTGCAGCATCGACGCGGCCCACCTGAGCGCCGTCGAGAAGCCGCAGGTCTTTGCCGACTTGCTCGATGAGTTCTGGCGCAGCCTGGCGGCCTGACGCGGCGCCGGCGGGCCGGCTGGACAGGGCAGGGCGCGGCCTACGGCCGTTGCCAATCCAGTTCGCGCAGGCGACGCGCGAACTCCTGCGCGGCCGCGCTGCGTGAGGCGCCGCGGCGCCACAGCAGGCCCGCACTGCGCACCATGCCCGGCGCGTCCAGCGCGAGGGCGCGCAGGTCGGGGTACTGCCAGGTGGCCCGCTCGGGCACGAGGGTCGCCAGGTCCCGGCTCCACCGGCACACGCCCAGCAGGGCCTCCACCGACTCCATCTCCACCGGCACCGTGGGCGTCACCCCCGCGAGGCGGAATTGCTCGTCGATCTGGCGCCGGGTGGCATAGCTGCGCGACAGCAGCGCCAGCGGCACACCCGCCAGCGCCTGCAGCGGGTGCGTCGCTCGCGTGGCCAGGGGGTGCTGCGGGTGGACGGCCAGCATGAGTCGCTCATCGAACAGCGGCTCGGTCTCGATGTCCTCGTGCACCGTCGGATGGAAGCCGATCCCCAGGTCGATCTCCCCGCGCAGCAGCTGCTCCTCGATGGGCCCGGCGCGCAAGGCCCTCACGACCACGGACACGCGCGGGTAGTCGTGGTGAAAGGCGGCCAGGGTGGTCGGCACCACCGTGTTGAGGAAGGTCGGGAAGATGCCCATCGTGAGCTGGCCGGACTGCAGCCCGGTCAGGTCGGCCAGCGCCATCCGCCCGGCTTCCAGCTCCTTCAGGGCCCGCAGCGCGTAGTCCCGGAACTGCGCTCCGGCCTGTGACAGGCGCAGGCCCCGGCCCAGGCGGTCGAACAGGGCCACGTCCAGCTCCTGCTCCAGCTGCCGCAGGCCATGCGAGAGCGTGGACTGCGTGACGAACAGGTTCTGGGCGGACTGCGTGAGGTGCTCGGTCTCCGCGATGTCCAGGAAGTAGCGCAGCTGACGGATTTCCATGGCCGGGATGGTAGCCCGATCGTTCGACTGAGGCGAACGCTCCATCGGAAATTAATCATTGGATTCATTCTTTGGGCCCACTTACGCTCCCTCGTCATCGAGCCCCAGGGCTCCCTCACACCCGCAGATTCCCCATCCACCATCACAAGGAGAGACAAGTGAGCAAGAACGAATTCACCGTGGCGCAGCTTCTGGACCGCGTCAACACCGTGCACATCGCCGAAGGCAATCCGCGGGTCCGGGCCCTGGTGGCCAGCATCGTGAGCGACCTGTTCAAGACCATCGACAGGATGAACGTCACTCCCGACGAGTTCTGGGCTGCGACCGACTGGCTCAGCCGCCTGGGCGCCTCCGGCCAGATGGGCCTGATCACCGCCGGCCTGGGCTTCGACCGCCTGCTGGACATCAAGCTGGACGAGGCGGATGCCCAGGCCGGCCGCGCCGCCGGCACGCCCCGCGCCATCGAGGGCCCGCTGTATGTGCCCGGCGCACCGCTGTCCAAGGGCGAAGCCTGGCTCAGCGAGGACAGCCCCTCCAAGGGCGAGGTGTTCGTGATGGAGGGCCGTGTGCTCGACACCGACGGCAAGCCGGTGGCGAATGCCCTGATGGACGTCTGGCACGCCAACGAGGTGGGCGGCTACTCCCACTTCTTCCCGGGCCTCAAGGAGTTCGAGCTGCGCCGCAAGATCGAGACCGACGCCCAGGGCCGCTACCGCTTCCGCTCCGTCCTGCCCCCGGGCTATGCGATTCCCCCCAACAGCCCGACCTCGGAGCTGTTCGACGCGCTGGGCCGCCACGGCCATCGCCCGGCGCACGTTCACTTCTTCATCGTGGCCCCGGGCCTGCGCACCCTGACCACGCAGATCAACGTGCCGGGCGACACTTACCTGGACGACGACTTCGCCTTCGCCACCCGTGACGGCCTGGTGATCGACCTGCAGCGCGTCGCCGCGCCCGCCGGCTACGAATCCCTGGGCATCGCCGCCGGCACGCCGGTCGCCCTGTCGAAGTTCGATTTCGTGATGCAGAAGGCCCGCGACGAGGACGAGGCCAGCCCGCTCACCCGCATGGCCCGCGTGGCTGCGGCCTGACCGGCGCGGACCCCGGACAAGGAAAGGCACATTCGCATGGATCGTCGCTCCCTCCTCAAGACCGGCGGCATCGCCGGTGTCCTGGCCGCCGGCGTCGCGCCCGCGGTGCACGCGCAGGCCACGGTGCGCTGGCGCCTGGCCTCGAGCTTTCCCAAGTCGCTGGACACCATCTTCGGCGGCGCTGAAGTCTTCGCACAGAAGGTGCGCCAGATGTCGGGCGGCAAGTTCGAGGTGTCGGTGCACCCGGCGGGCGAGCTGATGCCCGCCCTGAGCGTGCTCGATGGCGTGCAGAACGGCACGGTCGAGGCCTGCCACACGGCCTCGCTGTACTTCTTCGGCAAGAACGAGGCGTTTGCCATCGGCACCAATGTCCCCTTCGGCATGAACACCCGGCAGATGACCGCCTGGATGCTCGATGGCAACGGCATGAAGCTGATGCGCGAACTCTTCGCCAAGTACAACATCGTCAACTTCCTGGGCGGCAACACCTGCGCGCAGATGGGGGGCTGGTTCCGCAAGGAGATCAAGTCGGCGGCCGACTTCAAGGGCCTGAAGTTCCGCGTGGGCGGCTTCAACGGCAAGATCCTCGAGCGCATGGGCGTGGTCCCGCAGAACATCCCCGGGGGCGACGTGTACGCCTCCCTGGAGAAGGGCACCATCGACGCCGCCGAATTCGTGGGCCCCTATGACGACCAGAAGCTGGGCTTCCACAAGGTGGCGCCCAACTACTACTACCCGGGCTACTGGGAAGGCACGGGCCAGGTCGACTTCCTGATCAACCAGAAGGCGTTCGAGGCGCTGTCCCCCGAGAACAAGGCCATCGTCGAAAGCGCGTCGCTGGCGGCGCACCAGACCATGATCTCGCGGTACGACAGCCGGAACCCGACCGCGCTCAAGCAGCTGGTCGCCAGTGGCGCCAAGCTGCGGCCCTTCCCGCAGGACGTCGTCGCCGGCGCGCACAAGCACGCGCTGGCGCTGTTCGACCAGCTGAGCGACACCAATCCCGACTGGAAGAAGATCTACACCGACTACACCCGGTTCGCGGCCGACGCGCACATGTGGTTCCGCTTCACCGAGACCCCGTTCGACCGCTACATGCAGTCGGTGAAGTCTCCGGCCTGACGACGCCCGGCGCCACGGGCCACCACGGCGCCCCGCCGGCGGCATGCCGCCGGCGGGGCGCCTCTCGTTTCAGCTGGCCTGGGCCGCCGAAGCCGTCGCCGTGATCGGCAGGCGACTTCCGGCCGGCTTCGCGCCCTGCGCCACCAGCTCCCCCAGGAGATCGGCGGTCGCTGCGCTCAGCGTCCATCCCAGGTGGCCATGCCCGGTGTTGTAGAACACGTTGGCCTGCCGGCCCCGGCCGACGCGGGGCATCATGTCCGGCATCATCGGCCGCAGGCCAGCCCAGGGCACCACCTGGCGCGTGCTGACCCCGGGGAAGCATTGCTGCACCCACTCGACCAGCGGCCTGATGCGGTCGGCCCGGATGTCGCGATTGAAGCCGTTGAACTCAGCGGTTCCCGCCACCCGGAAGCGGTCGGCCCCGAGGCGGCTGGTGACCAGCTTGGTCTCATCGTCCAGCAGGCTCACGGTGGGCGCCGCCGCCTGGCTGGCGTCGTCCAGCAGGTTCACCGTGATCGAGTAGCCCTTGACCGGATAGACGTTGATGCGGTCGCCCAGCTGCGCCGCCAGCGCCCGGCTGCCCACGCCGGCGCACACCACGACGGCGTCGAAGGATTCGGTCCGCGAGCCCGTGCCGTCGTCCAGGTCCACGCGCGCGCGGCGGCCGTCGCAATCGAGTGACAGCACGTCCTCGCCGTAGAGGAATTTCACGCCCATTCGCGCGCAGGCCGCGGCCAGGCCCTGCGTGAACTTGTGGATGTCCCCGGTGGAATCGCTCTCGGTGTAGTAGCCGCCGTAGTAGTCGCCCGCCAGCGTCGGCTCGATGGCGCGCATTTCCTGGGGCGTGACGGCCCGGCGCTGCAGGCCGCCGGCGGCCAGCAGCTGCGAGACCTTCCCCGCATGCTCGAAGCCCTTGCGGTCCCGGTAGATGTGGAGGATGCCTTCGCGGCGATGGTCGAAGTCGATGCCTTCGGCCGCGGCCCAGGAAAACAGGTGGTCCCGCGCGACGATCGCCAGGCGCGCCGTCTCGATGGTGTTGGACTCGTACTTGGGGATGCTGGCGATGAACTCGGCGAACCACGAGATCTTGTGCCAGGAGGGTTTGGGGTTGACCAGCAGCGGCGCATCCTGGCGCAGCATCCACTTGAGGCCCTTGAGGAGGGTGGACGGATGGGTCCAGGTCTCGGCGTTGGACGCCGAGAGCTGGCCGCCGTTGGCGAACGAGGTCTCCATGGCGGCATAGCGGTGCCGCTCGATGACGGTGACGCCGTATCCGCGTTGGGCCAGGGCGTAGGCGGTGGTCACGCCGGTGATGCCGCCACCGATCACTGCAAAGGTCTTCATCAGGTTGCTCCAGACGTCGAGAAGGGAGTCCGCCGCGCCAGTCGCGCGTCGAACGCCCCCTCTGTTCGGAACCTGAGAGATTCACCTGCGGTCGCGAGGCGCCGCGGGCTTGCTCCTTCGGTGCGCCGGCGGACGAGGCCAGCGGCTCTTCAGAGTATTCGGGTGCGCGGGCCGGTCCTGGGTACCTGAGAGTTTCCGGGGCGGTTGCTCCTTCGGCGCCGCGCCGTGACGCGGTCTCTCCCGGCTCGCGCAGTGGTGGAGGGGTCAGGCGCCAGCGGGCTCCTTCAGGTATCGGGCCACCAGGCCCGCCCAGAAGCGCGCGCCCGGCTCGATGATCTCGTCGTTGAAGTCGTAGCCCGGGTTGTGGACCATGCAGGCGCCCGGGGTCCCCGGGCCGCCGTTGCCGACATAGACATAGCTGCCAGGCACCTTTTCCAGCATGAAAGCGAAGTCCTCGCTGGCGGTCAGCGGCTGGCCCTCGGGATTCACCCGGTCCGGCCCGAACAGGTCCAGCGCCACCTGGGTCGCCAGGCGGGTTTCGTCCGGCGTGTTCACCAGCACGGCGTAGCCGTCACGCCAGTCGATGTCGGCCTTCACCTTGAAGCTGGCGGCCTGCAGGTTCACCAGGTCGCAGATGCGCTCCTTGAGCAGCGTGCGCACCTGCGGGTCCAGGGCGCGCACGCTCAATTCGAGCGTGGCGAGGTCCGGGATGATGTTGTTGGCCGTTCCGGCATGCATGGCGCCGACGGTGACCACCGCGGATTTCAAGGGGTCCACGTTGCGCGACACCACGGTCTGGAGCGCCGTGACGATGGCCGCCGTGGCGACCACGGTGTCGGCGGTGGTCTGCGGCATGGCCCCGTGGCCGCCCACGCCGCGCAGCGTGATGGTGACGTTGTCGCTGGACGCCATGGTCGGCCCCACCCGGAAGTGGAAGGACCCGGCCTCCAGGCCCGGCATGTTGTGGAGCGCGAACACCGCGTCGCAGGGGAAGCGCTCGAACAGGCCGTCCTCCATCATGCGCAAGGCGCCACCGGCGCCTTCTTCCGCGGGCTGGAAGATCAGGTTCAGGGTGCCGTCGAAGTCCACGTCCTCCGCGATCAGGCGGGCCGCCGCCAGGAGGGTGGCGGTGTGGCCGTCATGCCCGCAGGCATGCATCACGCCGGCATGGCGGCTGCTCCATTCGCGCCCGTTGTCCTCGGTGATGGGAAGCGCGTCCATGTCGGCCCGCAGGCCCAGGGCCCGGGAACCGGCGCCGCGCTGCAGGCGGCCCACCACGCCCGTGCCGCCGATGCCCGTCGTGACCTCGTAGCCCCAGCCGGCCAGCTTGGCCGCCACCAGGGCCGCCGTGCGGTGCTCCTGGAAAGCCATCTCGGGATGGGCGTGGATGTCGCGGCGGATCTGGATGAACTCGCCGACGCGCTGCGACAGCGAGTGCCCCAGGTAGGTCTCCTTCATGGCCGCACTCACTGGGGCTGCAGGTTCATCGAGCGGGCGATGGCGCGGTACTTGTCGGTGTTGTCGGCGTAGACCTTGCCCATCGCCGCCAGCGGCTGCGGTCGCGGCACGATCATGGCCTGCGCCTCCAGGGCCGAGCGGACGCCGGGGTCGTTGGCCACTTCGCTCAGGGCCCTGTGCAGGGCCTGCACGATGGGCTCGGGCGTGTCCTTGCGCACGAAGTAGCCCGACCAGGTGTCGAAGACGAAGGTCTTGAGCGGCGCGGCATCGTGCAGCGGCGGGGCCTTCTTCAGAGGCTCCTGGCGATCGGCCGACAGCACTGCCACCGCCTTGAGCTTGCCCTCGTCGACGAGCGCGATCTGGCCCTTGCCGTAGGGGGAGATGAACACGTCCACCAGCCCGGCCATCAGGTCCTGGAAGGCCGGGGCCGCGCCCTTGTACGGCACGTGGGTCATCGGGATGCCGGTCTGCCTGGACATGTGCTCGCCCAGGAGGTGGTACATGGAGCCGGGGCCCACGCTGGCATAGGTCAGGGGCTTGCCGTCGGCCGCGCCCTTGCGGGCATAGGCCAGCAGCTCGTCCCCGTTGCTGGCGGGCAGGTCCCTGCGCGCGAACATCGCCATCGGGTTGATGGTGATCATCTGGACCAGGCGGAAGTCCTCGGGCTTGTACTTGATGGCGGCGTTCGACAGGGGCGCCAGGATCAGCTCGTTGGGCGAGCCCTGGAAGATGACATGGCCGTCGGCCGGGCTGGCCAGCACCTTCTGCGCCGCGATGCCGCCGCTGGCGCCGCCCAGGTTCTCCACGATCACCGGCTGGCCCAGGTGCTTGCCCAGGGTGGTGCTCAGGGTGCGGGCGACCACGTCGGACACGCCGCCCGCCGGGTAGGGAACCATCAGCGTCACCGGCTTGGACGGGAAGGTCTGCGCGGCGGCGGCGCCGGCCAGCGACAGGCCGGCGAGGGTGGCCGCGGCGCGGCGGAGGAAGTGGCGTTTGCTGGCGGTCATGGAGCGGGTCTCGTGTGCGGGGGTTGCCTGCCGGATCAGCAGGTAAGACCCATGCTAGGGAGGGGAAAACGATGTGTCCAATGCATTATTTTCCTGTTCATCATTCGGGGAGCGCATCTTTCTTGCTTTAGCGTGACATGAACATCCGCCACCTCGAACACTTCCTGGCTGTCGCCGAAACCGGGTCCTTCAGCCGCGCGGCGGAGAAGCTGCACCTGACCCAGTCGGCACTGAGCCGCAGCATCCAGGCGCTGGAGTCCGAGGTCGGCGGGCTGCTGCTGGACCGCGTCGGCAAGCGCAACGAGCTGTCGGTGCTGGGCCGCCAGCTGCTGCAGCGGGCGCGGCGCATCGTCCTGGAGGCCTCCGAGCTCAAACGCGGTGCCGAGTTGATGCGCGAGTCCCATGCCGGCGTGATGCGGGTGGGCCTGGGCTCCGGGCCCGGCGCCATCCTGATGACGCCGCTGATGTGCCACATGGCGCTGGCGCATCCCCAGGTGAGGGTCAAGGTGGTGCGGGGGCCGACGCAATTGCAGCTGATCCAGCTGCGGGACCGCCAGCTGGATGCGCTGGTGGTGGACATGCGTCTGGTTCCGCCGGCGGAAGACCTGAACATCGAGCCGGTCGCCGAGATGGCCGGCGGCTGGATGGTGCGCAACGGGCACCCCCTGCTGAGGGAGAAGGTGGTGACGCTGGATGACCTGCTGGCCTATCCCATCGCCTCCACGCCCCTGTCCGATGAGGTGGCCCGGCTCCTGGTCGGCCAGTACGGCCCCAAAGCCAATCCGGCGCAGTTCCGGACGCTGGAGTGCGATGACATCGAAAGCCTGATCGACGTGACCGAGCGCACCGATGCGGTGCTGCTGGGCGTGCTGGCGACCGCGCGGGAGCGGATCGAGGCGGGCTCCCTGGCCGTGCTGCCGGTGCGGCCCGTCCTGAAGGCGACCGCACGGTTCGTCTACGTGACCCTGGCCGGGCGCAGCGAAGCGCCGGTGATGTCGCTGCTGCGCCAGTTCGTGGCGCAGCGCATGGTGGATTGACGCCTGGGCGAGAGGCCGGACTGCGCGTCGAATGGCGGGCCAAAAAAAAGTCCTTGGCATGCAAGGACTTTTTCGAATGTGTGGTGGAGAGGAGGAGGATCGAACTCCCGACCTTCGCATTGCGAACGCGACGCTCTCCCAGCTGAGCTACCCCCCCACGGAGAGCTTCATTGTAACCCCAAGTCCGGCGGCGGATCGGCCTGCGCGCCTTTTTGCGCGCGCGTTGCGAACTGTTGAGTCCTTTGGTGTTCATGGTTAGGATGCGCAGGACAGACCCGTTGTCCACAGGGCCAGCAACTCCAGGGAGAGTCCCGGGCGGCCCGTCAGGCCGCCGCAGCGCATGCTGCGAAGGAGTCCCTCATGGACGGCGACCGCAAGATTTCCCCCAGCGTCCCGGGGCTGTCCCCGCCCTCCGCCGGGCGCATGCGCAGCTTCTCCGACCCCACCCACGACCGCGGCACGCCCGCCGAGGCCGACCTGTTCGGCCCCGCCATCGGCGAATCGCCGGGCGCCGTGGCCGTGGCGATCGCCGGCCAGTTCCCGCGTGAGGCCGACGCGCCAGCGCGGGCCGAGATCGCCGCGCGCGTGGCCGTGCGGCTGGTGGCCGCGGCCTCGCACCTGACCGCGGCCCAGCGCACCGCCGCGATGCAGGCCCTGGTGGCCGGCGCCGGCGGCTGGCGCGAGGCCTTCGAGGCCCTGGCGCGGGCCGGCGAGTCGCTGTCCCCGCCCGTGATCCGCGACCTCATGGCCGGCGTGGCCGAGGGCCTGGGCGGCCGCCACCTGGCCGCCGCGACCCGCAGCGAACTCGTCGCCACCGTGGTGCGAGCCACCGCGCTGGACGCCAGCCCCGGCCTGGCGCCGGTCCCGGCGGCGGCCTGCGTGGAGGCGGTCCTGTCCACCTTCGGCCTGGCCAGCGCCGGCCCGGCCCTGCGCCAGGCCTGCCTGGACGACGTGCTCGAGGCCTTCGCCAGCGTCCCGCGCGGCGACATAGAGGACGGCACGCTCACCGCCCTGGTGGAGGCCTATGGCCTGGCGCTGGAGCTGGACGGCCAGGGGCGCGACCTGCGGGGTTGGCTATTCGATGCCCTGGCCGAGGCGGCCTCGGCCGGCCGGCTCGACGCCGACGGCTTGGGCGAGGCCATCGAGGGCCTGTCCGAAGCCGCCGCCGGCGGCGACGCGGGCAGCGGCCTCGGCCCCTGGCTGCTGGCCCGCACCCTCGAGGCCCGCGCGCAGGTGCAGGGTGACCGCTTCGTGGCGATGGTCGCGGCCTGCGTCCTGGCGCAGGCCCGGCCCACGCTGCAGGTGGAGATGGCGCACGCCCTGTGCGGCCAGGCGCTGGCCGCCGCGCCGCAGCTCGAGGCCCAGGCGCTGCACGACGCGCTGCGGGGCCTGGCCGAAGGCATCTGCGACGCCACCCAGGCCGACTTCGACGCGCCTGTCCAATTGGCCGCCCCGCACCCCTTCGAGCGGGCCGTGCTCGGGCGCGTGCTGATGCACCTGCCGATGCTCGCACCGCCGCAGCGCGAGGCCGCCCTGGCCGGCGTCCTGGCCGGCTTCCAGGGCAGCGAGCCGGACGAGGCGCAGGCCGGGGCCGCCCGCCAGGCCCTGGTGGACGTGCTCGCGCGCCACCTGCCGGGCCTGTCCGCCGAGCCGGCCGCCGCCGTGGTCCGCACCGCGCTGCAGGTGCTGGGCATCGAGGCCGGCGACGGGCCGGCGACGGCGCGCTTCGCGCAGGAGGTGCTGGCCCTGTCGCTGTCCCGCGCGCCGCACCTGGTGCTGGTCTCGATCGACCGCCTGGTGGCCGCCCTGGGCGGCGCGCCCGTGCCGCCGGACGTGGGCGGGGCCCTGCTCCAGGTGGTGCTCGCGCCGCAGGCTCCCCTCGCGGCGGAGCCGCGCGCCGAGGCGGTCCAGGCGGTCGTCGAGGCCGTCGGCGGCGTGGACCTGACGCTGCCCGCGCTCGGCATGCTGGTGCAGCGCCTGGCCGGTGCCGCCCCGGCGCTCGGGGACGAGGCTTGCCTGGCGGCGATGCAGGGCCTGGGCCTGGGCCTGGCGGGGCCGGCCATGCCGCTGCCCCTGCGGGAACGGCTGGTCACCTGGCTGGCCACCCTGCCGGCCACGACCGAACGGGCCACGGTGACCCTGCTGATGGAGGGCCTGGCCACCAGCCTCGACGCGGCCGACAGCCCCCACCTGCAGGCGTGGCTCGCCGCGCGCCTGCCGCTGGCCGGCGGCGGGGCGCAGGGCCTGCGGCGGCTCGACCTGGCCATCGGCCTGGACCGCGCGATCCATCCCTTCGAGGACGACGCCGTGGCCCACCGCCGGCGCGTGGACCTGCTCATGGACATGGGCGAGGGCGCCGAAGACGCCGACGATGCCGGTGCCGCGGGCGGCGCGCCCGGCCGGCCCGGCCGCGAGCCGGGCGCCGGCACGCAGGACCGCAAGCACCCGCGCCGCCCGGGCGCCTGAGTCGTCCCGCGGCGCGCTATAAAGCCGGGGTTCGAGGAGACCCCGCATGAAGTACGACGACACCGAGTGGCTGGAGCAGCAGTACAACAACCGCGCCCGCGTGCCCGAGCACGGCGAGCACCTCGCCCGCTGGGCGCGTGACTCGCAGCGGGTGCGCGCCAGCGCGCCCTGCACGCTCGACATCGCCTACGGCCCCACGCCCGGCCAGGCACTCGACGTGTTCCCCGCGCAGCGCGCCCGCGCGCCGGTGGTGGTCTTCATCCACGGCGGCTACTGGCGTTCGCTGGACAAGGCCGACCACTCCTTCATCGCGCCCGCGTTCACCCAGGCCGGCGCCTGCGTGGTGGTGCCCAACTACGACCTGTGCCCGGCGGTCACCCTGCCCGAGATCACGATGCAGATGGTGCGGGCGCTGGCCTGGACCTGGAAGCACATCGCCGATTTCGGCGGCGACCCGCGCCGCATCACCCTGGCGGGCCACTCGGCCGGCGGCCACCTGGCGGCCATGATGCTGGCCTGCTACTTCAACGACTTCGACCGCTCGCTGCCCTCCGACCTGGTGACGCGCGCGCTGTCGATCTCCGGCCTGTTCGACCTGGAGCCGCTGCGCCACACGCCCTCGCTGCAGGCGGCGCTGCGCCTCACGCCCGAGGACGCCCTGCGCGCCAGCCCCGCGCTGCTGCCGGCGCCGCGCCTGGGCTCGCTCTACGCGGTCGCCGGCGGCAAGGAGAGCATGGAGTTCCTGCGGCACAACGAGTTGATCCGCCAGGCCTGGGGCGCGGCGCGGGTGCCGGTGGTGGAGGCCCTGCCGGGCCTGAACCACTTCAGCATCCTCGACTCGCTGGTGGAGCCGGGCAGCCGCCTCAACCAGCTCGCGCTGTCGCTGCTTTGAGCTCCAGCCGCAGGGGCACCTGCGGCTGCCCGCCGGCGGGGCCGCCCCCGGCCGGCGCCGGCTCGGCCACCTCGATGCGCTGCGCCGCCAGGCGGCCGGCCTGCTCCAGGTGCGCGCGCACGGCCTCGCCGCGCTGGCGGGCCAGGCCGGCGAGCTGCGCGGGCGTCACCGGGTAGGTGGGCCGCAGCTGCTCCAGCAGCTTCGCGTAGCGCGCCGCGTCCTCCGGCTTCGCGCTGCGCAGCGCATCCTTCACGTCGTCCAGCAGCTTGAGGCTGAAGCCGCCGCCCGTGCGGGCCTTGAGCTGGCGCTCGATGGCGGACTGCACCTTCGTGTTGAACAGGTCCAGCGGGCCCGGCTGCTCGTTCGGCCCGAGGCGGACGCCGGCCTCGGCCAGCACCGCACGGCGCATGGCCTGCTCCTGCAGCGCGGTGCTGTCCCGCGCGGGGTCGTAGTTGGGGACGATGGCCAGGCGCAGGCCCGGCCGCCGCTCCAGCGCGCGGGCCACCGTGACCAGCTTCTCCTGCTCCTGCGGCGCGAGGGCGGCGCTCGCCGGGTCGAAGGCCACCGCCTGCAGCGTGTCCGACTCCACTCCCAGCAGCCGCCCCAGCGCGCGGAACGGCGCGGTCACCAGGCGCGTGAGCACGTTGGTGAAGGCCCGCCAGATCACGCGCCCGTAGCTGAATTGCGGGTCGTCCAGGTTGCCGGTGACGGGCAGGTCCAGGTCGATCACGCCATCGCTGTCCTGGAGGATGGCGATGGCCAGGTCCAGCGGCAGGTTCACCGCGTCGGGGCTGTCCACCCGCTCGCCGAGCTTGATGCGCTCGATCACGAAGCGGTTCTCGCCCGCGAGCTGGCGGTCCTTGACTTTGTAGGCGAGGTCCACCGAGAGCCGGCCTGCGTCGATGCGCCGGCCGGCGAACTTGCCGGAGTAGGGCGTGAGGCTGGCCATCTCCAGGTTGCGGAACGACAGCCGCAGGTCGGTGGACTCGGTGGCGCGGAACGGCTGCACCGTGCCGCGCACGCGCGCCGAGCCGAACTCCTCGACCCGGCCGTCGAGCTCCACCTGCGCGGTGGTGGCCGGGTCGTTCGACAGCCCGTTGATGACGCCCGACAGCGCGTCGATGTGCGTGCCGAACTGCGGGCGCAGGGACAGGTCCGCGAACTCCAGGCTGGCGTTGTCCACGTGGACGCGGTCCACCGCGACGGCGAAGGGCGCGGCCGGCGCGGCGGCGGGGGCCTGCGGCTTCGGCGCCTGGCCCGCCGGCTGCGGCCGCAGCAGGTGCGTGGCGTTGAGGGTGCCGTCCGCGTCGACGAGGAACTTGCCCACCGGCCGCACCAGCCGCAGGCTGTCGACCTGCAGCCGCCGCGGCGCGAGGTCCAGGCGCACGGTGTCGCTGGAGACCTCCTGCCAGGCGAGGAAGGAGGCGCGCGTGGCCTCCTCCGAGATGGCCAGCTGGCGCACCGCGACGCGGCCGCGGAAGCCGCCGGCCAGGGCGTCCCCGGCCTGGCCCGGCGCGAGGGTGACGCGGCCGCGGACGTCGAGGGTGCCGCCGTCCAGCCGCAGCAGTGCGAATTGCGAGAGGTAGGGGCCCAGCGGGCGCAGGTCCACGCCGTTCGCGCGCAGTTGCAGGTCGGCCCGCAGGGGCTGCGGGCTCCAGCGGCCGGAGGCTTCCAGCGTCCCGCCCGATGCCAGGGGCAGCCGCGCGTTCACCGCCACCGGGCGCTCGCCGGCCAGGGAGAGTTCACGCAGCTCGAGCCGGCCACCGCGCAACTCCAGCGAGGCCGGTGTGGCCAGGCCGCGGTCCTCGAGGCGCAGGCCGGCGTCCTCGAGGGCGAGGCGGCCGAGGCTGGCCGTCCAGCCCGGCCCGCCGGAGGCCGCGGCCTGCGGGGCCGCGCCACGCCGGGCGGACGCGGCGCGTGGCGCCGCCGGGGTGCGCGGCTCCAGCAGGGCCTGCCAGTTCAGGGGCTGGTCGACGCCGGGGCGCAGCACCCGCGAGCGCAGGCCCGAAAGCACCAGGCTGTCCAGCCGCGCCGTGCGTGCCGCCAGGCTGGCGCGACCGCCCTCGAGGCGCAGGCGGGCCAGGGTCGCCGCGGGCTGCGGCTCGAGCGCCGACTTCAGCGAAACGCCGGTCACGTCGCCGGCCAGCCCTGTGAGCGCGATCCCGCCGTCCGCCTCGCCGATGCCGAAGGCCAGGTCGATGCCGCTGACGGCGATGTCCAGCGGCGCCTTGAAGGCGTCGTCGCGGTGCTGCGCCTGCCAGCGCTCCAGGCGCACCCGCTCCACGGCGATGCGCAGGGGGCCGGCCTGGGCCGCCGCCGGGGCCGAGGGGGCGGCGCGGGGGGGCTGCCCGGGGGCGGCCAGGGCCTCGGCCAGCGCCTGCCAGTCCAGGGCGCCGGAGGCATCCCGCCGCGACTGCACGCGCCCCTCCTGCAGCACGACGTCGGCCGCCCGCAGGCGGCGCGACGCGAGATCGAAGGCCACGCCGGCGGCCTGGCCCTGCGCGAGGCTGAACAGGTCGCGCCCCTGCCGCGACAGCCGCACGTCGCGCAGCGCCAGGGCGAGGTCCTGGACGGCGAACGCCGCCGGCTCGCGCAGGTCCAGCGCGACGCGCGGGGCGCGCACCTGCACCTGATGCGCCTGCACGCGGGCCGGCGCGGATGGCGGTGCCTGCAGGTCGGCGCCGGGGCCTTCCAGCGTGAGCGTGAGGTCCTGGAGGCGCGCCTGCAGGTAGGGCGCCGGCGTGCCCTGCACGAGGTCCACCCGGTAGCCGAAACGCGCGCCGGCCTCGCCGGAGACGCCGGCCACCGGCAGGCCGGGCGCCTTCACCAGTTCCAGCAGGCGGGCCAGTTGCAGGCCCTGCAGATCGACCTCGCCCTGCGAGGCCGGCGGGTTCAGCGCGAAGTCGCCCTTCCAGCGCAGGCTGCCGCCCTGCTGCGGCAGCCTGGCCTGCAGCAGGTGGTGGCCGCGGTCGTCGGGCAGGGTGGAGAGTTCCTCGAGCGTGAGGTCCAGCGGCTGCAGCGCGGCGCGCAGGGGCGATGCGGGTCGCGCCTGCACGTAGTCGATGCCGCCGCCGGTGAGTTCGAGGCGGTCCACCCGCAGGCGGGGCAGGGTGGTGGCGGGCGGCGGCGGCGGGCCGTCGCCGGCCAGGGCGGCGAGCAGGCCGGCCCAGTTCAGGCGGCCCTCGCCATCGGTTTCCAGGTGCACCCGCGGCCCGGCCAGGCGGATCTCGCGGAAGTGCCAGGCCCAGCGCAGGAGGCTGTCGGCCTGGAAGTCGGCTTCGAGCCGGTCGAAGCCCGCCAGCGGCCCGCCGTCGGGGCGCGTGAGCCGCAGGCCCTCGACGGTGAGGCGCAGCCGCCACGGGTCCAGCGCCACCCGGCCGACCTCGGCGCGGCTCGCGAGCTTCTCCTGGGCGAGGCGGGGCAGGGAGGCGCGCACCAGCGGCTCGAAGGCCAGGTAGGCGAAGCCGGCATGCAGGGCCAGCAGCAGGCCCAGCGCCAGCAGGAGACGCCCGCTCCAGCCGAGCCGGGCGCCGTGGCGGCCGGGAGGCCTGGGAGCCGCCGGGGTGGCGGTGGCGGGGCCGGGCGCCGCGTCGGCGGCCGGTGCGGGGCTCGGCGTGAGGCTCATGGACGAAGTATGGCCTCCAGCGCCGCGCCGGCGCGTTGCGCTACATCAGCACGTCACATCAGCAGGTGCTCGCCCGCGTTGTCGCCGCCGAGGATCACGTAGTTCACCTTGCGGATGTCCATCAGCTTCGTGCCGCCGGCGTAGCTGATCGAGCTTTGCACGTCCTCGCGCATCTCGCGCAGGGTGTCGGCCAGCTTGCCCTTGACCGGCTCGAGGATGCGCTTGCCCTCGACGTGCTTGTACTCGCCCTTGTTGAAGTCCGAGGCGCTGCCGTAGTACTCCTTGTACAGGCGGCCGTCGACTTCCACCGTCTGCCCCGGGGACTCCTCGTGGCCGGCCAGCATGGAGCCGATCATGACCATGGTGGCGCCGAAGCGGATGCTCTTGGCGATGTCGCCGTGCTCGCGGATGCCGCCGTCGGCGATGATGGGCTTGGTCGCCACGCGGGCGCACCACTTCAGCGCCGAGAGCTGCCAGCCGCCGGTGCCGAAGCCGGTCTTCAGGCGGGTGATGCAGACCTTGCCCGGGCCGATGCCGACCTTGGTGGCGTCGGCGCCCCAGTTCTCCAGGTCGATGATGGCCTCGGGCGTGCCCACGTTGCCGGCGATGACGAAGCTGGCCGGCAGCTTCTGCTTCAGGTAGCCGATCATGCGCTGCACCGTGTCGGCATGGCCGTGGGCGATGTCGATGGTGATGTACTCGGGCACCAGGCCCTCGGCCACCAGCTTGTCCACGGTCTCGTAGTCGGCGGCCTTCACGCCCAGCGAGATCGAGGCGAAGGCGCCCTGGGCATGCATGGCGCGCACGAAGGCCACGTTGTCCAGGTCGAAGCGGTGCATCACGTAGAAGTAGCCGTTCTGCGCCATCCACAGGCAGATCTTCTCGTCCACCACCGTCTTCATGTTGGCGGGGACGACGGGGATGCGGAAGCTGCGCCCGCCGAGGGTGACGCTGGCGTCGCACTCGGAGCGGCTTTCCACGCGGCACTTGCGCGGCAGCAGCAGGATGTTGTCGTAGTCGAAGATTTCCATGACCAGGGCTCCAGGAAGCTGTTGAAGAACAGGGAGAGCGCTTGGATGTCGACCCGGCCGGCGCGGCGCGGGCAAGCCGGCGCGCCAAAAGAAAACCGGGCCAAGATGCTTGGGCCCGGTGATTGATTCTACGGCCAGCCCCCGGGGCGGCGGCATCCGCCGGACGTTATGGGCCTCATACGGCCGCGGGCATTCCTACAATGCCGCATGTTTCCAGATGACGACCCGTTCTCCTCGCCCGCTTCCCTCGACTCCCCCCTGCTGCGAGGCCTGAACGAGGAACAGCGCGCCGCCGTCAGCCTGCCCGCCGAGCACGCCCTGATCCTGGCCGGCGCCGGCTCGGGCAAGACGCGGGTGCTGACCACCCGCATCGCCTGGCTGCTGTCCACCGGCCAGGTCTCGCCCGGCGGCGTGATGGCGGTGACCTTCACCAACAAGGCCGCCAAGGAGATGATGACCCGCCTGGGCGCCATGCTGCCGGTGAACGTGCGCGGCATGTGGATCGGCACCTTCCACGGCCTGTGCAACCGCTTCCTGCGCGCCCACCACAAGCTGGCCCGCCTGCCGGCCACCTTCCAGATCCTGGACACGCAGGACCAGCTCTCCGCGATCAAGCGCCTGATGAAGCAGCACGGGGTGGACGACGAGCGCTTCCCCGCCAAGGAGCTGCAGTGGTTCATCAGCGGCTGCAAGGAGGACGGCCAGCGCCCCGGCGACGTGACCGTGCGCACCGCCGAGGACCGCCACCGCGTGGAGTTCTACCAGCTGTACGAGGAGCAGTGCCAGCGCGAGGGCGTGGTCGACTTCGGCGAGCTGATGCTTCGCAGCTACGAGCTGATGCGGGACCAGCCCGCGGTGCGCGAGCACTACCAGCGCCGCTTCCGCCACATCCTGGTGGACGAATTCCAGGACACCAACCGCCTGCAGTACGCCTGGCTCAAGGTGTTCAGCGGCGGCGGCAACGCCGTGTTCGCGGTGGGCGACGACGACCAGAGCATCTACGCCTTCCGCGGCGCGCGCGTGGGTAACATGGCCGACTTCGTGCGCGAGTTCTCGGTGAAGCACCAGATCAAGCTGGAGCAGAACTACCGCAGCTACAGCAACATCCTGGATTCGGCCAACGAGCTGATCTCCCACAACCGCGGCCGCCTCGGCAAGAACCTGCGCACCGACCAGGGCCCGGGCGAGCCGGTGCGCGTCTACGAGGCGCCCACGGACCTGGCCGAGGCGCAGTGGATCGTGGAGGAGGCGCGCCAGCTCGAACGCGGCGAGGGCTTCGAGCGCAAGGAGATCGCCATCCTCTATCGCAGCAACGCGCAGAGCCGGGTGATCGAGACCGCGCTGTTCAACGCCGGCGTGCCGTACCGCGTGTACGGCGGCCTGCGCTTCTTCGAGCGCGCCGAGATCAAGCACGCGCTGGCCTACCTGCGCCTGCTGGAGAACCCGAACGACGACACCTCCTTCCTGCGCGTGGTCAACTTCCCGCCGCGCGGCATCGGCGCGCGCAGCGTGGAGCAACTGCAGGACGCGGCGCGCGCCGCCGGCTGCTCGCTGCACGACGCGGTGAGCGCCACCACCGGGCGGGCCGGCGCCAGCCTGGGCGGCTTCGTGGCCAGGCTCGATGTCCTGCGCGAGCAGACCCAGGGCCGCACCCTGCGCGAGATCATCGAGCTGGTGCTGGAGCACTCGGGCCTCGTCGAGCATTACCGCGCCGACCGCGAGGGCGCCGACCGCATCGAGAACCTGGAGGAACTGGCCTCCGCCGCAGAGAGCTTCGTCACCCAGGAAGGCTTCGGCCGCGACGCGGTGGCCCTGCCGGTCGACGAGCTCTCGCAGTCCCCCGTGAGCCAGGGGCTGGACCCGGACCTGCCGGTGCAGGACCCGCAGGGCCTGCCCGCCCCCGACCTCGAGACCGGCGAGACGCTCTCGCCCCTGGCCGCCTTCCTCACCCACGCGGCGCTGGAGTCCGGCGACAACCAGGCCCAGGCGGGCCAGGACGCGGTGCAGCTGATGACGGTGCATGCCGCCAAGGGCCTGGAGTTCGACGGCGTCTTCGTCACCGGCCTGGAGGAGGGCCTGTTCCCCAGCGAGCGCTCGATGGCCGACCACGACGGCCTGGAGGAGGAGCGCCGGCTGATGTACGTGGCCATCACCCGCGCGCGCAAGCGCCTGTACCTGAGCCACTCGCAGACCCGCCTGCTGCATGGCCAGACCCGCTACAACATCCGCAGCCGCTTCTTCGACGAGCTGCCCGAGCACTGCCTGAAGTGGCTCACGCCGAAGAACCAGGGCTTCGCCTCACCCGGCTTCGGCGGCGGCTTCAGCGGCGGCAACCGCTGGGGCAGCAGTGGCGGCGGCAGCAGCGGCGGCCGCGGCGGCTGGGGCGGCGGCTCCTCGCGCGAGCCGGCCTCCACCCAGTTCGCCAGCCCGCCGGTGCCGCCGCAGAAGGCCGCGCCCGCGCACGGCCTGAAGGCGAACATGAAGGTCTTCCACACCAAGTTCGGCGAGGGCGTGGTGCTCACGCTGGAGGGCACCGGCGACGACGCCCGCGCCCAGGTGAAGTTCAACCGCCATGGCGTGAAGTGGCTGGCCCTGAGCGTGGCCAAGCTCACGCCGGTGACCTGAGCTTCCGCGGCGCCGCGAACCCTCCGGGGCGGCGCCTCACCGCCGCTGCCGCCGCGGCACCACGTCGCGCGGCAGCGGCTGTGTCGGCGGGAAGTCCGGCTCGCCGGCGCCGTGCAGGCGCTGGAACTCGGCCCACACCTGCTCGCAGTCGGTCTCGGTGACGTCCGGCACCGGCAGGCGCTCGTCGTGCAGGGGGGAGATGGCGTGGGCAGGCTGGGCCCGGTGGCGCGGAAGGCGGCTGGACATGGCGTGGGCGGGCGAGTGGACGGTGCCCGAGCATGCGGCCGGCCGCGCCGGCCTGTCCGTGAAGGAATGCGCGCCGGCCCCGCCGGGGCCGACGGTCAGGCGCCGCCGGTCGAGGTTTCGGGCGGCGTACCGGGCGGCAGGTCCGGCGCCTCGAAGCAGTCGCGGAAGCTGAACCAGATCGAGGTGGAGAACATCGCGGCCAGCAGCAGCGCCACCGGCATCATCACCGCGCGGGCCAGCGAGGGGCCGCCGACCAGGCCGCCCAGCACGCCGAAGACGGTGCCGGTGCCCAGGAACACGGCGAGCCAGCCCAGGCCGTAGACCATGTGCGCGCCGAAGTTGCGCAGCACGGCGACCACGCTGAAGAACAGGCTCTTGACCGGGCTCACGCCGTGCCAGTGCACCAGCGCCGGCGCATGCCAGAAGGCCAGGAACAGCGGCAGGTGCAGGGCCAGCGCCAGCATCAGCGAGGCGTCGAGCTCGCCGGGGCGGGGCTCGGCCGGGGGGCCGGCCAGCAGGCCGGCCAGGCCCGAGGCCAGCACCGAGCCGGCAGCGTAGATCGCGCCGAGCACGAGCATCGCGCGCAGTTCCTGGCGGCCGGCGCGGAACGCGCTCAGGAGCACCGAGGGCATGGGAAAACGGCCCTTGTTGGCCTCGGCGCTCGCGGCCATCAGGCCCAGGGTCGCGGCGGGCACCAGCATGCCGCCCACCACCGGCCCGATCACGGGCAGGACCGACAGCAGCATCACCGCGGCCATGTACATGAAGAACAGGCCCGACATGGCCAGCGGCTGGCGCATGAAGGTGCGCATGCCGGCGCGGACCCAGGCCAGGCCGTTGCGGGGCGGGACGACGTTCAGTTTCATCGTTCGGTTCCAGCGCGCGAGCTTCTCAGGGGTGGACCGGGTTGTCCAGGCGCTGGCGCAACACGCGCTCGAAGTGCGCCGGGTCGTGCGGCTTGAGCATGCTGGCCTCGCGCGGCAGGTGGAAGTCCCACAGGCGCGAGAGCCAGAAGCGCAGGGCGCCGGCGCGCAGCATCGCCGGCAGCAGGCGGTGCTCCACTGGCAGGAAGGCGCGCTCGGCCTGGTAGGCCGAGAGGAAGGCGCTGGCGCGGGCCTCGTCGTGCGCGCCGGTGGCCAGGTCGATGCACCAGTCGTTCAGGCACACCGCCACGTCGAACAGCCAGGTGTCGACACCGGCGAAGTAGAAGTCGAAGAAGCCGGACAGCGCCGGCCCGTCGGGACCCTGGTCGAACATCACGTTGTCGCGGAACAGGTCGGCATGCACCGGGCCGCGCGGCAGGGCGGTGTAGGCCGGGCTCTCGGCCACGTGGTTCTGGTAGGCCAGCTCGCTGCGAAGCAGGTCGGCCTGGGCGGCGTCGATGTAGGGCAGCACCACCGGCACGGTCTCGTTCCACCAGGCCAGGCCGCGCAGGTTCGGCTGGCTGCGCGGGTAGTCGCGGCCGGCCAGGTGCATGCGCGCCAGCATCGCGCCCACCTGGGCGCAGTGCACCGGCGCGGGGGCCAGCTCGCTGCGGCCACGCAGGCGGTCCACCAGGGCGGCGGGCTTGCCGCAGACGCTGTGAAGGATGTCGCCGTCGGCATTGCCCTGCGGGTCGGGAACCGGGATGCCGCGCTGGGCCAGGTGCTTCATCAGGTACAGATAGAACGGCAGCTGCTCGCGGGTCAGGCGCTCGAACAGGGTCAGCACCCATTCGCGGGCCTGGCCGTCCTTCTCGCTGGTGACGAAGTAGTTGGTGTTCTCGATGCCGCCCTGGATGCCGCGCAGCTCGCGCAGCTCGCCCAGGTCCAGATCGCGCAGCAGGGCGCTCGCCGCGTCGGCGGAGACTTCGGTAAAGACGGCCATGGTGGGGGGATCAGCTTCTCAGAAATTCAGCACGTTCCATCGGCGCTGGCCGCCGGGGGCGGGCGTGTCCCGGGTGTCGGCGGGGCGGCTGCGGCCGGTGGCATCGGGGGCGACCTCGTAGGCCGGCATCCCGCCCTTGGGCTGCACCGTGATCCGCTCGGTCTGGCCGCCGTAGCGGCGCTCCTCGATGCGGCTGCCGGCGTCCTCGTGGACGATGCGCTCGACCTTCTGGTTCTGGCGCGGGTCCAGCGGCTCGCGCGCGAGCGCCTGGCCGGGTTGGGCCTGGGCTTGGACGGCGGCCAGCATCAGGCCGCCAAGGAGGAAGGGAAGGCGCATCCACCGGATTGTAGGAGGCCCCCGGCGGGCACAATCGGGCCCCATGAACGACAGCGCCCCGAACGACAGCGCCCCCACCGAGCCGCGCACCGAACCCCGCACCCTGTTGCTGGTCGACGGCTCCAGCTACCTGTACCGCGCCTTCCACGCCATGCCCGACCTGCGGGCCGACCCGGGCGATCCCACCAGCCCGGCCACCGGCGCGATCCGCGGGATGATCAACATGATGCAGAAGCTGCGCAAGGACGTGCGGGCCGACTACGCCGTCTGCGTGTTCGACGCGCCGGGCAAGACCTTCCGCGACGACCTGTACCCGCAGTACAAGGCCAACCGCTCGCCCATGCCCGACGACCTGCGCGCGCAGATCCCGCCGATCCACGAGGTGGTGCGGCTCCTGGGCTGGAAGGTGCTGGACGTGCCCGGCGTGGAGGCCGACGACGTCATCGCCACCCTGTCCTGCCTGGCCACCGCGCAGGGCGTGAACACCGTGATCTCCTCGGGCGACAAGGACCTGAGCCAGCTGGTCAACGCGCAGGTCATGGTCATCGACACCATGAACGACCGCAAGCGCGACGTCGCCGGCGTGCTGGCCGAATTCGGCGTGCCGCCCGAGCGCATGGTGGACTACCAGGCCCTGGTCGGCGACACCGTGGACAACGTGCCCGGCGTGAACAAGGTCGGCCCCAAGACCGCGGTGAAGCTGCTCACCGAGTACGGCTCGCTGGACGCGCTGATCGCCCGCGCCGCCGAGGTCAAGGGCGCGGTGGGCGAGCACCTGCGCGCCGCGCTGGACTGGCTGCCCACCGGCCGCGCGCTGGTCACCATGCGCACCGACTGCGACCTGCGCGAGTACATCCCCGGCCTGCCCGCCTTCGACGACATCGCCCTGGGCGAGCAGGACACCGACAGGCTGCGCGAGTTCTACGAGCGCTACGGCTTCAAGAGCCTGGCCAGGCAGGTGGGCGCGCCCGAGGCGGCTGCCGAGGCGCGGGGCCGCGGCCGCGCCGCCGCGCCATCCCCCGGCCAGGGCGGCCTGTTCGACGAGCCGGCCGGCGATACGCCGGCGGCCGCTAGCCAGGTGCGGTACGACACCGTCTTCACCTGGGCGCAGTTCGACCACTGGCTGGCGAAGATCCAGGCCGCCGACCTGGTGGCCCTGGACACCGAGACCACCTCGCTGGACGAGATGGTGGCGCAGATCGTCGGCCTGTCCTTCAGCGTGGTGCCGGGCGAGGCCTGCTACATCCCCCTGGGCCATGCCTATCCCGATGCCCCCGCGCAGCTGCCGCTCGACGAGGTGCTGGCGCGCCTCAAGCCCTGGCTGGAGGACGCCTCGCGCGCCAAGCTGGGCCAGCACGTGAAGTACGACCGCCATGTCTTCGCCAACCACGGCATCGAGGTGCGCGGCTACCGCCACGACACGATGCTCGAAAGCTACGTGCTCGAGGTCCACAAGCCCCACAGCCTGGCCAGCCTGGCCGAGCGCCACCTGGGACGCACCGGCATCTCCTACGAGGACGTGGCGGGCAAGGGCGCGCACCAGATCCCGTTCTCCCAGGTGGCCGTCGACAAGGCCGCCGAGTACTCCAGCGAGGACTCCGACCAGACCCTGGACGTGCACCGCGTGCTGTGGCCCAAGCTGGAGGCCGACGCCAAGCTGCGCTTCATCTACGAGCTGGAAATCGCCACCAGCGAGGCGCTGTACCGCATCGAGCGCAATGGCGTGCTGATCGACGGCCCCACGCTGGCCCGCCAGAGCGCCGAGCTGGGCGCGCGCATCGTGCAGCTGGAGCAGGAGGCGCATGAACTCGCCGGCCAGCCCTTCAACCTGGGCAGCCCCAAGCAGATCGGCGAGATCTTCTTCGGCAAGCTGGGCCTGCCGGTGGTCAAGAAGACCGCCACCGGCGCGCCCTCCACCGACGAGGAGGTGCTGGAGAAGCTGGCCGAGGACTACCCCCTGCCGGCCAAGCTGCTCGAATGGCGCGGCCTGTCCAAGCTCAAGGGCACCTACACCGACAAGCTGGCGCAGCTGGCCCACCCGCGCACCGGCCGGGTCCACACGCATTACGCGCAGGCGGTGGCGGTCACCGGGCGCCTCTCCAGCAACGACCCGAACCTGCAGAACATCCCGATCCGCACGCCCGAGGGCCGGCGCGTGCGCGAGGCCTTCGTGGCCCCGCCGGGCCATGTGATCGCCAGCGCGGACTACAGCCAGATCGAGCTGCGCATCATGGCCCACCTCAGCGAGGACGAGGCCCTGCTGCGCGCCTTCAACGAGGGCCAGGACGTGCACCGCGCCACCGCCGCCGAGGTCTTCGGCGTGACGCCGCAGCAGGTCTCCACCGAGCAGCGCCGCTATGCCAAGGTGATCAACTTCGGACTGATCTACGGCATGAGCAGCTACGGCCTGGCCAAGAACCTGGGCATCGACAACACCGCGGCCAAGAACTACATCGACCGCTACTTCCAGCGCTACCCCGGCGTGAAGCGCTACATGGACGAGACCCGCCTGATGGCGAAGAGCCAGGGCTACGTGGAGACCGTGTTCGGCCGGCGCCTGTACCTGCCCGAGATCAACTCGCCCAACGGCCCGCGCCGCGCCGGCGCCGAGCGCGCCGCGATCAACGCGCCGATGCAGGGCACGGCGGCCGACCTGATCAAGCTTTCCATGGTGAAGGTGCAGGAGGCGCTGGACACGCTGGGCAAGAAGACCAGGGTCATCATGCAGGTGCATGACGAGTTGGTGTTCGAGGTGCCCGAGGGCGAGGTCGACTGGCTGCGCGTGGAGATCCCGCGCCTGATGGCCCAGGTGGCGCAGCTGCGGGTGCCGCTGCTGGCGGAGGTGGGCGTGGGCCCGAACTGGGACCAGGCCCACTGACCTCCGGCCTACCGACGCCGCGGCTCAACCCGTCCCCGTGATCTTCGGCAGCACCGTCCGGATGATCTGGATGATGGCCGGCCCCAGGATCACCATGATCACCGAGGGAAAGATGAACACCACCAGCGGGAACAGCAGCTTGGTGGGGATCTTGGCGGCCGCCTCCTCGGCGCGCGCCTCGCGCTTGTGGCGCAGGTCGTCCGAGAACACGCGCAGCGAGTCGCCCAGGCTGGTGCCGAAGCGGTCGGCCTGCGTGAGCATGGCGGCGAAGGTGGCCACCTCGTCGACGCCGGTGCGCAGCGCCAGGTTCTTCAGCGTCATCGCGCGGGTGGCGCCGGCGCGCAGCTCCAGGTTGGCCAGGTGCAGTTCGCCGGCAAGCACCGGGCTGCGCGTGGCCATCTCGTCGGTCACCCGGACCAGCGCCGCGTCCAGGCCCAGGCCCGCCTCGACGCACACCAGCAGCAGGTCGGCCGCGTCCGGGAAGCTCTCGAAGATCTCCCGCTGTCGCGAGCGGCGCAGCGCGCGCACCACCGCGTTGGGCAGGTAGACGCCGGCGAGCGCCGCGCAGGCCACGGCGAACAGCTGCTTCGTCGCATTCAGGTCGCCGTGCGCCTGCACCAGCCCCAGCGCCGCCGCCCCCAGGAGCACCGGCAGCGCGGTCTTGGCCGCCAGGTACCACAGGCGCGCGCTGTCGCTGCGCAGGCCGGCCTGCAGCAGCTGCAGCCGCAGGTGCGACTGGTCCCAGTCGCCCGAGGGCAGGGACAGCCGCGCCAGCGGGCCCGCCAGGCGTTGCGCGGTCTCGTGCCAGGAGGTCGCGGGTGGCGCCGCCTCCGGCGCCAGCTGGCGGATCCGCTCCTGCGCGCGGCTGGGGGCGAGGAACAGGTACAGGCTGGCCGCCGCCAGCGTGACGGCCACGAACACGAGGATGGAAAGAACCAGCATGGCTTGCCTCCTACACGCGGATCTTGATGATTCGGCGCATGACCACGCCGCCGACGGCCATCATCAGGAGCAGCACCTGGATCATGGAGCGGCCGATCGGGTCCTGCCACAGCGGGCTCATGAACTGCGGGTTGATCAGGTACAGCAGGCCCGCCAGCGCGAACGGCAGGACCACCAGGATCCACGCTGACAGGCGACCTTCCGCGGACAGCACATGGATCCGGTCCAGGAGCTTCACCCGCTGGCGCAGCAGGCGGCTGAGGCCGCCGAGGATCTCGGTGAGGTTGCCGCCGGCGGTGCGCTGGATCAGGACCGCCACGGTGAAGTAGCGCACCGATGTCAGCGGCACCCGCTCGCACAGGTGCTCCAGGGCCTGCTCCAGCGGCACGCCGTAGTTGGTCTCCTCGTGCACCTGGGCCAGCTCCGCGCCCATAGGCTCGACCGCCTCGTCGGCGGTGATCTTCAGCGCCGAGCCGAAGGCATGGCCGGCGCGCAGCGCGCGCGTGAGCAGGTCCAGCGCGTCGGGCAGCTGCCGCTCCAGCCGCTGCAGGCGGCGCGCGCGCACCACGGCGATGTAGCCCGCCAGCGCCGCCGGCGCGGCGGCCACGGCCGCCACCGGCGCCAGGGCGTGCAGCCCCGCGGCGAGCTGTCCGAGGACCGCGCCCGCCAGCGCCAGGCCCGTCATCGCCAGCGCCACCCGCCCGAGCGACCAGGGCAGGCCGGATTGCACCAGTAACCGGTCGAGGGCGCGCAGGCGCGGCATGCGTTCCAGCCAGGCGCGCATCCAGGGCAGCTCGCGGGCCAGGCGCGGCTTGATCGCGCCGCCGCCGGATTCCTCGCCGGGCGAGGCGATCGCCTCCAGCCGCCTGCGCAGGCGGCGGGCCTCGGGCCCATGGTGGTTGCGCCACAGCAGGTACAGGCCCTCCACGCCCAGCATCAGGGCGATGAAGACCATGAGTCCCAGCAGCCACTGGGACTGGCTCAGGTTCGTTGCGTCCATGGTGAGGGCTCCTCGGGACCGGCCGGTCCTAGTGGATGCGCCGCTGCGGGTCGAACATGTCCTCCGGCAGCTGCACGCCAAAGGCCTGCAGGCGCTCGGAGAACCGCGGCCGCACGCCGCTGGCCTGGAAGTGACCCACCACCTGGCCGCCGGCCTCCACGCCGGTCTGGCGGAAGGCGAACAGCTCCTGCATGGTGACGACCTCGCCCTCCATGCCGGTGACCTCCTGGATGCTGGTCACGCGCCGGCGCCCGTCGATCAGGCGCAGCACCTGCACCACCACCGTGATCGCCGAGGCGATCTGCTGGCGCGCGGCGCGGTGCGGCAGGTTCAGGTTGGCCATGCCGATCATGTTCTCCAGCCGCGCCAGCGCGTCGCGCGGCGTATTGGCGTGGATGGTGGTCAGCGAGCCCTCGTGGCCGGTGTTCATCGCCTGCAGCATGTCGAAGGCCTCGGCGCCGCGCACCTCGCCGATGACGATGCGGTCCGGCCGCATCCGCAGCGCGTTGCGCACCAGCGCGCGCTGGCTGATCTCGCCCAGGCCCTCGAGGTTGGCGGGCCGCGTCTCCAGGCGCACCACGTGGGGCTGCTGCATCTGCAGTTCGGCCGCGTCCTCGATGGTCACCACCCGCTCGTTCTCCGGGATGAACCCGGAGAGGATGTTCAGCAGCGTGGTCTTGCCGGCGCCGGTGCCGCCGGAGATCAGCATGTTCACCTTGGCCTTGACCAGGCCCTCGAGCAGGCGCGCCATCTCGGGGGTGAGCGTCTTGAGCCCCTCGCCGGTGAGGTTGTCCATGCGCAGGGGCACGCGCGAGAAGCGGCGGATCGAGACCATCGGCCCGTCCAGGGCCACCGGCGGGATCACCGCGTTCACCCGCGAGCCATCGGGCAGGCGCGCGTCCACCATGGGGCTGGACTCGTCGATGCGCCGGCCGACGCGCGAGACGATCTTGTCGATGATGCGTCGCAGGTGCATCTCGTCGGTGAAGGTCACGTCGGTCGGCTCCAGCCTGCCGCGCCGCTCCACGTAGACCTGGTGCCAGGAGTTGACCAGGATGTCGGAGACCGCCGGGTCCGCCATCAGCAGCTCCAGCGGGCCGAACCCCAGCATCTCGTGCTGGATGTCGCGGATCAGGGTGGCGCGCTCGGCCACGTTGAGGGCGACCGCCTCCTCCGCCAGCAGCTGCTCCACCGCCGTCGCCAGTTCCTGGCGCAGGGCCTCCGGCGTCATCGCCTCCAGGGCGGGCAGGTCGAGCCGATCGAGCAGCTTCAGGTGGATGCGGCCCTTGACCTGGAGGTAGGGGTCGGCGGCCGCGGCGCGCGCGCCCAGCGACGCCGGGTTCGCCGCGGGCGGGGCGCCGCCACCGGGGCCGGCGTCGTCCCGCCCGGCCTCCGGGTCGAGGGTGGGGAACGGGCCGGGCATGGAGCCGGCCAGCGCGCCCAGGCTCAGGCGCAGCGAGGGGGCGCCCGGGTCTGTGCCCGCAGGGGACGGTGTGGGGTGGTACATGGTCAGGCCTTGCGGAAGAACTTGTCGATCAGGCTGCGGGGCGCTTCGTGCCGGGGGTCGATCGAGTGCGCGAAGTCGTGCAGCTGGCGCGCCACGCCGCTGCCCCGGGCGTTGCGCGCCAGCGGCGCGCCCGTGGTGATGGCGGCATGCACGTCGCGCCAGTCGTTGGCCACCTGGTGCACCTTGACCGGGCCGAGCGCGCGTCTGAGCTCGGACACGCCGATGTCCTGCCCGCGGTGGCAGCGATTGAGGATGAACTCGATTCGGTCGTCCGGGTAGCCCAGCGAACGGAAGGTCGCCGCCAGGCGCGTGGCGTGGCGCAGCTCGGGGATGCCGGCCTGCAGCACGGGGTAGATGCGCCAGGCCCGGTCGAGCACCGCGATGCCGATGCCGTCGAGGTCGCGCGGCAGGTCCACCACCACGTAGTCGTAGTGGGTGACGGCCACCGCCAGCAGGGCCGAGACCACCTCGGGCCGGACCTCGGCGGCGTCGCGCAGGTCGTCCGGCGCGGGCAGCACGTGGTAGCCGGGGCTGACCTTGACCGTGCTGCTGGCGAGCAGCGCGGTGTCGAGCCGGCGGATCTCGCGGGCCACGTCGGCGATGGAGGTGCGGGCCGGCCCGTCATGCACGAAGGACAGCGCGTCGCCGAACTGCAGGTTCAGGTCCAGCAGCAGCACCTGGTGGGTCTCGGCCAGCTCGCTGCCCAGGTTGGTCGCCAGGAAGGTCGCGCCGCTGCCGCCCTTGCAGGCCATGAAGGCCAGCACGCGCCCGCCCTGGCGCGCCTTGCCGGGGCGGCGCTTGGCCTCGAGGCGCTCCACCGTCGCCAGCAGCGCCTGGGACGTCGGGGGCGAGGGCAGGATCTCGCGCACGCCGGCGCGCATCGCCTGCAGCAGGAAGTCCTGCGAGTGGGTGGGGCAGGTCAGGACCACCGTCAGCTGCGGGTCGCTCGCGGTGGCCTGTTCCACCGCGGCCAGCTCGCAGACGTCGAGGCACAGGCCGTCCACCAGCGCCAGCTCGGGCTGGAAGCGTTCGACGATTTCCGGCAGGCGGCTCTTGCCGCCCTCGAAGGTGCTGACCTCGTGGGAGGCGTCCTGCAGCGCCTGCGCCATCTGGGCCAGGTGCTGGGGGTTGGGCGAGATGAGGGCGATCTTCATGGCGCGGCCTTCAGGGGTTGCACAGGGTGCTGCTGTGGGTGTCCTGCCGCATGGACTCGCGCGGCAGGGTCGTGTCGAAGCGGGGCATGGCCAGGGCCGCGACCGAGGCCAGGCCGGGGACCGGGGCCATCCAGCGGTATTGCAGGTCGGTGATGCCGACCCGCACCCGCTCGCAGGTGGCGGGCGAGCAGCCGGCGGGCTCCCAGCTCACGTCCACCGACTGCACCTGCGGCAGCAGTCCCTGCATGCGCGCCAGCACCGGCGCGGTGTCGCCGGAGGTGTCCATGCACGCTGCCGCGTAGCGGGCGCCCGCGCGCGCGGCCTGCGCGGCGCCGCTCCAGGTGAACAGCATCCGGGCGAAGTCCAGCACGCCGAGCAGGAACATCAGGAACACGAGCAGCACCAGGGCGAACTCGATGGCGGTGGCGCCGAGCTGCCGCCGCTTCACAGGTAGCTCCTCATCGACGCGCTGATCGCGGGGAACTCGAGCACGCCGAAGTCCTGACCGAAGGCCGTGGTGAACAGGGACTGGAACTGGTAGCCGGCCACGCGGACCCGGACGATGCGGATCGCCGGGCTGCTGCCCGTGGGGGGCAGCCACTCGCTTTGCACCAGGCCGGTGGACAGGCCGCGCGCCAGCGGCCGGCCGGTCCCGGCGGCGTTGCCATAGACGGCGATGTTGGCGGCCTGGGCCTGGTGGCTGTTCGGCGTGACCATGGACAGGTAGCGCGCCGCGTCGCGCACCGATTGCGTGACCACGCTGTACTCGTAGACGGCGCGGCCGAATTCGGTGGTGATGAACGTCAGCACCAGCAGCATCGGCAGGATCAGCGCGAACTCGATCAGCGCCACGCCGCGCTGCGGGAGGCGGCGGTGCGCAGGGCGGGGCGTAGTGGCCATGGCGGTCTCCTAACGCACCAGCACCGGCACCTGCGGCCCGGCGGTGCCGCCGGGGATGCCGTTGGTGGTGCAGGGGCTGTCGATCGCGCCGGCGTTGCCGATGAACTCCAGTGCCACGTCCGTCATCGGAATGGTCATGGGCTGCAGCATCAGCATGCAGGCGTAGTCCTCCACCTTGCCGGGGTAGGTGGTGCTCACGGGAACGATCACCAGGCGCTTGTTCACGCCGTACTTCCAGTGCCCGTCGGCGCCGGCGCCGGGCTCGGCCAACTTGTTGAAGCCGCCGCCGATGGGGCGCTGCGAGATGGTGCTGCAGCTGTTGGCGCCGGTCACCTGGGTGCCGGTGTCGGCGCAGGACGCGAAGCTGGCGCGCTTGGTCTCGAAGTTCGCCGCCGTCGGGTGCGCGCCGGGCGGTACCGGGCCGTCGTAGGCGGCGCGCCCGCTGGGCCAGTTCGCGGTGCTGTAGGCATAGCCGGTCATGTCCGGCTGCATGAAGGGCTGCGAGGGCGAGCCCTGGTTGCGGTAGATGCCGAAGCGGGCGTTCCAGGCGTCGGCGATGGCGTTCTGCACGCCGGGGGTGCCCAGGGGAACGTCCAGGCGGACGTCGCAGTAGCCGCGCAGCAGCTCGCTCTCGGTCGAACTGGCGCTGCTGGTGCCGTCGAGGTTGGCCCAGCCCACGAAGTTGCTGGTCGCGCCCGCGGGGTCGGCCAGCAGCTTGACCCAGTCACCGCGGGTGTAGCCGTAGTCCGGCGCGCCGGCGCCCGTGACCTTGGGCCGCAGCATCAGCGGCACCGGGCAGGTGGTCTGCGCGCTGGTGCGCGTGGCCACCGCGCGGGCGCCGACGTTCTGCGTCGCCGGGCCGGCCTGCGCCTCGCCCAGGAAGGCGTTCATCGCCTGCAGCAGCCACAGGCGCACCGCGGGCTGGGTGTGGCTGCACTCGACGTAGCGCGCCAGGTCCGGCGTGGTAGTGGGGGTCAGGCTGGCGTCGAAGAACTGGAACGAGGCGGCGGTCAGCTGCCCCTTGCCGTCCCAGTTGGCGGACTGCAGGTTCACCCGGTTGGCGTTGCCGGCGGACTGGCCGGCCGACACCGCGCGCGCGATGGCGGTGGGCTGGCCGTCCAGCTCCTGGGCCGCGGCGAGGGCGCAGCTGTCCAGGGCGGTCTGCAACTCGTGCTTGACGATGAACAGCCGGCCCAGGTCCAGCGCGAAACCCATGAAGCCGAGGAGGAACACCAGCGTCAGGCAGACGGTGATGATCACGGCGCCGCGCTGGCGACCGGTCCGGCAGGCAGGAGGCTTCATGGTATGGGAAGGTGGAGGCCGGGGCGGGCCCGGCCCGGGTTGGAAAGGGCAGCGTTCGATCAGGCTGCGGCGCGGGGCTCAGGGGCAGGTCCCGGTGGTCAGGCAGGTGCCGACGTTGGCGACGAAGGTGGCGAAATTGCCGCCGACGCCGTCGAGCGCGACGACCAGTCCGATGGAGACGACGGCGATGATCAACGCGTACTCGATGACCTGCGCGCCGTCGTCCTCGACGGCCAGGTTGCGCAGGAAGGTGATGATGTGGTTCATGGTCTCGGTCCTCGATAGGGGTTCTGTGAAGGCTTTCTCGATGGTTGCGAGGGGTGGGGCGGGCGCAGCTAGGTCATGGCGGCTCTCCTTCCTGGGGGCGCGGCCTCAGCGGCCGCCTGCCTCCGTGTTGCCGATGTGGATCACGTTGGCCACCGGCGGCGGCGACTTGAAGGACTCCTGGTAGCGACCCATGGCCTCGCGCGCGGCGCGGCCGTCCAGGCCCTGCGCGGGCGCTGCCGCCGGCGCGGGGTTGAGGGTCTGCGCGGCGCGCGCCTCGCGCACCGACAGGCCGAAGCGGGCGTCGTAGTTCGGGGTCACCGAGGTGGCGCAGCCGGCGCTGGCGGCGGCCGCGGCCAGCAGGAGGATCGAAGCGGTCTTCATGGCGGTTCTCCTAGGCTCAGGGCTTGGCGGGGCTGTCCTGCGCGGGGGCGGCCGGCGCGGCGGGGGCCTCGCCGGCGTTGCCGAAGATGGCCTGGTGGCGGTCCGGCGCCTGGTGGCGGTCGGTGGGCAGGGCCGTGGGCGCCGGCAGCGGGCGTACCAGGCGCGGGGTCACCACGAACATCAGTTCGGTCTGGTCGGTCTGGAATTCGTTGGAGCGGAACAGGGCACCGAGCACCGGCACCTCGCCCAGGCCGGGGACGCGCTTGAGGGTCTCGTTCAGGTTGTTCTTCACCAGCCCGGCGACCACGAAGCTCTGGCCGTCGCCCAGTTGCACCGTGGTGTCGACGCGGCGCGTGGTCATCGAGGGCAGGATCGCCGTGGCGTTGCCCACGGTGGTGAAGGGTGAGCCGGTCTGCGACAGCTCCGAGGCCTCGGATACCAGCTTGAGGTTGATGCGCCCGCCATCCAGGACGGTGGGCGTGAACTTCAGGCCCACGCCGAATTCCTTCTCCGCCAGCGTGATCGTGGCCAGGCCCAGCGAGTTGTTCTGGGCCACCGGGATGAAGATCTTGCCGCCGGACAGGAAGCTGGCGGTCTGGCCGCTGACGGCGAGGATGTTGGGCTCGGCCAGCACGCGCACGATGCCGTCCTGCTTCTGCAGGTCCAGCCCCAGCAGGGTGGCGCCGCGCGAGGTGGTGGCCACGCCCGCGGAGGCGCCGCCGATGCCGCCGGTGACCGAGGCGCCGGCCGAGCCGCTGATGGCGCCGCCGCCGGTCAGCGGGCTGAAGCGGCCGAAGGCACCGGGCGTCGCGCCCACGATGCCGGAGATGACGTTGGTCGCATTGCCGCTGCTGAAGGCGCGGCTGTAGTCCAGGCCGAAGCGGTCGATGATGTTCTTGCTGACCTCGGCGATCTTCACCTCCAGCATCACCTGGCTGGGGCTGCTCACGCGCATCAGGTTGACCACCTTCTTGCCGTCGCCGTAGGCGGTGGCGACGGTGACGGCCTGGTCCATCGCCATCGCGTCGCTGGCGGTGCCGGTCAGCACGATGGCGTTGTCGGCGCCGCTGACGCGGATCTCGCGCTCGGCGGGCATCAGCTCGCCCAGCTTGGCCTGCAGCGCGGCGGGGTCGATGGTGACGACGATGTCGCGCACCGTGCAGCGGCCCTCGCGGTCCTGCACGATCACGTTGGCCGTGCCGGGGCGGCGGCCCACCACCAGCAGCTCGGTGGGGGACAGCAGGGTGATCTCGGTGTCGGCCACGCCGTCGCTGGTGGCCGGCAGGGGGCGCTCGGTATTGGCGCGGCCGCGGGCGGGCGCCTGCTCCTCCACTTCCACCGGCTGGCCGATCCAGCTGGTCGGGCGGCCCGCGCCGATCAGGCGGGCCGCCGGCGCGCCCAGCGCGATCACCTGCGACTTGCCCAGGGGCACCTGGGCGGCGGGGCCCTGGACCAGGCTGGTGCAGGCGGTGCGCGAGGGCGCCGGGGATGCGGTGGCGGTGGTGGGGGCGGTGCGCGGCCCGGCTGCTGCGGCGCGTGCCGGCGCGGGGGATGCCGCGGGAGCCGGTGCAGGCGCGGGGGCCTGCGCCAGGGCCTGGACGCACCACAGGGCGGGCAGGGCGCCGAGCGCGGCGAGCGCACGGCGGGCGGGAGTCTGCAGGCGTCGCGCAGCGGGATGTGTCATGGTCGTCCTGTCCTTGTCGTTGTTGCCAGGGGTCAGAAGCACGACTGGGTGCGGGTGCCGTGCGAGATCACCTCCACGCAGTCCCGGGCTTCGGCGGCGGGGGCGGGGACCGGCGCGGCGGCGACCCGGGCCGGCGCCGCGGGGCGGGGCCGTGCCGGCGCGGCGGGCGCCGCGGCTGCAGCCACCGGGCGCTGCACGACCTGCTTCAGCGAGAGCAGCTGGTCCCGCGTGATGCCCTGGGTGGCGACCGACTCCTTGTCCAGCTGGTTGCGCAGGACCAGGGACAGCGTGCCCACGCTGCGCGCCAGGTCCAGCTTCTCGGCGTCCTGCGGCGACAGCTCCAGGGTCACGGCACTCACGACCTTGGGCTTGAGGTCGTCGCGGCTGGCCTCCTGGGCCACGGCGAGCACCAGCACCTGCTCGAGAACGGTCAGGCTGATCTGGCTGTCCTTGCCGCCCTGGCGGTCCTGCGGCATGTTGACCATCACGTCCACGTAGTTGCCGGGGAGGGCGAAGCCGGCCACGCCGACCACGTCGTTGACCCGCACGGTCATCGCACGCTTGCCCTCGGCGATCACCGCCGACAGGCCGCCCTGCGTCCCGGCGGGCGCGAGCTTGCGCTCGAGGATCGCGTCGCCGCGGGGGATGGCCACCTTGACCACGCGCTCGCGCAGCTTGGACAGGTCGGCGAATGTGCCGGTGGGCACGGCGCTGGCGGGCCAGGCCACCGTGGTGAGCATCTGCGGGTTGATGCGGCTGCCCAGCTCGATGTCGACCGCGGCCACCACCACCTGCACGGTCTGCGTGCTGCCTCGCTGCGAGATCCAGCGCGAGGCGTAGGCCGCCGCGGCCAGGGCGGTGAGCACCGCCAGCACCAGCAGGGAGAGGGCCTTGATGTTCCGGATGATCATGTTGCCTCCTGGGAGCGTGTTTCACCGCTGCGCCAGCTGGCGCAGCACGAGGAAGGCCAGGGTGCCGGCGAAGATGCTGGCGCCGTAGCGGATGCGGCCGAGGGATGCGGGCGCCGGCGTTGCGGGCCCGGCCTGCGGGCGGGCGGCCGCCTGGCGTGCGGCGGCCCGCAGGGCCAGGTGCAGCAACGCCATCACGCCGCCCGCGATGAACACGAACAGCGTCGTGACCAGCATCGGCTGCGTGCCGAGGAAGGCGCCGGTCATGGCCATCAGCTTCACGTCGCCGGCCCCTGTGGCGCGCAGCAGGTACAGGGGCAGCATCACCGCCAGGCCGGTGGCCAGTCCCGCCAGGCCGGTAGCCAGGCCGGCGCCCGTGCCCAGGCCCTGGCTGGCGCTGAACGCCAGCCCCCAGCCCATGCCGGTGACGGTGAGCCAGTTGGGGATGCGCCCGCTGCGCAGGTCGATCACCGCGGCGAGGGCCAGCAGCGCGATCAGGCCGCCCCATCCCGGGCTGCTGGCCAGGGGCCACAGCGTGGTGGATACGAAGTCGGGCAGGAGGGACATGGCGGTGCGCGGTGAAGGGTCGTTGCGATGGCATTGACTCTAGGAAGCGCCCGCGGCGGCGGCATCAGTCGATCGTCCCGATCGCGATGGGTGGCTTGTCATGGGATGTCATGCCCCGGATCGTCCAGGCAGGGAAGGACATGCGCAGGAGGGCATGCGCAGGCCGCTGCGCCTCGCCCGGCGAGGGCGACGCGATTCACTACTTCGGAAATTTCTTAGAGGTCAGCGGCGACGCGCGCGGCGGCGCGAGGCCACCGGCGTCAGCTCCAGGTCGCGAAGCCGCAGCGCCATGCCGGTGCGCAGCTGGCCCGGCTCGATGCGGACCACCTCGGCATACGCCCGAGCGCCCAGGCCGGCCGCGCCGAATTCGACCTCGAACACCAGAGGCCCCACGAAGCGCAGGCCATTGGGCACATACACGTACAGCCCGCCGGGGCTGACGTCCCGGGTGACCGCCGTGCCCACGCCCTCCACCTCCAGCGGCAGGCGCAGGAAGGTCCTGGGTTCGACGCGGCGTTCGGTCATCGTGCAAGTCTGGTCGGGCCGGGCACGCGTCGACAGGGAGGACGCACCCAGCCGGGGCAGGCTTGTTGTCATAGGTCATTCCGCCGCGAATGCAAGGCGCCAGAAAAATTGCAACAGGCTGTTGACTCGCTCTTCAATATGAATAGCATGAATAGCCCGATCGCTATTGCCAGGTGGGTACGACGATGAGAGAGCTAGCCGGACACCCGTTTCGCGTCATCCTCGTTGCGCCCCAGCTCACATGCTGGGGGCTGGAGCGGCTCATCGAATCGGGCGCGCCCGCCTTCGAGCACCTGGCTTCGGTGGCCCGGCCCGCCGACCTGGAGGACCTGGCGGTCCTGCCCGACGCCGATGCGCTGGTGATGGACCTCGACGGCGTGCCGCCCGAGGGCCTCATCGACCGGATCGCCCGCTGGACCCCGGCGCGCGTGGTGCTGGTCACCGGCTGCCAGGACGAGGCCACGCTGGACCATGCGGTGATCTCGGGCGTGCACGGCATCGTCGGCCGCGACGACGCGCCGCAGGTGCTGCTCAAGGCCCTCGACCGCGTGTGCAGCGGCGAGCTGTGGATCGATCGCGGCGCCACCAGCCGCATCTTCATGGACCTGATGCGCCGCAAGGCGCACGAGAAGAGCGACCCGGAGCTGGCCCGCATCCGCTCGCTCACGCTGCGCGAGCGCGAGATGATCCGCGCCGTCGCCCGGGAAACCGGCGCCCCGGGCAAGGTGATCGCGCAGCACCTGTGCATCAGCGAGCACACCCTGCGCAACCACCTCAGCTCCATCTACGGCAAGCTGGGCCTGAGCAACCGGCTCGAGCTGTTCGCCTTCGCCACCCGCCACCGGCAGGACCTGCTGGACGCGCGCGGCTCGCAGTTCTGAACGCCGGACGCCGGGCGCCGCGGCGTTCAGCCGCAGCTCACCTCGGCGACGCGCCCCTGCGCATCGAGCAGCACCGACAGGCGCGAGTCATTGAATTCCTGGGTGACCATCTGGTCGTGGCCGATCACGCGCAGGATGCGCGCGCCGGCCCGGGCGCGGGCCTGCTCCAGCAGCTCGCGCGTGGCGCGCTGGCCGACGATGGCCTTGACCGCCGGCCCCGCCTCGCAGCGGTTCGGCGGCGTGGCCGCGTGCACGGTCTGGCCGGTGAGCGAGGCCGGTTGCGGCCCGGACGAGGGCGCCTGGGCACAGGCCGGCAGCGCCAGCGCCAGGCCCCAGGCGACGAGGTTCAGGACTTGTCGACCCACAGCTCGCCCCCGGTGGCCCAGTCGTGGCGCTTGATGTCGAACATGAGGATATCGACCGACTCGGGCTTGCTGCCCAGGGTCTCGACCACGGCCTGCGTGAGCGCCTGCGCCAGGGCGCGTTTCTGTTCGACGGTGCGGCCTTCCATGAGTTCGACGCGGAGGGTGGGCATTCGGGGATCCTTTCGGTGCGGGGTTGAGGGAGTCTGCGCGGGGATTATCCGGCGGGCGCCGCGTCCCGGTGTCGGCGGGGCGCCCGACCCGGTTGCTAAGATCGCACCCGGCCCCGCCGACTCACGACAAGAACAACGATGCAATTGATCGCCATCCTCGCCGCCACCCTGTCCGCCGGCATCGGCAGCGTCTGGCTGGCCGCGCTGATGATGCGCCTGGGCGTGCGCAGCGCCGACGATGGCCAGGCCGGCGTCGGCGCCCAGCACCTCCTGAGCCTGGCGGCCGGCGCGCTGCTGGCCACCGCCTTCATGCACCTGCTGCCCGAGGCCTTCGAGGGCGCGGTCGAGGCCCATGTGCTGTTCCCCGTGCTGCTGGTCGGGCTGGTGTTCTTCTTCCTCCTGGACAAGGCCGAACTCTGGCACCACGGCCACGAGCACCACCAAGGCCACGAGGCGCCGTCCCAGGCCCGCGACCATGCCCACGGCGGCCATGGCCACGCCCACCACCACGGTCATGGCCATGACCATGGCGCCCGCTCCGGCGGCTGGACCCTGCTCACGGGCGACAGCGTGCACTGCTTCGGCGACGGCATCCTCATCGCCTCGGCCTTCATGGCCGACCTGCGCCTGGGCGTGGTCGCGGCGCTGTCGGTGCTGGCGCACGAGGTGCCGCACCACATCGGCGACCTGATCGTGCTGGCCCGCACCGGCGGCAGCCGCCGCGCCGCGCTGGTGAAGGTCTCGCTGGCGGGCGCGGTCACGCCGCTGGGCGGCCTGGCCGGCTGGTGGCTGGTGGAGCACCTCCAGGCCTACCTGCCGTTCTTCCTCACGGTCGCCAGCAGCAGCTTCATCTACGTGGCCCTGGCCGACCTGATCCCGCAGCTGCAAAAGCGCCTGGGTGCGCGCGCCACGGTGCTCCAGGTGGCCTGGCTGCTGGCGGGCATCGGCCTCGTCGCGCTGGCCAGCCGCCTCGCCCATTTCCATTGAGGCCGGCGGGCACGCCCTGAGCGGCCCGGCCGAGGCCGGCGCCGGCGCCCGCGCGCGCCGGCTGGCTCGCTTTTCCTACGCCGGGCCCGCCCGCGTCCGACAGGCCCGCCTTGCGGCCGCTGCCTAAGGTGGCGGCTTTCCAAGGAGAGCTTGAATGGCATCACGCGAGTTCGAGGACCGCGAGCGGCACGCGCAGGCCGGTCGCTGGGAGGAGCCCTCACCTGGCCAGGGCCAGGGCCCGGGCCGCGGTCCGGGCGGCTGGAGCGGCGAGCAGCGCCCGGAGGGCCGCCGCGAGGGCGGGCAGGCGCAGGGCGGCATGGGCGCGCCGGGCTCCGGGCGCGGCGGCGAGTTCGGCTCGCCCTCGTCCGGCGGCTACGGCGGTTACGGCGGCGAGGCGCATGGCTATGGCCGCGGCGGCCCCGAGCATGGCGGCGCCGGGCCGGGCCGCGGCGAGTGGGGCGGCGAGCCGGGCCGCGGCGGCGGCTGGGGCAGCACCCAGGGAGCCGGCCTGGGCGGCGGCTACGGCGGCAGCCTGCAGGGCGCGGCCTACGGCAGCGGCCAGCAAGGCAGCTGGGGCGGGGCCCAGGGGCAGCAGGGCGGGCCGGCCTGGGGCGGCTCGCCGGCCGGCGGTGGTCAGGCCGGCCCGGGGGCGGGCGGCTACGGCGGCAGCCACGGCGGGTCGGCGCAGTCCGGCACCTCCACCTACGTCCCGTCCGGCGGTTTGCACGGCGGGCCGGGCGCGGGCCAGGTCGCGCCGCCGCAGGGCGGCATGCCGGGCTACGCGCCGGGACCGGGCCCAGGCCAGGGGCAGGCCCCCTACCTGCACGACCACGACTACCACCAGTGGCGCGAGGAGCAGCTTCGCAACCTCGATGCCGACTACCACCAGTGGCGGCAGGACCGCTATCGCAAGTTCTCCGACGAGTTCAGCACCTGGCGTGCCGCGCGCCAGTCCGGCACGCCCTCGTCCAGCACCGGCGGCAACTTCGGCAGCGCCTCGGCGTCGTCCGGTGCCACGCCGGGCAGCGAGCCTGGCGCCGCGGGCAGCGGCGCCTCCGCCAGCGCGAACCCGGCCTCGAACCCGGCCGGCAAGTCCAAGTGACCCCCACCCCCCTGCCAGGAGATCCCATGAACCGACGCATCACACGAACCTTCTCGGCTGGCGTGCTGGCCCTCGCGCTGGGCGCGGCCTGGGCGCAGTCCGGCTACGGCTCGGGCACCGGCGCCACGGGCGCGGGCAGCACCGGTACCGGTACCGGGGCCGGCGCGGCTGCGCCGACCCCGCCGGCCGTCCAGCCCGGCACGGGCACGCGCAACACGCCGAAGACCGACGCGAAGCTCTCGCGCGGCGACCGCAAGTTCATCGAGGACGCGGCCGCCAGCGGCCAGTTCGAGGTGCAGGCCGCGCAACTCGCCAGCACCCGGGCCACCGACCCCGCGGTGAAGGCGCTGGCCAGCAAGATGGCCGACCACCACGCGAGCGCCAACGGCGAGTTGAACCAGCTCGCCAACAGCCTCGGCCTGGAGCTGCCGCCCGCGCCCAAGCGCGCGATGCGCAACGAGATCGAGAAGCTGGGCAAGAAGACCGGCGCCGATTTCGACCGCGAGTTCGTCCGCGAGGTCGGCGTGAAGGAGCACGAGAAGGACATCAAGGCCTTCCAGAAGGCCGCCAAGGACGTCAAGGATCCCCAGCTCAAGGCCTGGATCGACAAGCAGCTGCCGATGCTGCAGCAGCACCTCGCGGCGGCCCAGAACCTGCCGCAGGCCGGCGCCAAGGCGGCCGACTCGGCCCGCTCGGGCGGGGCCACGCGCAGCATGGGCGGGCCCGGCGGCACGGGGGGCGGCAACGGCGCCAACCGCGGCGGCAGCTGAGGCGATGCGCCAGGGCCTGTCAGCGAATTTCTCGCGGGCCCGGGGAATTTGCTGACAGGCCCTAGGCGCGGCCGGGCCCGGCCGCCGCCGCGCCGCGGTCCGCGTGGCCCGGGTGTCCTGCAGAACTCGCGGCACCCGCGGGGTTCGGCGCCTGCGCTGCCTGCGCTGCCTGCGCAGCGTCCAGCAGCGCCCGCATCTCGCGGGCGCAGACCTGCCCCTGGTCCTCCATGTTGTTGTTGAACAGGACATGGGCGCGCCGCGCCAGCGCCGCCACCTCGCGCAGGGGCGGCACCAGCCCGGCCAGCTCCTCGTGCGAGTACAGGTAGTTGAAGCGGTCCGAGGCCGCGCTGGCGCCCTGGACGTTCCAGGTCGCGGCATTGCGGCCATGCAGGCGCAGCAGCGCCAGGCGCGGGTCGGTCACCGCCCACACCGGGGGCACGCTGTTGTCGAAGCCCTGCGGCGCGTCGACGATGGTGTGGGCCACCTGCAGCGAGCGTTCGAAGTCCAGCGTGGCCTCGTACTGCGCGCCCTCGAACCAGCTGCGGTGGCGGAACTCCACCGACACCAGCTGCCCGCCCATGCGCTCGACGCAGTGGGCCACCTGGGCGCGGCCCTCGCGGGTGTTGCGCACCCAGGGCGCGAACTGGAAGTGCACCGCCACCAGCTTGCCGGCCGCCTGCAGCGGCGCCAGCGCCTCGTGGAAGCGCCGCCACAGCTCGTCGCGGAGCTCGGGCGGCAGCTGACGGTAGTACAGGACCTGCGGTACGCGCGGCCCCAGCGCCTGCCGGATGTCCTTGTGCAGGACCACCGGGGGCGTCTGGTGGCCGGTGAAGAGGCGGAAGGCCTTGACGTTGAACTCGAAGCCCGGCGGGGTGCGCTCGGCCCACAGGCGGGCGTTGGCGGGCGAGGGGATGGCGTAGTAGCTCGAGTCGACCTCCACCAGCGGGAAGCGCGAGGCGTAGAACCGCAGGCGCTCCTCGGCGCTGAGGGTCTTGCGCGGGTAGAAGCGGCCGCAGTCGATGAGGCTCTTGTCCGTCCACGAGGCGGTGCCGACGCGGATGTTGTCCATGGCGCCATTAGAGCGCAAGGCGTGCGTGGGGCGCAGGGGCGGCGGCCGCAACGCGGGCGACACGGGCCGGCCGTGCGGCTGGCCCACAATGGTCCCCATGACCGCCGCGCGTGCCTCCACCCGTTCGCCCACCAACTTCCGTGACCTCAGCGACGCCGTGCACCCGCGCGTGCCGCTGCGCCGCGACACCCTGTTCCGCTCTGACCACCTCGGCCGCCTCACCCCGGGCGACATCGAGCGGCTGCAGGCGCTGCGCCTGGTCCGGGTGATCGACTTCCGCGGCGAGCGCGAGCGCGAGGCCGCCGCCTGCGCGGTGCCGGGCGTGACGGTGCACTCGCTGGCGATCGAGCCCACCATCGTGCAGGTGCTGGCCGACCTGTCCGCGGCCGGCCACCGCCTCACCCCGGCCGACGTGGTGCACCACATGCAGGACACCTACCGGGGCTTCGTGCAGCACAACTCGGCGCGCTTCGCCGAGTTCTTCGGGCTGCTGCTGGCCTCGGGCGAGCCCACGGTGTTCCACTGCACCGCGGGCAAGGACCGCACCGGCTTCGCCGCGGCGCTGCTGCTGCATGCGCTGGGCGCCAGCCGCGAGGAGATCCTGGCCGACTACCTCCTGACCAACCAGCGCCTGCGCCCGCCGCCGGGCATCGGCGGGACGCTCGCGCCCGAGGTCGCGGCGGTGCTGTGGGGCGTGCAGCCGGAGTTCCTGACCGCCGCCTTCGAGGCCGTCGAGGCCGACCACGGCAGCCTCGACGCCTACCTGCGCGAGGCGCTCGGCCTGGGGCCCCGGGAGCACGAGCGCCTGCGCGCGCTGTACCTGCAAGGCTGACGCCTACGCCCTGGCGCGCGGCCGGCCGACGCCGCGCGCTTGCTGCGCGGCGAGCATCGGCAGTCCGGATCGACGAGGAGCGCGCCATGCACCAGCCGCAGGACAACGTCCACGGACAGCCCCATCCCCAGGCGAACGGCCCGGGCGCGGCTCGCGACGACAGCGCCAAGACCACGCCCGCCGCCGACATGCAGCCCGAGGACGCCAGCAGCGTCGATGCGCCCGACGACGAGCCCCGCGCGTCCCCGTCTCCGCCCCCGGCCGCCGCCCCGTCATCGGGGGCGGCGCCGCCGCGCGAAGGTCCTGGCCGCGAGCGCGAGCGGCGCTGATGCGGCGGCCGGGCGCGTGCCGCGGGGCAGCCGAGGGCGCAACGCTCCTACACCGCCCCGCAGCCCGTGCCGACACGGCCGCGGCCGACCTCGACCTACGGTGCCGCGGTCGCCGTCGCGAGGGCGAGGGCGTCGCCTCACCACCATGACCCAAGGAGTGTCCCGATGAAGCAATCCCCCGTCACCCGCGGCGCCGCGCTGGCCGCCGTCCTGGGCGCCTGCCTCGTGCTGTCCGCCTGCAACCGCGGCGGCTCCGACACCACCACCGGCGGCTCGGGCACCCCGGGAGGGGGCACCGCCGGCAGCACCGCCACCTCCCCCGGCAGCACGGGCAGCACGGGCAGCACGGGCAGCACGGGCAGCACGGGCAGCACGGGCAGCACGGGCAGCACGGGCAGCACGGGCAGCACGGGCACGGCAGGTACCTCGGGCGCGGGCGGCACGGCCGGGACTTCGGGCACCACGGGAACGACCCCCGGCGGCGCCACGATGGGCGGCGCCTCGGCCCCCGGCACCTCGATGCCCTCCACTGCCACGGGCACGACCGGCACCACGGGCACCCCGCCGGTGCGCTGAGATGCGCGCGCCTGCCGCCGGCCCGGCCTGGCCGGCCGTGGTCCTGCCCTGCGCGGTGGCAGTCCTCGCGCTGGCGGGCTGCGGCCGCGGCGGCGAGGGCCGCGGGCCGCCCGCCTCCGGCGCCCGCGAGACCGCCGCGCCGCAGCAGCCCGATGCGCGCGCCGGCGAA
>NZ_JBHTGW010000014.1:0-84546 GCF_042675325.1 Ramlibacter sp. GCM10027632 | reverse complement strand
GCGGCGCCTGGCGCCGGTGCAGCCGGCGCGGTGTCGGTCCCGCGCGTGTCGGGCCGGCCGCGCGCGTCGGCGGCCAGGTCCAGGCCCTGGGCCCGGGCCGAGGCGCTCCGGGTGCCGCCGGGCGTGGCGGCCATGCCGGGCGTGCCGGCGCCCGACGGGGCGGCCGGCACGGCCGGAGTGGCGGGATCGGCCGCCGCAGGCACCAGGCCGGCGAGCAGGCTGGCCAGGCTGGCCGCGCTGTCGGCGGGGCCGGCGGCCGGGGTGGCTGTGGTGGCCGTGGCGTCGTCGGCTGCGGTGGCCGACTGCGGGTCCTGCGCGGGGCCGGCCGGCGGGGGCGTGCCGGTCTCGCCCTCGCCGGGCGCGGCGGCATCCTGCGCCAGCGAGGCCATCAGGCCGGCAAAGGCATCGGCCGGCGCGGCGGGGCCGCCCGCGGCGTTGCCGGCCGGGGTGCCGGCGGCGGGCCGGGCGGCGGCGTGGGCAGGGGAGGTCACGGGTTTCATTGGGTCTCCGGGATCGAGGGGACGCGGGTGGCGCGCGCGGCGAACTCGTCGCTGTCACGCTGCGCCTGGCGGGCCTGGCGCCGCTGGCGCTCGGCCGCCTGGCGGGCGGCCAGCGCCTCGAAGGCCATCAGCCGGCGCTGGCCGTCGGCCAGCTGCTGCTGGCGCATCGCCAGCGCCTGGGCCCGGCGCTCGCACTCGGCGCGCTGCAGGTCGAGGGCCTCGTCCAGGCGGGTCATGAACAGCTGCCAGTCATGCAGGCGGTCGGCGCTGAAGCCGCCGACACGGCCGGTGGGGCTGCGTGCCAGGGTGTCCTCGCGGAAGCGCCCGAGCTGGTCCAGCGTGGCCTGGGCCTGCTGCAGGGCCCGGGTGCCGTGGCTGACGGCGGCGGCGAGCTTGTCACGCAGCTCGCGGGACTGCTCGATCAGCAGGGGCAGGGCGGTGGTTTGCATGGCGTCGGGCGGGTCTAGGCGCCGGCCTGCGCCAGCAGGGCCTCGAGGGCGGCGGTGCTGGCGCCCAGCCCGGCGCCCTCGCGCATGTCCTGCTGCAGGAAGGCGGACAGCTGCGGGAACAGGCGGATCGCCAGGTCGGCCTGCGGGTCGCCGCCGGGCACGTAGGCGCCCACCGCGAGCAGGTCGCGATTGCGCTGGTAGCGGGACCACAGGGCCTTGAGCGTGCGGGCCAGCTGCTGCTGGCGCGGGTCGGTCACGTTGTGCATCACCCGCGAGATCGACTGCTCGATGTCGATGGCGGGGTAGTGGCCCTGCTCGGCGAGGTTGCGCGTGAGGACGAAGTGGCCGTCCAGGATGGCGCGGGCGTTGTCGGCGATCGGGTCCTGCTGGTCATCGCCCTCGGCCAGCACGGTGTAGAAGGCGGTGATGCTGCCCACGCCGTGCAGGCCGTTGCCGGTGCGCTCCACCAGCTTGGGCAGGCGGGCGAAGACCGAGGGCGGGTAGCCCTTGGTGGCCGGCGGCTCGCCCAGGGCCAGCGCCATCTCGCGGTGCGCCATGGCGTAGCGGGTGAGGGAGTCCATCAGCAGCAGCACGTTCTTGCCGCGGTCGCGGAAATGTTCGGCCAGGGCGGTGGCATAGGCCGCGCCCTGCATGCGCATGAGGGGCGGCAGGTCGGCCGGGGCGGCCACCACGACGGCGCGGCGCAGGCCCTCCTCGCCCAGGATGTCCTCGACGAACTCCTTGACCTCGCGGCCGCGTTCGCCGACCAGGCCGACGATGGTGACGTCGGCCTGCGTGTAGCGGGCCATCATCCCCATGAGGACCGACTTGCCGACGCCGGAGCCGGCGAACAGGCCCAGGCGCTGGCCGCGCCCCACGGTGAGCAGGGCGTTGATGGCGCGCACGCCCACGTCCAGCGGCTCGCGCACCGGGTCGCGGTCCATGGCGTTGATGGCCTCGCGCTGCAGCGGCTCGCTGCGCACGCCCACCAGCGGGCCGCCGCCATCCAGCGGCAGGCCGGCCGGGTCGACCACGCGCCCGAGCATGGCGTCGCCCATGGGCAGGCGGCGGCCGTAAGGGTTGCCGGGGGTGGCGCGGGCGACCTGGCCGTGGGCCAGGCCGTCGAAGGGATAGGTCAGGGGCGCCACATGCGCGCTGGGTGAGAGGCCCTCGATGTCGCCGGTGGGCATGAGGAACATGCGCCCGCGCGAGAAGCCAACGACCTCGGCCTCGGTGGCGTGCTGGCCGTCCCAGACGCGGCAGACGCTGCCCAGGGGCAGCTGCAGGCCGGTGGCCTCCATCACCAGGCCGGAGACGCGCACCAGCCGGCCGCGCGCGGGCAGCGGCACGCCGCCTTCCAGCAGCAGGCCGTGGTGCGCCAGGTGGCGGCCCAGGCGCGAGGCCATGCCGGAGCAGGTGGCGCCGTCGGCGGGGGCGGGGTGGGCCAGGCAGTTCACGGCATCGGCTCCTCGTCGCGGCCCAGGCCGGCCATCACGGCCTGCCAGCGGGCCTCGAAGCTGGCGTCGGCGATGCCGGTGTCGGCTTCGATGCGCACACCGCCGCGCGCCATGGCGGGGTCTTCGTGCACCTGCCAGGCGGGCGCGCCGGGCTGGTCCTGCAGGTGCTGGCGCAGCACCTCGGCGTCCTGCGGGTGGGCCCGCAGCTCCAGGCGGCTGGCACCCTCGCCGAGGGTGCGCAGGGCCTCGGTGGCGGCCGGCAGCACGGCGCGCGGGTCCAGCGCCAGCTCGCGGCGCAGCACCTCGCGGGCGATGTCGATGGCCAGCGAGACCAGGTCGCTGGCGACCTGCGACTCCAGCAGGCCCAGCTCGCTGCGGAAGCTGTCGACCAGCGCCTGCATCTGGCGGGCCACGTCGGCGGCCTTGCGGGATTCGAAATCCTCGAGGGCCTGCGAGCCCTCGCTGTAGCCCTGCTGCATGCCGGAGCGCGCGCCTTCCTCGAAGCCGCGGCGGCGGCCCAGGGCGTAGGCGGCGCGGCCGACCTCGTTGTCCAGGTCACGGGCGCGCAGCGGCGGGCGCGGGCCGTCGCCGGCGGGCGCGGGCAGGGCGCCCAGGTCGAAGCTGGCCACGCCGCGCAGGGCCTCGGCGGAGATGATCCGGCTCGGCGCGACGGCGCTGGGGACGCAGGGGGTGGGAGAGGCGGTGGCGGGGGCCATGGCGTCAGACGAAGCTTTCCTCACCGGCGCCTCCCAGCACGATCTGGCCCTCGTCGGAGAGCCTGCGCACCAGCTTGAGCATGTCCTTCTGCTGCGCCTCCACTTCCGAGACGCGCACCGGGCCCTTGGACTCGATGTCGTCGCGCAGCGCCTCGGCGGCGCGGCTCGAGAGGTTGGACAGCATCTTCTCGCGCAGCTCCGGCTCGGCGCCCTTGAGCGCGATGACCAGGGTGTCGCTGGCGGTTTCGCGCATCACCAGCTGCAGGGCCTTGTTGTCCAGCTTCATCAGGTCGGCGAAGGTGAACATCTGGTCCTCGATCTTCTGGGCCAGCTCGACGTCGCCGCCGCGGATGGCGCCCAGCACCGAGTTCTCGATGGCCGAGCCCAGGTAGTTCAGGATCTCGGCCGCCGCCTTGGGGCCGCCCAGGGGCGCCTTGCGCACGCGGTCGCCGCCGGCCAGCACCTTGGACAGCACGTCGTTCAGTTCCTTGAGCGCGTTGGGCTGGATGCCGTCGAGGGTGGCGATGCGCAGCACCACGTCATTGCGCAGGCGCTCCTCGAAGGCCATGAGCACGCCCGAGGCCTGGTCGCGGTCCAGGTGCACCAGGATGCTGGCGATGATCTGCGGGTGCTCGTTGCGAATCAGCTCGGCGATCGCGCCGGGGTCCATCCACTTCAGGCTCTCGATGCCGGTGACGTCGCGGCCCTGCACGATGCGGTCGATCAGCAGGCCGGCCTTGTCATCACCGAGGGCGAGCTTGAGGACGTTGCTCACGTAGGCGCCGGTGTCGCTGACCAGCGAGCGGTGGGTTTCCACGGTGCGTTCGAAGCGGCGCAGCACGTCGTCGAACTGCTGGTCGGAGACGGTGGTCAGGCGGGCCATGCGTTCGCCCAGGCGCTGGACTTCCTTGGGCGCGAGGTGCTTGAAGACCTCGGCGGCGCAGTCCTCGCCCAGGGCGAGCAGCAGGATGGCGCCGGCCTGGGCGCCGTCGTCGTCGGTGGCGGGGGTGGCGGCCATGGGCTTGCCTCAGGAGGAAGGGGTGGTGACCCAGTTGCGCACCACGTTGGCCACGGTGGCCGGGTTCTGGCGCGCCAGCTGGCGGATGTTCTCGACCTGGCTGGTGCGCGCATGCTGCGCGGCGGCCTGGGCGGTGGGCAGCAGGGGCACCGACTCGGCGCCGGGCAGGCCGTTGCCGGTCTCGGGCAGGTTCACGCTGACGGTGGCGCCGCCGGCCGCGCCGGGGGTGGGCAGGGCCACCGCGTCGTGCACGGTGGCATCGAGCAGGCGCTTGCCGCCGTCCACCGGGGCGGCGCGGCTGGCGCGCAGGGCCGGGCGGACCATGCCGAAGATGATGACCAGGGCCACGATCGGCAGCGCCACCCAGGGCGCCAGGGTGCGGGCCATCTCCAGCACCTCGGGCTGCTTCCACAGGGGCAGGGCCGGCACGGCGGCCACCGGGGCGGCGCGGAAGGCGGCGTTGACCACGTTGACCGAGTCGCCGCGCTCCTTGCTGAAGCCGATGGCCTCGCGCACCAGGGCGTTGACCTGCTCCATCTGCTCGGGCGGCAGGGCGGCGGCGGCGCCCTTGGCGTCGGTGGTGTGGTTCACGACCACCGCGGCATTCAGGCGGCGCACCACGCCGGTGGCGTTGCGCGTGACCTTGATGGTCTTGTCCACCTCGTAGTTGGTGACGGCGTCGCGCTTGCTGCCGCCGCCGGCGGCGGCGCCCGCCTGCGGGCCGGCCGACAGGGCCTGCGGCGCGCCGTTGACGGGCGAGGCCGGCGAGGCGGGCGGCTGGTTGGACAGCGCGCCGGGGATGCCGCCGGCGGCCTGGCCGGCGGCGCCGGGGGTCTCGGACAGGTGCTGGCTGCGCACGGCCTGGGCCGCGTTGCCGCCCTGGTTGGCGCCATAGAGTTCGGCGGTGGATTCGCTCTGGGTGAAGTCGACGTCGGCGGTGACCTGGGCCTTCACGTTGCCGGGGCCGACGATGGGCTCGACGATGGCCAGGATGCGCGCGGCCAGGCCCTGCTCGGTCTGCTGCACGTAGCGCAGTTGCGCGGCGTCCAGGCCGTTGGGGGCGTCGGCGCCCTCCTGCGAGAGCAGGGCGCCGGACTGGTCCAGCACGCTCACCGCCTTGGGGTGCAGGTCGGGCACGCTGGAGGCCACCAGGTGGACGATGCCGGCGACCTGGCCGCGGTCCAGGCTGCGGCCGCCGTGCAGCGTGAGCAGCACCGAGGCCGAGGGCTTGTGCTGCTCGCGCAGGAAGGCGGTCTGCTGGGGCAGGGCCAGGTGCACGCGGGCCGACTGCACCGCGGCCAGGGCCATGATGGAGCGGGCCAGCTCGCCCTCCAGCCCGCGCTGGAAGTTCAGGCGTTCCTGGAACTGGGTGGTGCCGAACTTCTGGTTCTCCACCAGCTCGAAGCCCACCGCGCCGCCCTTGGGCAGGCCCTGGGAGGCCAGGCGCAGCCGCACCTCGTGGACCTGGGCGGCCGGCACCATGATGGCGCCGCCGCCCTCGGTGAACTGGTGCGGCACGTTCATCTGGGTGAGCGCGGCGACGACGCCGCCGCCGTCCCGGTCGGAGAGGTTGGCGTACAGCACGCGCCACTCGGTGCGCTGGCCCAGGCTCGCCGCGACGGCGATGACCGCGGCGACGGCGGCGGCGCCCAGGCCGAGGGCGATGAGGGCGCGGCGGGGCAGCGCCATGACGCGGTCCAGGGCCGGGGGCAGGGCCCGGGCGGAGGTCTTGTCCGGCAGGGCGGGCGAGGCGAGTGTGGTGTCCATCGTGGTCGGTCGCTCGGAGGTTGGCGACCATTGTTCGACGGACTTGAGGCCGGGCGTGCCCCGATATGCGCCGGTTTTGCGGCTTTATTCAGCGGCCTCGCGCGAGGCCGCGGGCCTAAAGTTCCTCCCACTGACTCACAGGCCGACTGCCATGGACATCAAGACCGCCTCCTCCGCCCTGCCGACCCACCTGCTGGACGCCCTGCGGCGCAATGCCGAGGCGCAGCGCGTGGCGGGCGGCGCCGGCCTGGGCGCACCGGCCGGCCCCGCCGCGGCGGGCGAGCGGGTCAGCTTCAGCGGCGCGCTGGACCAGGCCCTCAAGTCCGTCAGCGCCGCGCAGCAGGAGGCCACCCGGCTCGGTGAGGCCTTCCTGGCCGACCCCTCCCAGGTGAGCCTGGAGCAGTCGATGGTGGCCATGCAGAAGGCGCAGATCGGCTTCCAGTCGGCGCTGCATGTGCGCAACCGGCTGGTGTCGGCCTACAGCGACATCATGAACATGCAGGTCTGACCTGCCTGCATGCCCGTACCGGCCCAGGGCCGGTGCCACGGCCCGACGGCTGCCCCCGCCTCAATGCAGCTGCAGGCTCACGTCCGCCTGCAGCGGGTAGCTCAGGTCCAGGAACTCCGGCAGCGGCTCGCACAGCCGGCGGATCTCCGCGTCGTTGGCCACGATGGTGCGCAGGATCCGCATGCGTTCGGGCTGTTCGTCCGCGGTCAGCGGGCAGGTGGCCTTGAGCTTGCGAAGGCGTGAGATCACCACCGCGCAGGCGCCTTCCAGGCGGCAGACGCTGTCCCAGTCGCCCACCCGGGCGGCCGCGAGCATCTCGCGGCTGGCGCCCTCCAGGGCCAGGTAATAACGCAGCAGGCTCTCGCCGGTTCCGATGTCGTCGTTCATGGCGGGCCTCCCGTCACACCGTCAGGTCCGTGGGCCGGCCCACCGGCGCCGGCGCGATTTCCGCCCAGGTCGAACGCAGGTCGCCCAGGAGCCTGGCCACTTCCTCCAGCGGCGCGTCCTCGCTGCGCAGGTTGGCCTGGAACAGGCGCGACACCATGTGTTCGTACAGCGCGCCCAGGTTGGCCGAGAGGCTCGGGTCGCCGTGCGTCTCCAGCGAGGCCTTCAGGCCCTCGTCGATGATCCGCATGGCCTTGCTGATCGTGCTGCGCTTGGTGTCCATGTCGCCGGTGGCGACGGCATGGCGGGCCTGCAGGACGGCGGCGATGGCGCCGTCGAACAGCAGCATCACGAGCTGGTGCGGGCTGGCCTGCGACACCGCGGTGACGGTGCCGACGAGGCGGTACTGTTCGATGGGTGGGAGCACGGTGGTCAGCATGGCGTTGGTCCTCACCCAGGCTTTCGGCCCCGCGGGGCGAAGCTTGAGGGCGGACGCGCCGGGTTCAGGCGCTGGTGTTGAGGCCGAGGCTGGACTTCATCCGCGCCATGTCGGCATTGAGCCGGGACATCTCGTTGTCCAGGCGCTGGTACTGGGCGCGCAGGCGGGCCTCGGTTCGCGAGAGCTTGTCCTGCAGGGCCTCCTGCGCCTTCTGGTTCTGGGTCGAGCTGGATTTCAGTCCGTCCATGCGCTGGGTGAGCGAGCCGGTCTCGTTGGTGAACGGGTCGGCCCACTGCTTGATGCGCTTGCCCAGGCCCAGGGTGCCGGTGTCGCCGCCGGACTGCGCCTGCGTGAACAGGGCGGCCAGCGAGGCGGGGTTGGACAGCAGGGGCGTGAGCGTGGCGTCCTTGACCAGCAGGGTGCCATCGCGTTGCAGCTCGATGCCGGCGGCGCTCAGGCTGCCGGGGCCGGACAGGCCCGAGACCACGCCGCGCAGCAGCTCGCGCAGCGAGGACTGCAGGCCCACGGCCGTCGAGTCCGCCTGCAGCGGCCCTCGGTTCTTGCCGCCGGGGTCGGCCTGGGTCTGCTGCGCCAGCAGCTTGGCCAGGGCGTTGTAGGCGTTGACGAAGTCGTTGATGTTCTTGCGCACCGCCACGGTCTCCACCGAGACGGTGAGGTCCACCGGGGCGGTCGTCACCTTGCGCAGGGTCAGCGTGACGCCGGTGATGGCGTCGGCCGCGGTGTTGGTGGGGCTGGTCAGGGCCAGGCCGTCGAGGGTGTACTTCGCGTCCTGGGCGGCCTGGGTCTGGCTCAGGTTCTTGCCGCTGCCGGCCGCGGCGGCCGGGTCGAAGGCCAGGGCGGACAGGCCGGCGGCGTCGGTGCTGTTGCCGTCGTCGTCGGCGGCGGTGATCTGCACCGAGCTGTCGGCGCCGTCGGGCGTGCGCAGCACCAGGCGCGTCTGCGCGCCCGAGCCGACGAGGCTGGCGGTGACGCCGGCGCTGGCCGCGTTGATCGCGTCGCGCACGCCGGCGAGGGTGTTCTGGCCCGCGCCGATGGTCACGGTGACCGGCGTCGAGCCGGCGCGCGGGGTGAACACGCCCGCCGTGGTCGTGCCCACCGCGAACGTGAGCGTGCCGGTGCCCACCACCGCGCTCGAGGAGGCGTAGGCCGCCGAGGCCAGGCTCTGCGACTGCGCGAGCTGCTGCACTTCGAGCCGGTACTTGCCGGCGCTGGCCGTGGTGCCGGCGGCGAGGCTGGCCACGCTCGCGTCACTGGCGTCGGCGCGCAGCGGGTTCCAGCTGGCCGGGTCGGCGAGCTTGGCGCCGAGGTCGCCGAGGGCGGCCACCTGGCCCTTGAGCGTGCCGAAGGCCGACAGCCGGGTCTGGATCGTCGCGGCGCGCTGCTGGAGCTGCGTCAGCGGCCGCTGCTCCAGCGCCATCAGCGAGGAGACGATGTTGTTGACGTCCAGGCCGCTGCCGACGCCGGTGCTGGTAATGGTGGGCATGGGCTAGGACGTGGTGCGCCGGCGATCAGCCCTTGAGGAGGGACAGCACCTGCTGGGGCAGCTGGTTGGCCTGCGAGAGCATGGCGTTGCCGGCCTGCTGCAGGATCTGCGCGCGGGTGAGGTTGGCGGTCTCGGCGGCGAAGTCGGTGTCCATGATCCGCGAGCGGGCGGCGGTCACGTTCTCGGCGGCGATCTGGATGTTGGCGACCGCGCTCTCGAAGCGGCTCTGGACCGCGCCGAGGTTGGCGCGCGCGCCGTTGATCTGGGTCAGCGCGGCGTCGGCCTGCTGGATGGCGAGCTGGGCGCCGGCGTAGGAGCTGATGTCCAGCGAGGCCATGTTGGCGCTGGCGGCGGCGTTGGCGCTGTCGGCGGCGACGAAGCCGACCTTGGCGCCGGCGGCGCCGGTCAGGGTGATCGTGGCCGCGGAGGTCATCACGATCTTGTTGTTGGGAGCGTCGAAGAAGGCGCCCACGCCGGTGGTGGTCGAGATGCGGTTGATCGCGTCGACGATCTGGGCCTGGCGCTCCTGCGTGGTGCCGGCGGCGGCGAGCACGCCGATGTCGGTGCCGTTGATGGTCAGGTCGCCCAGTGCGGTGGCGGTCAGGTCGGTGATGGCGGTGGAGTTCTGCGTCGAGGCGCGGTTCACCACGCCCATGCCGGCCAGGCGCGCGTCGGTGATCGCGTTGACGGTGATGGCCTCGCCGGCGTCGGCGCCGACCTGGAACTTGGCGGAGGTGAAGCTGCCATCGAGCAGCTTGGTGCCGTTGAAGCTGGCGGAGCCGGCGACGCGGTCGATCTCCTCCTTCAGCTGGGCGACCTCGGCCTGCAGCGCGGCGCGGTCGTTGTTGCTGTTGGTGGCGTTGGACGATTGCACCGCCAGCTCGCGCAGGCGCTGGACCATCTCGCCGATCTTGCCCAGCGCGCCCTCGGCGGTCTGGGCCAGGGAGACGCCGTCGTTGGCGTTGCGGGCGGCGACGTTCAGGCCGCGCACCTGGGAATTCATCCGCTCGGCGATGGCCAGGCCGGCGGCGTCGTCCTTGGCGCTGTTCACGCGCAGGCCGCTGGACAGGCGCTGCAGCGAAGTCGCCAGGGAGCTCTGGGAGGTTCCCAGGGCACGTTGCGTGGTGAGCGACGGCAGGTTGGTGTTGATCACGGAAGGCATGGCAGCTCCATTGAGAAGGTGTGAGCGGACTGTGCCGCGGCTGCCGTCGCCATGATCGAACGAGAAAAGGGCCGAAGACGGCCCTTTTCATGCCCGGGGCTGGCCCCGGGGACTCCCGTCAGCGCAGGAGGGAGAGGACCTGCTGGGGCAGCTGGTTCGCTTGCGAGAGCATCGCGTTGCCGGCCTGCTGCAGGATCTGCGCGCGGGTGAGGTTGGCGGTCTCGGAGGCGAAGTCGGTGTCCATGATCCGCGAGCGGGCGGCGGTGACGTTCTCGGCGGCGATCTGGATGTTGGCGACCGCGTTCTCGAACCGGCTCTGCAGGGCGCCCAGGCTGCCGCGGGCGCCGTTGATCTGGGTCAGCGCGGCGTCGGACTGCTGGATCGCGAGCTGGGCGCCGGCGTAGGAGCTGATGTCCAGGGCCGACATGTTGGCGCTGGCGGCGGCGTTGGCGCTGTCGGCGGCGACGAAGCCGACCTTGGCGCCCGCGGCGCCGGTCAGGGTGATCGTGGCCGACGAGGTCATCACGATCTTGTTGTTGGGGGCGTCGAAGAAGGCGCCCACGCCGGTGGTGGTGGAGATGCGGTTGATCGCGTCGACGACCTGGGCCTGGCGCTCCTGCGTGGTGCCGGCGGCGGCGAGCACGCCGATGTCGGTGCCGTTGATGGTCAGGTTGCCCAGCGCGGTGGCGGTCAGGTCGGTGATGGCGGTGGAGTTCTGCGTCGAGGCGCGGTTGACGACACCCATGCCGGCCAGCTGCGCGTTGGTGATGCTGGAGACGGTGATGGACTCGCCGGCGTCGGCGCCGACCTGGAACTTGGCCGAGGAGAAGCTGCCGTCCAGGAGCTTGGTGCCGTTGAACGAGGTGTTCTGGGCGATGCGGTCGATCTCGGACTTCAGCTGCGCCACTTCGGACTGCAGCGCGGTGCGGTCGGTGCTGCTGTTGGTGGCGTTGGACGATTGCACGGCCAGTTCGCGAATGCGCTGGACCATCTCGCCGACCTTGCCCAGCGCGCCCTCGGCGGTCTGCGCCAGGGAGACGCCGTCATTGGCGTTGCGGGCGGCGACGTTCAGGCCGCGGACCTGGGAGCTCATACGCTCGGCGATGGCCAGGCCGGCGGCGTCGTCCTTGGCGCTGTTCACGCGCAGGCCGGTCGACAGGCGCTGGATCGAGACGTTGAGGGAAGCCTGCGAAGCGCCCAGGTTGCGTTGGGTGTTGATCGAGGCCAGGTTGGTGTTGATCGAAGACATTGCGATTCCCCAGTTTCAGGCCCCACTCGGGCCCGGTTGACACAACCGCTTGATTTGCGGTACTGCGGGGCGATCCCCGTGCCATGGATATCGGCGGGGGTGTGCGGGCATTGAGGATTTCGCGGTTTTGGAACCGTAGGAATTTTTCTTAGCGGGGTGGTTGGATTTCCCCACTCAAGAAGTCGTCAGGGCGAGCAACACTTCGTTTCACCAACCCAGCCCCCGCAACAACAGAGACGACCTGACATGAACGCCGACAAATTCCTCAACGAGATCCGCGACACCAATCTGTCCTACCTGGTGCTGGCGCAGGCCATGATCCGCGCCGACAAGCCGCAGGCGCTGTTCCGCCTGGGCCTGTCCGAGGCCGTGGCCGACATGATCGTGCAGATGTCGCCGCAGCAACTGGTGCGCATCGCCTCGCGTTCCGGCCTGGTGTGCGGCTTCCGGTTCGATGACGAACTGATCTGGGGCCTGCTGACCGACCACCACGACCCGCGCGCCGCGCAGGAAGCCAACGCCGACCGCCTGCATGCCAGCGTGCTGATGGCGGGCCGCCACGCCGCCGTCGCGATGGCCGCCTGATCCCCGCCGTCGCCGCGCAAGAACAACAGCCACCAGGACACGCCATGCCCACCCGCAGCCTCCTCGCCGAGAACCAGCAACTCAATCACGCGATCCAGTTGATCAAGCTGGGGGCCCGCATGGCGGTGCTCGAAGGCGAGACGGACCTGTCCCATGAGCGCCTGGTGCGCCTGTACCGCGAGGTCACCGGCCAGTCCCCCTCCAAGGGGCAGCTGCCTTATTCGACCGACTGGTTCATTTCCTGGCAGCCCAATATCCACGCCTCGCTGTTCCTGAACATCCACGAGGGCCTGGACAAGACCCTGGCGCTGGACAGCGTCGAGCTCCTGATCAAGGCCTGGGAGCTGTACGCGTCGGAAGTCGGCGCGCTGGGCGTCGAGGCCATGCTCTCGATCACCCGGGCCTGGCGCCTGGTGAAGTTCGTCGACAGCGACATGCTGTGCCTCACGCCCTGCAGCCACTGCGGCGGCCACTTCGTCACCCACACGCACGAGTGGGGCCACGGCTCGCAGCGCTTCGTCTGCGGCCTGTGCGAGCCGCCGGCGCGCGCCGGCAAGAGCCGCCGCAGCGGCGCGATCCACTGACCTGACCCGCGCGGCTCAAGAAGCCGCCCCGCTGGCCGAAATCGGGGCTGTGAGGCGCGGCAATCCCGCAGCGCCAGGCAGCAGGAAGAGCCCTACCCATGTTCGTCGTCGCCGGTTATGTCGTCGTCATCGCCTGCGTCTTTGGCGGCTATGCCCTCGCAGGCGGCCATTTCGCCGTGATCCTCAAGGCGGCGCCGGTGGAGATGTTCATCATCGGCGGCGCGGCCCTGGGCGCCTTCCTCTGCAGCAACAGCGCCAAGACCATCAAGGCCACCATGGCCTTCCTGCCGCAGCTGCTCAAGGGCTCCAAGTACAGCAAGGCCCGCTACATGGAGCTGATGGCGCTGCTCTATGAGGTGCTGACCAAGGCCCGCAAGGAGGGCCTGATGTCGATCGAGGGCGACGTGGAGAACCCTGCCGAGAGCGCGCTGTTCGCCAAGTACCCCCTGATCCAGTCGGACCACCACCTGATGGAGTTCATCACCGACTACCTGCGCATGATGGTCTCGGGCAACCTCAACGCGCACGAGCTCGAGAACCTGATGGACAACGAGATCGAGACCCACCACCACGAGGCCCTGGTGCCCGCCGGCGCCATCCAGGCGGTGGGCGACGGCCTGCCGGCCTTCGGCATCGTCGCCGCGGTGCTCGGCGTCGTGAAGACCATGGCCTCGGTGGGCGCGGCCCCCGCGGTGCTGGGCCAGATGATCGCCGGCGCCCTGGTGGGCACCTTCCTGGGCATCCTGCTGGCCTATGGCTTCGTCAGCCCCCTGGCGCACCTGGCGCAGCAGAAGGCCGACGAGAGCACCAAGGAGCTGCAGTGCGTGAAGGCCACGCTCCTGGCCAGCGTGCAGGGCTACGCGCCGGTCGTGGCGCTGGAGTTCGGCCGCAAGGTCCTGTATTCCACCGAGCGCCCGGGCTTCATCGAGCTCGAGGGCCACGTCAAGGGCCGCAAGGCCTGAACGGGGAGGCACCATGGCCACCGCCAGCGGCAAGCTCCAGCCGATCATCATCAAGCGCGTGAAGAAGGGCGGCCATGCGGCCCACCACGGCGGCGCCTGGAAGATCGCCTACGCCGACTTCGTCACGGCCATGATGGCCTTCTTCCTCCTGATGTGGCTGCTGGGCTCCACCGCCCAGGGCGAGCTCCAGGGCATCGCGCAGTATTTCCAGAGCCCGCTCAAGGTGGCCCTCACCGGCGGCTCCGGCGCGGGCGACAGCTCCAGCATCCTCAAGGGCGGCGGGCCCGACCTGCAGCGCACCAATGGCAACATCCGCCGCGGCGAGATCGAGGCCGAGAAGCGCAGCTTCAGCCTGCAGGCCCTGCGCGCCGAGATCGCCGCCGAGGACGAACTGCGCGCCCGCGAGATCCGCTTGCGCATCGAGCAGGCGGTGGATGCGAAGCCGGCGCTCAAGGCGCTGAAGCAGCAGCTTCGCATGGAGGTGGTCTCCGACGGCCTGCGCGTGCAGATCGTCGACGAGCAGGGCCGCGCCATGTTCAACAGCGGCAGCGCCCGGGTGAACGACCACATGCGCGAGCTGCTTCGCAGCCTGGGCGAGGTGCTGAACGCGGCCAGCGGCCGGGTGGTGCTCTCGGGCCACACCGATGCGTCCGCCTACAGCGGCGGCGAGCGGGGCTACTCGAACTGGGAGCTCTCGGCCGACCGCGCCAACGCCTCGCGCCGCGAGCTGGTGGCCGGCGGCCTGGGCGAGGACCGGATGGTGCGCGTCATGGGCATGGGCTCCTCGGTGCCCTTCACCCTGGACGACCCGCTGGCGCCGATGAACCGCCGCATCTCCATCCTGGTGCTGGGCCGCCTCGGCCAGGAGCGCTGGGCCAAGGGCCACGACACCCCGATTTCCGAGGCGCAGGCGCTCGAGCAGATGCTGGCCCGCAAGGAGGCCGCCGCGCCCGTGCCCGCGCCCGCCACCCCCGCCACCCCCATCCCCACCCCTGGAGCCAGACCATGACCTCCCCGGCCGACCTCAAGTTCCTGATCGTCGACGACTTCTCCACCATGCGCCGCATCGTGCGCAACCTGCTCAAGGAAGCGGGCTTCCCCAACGCCGACGAGGCGGAGGACGGCGTCGCGGCCCTGCAGAAGCTGCGCTCCTCGCCCTTCAACTTCGTGGTGAGCGACATCAACATGCCGAACATGAACGGCTTCGAGCTGCTCACGCAGGTGCGCGCCGACGCCGCCCTCAAGCACCTGCCGGTGCTGATGATCACCGCCGAGGCGCGCAAGGAGGACATCGTGATGGCCGCCCAGGGCGGCGCCTCCGGCTACATCGTCAAGCCCTTCACCAAGGCGACGCTGGAGGAGAAGGTCACGAAGATCCTGCAAAAGCATGCCCTGATCGCGTGAGGTGCCCCATGAGCGCAGACGACACCCGCATGCTTCGGGCCCCCGACCCGGCCGGCATGTACCAGCGCCTCGGGGAACTCACGCGGCAGCTGCACGATGCCTTGCAGCAGCTCGGATACGACAAGAAGATCGAGGCCTCGCTGGGCAGCGTGCCCGACGCGCGCAGCCGGCTGTCCTTCATCGCCAAGGTGACGGGGGACGCGGCCGAGAAGGTCCTGAACACGGTGGACACCTCGCAGGCCGACCAGGCGGCGCTGCTGGCGGAGGCCGACCGCATGGAGGCGCTCCTCAAGGGCGACCCGGTGGGCGCGGTGGCGCGCGGCGAGGTGCTGCACTTCATCGAGCAGGTGCGCGAGAACACGCACCGCACCAACGCCCAGCTCACCGACATCATGCTGGCCCAGGACTTCCATGACCTCACCGGCCAGACCGTGCGCAAGGTGGTGGAGATGGCCACCGGGCTGGAGCACTCGCTGCTGCTGCTGCTGATGGAGGGGCAGGGCGCCGCCATGCCGGTGCCCGTGGCGGTGGCCGAAGTGCCGCCGGGCTTCCTCAATGGCCCGGTGACGGACGCCGAGGGCCGCACCGACGTGGTGACGGACCAGGCCGGCGTCGACGCGCTGCTGGACAGCCTGGGGTTCTGAGCGGGGAGGGCTCAGGCCATCTCGAACTGCAGGCGCTCGGTGTCGTGCGTCAGCAGGACCCGGTGCCGCATCACCTTGCAGACCCAGGTCTGCTGGGGTGCGGGCCGGGGCAGGGCCAGGGCGCCCGGGTCGAACACCACCTGGCACAGCCCGCCCTCGCGGCGGGCCGATTCATAGCGGATGGATTGCACCGGCGGCGCATGTGCCCGGGCCGCGGCAGCCAGCGCGTGGCAGCCGGCGTAGTCCGCCGGGTCGCGCCAGGTGGCGCGGTGCCGGCGCCAGGGGGACTGGGTCAGGTCCAGCTCCCGCCCGGTGAAGCGGGCCAGGAAGAAGGTCAGCTCGGACAGCACCTGGCCTTCGCGCAGGCCCTGCGAATCCTCAAGGAACCGCCACCGCCACCAGGCGACCTCGGCGGCCACGGTCTCCCGCTCCTGTGCGCCGTACCAGGCCCCCGGCTCGCCGGGGCGGCGAAAGCGCGAGGGCCACGGGGGCAGGTAGCGGAACGGGGTGGACAGCAGGAAGTGGTGCCGGCCAGCCCCGGGCGGCAGGGGCGGCTTGCTGGATTCCAGCAGCTGCTCCAGCAGGGCCTGCTCGTCGAGGTCGTCCACCAGGCGCAGGGTGGCCACGCGGTGCTGGGCCTCGACCGCCCGCCACAGCTCGCGCCGCGCCGGCGCCGCGTGCCCGAGCCAGGCCTTCGACCAGCCGGCGGCGGTCATGCCACCGCCCGCGCGCCGTCCAGGTAGGCCACCACCCGCGCCAGCCCCTCGACGGTCTGGACCGCCTCGCGGGGCGCCTGGTTGAACGCGTGGTTGAAGCTGTCCATCCAGGCCTCGCGCTGCTGCGCGTCGTTGCCGACCAGGGCGTCGAGCGAGCGGTAGACCCGGATCAGGAGGGCGGCGAGCTCGGCCTCCTTGGTGCCGACCTGCAGCTCCCGGTGGCCATGGGCCAGACGCGAGACCTGCGACTCGCTCAGGCCGATCACGCGGGCCAGGGTCGCGTTGTTCAACCCCAGCAGCCCGGCGGCGCGCAGGGTGGCCTTGGTCAGCACGGCACCGGCCGTGGCACCGGAGGGGCGATGGGCTGCGGGGACGATCACGGCGGGGTCTTGGGGTTTGGTTTCTGAGGCAAGTATGGGTGAAATTAATTGCCATGGCAAAGACCCCGAAACTGCCGCGCAAAGAAGGCCGGATTTCCCCCTCTCTTCTCCACTTAAGTTTTTCCGCGGCTGCGAACAATGACCGTCAACCCCTCGTCATTGCCCCAGCCGCATGTCCGCCTCCGAAACCAGCCGCGAAGACCGCGAACTGCCCGCCACAGAGCGGCGGCTCGAGCAGGCGCGTGAGCGGGGCCAGGTGCCGCGCTCGCGGGACCTGGGCCACCTCGCCGCCGCCGGCGCGCTGCTGGCCCTGCTGACGGCCGCCGCCCCGCTGCTGGCGGACCAGGCCTTGCGCCTGGTCGCCACCGCGCTGCGTTTCGACCGCGCGGCGGCCTTCGAATCCGACGCCCTGGCCCTGCGCCTGGGCACCACCGGCCTGGACAGCCTGCTGTGGGTGCTGCCGGTGCTGGCCCTGATCGCCGCCGTCGCCGTCGCCGCCACCCTGGCGGTGGGCGGCTGGAACGTGTCCACCGAGGCGCTGGAGCCCAAGTTCGAGCGCCTCGACCCGCTGGCCGGCCTGCAGCGCCTGTTCGGCTGGCGCCAGGCCCTGATGCAGCTGCGCCTGGCGGCCGTCGCCGCCATCCTCCTGGGCGCCGCCGGCTGGTGGCTGGCGGGCCATGCGGCCACGCTGGACGCGATCGCCCGCATGCCCCTCGTCGCGGCCCTGGCCACCGGCTTCGGCTGGATCTCCGGCGGCGTCTCGGTGCTGCTGGCGGTGATGGTCGTGTCGGCCGTGGCCGACGTGCCGCTGCAGCTGTTCAAGCACAAGTCCGACCTGAAGATGACCCGCGAGGAAGTGCGCCAGGAGAACAAGGAATCGGAAGGCGACCCGCACGTCAAGGGCGAGCGCCGCCGCCGCCAGCGCCAGATGGCCCGCGGCCGCATGATGGCCGCCGTGCCCACCGCCAGCGTGGTCGTGACCAACCCGACCCACTACGCCGTGGCCCTGCACTACGACGAGGCCACCATGGCCGCCCCGCGCATCGTGGCGCTGGGCGCCGACCACCTGGCCTTCAGGATCCGAGAGATCGCCGCCGCCAACGGCGTGCCCACCCTCGAGGCGCCGCCGCTGGCGCGCGCGCTGTACCGCCATGGCGACCTCGATGCCGAGGTGCCGGTGGCCCTGTACGGCGCGGTGGCCCAGGTGCTCGCCTGGGTGATGCGCCTGCGCGCCGCCCTGCGCCCCCTGCCGGCGCCGACCATCGACGTCCCCCCGGGCCTTGACCCGCTGGAGGCCAAGCCGTGAACGGCCTCGACCTGCGCACCCTGATGCCCGGCGGCCGCGCCCTGGCCGCGCCGCTGCTGATCGTCCTGATCCTGGCGATGATGCTGGTGCCGCTGCCGCCGCTGCTGCTGGACCTGATGTTCTCGTTCAACATCGCGGTCTCGCTGGTGGTGCTGATCGTGGCCAGCTACACCAAGCGCACCCTGGAATTCGCCAGCTTCCCCACCGTGCTGCTGGTCACCACGCTGCTGCGCCTGGCGCTGAACGTGGCCTCCACCCGCGCCGTGCTCCTGAACGGCCACACCGGCACCGGCGCCGCGGGCCAGGTGATCGAATCCTTCGCCCACTTCCTCATCGGCGGCAGCCTGGCGGTGGGCATCGTGGTCTTCGCCATCCTCACGGTCATCAACTTCGTGGTGGTGACCAAGGGCGCCGGCCGCATCGCCGAGGTCTCGGCCCGCTTCGCGCTGGACGCCATGCCCGGCAAGCAGATGGCGATCGACGCCGACATGGCTTCCGGCGCCATCGACGACAAGGAAGCCCGCAAGCGGCGCAACGAGGTCACCCAGGAGGCCGAGTTCTACGGCTCCATGGACGGCGCCTCCAAGTTCGTGCGCGGCGACGCCATCGCCGGCATCCTGATCCTGTTCATCAACATGCTCGGCGGCCTGGCCATCGGCGTGCTGCAGCACGACCTGCCGGTCGCCCAGGCGATGAACAACTACGTGCTGCTCGCCATCGGCGACGGCCTGGTCGCCCAGGTCCCCGCGCTGGTGATCTCGGTGGCCGCCGGCCTGGTGGTCTCCCGCGTGGGCGAGGAGGACATCGGTCGCCAGATCGGCGCGCAGCTGTTCTCCATCCCCCGCGCGCTGGGCCTGACCGGCGCCGTGCTGGGCCTGCTGGGCCTGATCCCCGGCATGCCGCACCTGCCGTTCCTGGCGCTGGCCGGCGTCTGCGGCTGGGGCGCCTGGACGCTCGCGCGCATCGCCGCCCGACCCGCGCCCGCCGCCGAGGCCGCCGCGCCCGCGGCCAACCCGAATGCCGACGCGAGCTGGGACGACGTCGCCCTGGTCGACCCGCTGGGCCTGGAAGTCGGCTACCGCCTGATCGCGCTGGTGGACCGCAACCAGGGCGGCGACCTGCTGGCCCGCATCAAGGGCGTGCGCAAGAAGTTCGCCTCCGAGGTCGGCTTCCTGCCGCCCGCCGTCCACATCCGCGACAACCTGGAGCTGCACCCCTCCGCCTACCGCATCCTCCTCAAGGGCGTGGTCGTGGGCGAGGGCCAGGCCTTCAGCGGCATGTACCTGGCCATCAACCCGGGCCACATCAAGGTGCCCCTGGCCGGCACGGTCACCACCGACCCGGCCTTCGGCCTGGAGGCCACCTGGGTCGAGGCCCGCCTGCGCGAGCAGGCGCAGGCCGCCGGCTACACCGTGGTCGATGCCTCCACCGTCATCGCCACGCACCTCAATCACGTGATGCAGACGCACGCCGCGGCGCTGCTCGGTCGCACCGAGGTGCAGGAGCTCCTGGACCACGCCCGCCGCCACGTGCCCGGCCTGGTCGAGGAGACCGTGCCCAAGGTCATCCCGGTCCCCGTGCTGCAGAAGGTGCTTCGCAACCTGCTGGACGAGTCGATCCACATCCGCGACCTGCGCGGCATCCTCGAGCTGCTGTCCGAGACCGCCGGCGCCGCGCCGGAGCCGGTGTCCCTCACCCGCGAGGTGCGCATCGGCCTGGCCGCCGCCATCGTGCAGCACCTCTACGGCCCGGTGCGCGAGCTCGGCGTGCTGGCCGTGGAGCCGGGGCTGGAGCAGGTGCTGGTGCAGTCGCTCTCGCCCGAGGCCCAGGTGCCGCTCGACCCCGGCATGGGCGAGATGCTCGCCGAGCAGGCCGCCGAGGCCGCCCGCGCCCAGGAGGAGGCCGGCCTGCCCGCCTGCCTGCTGGTGCCTGACCGTATCCGCGCGCCGCTGGCCCGCCTGCTGCGTCGCAAGGCCCCGCGCCTGCACGTGCTGGGCCACTCGGAAATCCCGCGCACCCATTCCATCCAGATCAACCGCGTCATCGGAGTCCAACCATGAACGTCAAGCGATTCGTCGGCAAGAACGCCCGCGAGGCCATGGCCCAGGTGAGGGCCGCCTGGGGCGACGAGGCGGTGGTGCTGTCCAACCGCCCCATCCCCGGCGGCGTCGAGATCCTCGCGCTGCCCGCCAGCGCCGAGATCCCCGCGGCCCCGCCGCGCCGCGAGGCCCGCGCCGCCGCCGCACCCGCGGCTGCGGGCTCGGCCCCGGTGGAGCCCATGAGCACCGTCTCCTTCGAGCGCTTCGTGCGGGAGCGCCAGCGCCAGCAGCTGGCCCAGGAGGCCGCGTCGGCGCCGTCGCCGGCCGACGCCGGTACCGACGCCCCGCTGGCCGTCTCCGCCGGCCGCGTGCCGCCCTCCGAGCCCGCCCGCTTCGCCGCCGGCGAGCTGCGCGAGGCGCTGGGCGAGCAGGGCCTGGCCGACGCCCGCCTGGGCATGCCCGCGGCGCTGCCGTCGCCGGCCGCCGCCCGCGCAGCGGCCTATGCCGAGACCCGCGACCGCAGCGCCGACGCCAGCGAACTCATGATGTCCGAGCTGCGCGCCATGCGCGGCATGATCGCCTCGCAGCTGGCCAGCCTGTCCTGGTTCGACAGCGTGCGCCGCAGCCCGGCGCAGACGCAGTCGCTGCGCCACCTGATCTCCAACGGTTTCTCGCCCGCACTGGCCCGCCACCTGGTGAGCCGCCTGCCCGAGGGCCTGGACGAGGCCCGCGCCGGCCAGTGGCTGTCGCAGGTGCTGGCCAAGAACCTGCGCTGCACGCCCGAGGAGGAGAGCATCGCCGCGCGCGGCGGCGTGTTCGCCCTGGTCGGCCCCACCGGCGTCGGCAAGACCACCACCACCGCCAAGCTGGCCGCCAACTTCGCCATGCGCCACGGCGCGGCCTCGGTGGGCCTGATCACGGTGGACACCTACCGCATGGCCGCCAGCGACCAGCTGCGCGCCTTCGGCCGCATCCTCGGCATCCCGGTGCACACCGCGCGCGATGCCGCCTCGCTGCAGGACCTGCTGGCCCTGTTCGACCGCAAGCAGCTGGTGCTGGTGGACACGGTGGGCCTGGGCCAGCGCGACGAGCGCATGAAGGAGCTGTTCGACGCGCTGCCCGCCGACCGCGTGCAGCGCCTGCTGGTGCTGAACGCCGGCGCCCAGGCCGAGACCCTCGACGAGGTGGTCCGCGCCTACGGCGGCGAGCCCGGCACGCGCTGCGTGTTTTCCAAGCTGGACGAGGCCGTCAAGTGCGGCGCGGTGCTGGACGTGGCGATCCGCCGCAAGCTGCGCGTCGAGGGCGTCGCCAACGGCCAGCGCGTGCCGGAGGACTGGCAGCCCGCCGACGCCGCCCGCCTGGTCGAGCAGGCCCTGGCGCGCCAGCCCGACTCCCTCTTCACCCCCGACGACACCGAGCTGGGCCTGCTGCTCACGGCCCCGCCGATGGCGCCCTCGGGCCCCTGGTCCGCCGACTCCGCGCAGGCCCGCCATGCTTGACCGCGGCAACGACCAGGCTGCCGGCCTGCGCCGCCTCGTCGGCGCCGGCGCGGGGGGCGGCTCGCTGAGCCTGCTGGCCTTCCCGCTGGCGGACGACGCCGCCGAGGCCGGCTGGATCGCCGAGCTCGCCCACGCCCTGCGCGGCCTGGGGGCGCGCCCGGTGGTGATGGATGCCAGCCGCGGCCGCGTGCTGCGCGCCTTCGGGCTGCAGGCCCGCTATGAACTGCTCGACCTGCTGCAGGGCGCCCACGGTTTCGACGCGGTGGCCCCGTCCACCCGCGACGGCATCCACGTGCTGCGGGCCGATCGCGGCGTCGAGGCCTTCGTCGCCTCCGGCGCGCCCTCGGCCGACCTGTTCGGCGGCTTCGCCCGCCTCTCGCACGGCTTCGACGCGCTGATGCTGGCCATGCCCGCCGCCGAACTGGCCTGCCTGGCCAGCCCCGCGCAGGTGGTGCCGGTGGTCGCCCTCGACGCCAGCGACGCCGGCCTGACCCGCGCCTACGCCACGGTCAAGGACCTGGCCAGCCGCTTCGGCTACGCCCGCTTCGCCGCCGTGGTGCATGGCGCCGGCACCGGCGCCGGCGCCGGCGCCCGCGGCGCCCAGGCCCGCCTGGCCACCGTCGCCCGCGGCTTCCTCGGGGTGGAGGTGGCCTTCGCCGGCTGCCTGCCCGCCAGTGGCCCGCGCGCCAGCGCGCTGGCCGAACTCGCGCAACACCTGCTGCACACGGCGGCCACGCCGCTGACCCTGCACTGAACCCGCCCAGACCCGTACCGACCCGCCTCGACAGAAAGAGCCCGCCATGTACAACGCCAAAGGAACCCTGCAGGCCCAGGTCCGCATCGAGGACTACCTGCCCCTGGTGCGCCGCGCCGCCGCGAAGATGATCGGCGGGCTGCCCGCGAACGTCGAGATGGACGACCTGATCCAGGCCGGCATGATGGGCCTGATGGATGCCATGCAGCGCTACGAGGTCGGCCACGGCGCGCAGTTCGAGACCTTCGTGATGCAGCGCGTGCGCGGCGCCATGCTCGACGAGCTGCGCGGCACCGACTGGGTGCCCCGCTCTGTGCGCAAGCACCAGCGCGAGATCGCCGGTGCGGTGCACGCCCTGGAGCACCGCCTGCGGCGCGCCCCCAGCGACGTGGAGATCGCTGCCCACCTGGGCCTGTCGATCGACGACTACCACGCCATGCTCACCGACGTGCGCGGCGCGCAACTGGTCTACACCGACGACTACGAGGCCGACGACGCCGAGACCCACTACCTGGACCGCCACATCGCGCCCGACGACAAGGCCGACCCGGCCTCGCAGCTGTCGGACCGCAAGTTCCGCGAGGCCCTGGTGCGCGCCATCGAGGACCTGCCCGAGCGCGAGCAGTACGTGATGTCCATGTACTACGAGCACGACATGAACCTGCGCGAGATCGCCGCCGTGCTGGGCGTGACCGAATCGCGCGTCTGCCAGCTCCACAGCCAGTCAGTCGCCCGGCTGCGTTCGCGGCTGAAGGACTGGTAAAGCCCGCGCCGCCCGGAACCCGCCGGGCGCTTCCACGACCAAGCTCCCTTTTGTCCGAAGGGGAGAGGCATGCAAGCGAACAGCGGAATCCGCCATGCAGCGGGCGAGTGGGGCGACGCGTGGGCCGGTGAAGGTGCCGGTGACCGTGCCGGCGGGTGGGCCCCCCCGGGGATCCGCGAGCCGGCCGGCATCCCGGGCGATGCGCCGGCCCTGGCGCGCCCGGCCAAGCAGGCCCGCACGCCGCTGACGTCCGCCGGCCCGGCCCGCTTTCTCGGCCGCCACCCGCTGCACGGCGGCGGCCCCTCCGCGGCCAGCCCGCGCCACGGGCTGCCAACCGGCCCGGCCTGGGACCGCGCCGAGCGCAAGGGGGAGGCCGGCCCGCCGGTCGACACCCCGCTCGCGGCCCGCCCCGTGAAGCGCAAGGCCGAGGCGATGGCGCCCGCAGGCGCCGGCCTGATCGCCACCCTGGCGGGCGAGGCCCTCGACCTCCTCCTCGCGGATCACCCGCTGCCGCCCCGCCCCTCGCCTGCGGCGCTGGCGGCCCTGGGCGGCGCCGTGGCCCGCCTGGCCGCCGGCTTCGCGCCGCCGGAATGCCACGAGCTCGCGCGCCAGCTGGTCACGCGCATCGGCGGCGTGCCGATGGACACGGACCGCGCCGCGGCCGTCGTGGGCGGCCTGATGGCGCAAGCCGGGGCGGCCTGCGAGGGGCAGCACGGCGGCACACTCGCGTCCTTCGTGGCCGGCGCGGTGCAGGCCTGGTGCGGCTCGGTCGCCCACCTCACCGTCGACTGCGCGCAGGCGGTGCTGCGTCCCCTGGGCGCCCGCGCCGTGCGGGTCGAGGGCCAGCCGGCCGCGGCCGGCGCGGCCTGCGCCCGCCTGCTCGTCGAAGCCCTGGGCGCGCTGCAGCTCGACACCCATCCCGCCGACCTGCAGCGCGCCGCCATCGCCGCCCTGCTGCCGCCCGACGACGCAGCGCCCCTGGCGGGCGAGCGCCTCAACCTGCCGGCCCTGCAGGCCCTGCTCCGGGCGCTGCCCGGGCCTGGGCGGCGGCTGTCCGCGCCGGCCCTGGACCTGCTGCTGGAGCATGTCCTGCCCGCGGACCCGCCGCGCCCTTTCACCGACCGCACGCGCGATGCGGCGCTTTGCCTCCTGGTCGATGCGGTGGGCAGCGACACAGTGCTGGCCCCGCGGCTGGCCGGCCGCGTCCTCGGCTCGCGCTGGGCGGACGCGGCCACCTGCAACCGCGTCGTCGAGCGGCTGGCGAGCCGCCTGCCGGGGCTCGCGCCCGGGCCGGGCTGGTCCGCCTTCGCCGCGGGCCGCCTGGTGCCCAGCCTCCTGCAGCTCGCACCGCCCAAGGGCGGCGTCATTGGCGTCGCGACCGCGATCGCCGCGGCCCTCGCCGGGCCGCAAGGCCTGCTGATGCCGGCGTCCCAGGCGCGGGCCATGGTGGTCGGCCTGGCGGGCTACTTCCGCTGCTACCAGCCCCCGGGCGCGGTGCAGGACGCCGTGCAGCTGGCCGTGCGCCAGCGGCTGCTGGCGGCGCCCGAGCCCCTGCGGGAGACCCTCCGCCAGGGCCTGGCCCTGGCCGGCGACCCGCAGGCCGGCCCGGTGGCGATCGATGCCCGGGCGATCCGGGACGCCTGGCGCGTCCTGGACCACCGGGACCGGCCGCAGGTGATGGCGGGCCTGTTGCGCCGCGCCGTGGCCGCGCCCCTGCCGGAGGCCGGACTCGGCGCGCTGCTCCGGTCCCTGCTGGCGTGGTCCGTCGACGGCCAGGACCTGCCGCAGGCGGTGCTCGGCGACTGGCTGGACATCCTCATGACCTCCCCGCTTCCCCTGGCCGAGCGCGGCGACCTCGCGGCCCGCCTGCTCGGCGCGGCGGCGCAACGCCCGACCGGCACCTTGCCCTGGCAGTGGCTGGACCGGGCCCGCCCGGCCATCGCGATGGCGATCGCCCACGAAGGGCCCGGCCCGCGCCGCGACGCGCTGACGCAGTCGCTGGTGGCGGCCTATGGGCGGGCAGATCTGGGGGAGGGGGGCGCGCCGGTGCAGGACTGGCTGCGGCGGGAGCTGCGCTTTCTCGCGCGTTCGCAGCAGCTGGGGCTGCTGGCGCAGGACGCCATCGCGCCCGCCCGCGCGACGCTGGACTGGTGGCAGCGCGTGCTGCGGGCGGAGGACGCCTTCGCGGTTCGTTGAGGTGCTGGCGCGCCGTCGGCCACGCCCACGCGTACGCCCGCGGGTGGGCCGTTCAGGCGCGGCCCAGCGAGCGCCCCGAGATGCGCGGCACGCCCAGGCGGCCTGCCGGGGCGTAGGTGCTGCGGCGCTGGGCCTCCTGCATCGCCGGGATGGCCGGCAGGAGCGCCTCCTGCGCCGCCTCCACGTCCCCCAGCCGGCGCTGGGCCAGCGCCAGGTTGGCCGCGGCGAGCTGGCGCAGGGCCTGGAGCTGCTCGGGCGGCGCGGTCATGGAAAAGCGCTGGGCATGCACCAGCGCCGACTGCATCTGGGCGGTGAGCGCGGGCAGGTCGTCGGCCCGGCCCTCGCGCAGGGCGGTGGCCTGGGTCTCCAGCAAGGCCCACAGGCCCGCCAGGCCGAGCGAGGCGGGCGGGAGGGCGGGCCGGGGCTGGGCCGGGACGCGCTGCATGGTCAGTGGGTGCGGGGCCCGCCCACCAGGGCCGAGGCCTCGTAGATCAGGCGGTCGGCGATGGCCTCGGCGTTGACGCTGAAGCGGCCCTCGCGGATCGCCAGGCGGATGGCGTCGACCTTGGCCTGGTCGAAGTCGGCCGAGCCGGCCAGTTCGCTGATCTTCGCGCCGGCGGCCGACAGCGTGGCCCGGTCCTGGGCCGGGGCGGCCACCGAGGCGGTGGCGCGGCTGGCGCCGGTCTCGCGGGCCGTCGTGGCCGAGGTCTCCGCCGCCACCGGCGGCAGGGGGGAGTTCGGTCCGATCTTGAGGGTCATGGGGTGCTCCTGGCGGCCGGGCAATGGCCGTTTCCACCATTTTCGGCAGCGCTTTCGGAAACTGAAGGAAGAAAAAGCACGGTTTTTCCGTGCTTCCTCGGACCGGGGGGCGGGCGGGTCACAGCGCCACCTCCACCACCCGGCCCTCGCGGGCCACGCCCTGGAGGACCTTGCCCAGCTCGGTGCGCACCCGCACCGGCTGGCCCAGGGCGGCGCCGGCCAGGGCCTGGCCCGCGCCGGTGATGGCGAAGCCCGGGCCCTGGATGCGAAGGCGCACCGGGTCGCCGGCCTGCAGGGCCGCCGGCGCGCGGGCCAGCTCGGGGCGCAGGGGCTGGCCGGCGGCCACCGCCCGCACCAGCGCCTTGCCCGCCAGGGCCTGCGGGTCGCGGGCGACGCCGGGGGCCTCGCGCGTGAGCTCCACCTCCTGCACCCGCAGGTCGGCCTCGCCCAGGACGGCGCCGGCCGGCAGGGGCGCCGCGGCCACCACGGCCGGTCCCCAGGCCGCGACCTGGGCCGGCACCAGCACGCTCCAGGCCGCGCCGTCGACGCAGCGCACGCCGAAGGTCACGCGGCCCCAGGCGCGCAGGCCCGGCGGCACGAAGGGCTCGGCGCGGCGGCAGGGCGCCAGCGTGGCGGCCGACTCCACCGGGCCCAGGCCCTGCACCTCATAACGGGTCAGGCCCTCGCGCACCGCGGTGGCGGCCAGCTGCTGCTGCAGCCAGGCGCGCAGCACGCCCTCGTCGAAGGAGACCTGGGCGCGCGCGGGCGCGGCGGCCAGGGCGGACAGGCCGGCGAGGCCGGCCAGGAGCAGGGCGGCGAGGGGGGACGGGGCGCGGCGGGCGCGGCGGGCGGGGCGGCGGTTCATGGGCAGTGACTGTAGGCAGCCGGGGCGCGGCGCTTGCCGCCAAAAGCTGCGCAAACCCGGCCTTTATCGGCGCTTAAGTTTCCGCATGCGGCTCCCACACTTGCCTCCACGCAGAAGACACGGACCCGCCCATGGACCTCTTCACCCGAACCCTCGACCACCAAGGCCGCGCCCTGGAGCTCCTGGCCAAGCGCCAGCAGGTGCTCTCGGCCAACATCGCCAACGCCGACACGCCCGGCTTCAAGGCCCGCGATTTCGATTTCGCCGCGGCGCTGGCCGACGCCCGCGCCGGCCAGGCCGGCCCGGTGGCGGCCGCCACGACCCGCGCCGGCCACCTCGCCCCGCCCGCCCGGGTGGACGAGGCGCAACTCAAGTGGCGCAACCCCGACCAGGCCAGCCTGGACGGCAACACCGTGGACCTGGACCGCGAGCGCGCCAACTTCGCCGACAACGCGGTGCGCTACGAGGCCACGCTGCGCTTCATCAACGGCCACGTGAAAACCATGTTGTCGGCCATCTCCGGCCAATCCTGAAGGGACACGCCGCCATGACCCTCTTCAACGTCTTCGCCATTTCCGGCAGCGCGGTCTCCGCGCAGTCCAAGCGCCTGAACGTGGTCGCCTCCAACCTGGCCAACGCCGACGCGGTGGCCGGCCCCGACGGCAAGGCCTACCAGGCCCGCCAGGTGCATTTCCAGGCCCAGGTGCAGGAGACCGGCGGCCTGCCCGGCGTGCGCGTCTCGGGCATCACCGAGAGCGAGGCGCCCGGCCGCCGCGTGCACGACCCGGCCCACCCGATGGCCGACGCGCAGGGCTACGTGACGCACTCCAACGTGAGCGTGGTCGACGAGATGGTCAACATGATCTCGGCCTCGCGCGCCTACCAGAACAACGTCGAAGTCATGAACACGGCGAAGCAGCTGCTCGCCAAGACCCTGCAGATGGGTCAGTAAAGGAGCGCAGAGATGGCCACCCCCCCGATCACCGGCACCACGGCGGGCACCGCCGCCACGGCATCGCCCGCCGGCAGGTCCTCCACCACCAGCGCCGCCGACCAGCAGGACCGCTTCATGCAGCTGCTGGTGGCGCAGATGAAGAACCAGGACCCGCTGAACCCGATGGACAACGCACAGATGACGAGCCAGATCGCGCAGATCAACACGGTCGCCGGCATCGAGAAGCTGAACACCACCGTCGAATCCCTCGCTGGCCAGTTCGCCAGCCTGCGCGAGCTGATGGCGCAGCGCCTGCCCGAGGCGATCGCTACCGACCCCGCCAACCCCAACACCTGAACCCGGAGACCGACATGAGCTTCCAGCAAGGCATCAGCGGCCTGAACGCCGCCTCCCGCAACCTCGAGGTGATCGGCAACAACATCGCCAACGCCGCCACCGTGGGCGCCAAGCTCTCGCGCGCCGAGTTCGCCGGCGTCTACGCCAGCGCCAACAGCGCCCAGGCGTCCAGCGACGCCGGCATGGGCGTGGAGATCTCCTCGGTCATGCAGCAGTTCACCCAGGGCCCGGTGCGCACCACCGACAACCCGCTGGACGTGGCCATCAACGGCACCGGCTTCTTCCAGGTCGCCCGCTCCGACGGCTCCGAGGTGGCCTACACCCGCAACGGCCAGTTCCACATGGACAACCAGGGCTATGTCGTGAACAGCCAGGGCATGCGCCTGCAGGGCTTCGCCATCGACCCGGTCACCGGCAAGGCCGCCGGCGTCTCCGGCTCCATCAACCTGCCGACCCAGGGCATCGCGCCCAAGGCCACCACCACCGCCAGCCTGGGCCTGAACCTCGACGGCCGCACCGCCGCGCCGACCGCCGCCACCCCCGCCTTCTCGCTGACGGACACCGCCTCCTTCACCTCGTCCACCGCGGTCTCGGTCTATGACCAGCAGGGCAACGAGCAGGTCGTCTCCCTGTACTTCCGCCGCACCGCGGTGGACAACCAGTGGGAGGTCTATGCTGCCATGAACGGCAGCGCCGTGCCCGCCGTCGCCGGCGGCGGCGCGCAGCAGCCCGCGGGCCTGCTCACCTTCAATGCCGACGGCACCCTCAACACCACCGCCAGCGGCAGCCTCGCCGGCGGCGCGCTGACCCCGGGCGACCTGGCGCTGGACCTGCCGTTCTCCAGCGCCACGCTGGCCGGCGGCGCCACCACCGCCCCGGTCTCGGTCTCCTTCACCGGCAGCACGCAGTTCGGCCGCAGCTTCGGCGTGACCCAGGTCTCGCAGGACGGCTACACCGCCGGCCAGCTCACCGGCTTCGGCGTGACCAGCAACGGCACGGTGGAAGCGCGCTACTCCAACGGCAAGACCGTCGGGACCGCGCAGATCGCGCTGGCGGACTTCCGCAACAACCAGGGCCTGGCGCCGGTGGGCGGCAACCTGTGGCGCGCCACGCCGGTCTCCGGCCAGCCCGCCCTGGGCGCGCCCGGCTCCGCCAACCTCGGCCTGCTGCAGGGCGGTGCGCTGGAGGACTCCAACATCGACGTGACCGCGCAGCTGGTCGAGATGATCACCGCGCAGCGCGCCTACCAGGCCAACGCGCAGACCATCAAGACCCAGGACCAGATGATGTCCACGCTGGTCAACCTGCGCTGATCCCCGCAACGCCAAGGCCTGAGCGATGGACCGCCTGATCTACACCGCCGCCTCCGGTGCCCGCGCCCTGATGCAGCGGCAGGACGGCCTCACGCACAACCTGGCCAACGCCAACACGCCCGGCTTCCGCGCCGACGAGGTGGCCTTCCGCGCGGTGCCCGTGCGCGGCGACGGCGCCAGCACCCGCGTGGTCTCGCTCGAGGCCACCGCCGGCTTCGACGCCAAGGCCGGCGCGGTGCAGTCCACCGGCCGCGATCTCGACGTCGCCGTCAAGGGCACCGGCTGGCTCGCGGTGCAGACGCCCGACGGCGGCGAGGCCTACACCCGCCACGGCGGGCTGGAGGTCAGCGCCGACGGCACCCTCGTCGTCTACAACGGCATGCCGGTGGTGGGCGAGGGCGGCACCGTCAACATCCCGCCCGGCACCAAGGTGTCCATCGGCGCCGACGGCACCGTCACCGCGCAGGCCGGCAGCGGCCCGGCCCAGGTGGTCGGCCGCCTCAAGCTGGTGAACCCCGCGCCGGGCGAGCTGCGCAAGGGGGCCGACGGCCTCATGCGCACCACCTCCGGCGACCCCGCCGAGGCCGACCCCGCGGTGCGGGTGTCGTCCGGCGCGCTCGAGGGCAGCAACGTCAACGTCGTCGAGTCGATGGTGGGGATGATCGCCGCCGCCCGCCAGTACGAGGTGCAGATGCAGCTGCTTCGCAACGCCGAGCAGAACGACCAGCACGCCGCGCAGCTGCTGTCCCAGCGATAACCCGAACCCGAACGGAGAGCCGCCATGATGCGTTCCCTTGCCACCGCCAAGACCGGCCTGGAGGCCCAGCAGACCCAGCTGGATGCCATCACCCACAACCTCGCCAACGGCAGCACGCACGGCTACAAGCGCGCGCATGTCGTCTTCGAGGACCTGATGTACCAGAGCATCCGCCAGGCCGGCGCGCCCGACACGCAGCAGACCCAGCTGCCCACCGGCCTGCAACTGGGCACCGGCGTGCGGGCCGTGGCCACCGCACGCAACTTCAGCCAGGGCGCGATCAATTCCACCGGCAACCCGCTGGACCTCGCCATCAACGGCGCCGGCTTCTTCCAGGTGCAGCAGCCCGACGGCTCCCTTGCCTACACCCGCGACGGCTCGTTCCAGGTCGACGCGCAGGGCCAGCTGGTGAACTCCAACGGCCTGGCGGTGAGCCCCGGCATCACCATCCCGGCGACCGCCACCGGCGTGACCATCGGCCGCGACGGCATCGTCACCGCGCAGATGCCCGGCGCCACCGCGCCGCAGCAGATCGGGCAGATCCAGCTGGCCTACTTCACCAACCCCGCCGGCCTGGACCCGCGCGGCGGCAACCTCTATGCCGAGACTGCTGCCTCGGGCAACCCGCAGACCGGCAACCCCGGCTCGCCGGGCCTGGGCGTGATCCACCAGGCGGCGGTGGAAGGCTCCAACGTGAACATCGTCGAGGAGCTGGTGGCCATGATCCAGACCCAGCGCGCCTACGAGGTCAACTCCAAGGCGATCCAGACCTCGGACCAGATGCTGGCCCGGCTGGCGCAGCTGTGAAGGGGGCCCCGCCATGCGCGCCCGCATCGCCCGATTCGCCCGCTTCGCCCGGCTCGCCCGCCTGCTCGTTCCCGCCGCCGCGGCCCTGGCGGCCGGCTGCGCCACGGTCACCGTGCCCCCGGTCGACATGCACGCCGGCAGCCCCGCGCCGCAGGCCGCGCCGCTGCCGCCGGCGCCCCACGGCGCCATCTTTCAGGCCGCCGGCCACCGCCCGCTGTTCGAGGACCGGCGCGCCCGCATGGTGGGCGACTCGCTGATCATCGTCATCGAGGAGCAGGTCAGCGCCAGCCAGCAGTCCACCAGCAAGATGGACCGCAGCGGCTCGGTCTCGGCCGGCGTCTCGGCCATCCCCTTCGGATCGGCCCGCCTGCTCGGGCGCCTGGGCGTGGACGCGAACTCCGCCGCCACCCACGACGCGGACGGCAAGACCGGCAGCAACAACAGCTTCTCCGGCACCATCACCGTCCTCGTGCGCGAGGTGCTCCCCAACGGCTACCTGCTGGTCACCGGCGAGAAGCAGATCGGCGTGAACCAGAACGTGGACGTGCTGCGCTTCTCGGGCATCGTCGACCCCGCCCGCATCCGCGGCGGCAACCTGGTCAGCTCGATGCACGTGGCCGAGGCGCGCCTCGAGCAGCGGGGCCGCGGCGACGTCGGCCGGGTCCAGGGCATGGGCTGGCTCACGCGCTTCTTCCTCAGCGTCGCGCCGGTCTGACCGGGGCGGGCAGGGCGGTTCCAAATCGCCCCCGAACCCCCGCCTTATCCGCGCTTAAGTTTCCGGCGCCGGCTTCCATACTCGGTCACGTCATGCAAGTCTGGAGGCCCCCCATGTTCCCGATCGCCCGGCACTTCCTCTGCGGCCTGGCCCTCGTCCTGGCAGCGGCCGCCCAGGCCGCCGGCGCCGCCAGTGGCGGCAGCGAGCGCATCCGCGACCTCGCCAGCGTCTCCGGCGTGCGCATGAACCAGTTGATCGGGTACGGCGTGGTCGTCGGCCTGGACGGCAGCGGCGACGCCACCAACCAGGTGCAGTTCACCGGCCAGAGCGTGCAGTCGCTGCTGCAGCAGTTCGGCGTGGCGCTGCCCCCGGGCGTGACGCCGCAGATGCGCAACGTGGCCGCCGTCATGGTGACCGCCGCCTTGCCCGCCTTCGCCCAGCCCGGGCAGCAGATCGACATCACCGTCTCCTCCCTGGGCAACGCCAAGAGCCTGCGCGGTGGCACGCTGCTGCTCACGCCCCTGAAGGGCGCCGACGGCCAGATCTACGCCATGGCCCAGGGCAACCTCGTCATCGGCGGCGCGGGCGCGCAGGCCGGCGGCAGCAAGGTCGCCATCAACCACATGCTGGCCGGCCGCGTGCCGGGCGGCGCCACCGTCGAACGCGCCGTGCCCAATGGCGCGCTGCAGGCCGAGACCCTGCAGCTCGAGCTCAATGCCACCGACTTCAGCACCGCGCGCCGGGTGGCCGCGGCCATCAACCGCAGCCAGGGCGCCGGCACGGCCGAGGCCCTCGACGCGCGGGTCGTGCAGGTGCGCCTGCCGACCCAGGGCTCGCGGGTGGACTTCATCGCCGAGATCGAGAACCTCGAGGTGCTGCTCGCGCCGCCGCAGGCGCGGGTGATCGTCAACGCCCGCACCGGCTCGGTGGTGATGAACCAGTCGGTACGCCTGGGTCCCGTCGCCGTGGCGCACGGCAGCCTGTCGGTCACCGTCTCCAGCACGCCCGTGATCAGCCAGCCCAATGCCTTCAGCGGCGGGCAGACGGTGCAGGCCGAGAAGGTCGACATCCGCGTGCAGCAGGACCCCGGCATCCTGTTCAACCTGCCCGCCGGCGCCGAGCTGGCCGACATCGTCAAGGCCCTCAACACCCTGGGCGCGACCGCGCAGGACCTGATCGGCATCCTCCAGGCGATCAAGGCTGCCGGCGCGCTCAAGGCCGAACTGGAGATCATCTGATGCAGGCGTCCAACGTCCTCGGGGTCGACGCCCGTTCGCTCGACGGCCTGCGCGGCCAGGCCGCCAAGGACCCGAAGGCGGCCAGCCGCCAGGCGGCGGTGCAGATGGAGTCGCACTTCATGCAGATGGTGCTGCAAAGCATGCGCGAGGCCACGCCCAAGGCCGACGGCAGCGCCGGCAACGACACCTTCACCCAGATGCTGGACCAGCAGTTCGCGCGCCAGTTCTCGGGCCGCCCGGGCGGGCTGGCCGACCTGATCGAGAAGCAGCTGAATGCGCAGATGAAGGCGCTGTCGCCGCCGGCTTCCGCGGCGGCACAGGCCGCGCCGGCCGGGCCCGCGCAGGACGCCGGCGCCCCGGCGGCGGCGGCTGCACCGGCCGGCCCCGCCGCGCCGCGCGCCGCGAACGCGAAGCAGCAGGCCTTCCTGGAGCGCATGCTCCCCCACGCCCAGGCCGCCGAGCGCGCCACCGGCGTGCCCGCCTCCTTCATCCTGGGCCAGGCGGCCCTGGAGTCCGGCTGGGGCAAGGGCGAGATCCGCAACGCCGACGGCAGCGGCTCGTTCAACCTGTTCGGCATCAAGGCCACGCGGGGCTGGCAGGGCGAGGTGGCCACGGTGAGCACCACCGAGTACGAGGGCGGCCAGCCGGTGCGCCAGTCCGCCCGGTTCCGCAGCTACGGCTCCTACGCCGAGGCCTTCACCGACTACGCCCGCCTGCTGTCCACCAGCCCGCGCTACGCGCAGGCGGTGCGCAGCGACAGCGCCGAGGGCTTCGCCGGCGCGATGCAGCGCGCCGGCTACGCCACCGACCCGCAGTACGCCGCCAAGCTGGCGCGCACCATCAACCACACGCTGGCGCTGCAGCGCGCGCTGGCCTGAGGAACGCCGCATGACCTCGCTCCTGAACATCGGCACCAGCAGCCTGGCCGCGGCCCAGGGGCAGCTGACCACGATCTCCCACAACATCGCCAACGCCAACACGGTGGGCTACTCGCGCCAGGAGGCGCAGCAGGCCACCGCCGGCGGGCTGATGACCGGCGCCGGCTTCTTCGGCCGCGGCGTCGACATGGCCACCGTGCAGCGGCGCTACGACCAGTTCGCCGCCGCCTCGGTGCTGGCCTCCACCTCGCAGGCCGCGGCCGACGCCTCGCGCTCCGAGGCCCTGTCCCAGCTCGACGCGCTGTTCGCCAACGGCGACCTCGGCGTGGGCGCCTCCATCGACCAGCTGTTCGCCGCGACCGGCGACCTCGCCAACCGCCCCGGCGACACCGCCACCCGCCAGGCCTTCCTGGCCCGCGCCGCGGACCTCGCGCAGCGCGCCACCAGCCTGGGCACGCAGCTGCAGGACCTGGCCACCCAGGCCGATGCCCAGCTCGCCCAGACCGCCACCCAGGTCAACGACCGGCTCGCCGAGATCCAGCGCCTGAACGAGCGCATCGCCAGCCTGGCCGCCGGCGGCCAGCCGCCCAACGACCTGCTGGACCAGCGCGAGCAGGCCATCGCCCAGCTCGGCGGCCTGATGGCGGTGCGCACCGTCACCGGCGCCGACGGCAGCATCAACCTCTTCACCCCCGGCGGCTCGCCCCTGATCGTGGGCACCCAGCGCAGCGTGCTGGTGGCGGCGCCCGACCCGTCCAGCCCCGGCACCACCGGCCTGCGCCTGGACATCGGCACCGGCACCAGCCAGTGGCTCGAGGGCCCCGACCTCGGCGGCGGCAGCCTGGCCGGCCTGATGCAGTTCCGCGACCAGGACCTGCAGGCCGCCCGCACCCGCCTGGGCAGCCTCGTGCAGGGCCTGGCCGACGCCTTCAACGCCCAGCACCAGCTCGGCACCGACGCCAATGGCGCGCCGGGGCAGCCGCTGTTCGCCGTGGCCCTGGCCACCGACGGCGTGGCCAACGGGCTGAAGGCGCTGGCGCTGTCCGCCGCCCAGGTGGCCACCGGCCAGGCCTCGATGGTCGAGGCCGGCGCCGCCAACACCGGCGGCGCGCGCGTGGCGGCCTTCTCGGTCACCCGCACCACGCCGGACAGCGCGCTGGCGGTCTCCATCACCTTCAACAACCCGCCGACCACCTTCAACATCACCGGCCTGGCCGGCGGCAACCTGAGCAACGTGCCGTACACGCCGGGCCAGGCCATCCCGCCCGCGCCGGCCGACTACAACGGCTGGCGCCTGACGCTGGAGGGCGCGCCCGCCGCGGGCGACAGCTTCGGCCTGCAGGCCACTGCCTACCCGCGCTCGGACAACCGCAACGCGCTGGCCCTCGGCCAGCTCGCGCGCCTGGCCGGTGCCAACGGGACCTTCAACGAGGCCTATGCCGGGCTGCTGGCCGATGTCGGCAACCGGGTCCAGGGGGCGCGCGAGATGGCCAATGTCTCCGCCGCCATGAAGGACGAGGCGCTCGCCCGCCAGGCCAGCGCCGCGGGCGTGAACCTCGACGAGGAGGCTGCCAACCTGCTGCGGTTCCAGCAGGCCTACCAGGCCTCCGCCAAGATCATCCAGGCCAGCCAGCTGCTGTTCGACACGCTGCTGTCGGCCACGCGCGGATAAGCGCCCAGCGAAGGACCCGCCATGCGACCCACCACGCTCCACACCTCCCAGACCGCCTTTGCCGGCATCGAGGCGCGCCAGACCCGCCAGTCGCAGCTGCAGCAGCAGCTGGGCACGGGCCTGCGTGTCACCCGCCCCGGTGACGACCCGGTGGCCGCGGCGCAGGCCGAGATGGCCCGCTCGCACCTGGCCCGGCTCGCGCAGGACAAGCGCGCCACCGACCTGGGCCAGGGCGTGCTCGCCAGCGCCGACGACGCCCTGGCCCAGGGCGTGAACCTGCTGCAGTCGGCGCGTGAGTCGCTGGTGGCGGCCGGCAACGGCGCCTACAGCCCGGGTGAGCGCCAGGCCCTGGCGCTGGTGCTGCGCGGCGCCCGCGAGCAGCTGCTGGCCCTGGCCAACACCCGTGACGGCGCAGGCGGTGCGGTCTTCGGCGGCCAGGGCACCAACGCCGACCCGCTGGCCGGCGACATGCCGGTGTGGTCCGCGCCCTCGGGCGTGCAGCGCATCGGCGAGGACGGCCGCTACGCCGCCAGCGTGGACGGGCGCAGCAGCTTCATGACCATCCCGCAGGGCAACGGCGTCTTCGTCACCGCCTCGGCCGCGGGCAACACCGGGGCCGGCTGGATCGAGCCCGGCGCGGTGGCCGACGCCACCCAGCTCACCGGCCACTCGCTGCGCATCGACATCGGCGGCGCGCCGGGCGCGCTGACCTACAGCGTGCAGGACCTCGACGCCGGGATCACCCTGGTCAGCGCGCAGCCGCTGCCGGCCGATGGCACGCTGACCCTGCAGGGCCAGCGCGTGAAGGTCTCCGGCACGCCCGCGCCGGCCGATGCCTTCAACGTGTCGCCGGCCGGCCGCCAGAGCGTGTTCCAGACGCTGGACGAGGCCATCGCCACGCTGGAGACGCCGATGTCCAACCCCGCCTATGCCGAGCGCCTGGCGCGGGTGCAGGCCGGCATCGACCGCGCCCTCGACGGCATGACGCTCACGCGCAGCCAGGTCGGCCAGGCGCTGCGCCAGGTGGAGGACGCCGCGCTCGCCGGCGAGGACCAGGCCCTGGCCGCCGAGACCCGCCGCAGCACCCTGCGTGACCTCGACTACGCCTCGGCCATCTCCGACATGCAGAACAACCAGACCGCGCTGGAGGCCGCCCTCAAGGCGTACTCCAGCGTCGGCCGGACCACGCTGTTCCAGCTACTGCAAGGCTAGGAACTCCCGCGTGGCGGCGTCCACGCATTCGGGGTCGAACGTTCCGGAAGGGCCCGCCATGATCTCCCTCTCGCTTTCGCTCCAGGCCCTGGCCCGCTGCTTCGGCGGCCGCCCGCGCTCCCGTCCCCCGGCCAGCTCCGGGGCATCGTTCCACGGCCGGGCGGTCTCGCCGCTGGACCCCGTCGCCAGCAGCCGCGGGGCCCCCCGGCCGACGCCGGCGCCATCCCCCACGCTGCGTGCCCGCGAGCCCCGCCAGGCGGCGGGTACGGGGCTGCTGGCATGGCTGCGGGCCCGGCTTGCCGCCGCGGGCCGGCCTCCTCGCGGCGGGACGGAGGACCGGCCGGCCCCGGCGCGCCACGAAGTCGTCCTGCTGCGCGCGGGCCATCCACAGGCCAATCGCAGCGCCGTCGCCTGCGGCCTGCGGCGGCAGCTGCGGACCCTGCCGGCCGGCGCCAGCGGCGAGGCCATCGTCCGCAAGGTCGGCGCCGACATCGTGGCCTGCAGGTCGTCGCTCACCGCCGCGGACAAGGCCCACATCCTGGCCGGCATGGCCGACGCGCTCCTCGAGCGCGAGGCCGACCCGCGGGCGCTGCGGGCGGTGCTCGCGCTGGCGAGCGGCGGCAGGTCGGCGGACGTCCTGTTCAACGATCCCCGCTACGGCCCGCGCATCGCCGGGATCCTGGCGCAGGCCCTGGGCCAGGCGGTGAGCGAGGCGGCCCCGGCCGGCGAGGCCTTCGGCCGGGAGGTCTGCGTCCATCTCGCCGCCCGCTGCGAGCCCGAGGCCCTGGCGCAGGCGCTGGCGCAATTCAACGAGGCCTGCGCCGAGCGCCTCGACCGGGCCTACGCCTTCCTCTGAGACGCTGCGAGCGAATCCATCACGCCCGGGCGGGCCGCCTTCATTCCCGGCTCCTGCGCGGGGGGCGCCTCAGCCCTCCACCTCCCGCACCAGGGCCGCCGCCGCCGGCGCCGGCAGGTGCAGCAGGGTCCCGAGCTGCGCGAAATCCTCGGCCAGCGCCGGGTTGTCCCAGCCGCGCTCCAGGTGGCGGGCGATGCGCACGGCCAGCGCCACGCACTGCTCGCCCGGCGCCGCCAGCCCGGTGGGCAGCAGGTGGGCGCGCAGCGAGGGGGGCAGCCCCCAGGCCTGCAGGAGTCGGTGCTCGATCACTGCCAGCTCCACGCCCAGCTCCGCACGCTGCGCCTGCGTCTGGCGCATCTGCGGGTCCTGCGCCAGCCGGGCGGCGATGGCGGCCGCCTCCTGCGGCGCCTCGCACCAGAGCAGCAAGCCGCCGAACTGGGTGAGGAGGGCGGCCTGGTGCAGCACCTCGGCGTCCTCGTCCTGGCGGTGCACCGCGAAGGCCGCGGCCAGGCGCGCCGCGCGGTGGGCCCGCTGGACCAGGTCCAGCGCGCCCGCCAGCGCCGTCGGGTTTCCGTCCAGGCGCTCCTCCAGCGTCTCCAGCGGCGGCGGGCCGTCGAGCGCATGGAAGAAGGGCTCGATCCCGAGCAGCACCAGGCCGGCCGTCACCGTTTCCACCGGCCGCGACAGCCGCGGCCCGAGCCGCTGCGACACCAGGGCCAGCAGCCGCAGCGTCATCAGCGGGTCGCGCAGGACCACGTCGGCCAGGGCGTTGGCGTCCACCCGGTCGGGCCGCGCGCGCCAGGCCTCCAGGGCCTCGCGGGTGGCGGCGAGGACCGGCGCGGGTCGGCCGGCGAGGCGGTCGGCCCAGCGGTCGGTCGTGGCGGCAGGTGCGGCGTGCATGACGCCTTCTTCGGCGCGCCGCGCCGAAGCTGTAGCCGGGTGGAACCATTACGGATGAGCAGCCACTGACGGACCATCCCGGAGGAGCCCGCCATGAGCCTGCCGTCCCTGCGTACCCGACTGGTTCGCTGGCTGCGCCGCCTGCGTGACGCGGCCCGGCGCTGGGCCGGCCGCATGCCCCTGGCCACCGAGGCGCCCGCCCCCTTGCCTGCGGGCCCCCTGTCCCCCCTCCCGGCCCGCGGCGTCGACGGCGCGGCGGGCGCCCGGTCCCGGCCTGGCGTCGAGTCCGTGGCCCTCAGGCCGGCGCAGGCCCTCGTACGCCGCGCGGCGGGCGCGCCGCCCGTGCCGCTGCCCCTGCGGCTGGTGCGCGCCCTGCGGCGCGTCCTCGATCGCATCGACCCGCCCGCCCGGCCAGCCCCGGCCCGCGCAGGCCGCCTCACGCTGGCGCCGGTCGCCCCGGTGCTGCGGGTCGGCCCGTCCGCGGCGCCTGCCCGGCTGCCGGCACCCGAGCCTCCCGAGGCCGTTCGGTCGGCGGCGACGGCCCCGGCTTCCCAGGCGCCGGACCCGGACCCGGACCCGGACCAGGTGGCCATCGACGCACTCTTCGCCGAGCATGCCGGCGACATGCCGGGTCTGCTCGCCGCCTTGCGCGACCACCTGGCCCGTCAGGACTTCGCGGGCCAGCCGCACCGGCTGGCGCCGGTGGTGGCCGCGGTCACGCGGGACCCGGGGCCGATGCGCGAGGGGCCCACGCTGTTCGCCTTCTCGGCGCTGGTGGAGTTCCTGGTCCGGCACGCCGACCCGGCGCCCGTCGTGCGCGAGGTGCTGCTGACGGCCATCGCGCGCTGCCGGCCGGAACTCGCGTGGAGCCTGATGTTCGAGCTGTGCGCCCAGCTGGGCGGGGAGTGCATGCGCGAGGGCACCCGCGGCGCGCTGCATGCGTTCCTGATGGACCCGGGCCACCCGATGTCCAGTGCCACCCGCGCCCACATGCTCGATGCCTTCGTCAAGCGCGCACCGATGGTGATCGAGGACACGCCCGCGCCCTGAGGGGCCGGGCTGCCGGGAGACGCGGCCCGCGCGCCCCGCGTTCAGCGTTCAGCGTTCAGCGTTCAGCGTTCAGCGTTCAGCGTTCAGCGTTCAGCGTTCAGCGTTCAGCGGGCCCGGGCGACCTTGGTCGCCGCGGCGGCCTTGGGCGCCGCCTTCTGGGCCACGGCGCGCGCCGGGCCGGTGGCCTTGGCCGTCGCCTTGCCCCGGGCCTTGCCGCCAGCGCCGGCAGCGGCCACGCGCACCGGCAGTTCGACCACCACCGCCTGGCCCGGCTTGAAGCGGGCCGTGGGCGCGACATCGTTCCACTGCGCCACGTCGGTGGGCTTCAGGCGCAGGCGCGCGGCCAGGCTGGCCACGGTGTCGTTCTTGCCGGCCTTGACCGTGGTGCGGCGGGTCAGGATCTCGGGCGCGAGGCTCAGCTGCGCGTTGTCGGCGACATGGCCGGCCACGTCCTCGACCACGCCCGCGCCGCGCGGCGCCAGGACGGTGGAGCCCGCGCGAATCAGCATGCGCGGCGGGATGTTGTTGATCCCGCGGAATTCGGACTCGCTCATGCCCACGCGGCGGGCAGCATCGGCGACCGACATGGTGGCCGGCGCGGTCCAGGCCGTCCAGCTGGCATAGCGGCCCGCGGTGTAGCCGTCGAGGTTGCGCTGGAACACCTTGGCGTTGTCCCAGGGCAGCAGGATCTGCGGCGTGCCGGCGGCCAGGATCACCGGCTGCTTGAACGAGGGGTTGAGCGCCTTGAAGTCCTCCAGGCGGATGTCGGCCAGGCGGGCTGCCAGCTCCACGTCGATGTCGCGGGTGAGGGTGACGGTCTGGAAGTAGGGATGGTTCTCGATCAGGGGGAGCTCGACGCGCAGCGATTCGGGGCTGGCGACGATGTTCTTCACCGCCTGCAGCTTGGGCACGTAGTTGCGGGTCTCGTCGGGCATGTTCAGGTCCGCGTAAGAGGTGCCCAGGCCGGCGCGCTGGTTGCGCTGGATGGCGCGCGAGACGTTGCCCTGGCCCCAGTTGTAGGCGGCCAGCGCCAGGTGCCAGTCGCCGAACATGCCATGCAGCTTCTGCAGGTAGTCGAGGGCGGCGCGGGTGGAGGCCAGCACGTCGCGGCGGTCGTCGCGGAAGATGTTCTGGCGAAGCTCGAAGTCCTGCCCGGTCGCGGGCATGAACTGCCACATGCCGGCGGCGCGCGCGCTGGAGACGGCTTGCGGGTTGAAGGCGCTCTCGATGTAGGGCAGCAGCGCCAGCTCCAGGGGCATGTTGCGCCGCTCCAGCTCCTCGACGATGTGGAACAGGTACTTGCGCGAGCGCTCGGTCATGCGCTGGATGTAGTCCGGCCGGGTGGCATACCACTGCTCGTGCCGGCGCACCAGCTCGCCGTCCAGGTCCGGCATGGCGAAGCCGCGGCGGATGCGGTCCCACAGGTCCGGTGGGGTTTCCAGCGCCATGACGCCGCTGCCATGGGCGTCGCCCGGCGTGATCGGCTTGAGGGTCCCGCGGTAGGTGCGCGGCGCCGGGGTGGTGGCGGCGGCAGCAGCGGTGGGTGTCGGGACGGCGGCCTGGGGGGCGTTCCCGGCGGGTTCGGGCGGGACCTGGCCCGGTCCGGTGGCGCAGCCGGCCAGCCCCAGGAGCAGGGCCAGCGCGGCGAGGTGCAGCAGTTTCTTCATCTGAATTGGTTCTTCCATTCGCGCAGGGCGGCGAAGACCGCGGCCTCGTCGCCGCCGCCGGCCGCGGCATCGAAGCCGCGGGCCGCCTCGCGCACCGCGGGCAGCCGGGTGCGCAGGAACGGGTTGACCTCGCGTTCGAGCGAGATCGTGGAGGGCAGGGTGGGTTCGCCACGCGCACGCAGCTGTTCGCAGGCGTGCAGGTGATGGAGCAGCTTTTCGTTGCCGGGTTCCACGGCCAGGCCGAACTTCAGGTTGGACAGGGTGTATTCGTGCGCGCAGCACACCCGGGTGTGCCCCGGCAGCGCCGCCAGCCGGCCCAGCGAGGCCAGCATCTGCGCCGGCGTGCCCTCGAACAGGCGGCCGCAGCCGCCCGAGAACAGGGTGTCGCCGCAAAACAGCAGCGGCGCGCCGCCGGCGTCGTCGCAGTAGTAGGCGACATGGCCGGCGGTGTGGCCGGGCACGTCGATCACCTGGAACCGCAGGCCCAGCACGTCGACGGTGTCGTCGCCGCTCACGCGGGTGCAGGGCTCGGGAATGGGCTCGCGGGCCGGGCCGTAGACGGCGGCACCGGTGGCCTCGCGCAACGCCTGCACGCCGCCCGTGTGGTCCGCGTGGTGGTGCGTGACTAGAATCGCCTCGAGCCGCGCCCCGGCCCGCTGCAGCCCGGCGAGGACGGGGGCGGCATCGCCCGGGTCCACCACCACGGCCCGTTGTCCGTCATGCAGCAGCCAGAGATAGTTGTCCTGGAAGGCCGGCAGGGGTGTCAAGTTCATGAGCGAGCGGATTATAGGAATGCAGTCCTGGTTCGACACGCCCCCCGGCCGCTACCTGCGGGCCTGGGAGCAGGCGGCCTTCGACGAGGCCGTGGCCGACATCTTCGGCTACCACGCGCTGCAACTGGGCCTGGGCCCGCTCGACGCCCTGCGCACCAACCGCATGCCCCACCGCTGGCTGGGCCTGGAGCCCGGCGAGGACTGCCCGCCAGGCCCGGCCCCCGCCCTGCGCACCGGCCTGCATGCCTTGCCCTTCGACGCCGCCAGCCTGGACCTGGTGGCCCTGCCGCACTCCCTGGAGAGGAGCCAGGACCCGCACGCCACGCTGCGCGAGGTCGAGCGGGTGCTGGTGCCCGAGGGCAAGGTGGTGATCTCCGGCTTCAACCCCGCCAGCCTGTGGGGCCTGCGCCAGCGCCGGGCGCACCTGTACCGGCGCCTGGGCCTGGGAGAGCTGTACCTGCCGGCCGCGGGCGAGTTCATCGGCTGGCACCGGCTGCGGGACTGGCTGCGGCTGCTCAATTTCGAGGTGGAGGCCGCGCATTTCGGCTGCTGGCGCCCGGCCCTGGGCACCGAGCAGTGGCTGCAGCGTTTCGAGTGGATGGACGCGGTGGGCCAGCGCTGGTGGCCGATCTTCGGCGCGGCGTATTTCATGGTGGCGGTCAAGCGCGTGCGCGGGGCCCGGCTGATCGGCCCGGCCTGGAGGCGCCCGGCGACAATCGCGTCCGCGCCGATGCCCCTGGCCAATCGGGGGCACCGGGTGCGGCACCATCGACAAGACTCCACACAAGACATCGCTTCGTGAATTCCATCGTCATCTACACCGACGGCGCCTGCAAGGGCAACCCGGGCCCGGGCGGCTGGGGCGTCCTGCTCAAGTCCGGCCCCAATGAGAAGGAGCTGTTCGGCGGCGAACTCGGCACCACCAACAACCGCATGGAGCTCATGGCCGTGATCCAGGCGCTGCTCGCCCTCAAGCGCCCCTGCCACGTCACCCTCTACCTGGACAGCCAGTACGTCCTCAAGGGCATCACCGAGTGGCTCCCCGGCTGGAAGGCCAAGGGCTGGCGCACCGCGGGCAAGACCCCGGTGAAGAACGTCGAGCTGTGGCAGCAGCTGGACAAGCTGGTCAACGAGGGCGAGCACAAGATCGACTGGCGCTGGGTGCGGGGCCACAACGGTGACCCCGGCAACGAGCGCGCCGACGCCCTCGCCAATCGCGGCGTCGAGCTGGCCCTCAAGCGCTGAGGCGCCACGACCTTTCGACCTACCCCTTTCGGGGTGGGCTGTCGCGGGCTTGACGCGCCGTTCACACGGCGCTGATACATTGGCCTGTTACGCATCGAGACAAGTGCTGCGGGCACCTTCCTCCCCACCAGAGAATCAAAAGAAAGTTCGCGTCAATGGCAACCAGACCCCTTTACACCGTGGTGGCCGCCGTCGGCATCGCTGCCGCTTCCGGCGCTGCCTGGTGGTACCAGAACAAGCCCCAGCGCCCGGCCGATGCGGTTGCCGGCGCGGCGGCCCCGGCCGCTTCGGGGGCGGCCTCCGGCCCGGCGCGCGCGCCGTCCGTGGAGGTGGCGAAGGTGGAGGTGGCCCGGCTGGTGGATGACGCCCAGGCCGTGGGCACGCTGCGCTCCCGGCAGAACGTGGTGGTGCGCCCCGAGGTGAGCGGGCGCATCGCGCAGATCAATTTCCGTGACGGCCAGCGCGTGAAGCGCGGCCAGGTGATGGTGCAGCTCGACGACGAGCTGCCCCGCGCCCAGGTGGCCCAGGCCCGCGCCGAGTTGTCCATCGCGCAGGCGAACCACAAGCGGAACCAGGAGCTGGTGGCCCAGAACTTCATCAGCCAGCGCTCGGTCGACGAGAGCGGCGCGGCGCTCCAGGTGGCCCAGGCCAAGCTGGCCCTGGCCGAGGCCACCGCCAACCGCCTGCGCATCCTCGCGCCGTTCGACGGCATCGCCGGCATCCGCTCGGTGAACGTGGGCGACTACCTCAAGGACGGTGCCGACATCGTCAACCTCGAGGACCTGGACGCGATCCTCGTCGACTACCGCCTGCCGGAACGCTTCCAGACCAAGCTGCGCCCGGGCCAGGTGGCCAAGGTCGGCATCGACGCGCTCCCGGGCCGCAGCTTCAACGCCCGCATCCTGGCCATCGACCCGCTGGTGGACGCCAACGGCCGCTCGGTCGGCGTGCGCGGTTGCATCGACAACCGCCTGCAGCAGCTGCGTCCCGGCATGTTCGCCCGCGTGACCGCCGTCTTCGGCGAGCGCAGCGAGGCCCGCGTGGTGCCCGAGGAGGCCATCGTGCCCCAGGGCGGCAGGCAGTTCGTGATCAAGGTGGCCGACGGCGCGGACGGCAAGGTCGCCCAGCGCGTCGAGGTCAAGGTGGGCCTGCGGCTGCCCGGTAAGGTCGAGATCCTCGAGGGGCTCGAGCCGGGTGACACGGTGGTGGTCGCCGGCCAGCAGCGCGTGCAGCGCGATGGCATGGCGGTGCGCGTGGTCGAACCGGGCCGCGGCCCGGGCAATGGCGCGGCACCGGGCGCGTCGGCGCCGGCTGGCGCGGCCTCGGGCGCTGCGGCGCCGAATGCGACCGCGGCCTCCGCACCGGCCGCCGCGGTTGCCGCCACACCGGCTCCCGCCGCCGCGGCGTCTGCCCGCGCCGCCGGCAGGCCCGAACCCAAGCCCGAGGGCGTCGATCCGTGCCTGGCGCTGCTGGGCGGCGGGCCGGGCACCGGCGCCGGCCGCGACAAGCGCTCCTGATCGCGCAGGGAGGCCACCATGCAACTGCCCGAAATCTCCATCCGCCGGCCGGTCTTCGCGACCGTGCTGTCCCTGCTGGTGCTCCTGATCGGCGCAGTCAGCTTCAATCGGCTGTCGGTGCGCGAGTACCCCAAGATCGACGAGCCGGTCGTCACCGTCAGCGTGAAGTACCCCGGCGCCTCTGCCGAGGTGGTCGAGTCGCAGATCTCCAAGCCGCTGGAGGACTCCATCGCCGGCATCGACGCGGTCGACGTGATCACCTCGATCAGCCGGGCCGAGCAGAGCCAGATCTCGGTGCGCTTCCGCCTCGAGAAAGATGCCGATGCCGCCGCCGCCGAGGTGCGTGACCGCACCTCGCGCGTGCGAAACCGCCTGCCGGCCACCATCGACGAGCCGGTGATCGCCAAGGTGGAGGCCGACGCCTTCCCGGTGATCTGGCTGGCCTTCAGCAGCGACACCCTCAACCCGCTGCAGATCAACGACCTGGTGAACCGGGTCGTCAAGCCGCGCCTGCAGACCGTCACCGGCGTGGCCGACGTGCGCATCTTCGGCGAGCGCAAGTACGCGATGCGCGTGTGGCTGGACCCGGACCGCATGGCCGGCTACCGCCTGACCCCGCAGGACATCGAGGACGCGGTGCGCCGCAACAACCTGGACGTGCCGGCCGGCCGCATCGAGTCGAGCCAGCGCGAGTTCAGCGTGACCTCGCAGACCGACCTGGTGCGCGCCGGCCAGTTCGGCGACATCGTGATCCGTACCGTCAACGGCTTCCCGGTGAAGCTGCGTGACGTGGCGCGCATCGAGGAAGGGCCCGCCGACGAGCGCAGCGCGGTGCGCCTCAATGGCCGCCAGGCCATCTCCGCGGGGGTGATCCGCCAGGCCACCGCCAACCCGCTGACGCTGTCGGCGGGCGTGCGCGACATGATCCCCAAGCTCAAGGCCGACCTGCCCGAGAGCATCAACATCGAGGTCGCCAACGACAACTCGCTGTTCATCGACCGCTCGGTCAAGAACGTCTACAAGACCGTCGCCGAGGCCATCATCCTGGTGGCCCTGGTGATCTTCGTGTTCCTGCGCACGCTTCGCGCCTCGGTCATTCCCATCGTCACCATCCCGGTGAGCCTGATCGGCACCTTCGCGCTGATGGCGCTGGCCGGCTTCACCATCAACACGCTGACCCTGCTGGCGCTGGTGCTGGCCATCGGCCTGGTGGTGGACGACGCCATCGTGATGCTGGAGAACATCTTCCGGCACATCGAGGAGGGCATGGACCCGTTCTCCGCCTCCATCAAGGGCGCGCGCGAGATCGGCTTCGCGGTGGTGGCGATGACGCTGACCCTGGTGGCGGTGTATGCCCCCCTGGCCTTCACGCCGGGGCGCACCGGCCGCCTGTTCGTGGAGTTCGCGCTGGCCCTGGCCGGCGCGGTGCTGGTCTCGGGCTTCGTGGCGCTGACGCTCACGCCCATGATGTGTTCCAAGCTGCTGCGCCACAACCCGAAGCCGACCTGGTTCGACCGCAGCATGGAGCGCTGGCTCACCGCCCTGTCCACCGGCTACGCCCGGGCCCTGCGCTGGGTGCTGCTCACGCGCTCGGGCGCCGGCGGCGCGCGCGGCTGGCTGCTGCAGGCGCGCTGGCTGGTGCTGGCGGTGATGCTCGCCAGCGCCGGCGCCATCGCCTGGGTCTGGCCCTCGATGAAGTCGGAGCTGGCGCCGCTGGAGGACCGCGGCACCATCCTCACGGTGGTCAACGCGCCCGACGGCGCCACCCTCGAATACACCGACCGCTACGCCAAGGTGATCGAGCGCATCGCCAGCCAGTACCCCGAGTTCGACCGCATCTTCGCCAGCATGGGCAACCCCACCGTGTCCCAGGGCTCGGTGGTGATGCGCGCCCGCGCCTGGGAAGAACGCAACCGCACCACCCTGGAGGTGGCCCGCGAGATGGGGCCGCGCATCGCCGGCCTGGCGGGCGTGAGCGCCTTCGTGATCACGCCGCCCTCGCTGGGGCAGGGCTTCCGCGACCGGCCGCTGAACTTCGTGATCCAGACCTCGGACAGCTACGAGAACCTGAACCGGGTGACCCGGCAGTTCCTCGACGAGATGGCCAAGAACCCCGGCATCCTGCAGCCCGACGTGGACCTGCGCCTGAACAAGCCGGAGCTGCGCATCACCGTGGACCGCGACAAGGCCGCCGACCTGGGCATCGGCGTCGACGTGGTGGCGCGCGCGCTGGAGACCACGCTGGGCGGCCGCCAGGTCACCCGCTACAAGCGCGACGCCGAGCAGTACGACGTGATCATCCAGAACCGCGCCAGCGACCGCACCGTGCCGGAGGACATCGACTCGATCTACGTGCGCGGTCGCAACGACACCATGATCCCGCTGTCGGCCCTGGTGAAGACCCGCGAGAGCGTGAGCCCGCGCGAACTCAATCACTTCGGCCAGCGCCGCTCGGTCACCATCACGGCCAACCTCTCGCCCGACTACTCGCTGGGCCAGGCGCTGGAGTTCATGAACCAGACCGCGGCCAAGGTGCTCAAGCCCGGCTACAGCACCGACCTGAACGGCACCTCGCGCGAATTCCGCAACTCGCAGGGCGCGCTGGCCATCGTGTTCGTGCTGGCGCTGCTGTTCATCTTCCTGGTGCTGGCGGCGCAGTTCGAGAGCTTCGTCGACCCGTTCGTGATCATGCTGTCGGTGCCGCTGTCCATGATCGGCGCGCTGCTGGCGCTGAAGTGGTCGGGCGGCTCGCTGAACGTGTACTCGCAGATCGGCCTCATCACGCTGGTGGGCCTGATCACCAAGCACGGCATCCTGATCGTGGAGTTCGCCAACCAGCTGCGCGAGCAGGGGCTGGAGCTGGTGGATGCCGTGGTCAAGGCCGCGGAGCAGCGCCTGCGCCCCATTCTCATGACGACCGGCGCCATGGTGCTGGGCGCTGTGCCCCTGGCCATCGCCACCGGCGCTGGTGCCGAGAGCCGCCAGCAGATCGGCTGGGTGATCGTGGGCGGCATGTCACTGGGCACGGTGCTGACGATCTTCGTCGTGCCCACCATGTACCTGCTGTTCGCGCGCCAGGCCGTGCCGGGCGCGATCAAGGCCGAGGCCCGCGAGGCGTCGGCCCACCACGGCGACCTGATCGCCAAGTGAGCCTGGCCGCTCGCACCTCGTGAGGGTGCGGGCTGGTGAGCGCTGGCGGTGCCGGCGCCTCCTGCGGCGCGGTCGGCCCGGGGCCTCAGGCCTCCTCGGGCGCGGCCTCCTCGGCGCTGCGCGCGAACTGCTTGCGCACCAGCGCCTCGAAATCATCCAGCGGCAGGGGCCGCCCGAACAGGTAGCCCTGGAAGCGGGCGCAACCCACCTCGGCCAGGGCCGCCTGCTGCGCCTCGGTCTCGACCCCTTCGGCCAGCACCTGCAGGCCCAGGCTGTCGCCCAGGGCGACGATGGTGCGGGCGATGGCGCGGTCCCCGCCGCTGCCGGCGATGCCCACCACGAAGCGCCGGTCGATCTTGAGTTCGTCCAGCGGCAGGTGCTGCAGGTAGGCCAGGGACGAGAACCCGGTGCCGAAATCGTCCAGCGAGAAGGAGACGCCGTGCGACTTGAGCGTGCGCATGCGGCTGGCGGTGGCGCCGGGGTCGTCCAGCAGCACGCTTTCGGTCAGCTCCAGCTTCAACCGGTCGGGGCGCGCGCCGGTGGCCTCCAGGCGCGCCAGGATGTGGTCCACGAACGCCGGCTCGCGGAACTGGCGGGGGCTCACGTTGACGCCGATGGTCAGCGCCGCCATCACCGGGTCGCTGGCCCAGAAGGCGAGCCTTCGGCAGGCGCTGTCCACGGCCCATTGACCCAGCGCGGTGATCAGCCCGCCGCGCTCGGCCACCGGAATGAATTCATCCGGCGGCACCAGCCCGCGCACCGGGTGGCGCCATCGCAGCAGGGCCTCGGCGCCGATGATCCAGCCGGTGCCATCCACCTGGGGCTGGTAGAACAGCTCGAGTTCGCCGTCGGCCAGCGCCTTGCGCAAGCCCGCCTCGGTCTCGGCGACCGCCACCGCGCTGGCCTGCATGCCCGGCTCGAACAGCGTCACCGCATGCGCGCCGGCGCGCCCGTGGGTCAGGGCCAGTTCGGCCTGCTGCAGCAGGCCCTCGGCCGTTTCGGCGTCGTCGTCGCCGACGCGGGCGATGCCCACGGTGGCCGTGCAGTGCAGGTTGCGGCCCTCGACCTGCACCGGCTGCTGCGCCAGGTCCAGGAGGACTGCGGCCAGGCGGCGCATCTCGGTGGCCGCGATGTCCATCCCCGGCGACAGGCCCTTGGCCAGCACCGCGAACTCGCCGTTGCCCAGGTGGGCGACGACGCCCGAGTCACGCGCGCCCATGTCCAGGCGGCGGCCGATCACCTGCAGGAGTTCGTCGGCCTGCATCGTGCCGATGCGGGCATGCAGCGCGCCGAACTGCTCCAGGCCCACCAGCACCAGGGCGCCGCGCTCCCCGCGCCGGCGCATGTCGGGCAGGGCCTGCTCGAGGCGATCGAGGAACAGGCGGCGATTGGGCAGACCGGTCTGGGCGTCGGTGAAGGCCAGCACCTCGATCTGCTGCTGCGCCTGCTTGCGGGCAGTGATGTCGTGGACCACGCCGAGCAGGCATTCCACGCCTTCGAGCTCGAGCCGGGTGGCACTCATCTCGGCGACGATCACGCGCCCGTCGCGGGTGACGAACTCGACCTCCTGGTTGTCGCAGTGGCCGTGGAGCTGAAGGGTCCGCGTGAGCGCGATCCGGTCGCCGGGGCGTCGCCACAGCGATATCTCCAGCGCGGACCGGCCGATGATCTCGGAGGCCTTCCAGCCGAAGATCCGGGCAAAGCTGTCGTTGGCGGCGAGGAAGACGCCGTCGTCCAAGCGGGAGAGGCTGACCGCGTCGGGGATCGTGCGGAACGCGGTGCTGTAAAGCAGCTCGCTCTTTTCGAGCGCGTCATTCTGCCGCCGCAGGTTCATCAGCAGCATGTTGAACCGCTCGATCAGCTGCCCGATCTCGTCGGCGCGCCCGGGCGGCAGCGGCTGCACCCGGCCGGTGGCCAGGTCGTCCTCGGACAGGCCGGCGATGGCCTCGGCGGCCGCCTGCAGCGGCTCGAGCTGGCGGCGGATCACCCACCAGACCAGCAGACCCGAGGCCAGGGCCAGCACGGCGGAGGCCGCCAGCAGGCGCAACTGCATCTGGCGCGCCGGGGCGAAGGCGATCTCGGTGGGCATGGAGGTCACCAGGTACCAGTTGGCGACGGGGATGCGCTTGGCCGACGACAGCGATCGCACGCCCTGCGGGTTGGTGAGGATGGCGGAGCCCTCGAAGCCCTCGGCGAAGCGGTCGATCGCCGGCACGGCGCCCGGCGGCGGCATGGCGTCCATCACCCGCTTCGGGTCGGAGGCGGTGATCACCAGCCGGTGGTCCGGCGCCACCAGCAGGAAGGTGCCCTGCTGGCCGAACGGGCTGGCCTTCACCGCGTCGAGGAAGTTGGGCCTGTGCAGTTCGATGACGCCGGCGACCACCCCGGTGACCTCGCCGCGGATGTTGCGCACGGGCGCGGCCAGTACCAGCACCGGCACGCCCAGGGCCTTGCCCACCGTGGGGCGGCTGACGACGCGCTGGCCAGTGGCCATCACGGCGCGCACGTAGTCACGGTCCGAGTAGTCGAGGCCGACCCGGGGCACCGCCGTGGGGACCGAGGCGACCGCGGTGCCGCCGGGGTCGGTGATGAACAGGCCGCCATTGAACATCTGCTGGAGCGTCACCGAACCGGCGAGCAGCGCCTGCATGTCGCCCGGGTCCGCATGGCGCTGGCCGGCGAGCCGGCCGATCTCGTCCAGGGCCGCCAGGCGCTCGGACAGTTGCTGGTCGATGGTGTTCGCGAGGATCTTGCTGGCCTCGAACTGCTGCGCGCTCAGGAGCCGCTCGAGGTCGTCCTCGAGGAGGCGGTTGCCGTAGAGGCTGGTGGCCAGCGCGCTGGCCAGCATGACGACCAGGACCAGGATGGTCACCCGGGCCTTGACCGAGCTTCGGGTGAAGGCCTGGATGATGCGGTGCTGGTGCGGGGTGGCGAGGGGCATGCCCGTGTTCTCCTCGCCGCCGAGCTTAAACGAGCCGCAGGGGGGTCAGATCGCCCCGTCGAACATCAGCACGTCCACCTCGTCGCCGACGGCGACGTTGCCCTGCGCATGGTGCAGGACGACCAGGCCGTTGCCCTGGACCATCGAGCTGAGGACGCCCGAGCCCTGGTTGCCGGTGGTGCGCACGGTGAGGGCGCCGTCCGGCCCGGGGGCAACGATGCCGCGCTGGTACTCGGTGCGGCCGGGTTTCTTGCGCAGGGCCTCGGCGCTGCGCGCCCGCAGCAGCACGGGCGCCGTGTCGCGCGCGCCCATCATCCGCAGCAGGGCGGGACGCACGAAGGCCAGGAAGGTGACCATCACCGCCACCGGGTTGCCGGGCAGCCCGAACAGGACGGCGCTGCGTCCGCCCTCGGTGATGCGGCCCACCGCCATCGGGCGGCCCGGGCGCATGGCGATCTTCCAGAAGGCGACGTCGCCTAGCTGGCGCATCATGGCCTTGGTGAAGTCGGCCTCGCCCACGCTGACGCCGCCGCTGGTGATGATGGCGTCGGCCTGCGCCGCGGCCTGCCGGAAGGCGGCCTCCAGGCGGGCCGGTTCATCGCGCACCACACCCAGGTCGATGACCTCGCACCCAAGGCGCTGCAGCAGGCCGCGCACCGTGTAGCGGTTGCTGTCGTAGACCGCGCCCTCGCGCGGCGCCTCGCCCAGGCTCAGGATCTCGTCGCCGGTGGAGAAGTAGGCCACCTTCAGGCGGCGCACGACCTTCACCTCGGCCAGCCCCAGGCTGGCGACCAGGCCGCAGGCCGCCGGACCCAGGCGCTCGCCGCGCAGCAGGGCGGGGCGGCCCGCCATCAGGTCCTCGCCGCACAGGCGGCGGTTGTCGCCGGCCTTGAGCGCGCCGGCGGGGACCTCGATGCGGCCCTCGCCGGCGGGGCGGGTGAACTCCTGCGGCACCACCGTGTCCAGGCCCGCCGGCATGATGGCCCCGGTCATGATCTTCACGCACTGGCCCGGTCCGACCGCGCCCTGCCAGGCCTTGCCGGCCAGGGCGGTGCCGACCGGCTCCAGCACCAGCGGCGCGTCGGGGCGCAGCTGCGCGCCGTCGAAGGCGAAGCCGTCCATCGCGGAGTTGTCGTGGGGCGGCACGCTGATGGGGGAGACCAGGTCCTCGGCCAGCACGCGGCCCAGGGCATCGAGCACGCCCACCGTTTCGGACCCGGCGACGGGCTCGGCCAGGCGGGCCAGGAAGTCGTTGACCGCGGCGGCCGGCAGGGCCTGCGGGTCATAGCCCTGGAGCTCGGCGGCGATCTGCTCCAGTGTCTTCATCGCGGCTGCTCCAGCTGGCGCAGCTCGGCCAGGGTGTTGGCGTTGAAGAAGGCGTTCGGGTCGTCGAAGGGCACGACCACCTGCCGGTGCTGGGCGGTCCAGGCGTCGATCTTGCGGCCGCCGGCCTGGGTGAAGCGGGTCAGGCTGTCGATCAGGTCGGCCCGCAGCAGGCAGAACACGGGCTGGGTGCGCACCTGGCCGTCGGCCTCGGGCGCAGCGGCCATGGCGATCTCGGCATCCTGCGTCTCGAGCGCGGCGGCCAGGCGCTCGACCAGGTCCAGCGGGAACAGCGGCGTGTCGCAGGGCACGGTGACGAGGTAGGGCGTCTCGCAGTGCGACAGCCCGGTCATGAACCCCGCCAGCGGGCCGGCGAAGTCGGGCAGGGCGTCATGCCACACCGGCGCGCCGAACGACTCGTAGGCCGAGAGGTTGCGGTTCGCATTGACCAGGACCTGCGCCACCTGCGGCTGCAGCCGCATCAGGGTGTGCAGGGCCAGGGGGATGCCGTTGAAGTTCTGCAGGCCCTTGTCGACCCCGCCCATGCGGGAGCCGCGGCCGCCGGCCAGGACCAGGCCGGTGATGTCGAGGGAAGTGATCATCCGCCGATGTAGCTCATTTCGACGCGACGGCGGCCGCTGCCCGTGTCGGGCGCCAGCTCGCTGCGCAATTGGGAATAGCGGTCCGCGCGGCCCTGCCAGAGGTGGCCCACGGCCGCGGCGAGTTGGGCATCGCTGGCGCCGCCGCGCACCAGGGCGCGCAGGTCGTGGCCCTGCGAGGCGAAGAGGCACAGGTAGACCTGGCCCTCGGTGGACAGGCGGGCGCGGTTGCAGTCGCCGCAGAAGGCCTGGGTGACGCTGCTGATGAAGCCGACCTCGCCGCTGCCGTCCGCATAGGCCCAGCGCTGCGCGGTCTCGCCCGGCGCGCTGTGTTCCAGGGGCGCCAGGGGCATCTCGGCGTGGATCAGGCGCTGGACCTCGGCCGAGGGCAGGACTTCGTCCATGCGCCAGCCGTTGGTGGCGCCCACGTCCATGTACTCGATGAAGCGAAGCACGTGGCCGGTGCCGCGGAAGTGCCGCGCCATCGGCACGATCTCGTGGTCGTTGGTGCCGCGCTTGACGACCATGTTGACCTTGACCGGGCCCAGGCCCGCCCGCTTGGCCGCGTCGATACCGGCCAGCACCTCGGCCACCGGGAAGTCGACGTCGTTCATGCGGCGGAAGACGAGGTCGTCCAGCCCGTCGAGGCTCACCGTCACGCGGTTCAGGCCGGCGGCCTTGAGCGCGGCGGCCTTGCGCGCCAGCAGCGAGCCGTTGGTGGTGAGGGTCAGGTCGGGCGGGGCGCCGTCGACGGTGCGCAGCTGGGCCAGCTGCGCGATCAGCACCTCGATGTTCTTGCGAAGCAGGGGCTCGCCGCCGGTGAGCCGGATCTTGCGCACGCCCAGGGCCATGAAGGCGCGGGCCACGCGGGTGATCTCCTCGAACGTGAGCAGGTCGGCATGCGGCAGGTAGGGGTAGTCCTTGTCGAACACCTCCTTGGGCATGCAGTAGCTGCAGCGGAAGTTGCAGCGGTCGGTCACGCTGATGCGCAGGTCGCGCAGCGGCCGGCCCAGGGCATCGGCGACGCGCCCGTCAGCGGGCAGGGGCTGTTCGGGCACGGCCATCGGCCGGCCGGCGGGGCGATGGGGTACCAGGGGAATCACGCGTTCAGCCATGGCGTGATTGTCCTTCACCCGGGAGGCCCATGGCGTGGCGGCCCGCGTGGCGCCAGAACGCGCTGAACGAGCGCGCCGCCGCCGGAGGCGCCGCGAACAGGCGGGGCACCGGCCGGGCCTGCACGCCCAGGCTGGCCCAGGCCTGCCGGTAGCCCGGGAAGGCGCAGGCCGTCGCGGTGGCTGGCCGGCGGGCCAGGTGCAGTCGGTGCAGGTCACCGAGCCAGATCGCGTCGCAGCTCGCCGCCATCGCGCCCAGCATGAAGCGCCAGCGCCGCTCGCTCCAGGGCCAGTCCACGTGGGCGGGCAGGTGGACCACGCCGAGGCGGAAGGCGCCGGGCGTGCCGCCCGGGCCCAGGGCCCAGGGGTGCACGAGTTCCAGCGGGCGGCCCGCGGTGTCGGGGGCTTCGCCCCGGGACAGGGGACAGGACAGGCCCGCGAGCAGGCCGGCCGGCGGGGCCGCCAGCAGCGAGGGCTCGGCCACGCCTGGCGCGTCGGGGCGCTGCGGGCCGAGGTCCGCAGCGCGGTAAGCCAGCCCCGCCAGCGCCTCGTCGCCGGCGTCGATCACGGTGCCGGTGCTGTCCCAGGCCGCGGCCGCGCCGGCCGGGGCGAACGCTGCCACGTTCCGCGCGTTGAACAGGTAGGGCTTGGCCGAAAAGCTGCCCGCCACCCACTGCCAGCCGAGGTGGTTGCTGGCGAGGTCGCCATCGAGCAGGTGGCCCCACAGCCAGTCGGCCCCGGCGCGCCAGCGGACCTTGCGCAGGTGGACGAGGTAGCTCGCCAGCCAGAGGCGGGCGTGGTTGTGGAGGTAGCCGGTGGCGTACAGCACGCGTACCGCGGCATCGATGGCCGGCACGCCGGTGCGTCCCTCGCGCACGTCGGCCGGCACGGCGTCGGCATAGCGCCCGGGCCAGGGCAGGGTGGGGCGCATGTCCTCGAGGATCGCGTCGCCGGCGTGGGCCCAGGCGTGGTGGAAGAACTCGCGCCAGCCGAATTCGCTGGCCAGCTTGTCCTGCGGGCCGAGGCCGTGGCGGCGGTCCACGACGGCGGCCACCTCGGGCAGGGTCACCAGCCCGTGCGTCAGGTAGGGCGACAGGCCGGTGACCGCGCCATCGAGCCGGTTGCGGGTGCGGGCGTAGGGGCCTGGCTCGGCGCGGGCCGCCCGCGCCAGGGCGGCCTCGCGCGTCGGCTCGAAGCTGCGCAGGTGCGCAGGAACGCCGAGGCGGTCCAGGGTCTCGGGGGAAAACGGCATGCGCCGCATTGTTGGCGCATCGCGCCGCGCCCGCCCGCGCCGGGGCTTTCAGCGGGGCTGGCCGTGGCGGATCGCGACCGTCTTGACCGTGGTGAACCCGTACAGGGCCTCGAAGCCCTTCTGGCGGCCGTGGCCCGAGGCCTTCACGCCGCCGAAGGGAAGCTCGACGCCGCCTCCCGCGCCGTAGTTGTTGATGAACACCTGGCCGCTGCGGATGCGGCGGGCCATGCGCAGCTGGCGGCCGCCGTCACGGGTCCAGACGCCGGCGACCAGGCCGAACTCGGTGGCATTGGCCAGGCGCACCGCCTCGTCCTCGTCGGCGAAGCGCATGGCGGCCAGCACCGGGCCGAAGACCTCCTCGCGGGCCAGCCGGTGGCCCGCGGGCACGTCCCGCAGCAGCGCGGGGGCCTGGTAGAAGCCCGACTCCGGCGCCTCGTCGACGATGCGGCCCTCGGCCACGATGGGAATGCCGGCATGCTGCGCGTCGGACAGGAAGTCCCAGACCCGCTGCATCTGCCCGGGGCGGATCAGGGGGCCGAGGTCCAGGTCCATCGACGCCGGCCCCACCCGCAGCCTGGCGAAGGCCTCGCCCAGGCGCTCCATCAGGGGCTCGTACAGGCCGTCCTGCACCAGCAGGCGCGAGCCGGCGGAACAGGCCTGGCCGCCGTTCTGCGAGATGGCGGCCAGCACCGTGGGCACGGCCAGGCCCAGGTCGCAGTCGGCGAACAGGATCTGCGGGCTCTTGCCACTGAGCTCCAGCGTCACCGGGCAATGCCGCAGGGCCGCGGCCTGCTGCACCTGCACGCCGGTCTGCGAGCTGCCGGTGAAGCTGATGTGGTCCACCTCGGGGTGGCGCACCAGCGCGTCGCCGGCCTCGTGGCCCAGGCCGGTGACCACGTTGATCGCGCCGGCGGGAAAACCGCAGTCGGCCGCGAGCTGGGCCACCCGCAGCACCGACAGGCAGGCGTCCTCGGCCGGCTTGACCACGCAGGTGTTGCCCGCGGCCAGGGCCGCCGCCACGCTGCGCCCCAGCAGCTGCATGGGGTAGTTCCAGGGAATGATGTGCCCGGTGACGCCGTACGGCTCGCGCCAGGTCAGGACGGTGTAGTCCTCGTCATAGGGCAGGGTCTGGCCGTGCAGCTTGTCGCAGGCGCCGGCATAGAACTCGAAGTAGCGCGCCAGCATGGCGGCATCGGCGCGCGCCTGGCGGGTCGGCTTGCCGCAATCGCGCTGCTCGATCCCGGCCAGTTCCTCGGCATGGGCCGCCACCGCCTGGGACAGCCGCATCAGCAGGCGCCCGCGCTCCGGAGCGCCCATGCGGCTCCAGACCGCCTCGAAGCACTGGCGCGCGGCCCGGGCCGCGCGGTCGATGTCCTCGGCGCTGCCCCGGGCGATCTCGTCGTAGGGCAGGCCGTCGGAGGGGTCGACGACCGGCAGCGTGCGGCCGGTCGACCCCGGGGTCGGCGCGTTGGCGATGAAGTGCTGTTGCATGCAGCCCCCTCGGCGCCGCCGCGATCAGCCGCCGTGGAAGCGCACCACCAGCGGCACGATCAGGAGCGCCACGATGTTGATGATCTTGATCAGCGGGTTCACGGCCGGGCCGGCCGTGTCCTTGTACGGATCGCCCACGGTATCACCGGTGACGGCGGCCTTGTGGGCTTCCGATCCCTTGCCGCCGTGGTGGCCGTCCTCGATGTACTTCTTGGCGTTGTCCCAGGCGCCGCCGCCGGTGCACATGGAGATGGCGACGAACAGGCCGGTGACGATGGTTCCCATGAGCAGGCCGCCCAGGGCCTTGGGGCCCAGCGCCAGGCCGACCACGATCGGCACGACCACGGGCAGCAGGGAGGGGATCACCATCTCCTTGATGGCGGCGCCGGTGAGCATGTCCACCGCCTTGCCGTACTCGGGCTTGCCGCTGCCGTCCATGATGCCCTTGATCTCGGCGAACTGGCGGCGCACCTCCACCACCACCGCGCCGGCCGCGCGGCCCACGGCCTCCATGGCCATGGCGCCGAACAGGTAGGGGATCAGGCCGCCGATGAACAGGCCGATGATCACCATCGGGTCGGACAGGTCGAAGCTGATCGCCTTGCCGTAGGTCTCGAGCTTGTGGGTGTAGTCGGCGAACAGCACCAGCGAGGCCAGGCCCGCGGAGCCGATGGCGTAGCCCTTGGTGACTGCCTTGGTGGTGTTGCCCACGGCGTCCAGCGGGTCGGTGATGTCGCGCACCGAGGCGGGCATCTCGGCCATCTCGGCGATGCCGCCGGCGTTGTCGGTGATCGGGCCGTAGGCGTCCAGGGCGACCACGATGCCGGCCATGGACAGCATGGACATGGCGGCCACCGCCACGCCGTACAGGCCGGCCAGCGTGTAGGCCGCGATGATGGCGGCGCAGACGAACAGCACCGGCCAGGCGGTCGAGCGCATCGAGACGCCGAGGCCGGCGATGATGTTGGTGCCGTGGCCGGTGGTGGAGGCCTGGGCGATGTGGCGCACCGGCGAATACTGCGTCCCGGTGTAGAACTCGGTGATCCAGACCAGCGCGCCGGTCAGCACCAGGCCCACCACGCAGGCGCCGAACAGGCGCATCTGCGAGCCGGAGGCGGCGACGGCGTCGTCGGGCACCAGCCACACGGTCACGCCGTAGAAGGCCACCAGCGAGAGCACGCCGGCGATGGCCAGGCCCTTGTACAGGGCGGGCATCACGTTGCGCATGCCGGGCGTGGCCTTGACGAAGCCGCAGCCGATGATGGAGGCGATGATGGACACGCCGCCCAGCGCCAGCGGGTACAGCGTGGCCGCCACCGGCGCGGCGGTCACCAGCAGGGCGCCCAGCACCATGGTGGCGATCAGCGTGACCGCGTAGGTCTCGAACAGGTCGGCGGCCATGCCGGCGCAGTCGCCGACGTTGTCGCCCACGTTGTCGGCGATCACCGCGGGGTTGCGCGGGTCGTCCTCGGGAATGCCGGCCTCGACCTTGCCCACCAGGTCAGCGCCGACGTCAGCGCCCTTCGTGAAGATGCCGCCGCCCAGCCGGGCGAAGATGGAGATCAGCGAGGAGCCGAAGGCGAAGCCGATCAGGGGATTGAGCACCACCGAGAGCTTGCGATCCGGGGTGGCCGCGCCGTTGCCGACCAGGAACCAGTAGAAGGCCGTCACGCCCAGCAGGCCCAGGCCCACCACCAGCATGCCGGTGATGGCGCCGCCGCGGAAGGCCACGTCCAGCGCCGGGCCGATGCCGCGGGTGGCAGCCTGGGCGGTGCGCACGTTGGCGCGCACCGAGACGTTCATGCCGATGAAGCCGCAGGCGCCAGAGAGCACCGCGCCGACCACGAACCCGGTGGCGGTCAGGCCGTCCAGGAAGATGCCGATCAGGATGGCCAGCACCACGCCGACGATGGCGATGGTGGTGTACTGGCGCGCCAGGTAGGCCGCCGCGCCGGCCTGGATGGCCGCGGCGATCTCCTGCATGCGGGGGTTGCCGGCGTCCTGCGAGAGGATCCAGCCGCGGGCCCAGAAACCGTAGATCACGGCCGCCAGTCCGCAGACGAGCGCCAGGATCAGCGCCGAGTTGCCTGTCATCTTCTTCTCCTACAGTCTTTGTTGAACTTGGAGGAAGCCACGCAGGCGGGGCTTCCGCTGCGTTGCTTCCTCGTGGCTCCCTGACTGCCGGAGACGATTGGCCAACAAGGGCAATATACAGGTGGGTTGGCGCGTCAGAACCGGGAAAGGCGAGGATGAGAAACTAAAATCAGGGTTTTTCCCGAGACATTCACGAGACAACACGAGACTTCCACCATGTCCCTCGACCAAGTTTCCGCCGGCAAGAACATCCCCGATTCCTTCAACGTGATCATCGAAATCCCGATGAACGCCGACCCCGTCAAGTACGAGGTCGACAAGGAGTCGGGCGCCATCTTCGTGGACCGCTTTATGAGCACCGCGATGCACTACCCGACCAACTACGGCTACGTGCCCAAGACCATCTCCGGTGACGGCGACCCGGTCGACGTGCTGGTCATCACCCCCGTGCCCCTGATCCCGGGCGTCGTCGTACCCTGCCGCGCCATCGGCATCCTGAAGATGCAGGACGAGGCCGGCGAGGACGGCAAGGTGCTGGCCGTGCCGATCGACAAGATCCTGCCGATCTACACGCACTGGCAGAAGCCGGAGGACATGAACCCCCTGCGCCTGAAGACCATCGCCCACTTCTTCGAGCACTACAAGGACCTCGAGGCCGGCAAGTGGGTCAAGGTCCTGGGCTGGGAAGGCCCCGAAGCCGCCAAGAAGGAAATCCTGGACGGCGTCGAGAACTACAAGAAGGCCCAGCAGGGCTGATCGTCCCCGGCCTGGTCGCCAGGCCGGCTTCAGGCGGCCCGGAACGGGCTGCGGGCTTCGAGGTGCTCCAGGTACGCCTCGACGCCCTGGCCCTCCCGTTCGAGGAACCGCTCCACCGCATCGGCGAACGCCGGGTGCGCCAGCCAATGGGCGCTGCATGTCTTCACCGGCATCAGCGCCCTTGCCATTTTGTGCTCGCCCTGCGCGCCGCCCTCGAAGCGGTGCAGGCCCCGGGCAATGCACCACTGCAGCGGCTGGTAATAGCAGGCCTCGAAGTGCAGGCAGTCGACCCGCTCCAGCGCACCCCAGTAGCGGCCGTAGGCCACGCCGTCACCGGTGGCCACCAGGCTGGCGGCGATCGGCCGGCCGCCGCGCTCGCCCACGAACATGACCCAGTGCTGCGGCATGTCGGTCGCCATGCGGGCAAAGAAGTCCCGGGTCAGGTACGGGGGGTTGCCGTGCTCGCGGTAGGTGCGCTCGTAGCACCGGTAGAAGAAGTCCCAGTCGGCCGGCGAGATCGCCGCGCCCTCGAGCGCGCGGAAGCCCACGCCGGCCTCGGCCACCTTGCGCCGCTCCTGGCGGATCTTCTTGCGCTTGTCCTGCGCCAGGCTGGCGAGGAAGGCGTCGAAGTCGGCGTAGCCGGCGTTGTCCCAGTGGAACTGCACGGTGCTGCGGGCCATCAGGCCCTCGGCTTCGCAGGCGGCCGCGTCCGCCTCGGAGAGGAACAGCAGGTGCAGGGAGGACAGGCCTTCCTCGCGGCACCAGGCGACCAGGGCCCGCACCAGCGCCCGGCGGGCTTGCGCGTCGCGCGCCAGCAGCCGGGCGCCGGGCACCGGCGTGAACGGCACGGCGACCAGCCCCTTGGGGTAGTAGGCCAGGCCGTGCTGCTCGTAGGCGTTGGCCCAGGCCCAGTCGAACACGTACTCGCCGTAGGAGTGGGCCTTGCGATAGAGCGGGCAGGCTGCCTGCAGTTCGCCCCCGCGCCACAGGGTCAGGAAGGCCGGGGTCCAGCCGGTGCGCGGCGCGGCGCTGCCGCTGGCGTGCAGTGCGCCCAGGTACTCGTGGCGCATGAACGGGGTCGGCTGGGCCTCGTGGGCCAGCAGCGCGTTCCAGGCGTCGCGCGGGATCCCGGCGGGGTCGGCGAAGAGGCGGGTGACATAATCGAACGAGTTGTTTTTCACTGCTGGAATGGCCCTCAACATCTGTATAGCCCAGCTCAATGTCGTGGTGGGCGACATGGCCGGCAATGCCCGCAAGATCATCGACGCCGCGCGCGAGGCCTACGCCCGGGGCGCCCGGCTGGTCGTCACCCCCGAGCTGTCCCTGTGCGGCTATCCCGCGGAGGACCTGCTGCTGCGCCCGGCCTTCATCGCCGCCTGCGATGATGCCCTGGACGCGGTGGCCCGCGAGCTCGCCGGGTTGAAGGGGCTGCACGTGGTGGTGGGGCACCCGAAGGGCGGCGACGTCCGCAGCCGCTCGGTCCAGGTCCAGCGCCGGCTCAATGCCGCCAGCGTGGTCTGCGAGGGCCGCGTCGTCGCCAGCTACGCCAAGCGCGAGCTGCCGAACTACCAGGTCTTCGACGAGCGCCGTTACTTCGCGCCCGGCGAGGGCAGCTGCGTCTTCGAGGTCGAGGGCGTGCGGGTGGGGCTGCTGGTCTGCGAGGATGCCTGGTTCGAGGCGCCGGCCCGCGACGCGCGCGATGCCGGTGCCCAGGTGCTCGCCGTCATCAACGCGTCCCCGTTCCATGTGGGCAAGGGCACCGAGCGCATCGCCCGCATGGCCGAGCGCGCCCAGGCCGTGGGCCTGCCCCTGGTCTATGCCCACCTGGTGGGCGGGCAGGACGAGGTGGTGTTCGACGGCGCCTCCTTTGCGGTCTCGGCCGCCGGCGCCCTGGTGGCCCGCGCGCCGGCCTTCCGCGAGGCCGCCTTCATGCTCCAGGCGCAGGCCGGGGCGGGCGGCGTCACGCTGTCCGGCGCCCTGTCCCAGGTGCACAGCGACGAGGCTGACCTGTGGGATGCGCTGGTGCTCGGCGTGCGCGACTACGTCGGCAAGAACGGCTTCCCCGGCGTGCTGCTCGGGCTGTCGGGCGGCATCGACTCCGCCCTGGTGCTGGCCGTCGCGGTCGATGCCCTCGGCGCCGACAAGGTGCGCGCGGTCATGATGCCCTCGCCCTACACCGCCGACATCTCCTGGATCGACGCTCGGGAGATGGCCCGGCGCCTGGGCGTGCGGTATGACGAGATGTCCATCGTGCCGATGTTCGAGGCCTTCAAGGCCACGCTCGCCACCGAGTTCGCCGGCCTGCCCGAGGACACGACCGAGGAGAACCTGCAGGCCCGCATCCGCGGCACCCTGCTGATGGCGCTGTCCAACAAGTTCGGCAGCATCGTGCTGACCACCGGCAACAAGAGCGAGATGGCCACCGGCTACTGCACGCTCTATGGCGACATGGCCGGCGGCTTCGCGGTGATCAAGGACCTGCTCAAGACCCGCGTGTTCAGCCTCGCGCGCTGGCGCAACGCCAACGACCCGTACGGCACCGGCGCCAGCCCGATCCCCGAGCGCATCATCACCCGCCCGCCCAGCGCCGAGCTGCGCCCCGACCAGAAGGACCAGGACAGCCTGCCGCCCTACGAGGTGCTGGACGCGATCCTGGAGCGCTACATGGAGGAGGACGAGGGGGTGGAGGAAATCGTCGCCGCCGGCCATGACCGGGCCACGGTCGAACGCATCGCCCGCCTGATCCGCATCAACGAATACAAGCGTCGCCAGGCGCCGGTGGGCATCCGCGTGACCCACCGCAGCTTCGGCAAGGATTGGCGCTATCCTATTACCGCGCGTTTTCGCGCCTGACTCCCCGAAAGAAGCAAGACAAGTTCCATGAAACAGATCACCGCCATCGTCAAGCCGTTCAAGCTCGAGGAAGTCCGCGAGGCCCTGGCCGAATGCGGCGTCACCGGCCTGACGGTCACCGAGGTCAAGGGCTTCGGCCGCCAGAAGGGCCACACCGAGCTGTATCGCGGTGCCGAGTACGTCGTCGACTTCCTGCCCAAGGTGAAGGTCGAAGTGGTGGTGCGCGACGACGTGGTCGACCAGTGCGTGGACGCCATCGTCAAGGCCGCCCGCACCGGCAAGATCGGCGACGGCAAGATCTTCATCACCTCGGTCGAACGCGTGGTTCGCATCCGCACCGGCGAGATCGACGAAACCGCGATCTGACGGGCCCGGCCGCGCGGCGCCAGGCGCCGCGCGGGTCGCCTCAGATCTGCGAGAGGTCGGCCGGCGCCTTGAGCCCGGCTTCCTGCACCAGCGCCGCGAGCAGTTCCGGCGCGTCGCCGCCGGTGCGCACCAGCCCCATCTGCCAGTCGTTCATGAAGCCGTGGCCCACGGCCGACCGCATGAACGCCATCATCGGCGCCCAGTAGCCCGCCACATCCAGGATGCCCACCGGCTTGTCGTGGTAGCCGAGCTGGCGCCAGGTCCAGACCTCGAACAGCTCCTCGAAGGTGCCGATGCCGCCGGGCAGCGCCAGGAAGGCGTCGGCGCGCTCGGCCATCATCCGCTTGCGCTCGTGCATCGTTTCCACGATGTGCAGCTCGGTGCAATCGCGCTTGGCGAACTCCTTGTCCACGAGGGCGCGGGGGATGATGCCGACCACCCGGCCGCCTGCCGCCAGGGTGGCGTCGGCGACCTGGCCCATGAGCCCGTTATTGCCGCCCCCGTAGACCAGCTGGCCGCCGTGGCGGCCGATCCAGTGGCCGACCTCGCGGGCCACCTCGGTGAAGACGGGGTCGTTGCCGGGGCGCGAGCCGCAGTAGACGCAAATGGAAAAATTCGGGGTCATCAGACGAAGAAGCGTTGGTGGAGGGCGGCAGCCCAGATGCCGCCGGCCAGCAGCAGGCACAGCAGGACGGCCGCGCTGCCCATGTCCTTGGCGCGCTTGGACAGGCTGTGCCACTCGGGGCCGATCCGGTCGATCGCGGCCTCGATGCCCGAGTTGAGCAACTCCACGATCATCACCAGCAGCACCGAGCCGGCGAGCAGGGCGGTTTCGACCCAGGAACGCCCGAGCCAGAAAGCGGCGGGCACCAGGACCAGGGCGGCGATGGCCTCCTGGCGGAAGGCGGTCTCGCCCCAGCCCGCACGCAGGCCGGCCAGCGAGTAGCCGGTGGCGTGCCAGACGCGGTCCAGGCCGGTGCGCAGCTTCTGGGGATTGGCGGGGGAGGGCGCGGAATCGGCGTCGGGCAGCGTCGGCATGCGCGCCATTCTCGCGTACCCGGACGGCGCCGCTTCAGGCCTTGGGCGCCGCTGTGACCAAGCGGGTGCCGGCCAGGGCGTCGTGCCAGAACTGGCGTTGCGGATGGAAGCGGCTCAGGAGCGCCCAGACCGAGACCCAGCCGATCGTGAGCACGGCCACCTCGCCTGCGGGCAGGCGCATCGGGGCCAGTACCGCCAGCGGCGGCAGGAACCAGATCCAGGCCAGGAAGTAGCGCAGCAGCGCACGGCCCTGGCTGACGGGGCGGCCCTGCGGGTCGACGATGCGGATGCCCCAGGTCTTCATGGCCAGGGTCTGGCCCTTGGCCCAGAACCAGGCGAAATAGATGCCGAAGACGATGAACAGGAATGCCTGGAGCAGGGGGCGGCGCGCGTCCATGGCGTCGCGCATCTGGCCGAGGGTGCTGAACAGCCAGCCGGAGATGAAGACGATGGCGAACAGGAGCACGCCTTCGTACATCCAGCAGGCCATGCGGCGGCGCAGGCTGGGGGCGCGCAGGGCGTCGACCGGGGAGGCCGCGCCGGCGGCGACCGCCTCGGACCGGGGGGAGGAACTCACGCTGGGAAAGCCTTCAATGGGTGGGTGGGGTCGACTCGCCCGGCGGCACCACCACGATTCGCGGGGGCTTGGGTTCGTCCTGGCCGGGGCGGGGCACGTTGGCCAGCTTGCTGTGGGGCACCGGCTTGAGGGCGGCGGCGGTGGCCGGCGGCTGCTTCGGGGTAGCGCCCTCGGCCAGCTTGCGGCGCTCCTCGGGCGGGAGCGCCTGGTAGGCCTCCCACTTGGCGCGCTTCTCGTCCGCCGACAGCTGCTGGGCCTCGCCGAAGTTCAGGCGTGCCTGGGAGCGCTGCTGCGGGCTCAGCGAGGCCCATTCGGCCATGCGGCTGTGCATCTTGGCTTGCTCGGCCGGCGGCAGGCGGGAGAAATTGGCCGCCAGGGCGATCCACTTGCGGCGATGGGGCTCGTTCAGCTGATCCCAGCTGCGGGACAGGGGCGACAGGGCCTGGCGCTGGTCCGGGGAGAGCTGGCTCCAGTTCGGGACCGATGGCGTGGCGACGGCCCGTAGGGCCGAGGACGCGACCGTGGCGGCCGAGGCCTGCGCGGGCGCCTGGGCCTGGACGGCCGTGGCTGCTAGGGCCAGCGGCCAAGCAGCCAGTGCGGCCAGCCGCCCGAGGCGACGCAGGCGAGGGGAGGTCGGGGCCAGGAACACGCGGGGTCCCCTGGCCTTACTGTCCGGTCTTCAGGAACTGGGCGAAGCCCGGGTCGGCATAGGCGGCCGGCGGCAGGTCGTCCGTGAGGAGGGCGGCATCGACCTCGGCGACTTCACTGGCGCGGATCTCGTTCTGGACCAGGTGGATCGCGACCAGGCCGGCGGCCAGCACCACCACCGGCAGGGCCGAGGCCAGGCGGCCCCAGAAGCCCAGGTGCTCCTGGGCGCTGTTGAACCCGGCCAGGGCGAAACCGCGGACGCGGCTGACGATCGGCTCGGGCTTGCGGCTGGCGACGGCCCGGACACGGGCGGCACGCAGGCGCTCGGACACGTCATGCGGCAGCGACTGGCTGCCCTCCGACAGGCGCGCGGCAACGCGCCGGCCGAACTGGTCGTGCAGTCTTTGCGTGCGTTGTGCGGGCGAGTTGGTCATGCTTGTATTCCCCGAGCCTTCAGTGCTTTGCTGAGGGCCTGAACCGCGCGGGAGCAGTGCGTCTTGACACTGCCTTCCGAACAGCCCATGGCCGCCGCCGTTTCGGCCACGTCCATGTCCTCCCAGTAACGCATCAGGAACGCTTCCCGTTGACGTGCTGGCAATTCCTGGATGACGGTTTCGATCTCTCGCAAGATCTGGGCCCGGCGCGTGGCGTCTTCGGCACTCTCCACCCGTTCGGAGGCATCGGAGGGCAAATAAGTTTCCAGCAGGTCGAAATCCTGGCCATCCTCGGAGTCCGTCTCGAACTCGCTGAGGTTGGAAAACAGGGCGCTGCGGGTCTTCTGGCGGCGGAACCAGTCCAGCGTGCAGTTGGACAGGATCCGCTGAAACAGCATGGGGAGCTCGTCCGCCGGCTTGTCGCCATAGTGCTCGGCCAGCTTCATCATGCTTTCCTGCACGATGTCGAGGGCGGCTTCCTCGTCGCGGACGTGGTAGACCGAGCGCTTGTAGGCTCGTTTTTCCACGCTTCGCAGGAAGTCGGATAGTTCTCGTTCGGTGGCCAAGGGGCGGCTGCGGGGTGTCTTCTCGGGTACCGCCCGCGCCCAGTCGGCTGGGTCTCGGCGGCGCGGAATTATGGCATTGGCCGGGATCCGGGCTGGCGCGGCTGTGCTGCAGTGCGATAATGGCGGCTGCACGTCATAGGCAAACGAGCCCTGATCCGGCGGATGAACCCTCCCGCCCATGGTCCGGCGCTCTAAGTCCCGACGCTGCCTCACGAGGGCGGGCGAAGGGGCACCCCACGTTTTTCGTCAGAGAAGAATCGGAAGGTTGATCATGGAAATCTCCAAGGCCGAAATCGCTTCGGCAGCTGCCGCTGGCGCCGCCTCGCAAGAGCTGCGTGGCGCCGAAATCCTCGTCAAGTGCCTGCAGGCCGAGAGCGTCAAGTTCATCTGGGGTTACCCGGGCGGCGCGGTCCTGCACATCTACGACGCCCTGTACAAGCAGGACACCATGCAGCACATCCTGGTGCGCCATGAGCAGGCCGCCGTGCACGCGGCGGATGGCTATGCGCGCGCCACCGGTGACGTGGGCGTGGCCCTGGTGACCTCGGGCCCGGGCGTGACCAATGCCATCACCGGCATCGCCACCGCCTACATGGACAGCATCCCGATGGTGATCGTCACCGGCCAGGTGCCCACCGCCGCCATCGGCCTGGACGCCTTCCAGGAGTGCGACACCGTCGGCATCACGCGCCCCATCGTCAAGCACAACTTCCTGGTGAAGGACGTCCGCGACCTGGCCGATGTCATGCGCAAGGCCTTCCACATCGCCCGCAGCGGCCGCCCCGGCCCGGTGGTGGTGGACATCCCCAAGGACGTCTCGTTCAACAAGACCGCCTGGACCGGCTACCCCGAGAAGGTGGAGATGCGCTCCTACAACCCGGTGCGCAAGGGCCACGGCGGCCAGATCCGCAAGGCGCTGCAACTGCTGATGTCGGCCAAGCGCCCGTACATCTACACCGGCGGCGGCGTGGTCCTGGGCAATGCGACCGCGGAGCTGCGCGAGCTGGCCGACATGCTCGGCTACCCCTGCACCAACACCCTGATGGGCCTGGGTGCCATCAAGGCCAGCGACCCGAAGTTCCTCGGCATGCTGGGCATGCACGGCCGCCTGGAGGCGAACAACGCCATGCAGCACTGCGACGTGCTGCTGGCCGTGGGCGCGCGCTTCGACGACCGCGTGATCGGCAACCCCAAGCACTTCGCGCAGAACGAGCGCAAGATCATCCACATCGACATCGACCCCTCCAGCATCTCCAAGCGGGTGAAGGTCGACATCCCCATCGTGGGCGACGTGAAGGAGGTTCTGGCCGAGCTGATCGCCATGATCAAGGAGTCCGGCCTGAAGCCCGACACCGACGCCCTGGCCGGCTGGTGGGAGACCATCGAGGGCTGGCGCCAGCGTGACTGCCTGCGCTACGACCGCGACAACCAGGAAGTGATCAAGCCGCAGTACGTGATCGAGACCCTCTCGAAGCTCACCCGTGGCGTGGACACCTACATCACTTCCGACGTCGGCCAGCACCAGATGTGGGCCGCGCAGTACTACGAGTTCGAGGAGCCGCGCCGCTGGATCAACTCCGGCGGCCTGGGCACGATGGGCGTGGGCATTCCCTATGCCATGGGCATCAAGCTCGCCAAGCCCGACTCCGAGGTGTACTGCGTGACCGGTGAAGGCTCGGTGCAGATGTGCATCCAGGAGCTGTCGACCTGCCTGCAGTACAACACCCCGATCAAGGTGATGGCGCTGAACAACCGTTACCTGGGCATGGTGCGCCAGTGGCAGCAGCTGGACTATGAAGGCCGCTACAGCCACAGCTACATGGACGCGCTGCCCAACTTCGTGAAGCTGGCGGAGGCCTATGGCCATGTGGGCATGCTGATCGAGCACCCGCGCGACGTCGAGCCGGCCCTGCGCGAGGCTCGCCGGCTCAAGGACCGCACGGTCTTCATGGACTTCCGCACCGACCCCACGGAGAACGTGTTCCCCATGGTCAAGGCCGGCAAGGGCATCACCGAGATGCTGCTCGGTTCCGAAGACCTGTAAAGTCCATCCCTTTCCCCTGCAGCGAATCTATTGACCGCCGAGCCCGCGCATTACCGTGCGCGGGGGAGGGCGGCGAAAGCGCAAGCTTCCGCGAAGTCGAAAAGAGGAGTCTCGTCAAAATGAAACACATCATCGCAGTCCTGCTCGAGAACGAGCCGGGCGCCCTGTCCCGCGTGGTGGGCCTGTTCTCGGCCCGCGGCTACAACATCGAATCGCTCACCGTGGCGCCGACGGAAGACCCGTCGCTGTCGCGCATGACCATCCAGACCACCGGGTCCGACGACGTGATCGAGCAGATCACCAAGCACCTGAACCGCCTCATCGAGGTGGTCAAGGTGGTCGACCTGACCGAGGGTGCCTACACCGAGCGCGAGCTGATGCTCGTGAAGGTGCGCGCCGTGGGCAAGGAACGTGAGGAGATGAAGCGCATGGCCGACATCTTCCGCGGACGCATCATCGACGTCACCGAGAAAAGCTACACCATCGAGCTGACCGGCGACCAGTCCAAGAACGACGCCTTCCTGGAGGCGATCGACCGCACGGCCATCCTCGAGACGGTCCGTACGGGTGCCTGTGGCATCGGCCGCGGCGAGCGCATCCTGCGCGTTTAATCCCGCCGCTGCTGGCGACAACCTTTTTTTAAGAGAGACGAAAAATGAAAGTTTTCTACGACAAGGACTGTGACCTGAGCCTGATCAAGGGCAAGACCGTCGCGATCATCGGCTACGGCTCGCAGGGCCACGCCCACGCCCAGAACCTGAACGACAGCGGCGTGAAGGTCGTGGTCGGCCTGCGCAAGGGCGGCGCCTCCTGGGACAAGGTCGGCAAGGCCGGCCTGACCGTGATGGAAGTCAACGAGGCCGTCAAGGCCGCCGACGTGGTCATGATCCTGCTGCCCGACGAGCAGATCGCCGAGGTGTACAAGAACAACGTCGAGCCGAACATCAAGCAGGGCGCTTCCCTGGCCTTCGCCCACGGCTTCAACGTGCACTACAACCAGGTCGTCCCCCGCGCCGACCTGGACGTGTGGATGGTCGCCCCCAAGGCCCCCGGCCACACCGTGCGCAACACCTACACCCAGGGCGGCGGCGTGCCCCACCTGGTCGCCGTGCACCAGGACAAGTCCGGCCGCGCCCGTGACCTGGCCCTGTCCTACGCCATGGCCAACGGCGGCGGCAAGGCCGGCATCATCGAGACCAACTTCAAGGAAGAGACCGAGACCGACCTGTTCGGCGAGCAGGCTGTTCTGTGCGGTGGCGCCGTCGAGCTGATCAAGATGGGTTACGAGACCCTGGTCGAGGCCGGCTACGCCCCCGAGATGGCCTACTTCGAGTGCCTGCACGAGCTGAAGCTGATCGTGGACCTGATCTACGAGGGCGGCATCGCCAACATGAACTACTCGATCTCCAACAACGCGGAGTTCGGCGAGTACGTGACCGGCCCCGAGGTGATCAACGAAGAGTCCCGCAAGGCCATGCGCAACGCCCTCAAGCGCATCCAGAACGGTGACTACGCCAAGATGTTCATCCAGGAAGGCCGCCTGAACTACCCGAGCATGACCGCCCGCCGCCGCAACACCGCCGACCACTCCATCGAAGTGGTGGGCGCCCAGCTGCGCGCCATGATGCCCTGGATCGCCAAGAACAAGCTGGTCGACCAGACCCGCAACTAAGCCGCTCCCGCGCCGCGAACAAGGCCGCCCCCCGGGGCGGCCTTTGTTTTTCGGGGGCTTGGTTACACTGCGCGCATGCATGATGGTTCCGAATCGCAACCCGCGCCCCTGACCGAGGGAGTGCCGGTGCGCAAGCCCCGCAAGGGCATTTACGTCCTTCCCAACCTGTTCACGCTGGCCGCCTTGTTCGGCGGCTTCTATGCGGTCGTGATGGCCATGAACGGCCGCTTCGACCTGGCGGCCGCGGGTGTCTTCAGCGCCATGGTGCTGGACAGCCTCGACGGGCGGGTGGCCCGCATGACCAACACCCAGAGCGCGTTCGGCGAGCAGATGGACTCGCTGTCGGACATGGTGTCCTTCGGCGCCGCGCCGGCCCTCATCGCCTACGAGTGGGCGCTCAAGGGCCTGGGCCGCTGGGGCTGGATCGCCGCCTTCGTCTACTGCGCCTGCGCGGCGCTGCGCCTGGCCCGCTTCAACGTGAACACCGCGGTGGTCGACAAGCGCTACTTCCAGGGCCTGCCGTCGCCGGCCGCCGCGGCCCTGGTCACCGGCTTCATCTGGCTCATGGAGGAGCAGGTGGTGCAACCGGTCGACGTGGCCTGGCTGATGTTCGCCTTCGCGCTGTTCGCCGGTCTGACCATGGTCACCAACGTGCCCTTCTACAGCTTCAAGGACGTGTCCATGAAGAAGTCGGTGCCGTTCGCCGCGATCGTGCTGATCGCCCTGGGCATCGCCGTGATCAACATCCACCCGCCGATCGTGCTGTTCGGGCTGTTCGTGGCCTACAGCCTGTCCGGCTACGTGATCTACGGCTGGCGCAAGGCGAAGGGACACCCCACCAGCGTCATCAGTACTTCCACCGATGAGCCTGACGAACGTGGCTTGCACGATTGATGCTCGTCTGTGATAGAGTGCATTTCATGTCGCGCATCTCGCTGGCCCTGCTGCTAATCCCCCACGGGCGGAGACGGTAGCGCGCGCGCACACCCCACTCACGGCCCGTTTGCACCCGCAGCGGGCCGTTTTGCTTTCGGATCGTTTTTCAGGAGCTCCCATGGCAGACAAGCTGATCATCTTCGACACCACCTTGCGTGACGGCGAGCAATCGCCCGGCGCCTCCATGACCAAGGACGAGAAGCTGCGCATCGCCCGCCAGCTCGAGCGCCTGAAGGTCGACGTGATCGAGGCCGGCTTCGCCGCCAGTTCCAACGGGGACTTCGAGGCCGTCCAGGCCATCGCCAACGCGATCAAGGACTCGACGGTGTGCTCGCTCTCGCGCGCCAACGACCGCGACATCTCCCGTGCCGCCGAGGCCCTGCAGGGCGCCAGCCGCGCGCGCATCCATACCTTCATCGCGACGTCGCCGCTGCACATGGAAAAGAAGCTGCGCATGTCGCCCGAGCAGGTGCTCGAGCAGGCCAAGCAGGCCGTGCGCTTCGCCCGTAACGTCTGCGCTGACATCGAGTTCTCCGCCGAGGACGGCTACCGCAGCGAGCTGGACTTCCTGTGCCGTGTGGTCGAGGCGGTGATCAAGGAAGGCGCGACCACCATCAACATCCCGGACACCGTGGGCTATGCGGTGCCTGAGCTGTACGGCAACTTCATCCGCGAGCTGCGCGAGCGCGTGCCCAACTCGGACAAGGCCATCTGGTCGGTCCACTGCCACAACGACCTGGGCATGGCCGTGGCCAACTCCCTGGCCGGCGTGAAGATCGGCGGCGCGCGCCAGGTCGAGTGCACCATCAACGGCCTGGGCGAGCGCGCCGGCAACTGCTCGCTCGAAGAGGTGGTGATGGCGGTGAAGACCCGCCGCGACTACTTCGGCCTGGATGTCGGCATCGACGCCTCGCACATCGTCGCCGCCAGCCGCATGGTCAGCCAGACCACCGGCTTCGTGGTCCAGCCGAACAAGGCGGTCGTTGGCGCCAACGCCTTCGCCCATGCCTCCGGCATCCACCAGGATGGCGTGCTCAAGGCGCGCGACACCTACGAGATCATGCGTGCCGAGGACGTGGGCTGGGCCGCCAACAAGATCGTGCTGGGCAAGCTCTCCGGCCGCAACGCGTTCAAGCAGCGCCTGCAGGAACTGGGCGTGGCGCTCGAGAGCGAGGCCGAGACGATTGCCGCCTTCGCCCGCTTCAAGGAACTGGCTGACCGCAAGAGCGAGATTTTCGACGAGGACATCCTGGCCCTGGTCAGCGACGAGAGCGCGGCCAGCCACCAGGAACACTACGGCTTCGTCTCGCTCGCGCAACACAGCGAGACCGGCGAGCGTCCCCATGCCAAGGTGGTGTTCACTGTCGAGGGCAAGGAAGTGACCGGCGAGTCGGACGGCAACGGCCCGGTCGACGCGTCCCTCAAGGCCATCGAGAGCCATGTCCGCAGCGGCGCCGAGATGGTGCTGTATTCGGTGAATGCCATCAGCGGCTCGACCGAGAGCCAGGGCGAGGTGACGGTGCGGCTGCAGAACGCCGGGCGCGTGGTCAACGGCGTCGGCGCCGACCCCGACATCGTGGTCGCTTCCGCCAAGGCCTACCTGGCCGCCCTGAACAAGCTGCAAAGTAAATCTGAGCGGGTGGCTGCACAAGGCTAGTTTCAATACCTATAATTCGGAAACAGACTTAGGAATTGCTTCTAAGTCGTTGAATTAGTGCAGTTTTCCCTCGTTGTTTGACGCTTTGGAATGGCGTTTTCCGAGCGTGGCGGGGGAAATGCATCCTTTGGTATTGGATGGCGATGAAAAAAACCTGGAACGGCCTGGTACACGCAGTTGCAGCCCTGATGATCCTGTCAGGCACCGGCATTGCCGCTGCTGCGCCGACCTCGCCTTCCAAGGAGCCGGCCGTCCGCAAGGCCAAGGCCCAGGCGGTGTCGTCCAAGGCCAAGCGCCGTGCCGTCGTCGGCGCGGCCGTGGCGGGTGCCGCCGTCGTGGCGGCCCGTCCGTCCTACGGCCAGATGGCCGGCCTGCACTCCACCCAGGACGACCTCGACCTGCGCTCCAGCGTGGCCCTGGTGATTGACCAGGACACCCGCGAGGTGCTGCTGCAGAAGAACGACACCGCAGTGCTGCCGATCGCCTCGCTGACCAAGCTGATGACCGGCATGATCATCTCCGAAGCCAAGCTGCCGATGGACGAGGTCATCACCATCACCCAGGACGACGTGGACACCGAGAAGGGCAGCGGCTCCCGCCTGCGCGTGGGTGCCCAGCTGACCCGTGCCGAGGCCATGCACCTGGCGCTGATGTCCAGCGAGAACCGCGCCGCCCATGCTCTCGGCCGTACCTACCCGGGCGGCCTGCAGGCCTTCGTTTCCCTGATGAACGGCAAGGCGCGCCAGCTCGGCATGAACAACACCACCTACGTGGAGCCGACCGGGCTGTCCAGCCGAAACCAGTCCAGCGCGCGCGACCTCGCGGTGCTGGTGGCGGCCGCCTCGAACGACCCGATGCTGCGCGAGTACTCCACCTCGCACGGCGCCCAGGTGGCGGTGGGCAAGCAGACGCTGCAGTACAACAACACCAACCGCCTGGTGAAGCATCCCGACTGGGACATCGGTCTGCAGAAGACCGGCTACATCTCCGAGGCCGGCCAGTGCCTCGTGATGCAGGCGAAGGTCGCCGGCCGTCGGCTGGTGATGGTTTTCCTGGATTCCGCCGGCAAGCTCAGCCGTATTGCCGACGCCGAGCGCGTCCGTCGCTGGGTGGAGCACAACAGCAAGGCGGCCCTGGTGCCGGCGAACGTTTCCACGGCCCGCAACTCCCACAGCTGATCGCGCGACGCGGGGCGCCGCGGGGCGCAGAAGCACGAACGGCCCCGAGGGGCCGTTTTTCATGGGGTACTGGAAGGCGGCGGGGGCGCGTACGGTGTGCGCGTCATGCCCGCCGTGCGCCGTGCGCCGGCGCCGGCCTCAGGCCGCGGCCTGGCGCTTCTCGCCCTGGAAGCCGAGGGCGGCCGAGATCTCGTCGGCAGTGGCCTGCAGCTTGGGCAGCCAGTTCTCGTCCAGCCGGTCGGCCGGCGCGGAGATGGACAGGCCGGCCACCAGGCGGCCCTGGTCGTCGTAGATGCCGGCCGCCATGCAGCGCACGCCCAGCTCGAGTTCCTCGTTGTCGCGGGCCATGCCGTACTGGCGCGCCTTGGCGAGTTCGCGTTCCAGGATGGGCAACTGGGTGATGCTGTTGCGCGTGTGGCCCGCCAGGCCGGTGCGGGTGGCGTAGGCCCGCACGCGCTGCGGGTCGTCGGCCGCCAGGAACAGCTTGCCGGTCGAGGTGAGGTGCAGCGGCGCGCGGCCGCCGATGGCGCGCACCACCTGCATGCCGGAGCGCTCGCTGTAGGCGCGCTCGATGTAGACGATCTCGTCGCCCTGGCGCATGGAGAGGTTCACCGGTTGCTGGATCTGCTTGTGCAGGTCGCGCATGGGCATGAGGGCGGCATCGCGCACGTTGAGGCGGCCCTTGACCAGGTTGCCCAGCTCCAGCAGGCGCATGCCCAGGCGGTAGCTGCCGGCCTCCGGGCGATCGACGAAGCGGCCGATGGCCAGGTCGTTCAGGATGCGGTGGGTGGTGGACGGGTGCAGCCCGGTGCGCTCGGCGATCTCCTTGAGCGGCATGGGTTCCTCGCGCGAGGCCAGGACATCGATGAGCGCGAACATGCGCTCGATCACCTGGATGGTGGGCGTGGCGGGTGCGCCGCCATCGGTCTTCTTCATGGGCAATCCCTCCGGACCGGCGGGATTTTATCTGGTGAAACCGAATTTGGCTATCCGGCAGGTGTTCCGGGCACCCAGCGGCCGTCCTGCAGGGTCTCGAACGGCTGGAAACGGGACTTGTAGTTCATCTTCCGGCTTTCGGCGATCCAGTAGCCCAGGTAGACGTGGGGCAGCCCGAGCTGGCGCGCCTGCTCGATCTGCCAGAGGACGCTGTAGGTGCCGTAGCAGGCCTTCGGGTCGGGCTCGTAGAAGGTGTAGACCGCGGACAGGCCGTCGCCGAGCACGTCGAGGATGGAGACCATGCGCAGCGCGCCGGGCGAGCCGTCGGCCTGGGTTTCGCGGAATTCGACCAGCCGGGAGTTCACCCGGCTCTGGAGCAGGAACTGGGTGTACTGGTCGATGCTGTCGTGGTCCATGCCGCCGCCGCTGTGGCGGCCGGTCTGGTAGCGCAGGTACAGGTGGTAGTGCTCCGGGACGAAGCACAGCTTGAGCACGCGCGCTTGCAGGCCGGCGTGCTGGGCCCAGGCGCGGCGCTGGCTGCGGTCGGGCTTGAAGTCGTGCGCCCGCACGCGCAGGGGGATGCAGGCGCGGCAGCCGTCGCAGTACGGCCGGTAGGTGAACATGCCGCTGCGGCGGAAGCCGTTGGTGACCAGCTCCGAGTAGGCGTCGTTGTGGATCAGGTGGCTCGGGGTGGCGACCTGGGACCGGGCCTGGCGGCCTGGGAGGTAGCTGCAGGGGTAAGGCGCGGTGGCGTAGAACTGCAGCGTCTGTAGCGGTAGGTCCTTGAGGTGGGTCACGCTAGCTTCCGGGCGTCTGCGGCAGGAGTTCGCGCCAGTATACGGAATCGAAATGCCAGCGCAGCGGCGGGGCCTCGGTGCCGCGGGCGACGGCGGCGAGGAAGTCGCCGCGGTCGATCTCGCGGGCGCCGAGCGAGGCCAGGTGGCGGGTGTTCTGCTGGCAGTCGACCAGGGCCACGCCCTGCGCGCGGCACAGCGCGACCAGGCCGGCCAGGGCGATCTTGGAAGCGTCGGTCACCCGCGCGAACATGGATTCGCCGAAGACGGCGTGGCCGATGGCCACGCAGTACAGCCCGCCAGCGAGCTCGCCATTGATCCAGGTCTCGACGCTGTGCGCGAAGCCGGCGCGGTGCAGCGCGCGGTAGGCCGAGACCATGGCCGGCAGGATCCAGGTGCCGTTCTGGCCCTCGCGCGGGCTGCGGGCGCAGGCCTCGATGACGCGGTCGAAGGAGTCGTCGATACGCAGCTCGCAGCCGGGGTGCCGGATGAAGTTCTGCAGGGTCTTGCGCAGCGAGCGGTGGAGGCGGAACTCGGCGGGCATGAGCACCATGCGCGGGTCGGTGCTCCACCACAGGATCGGCTGGCCGTCGCTGAACCAGGGAAAGATGCCGCTGCGGTAGGCCCGCAGCAGGGTGTCGACGTCAAGCGCGCCGCCGGCCGCCAGCAGGCCGGGCGCAGGCGACTCCGGACCCCAGGCGCGGGCCGGTTCGGGGAAGTCGTCGCCCGGCTCGAGCCAGGGCAGGGCGGGGCGGCGGCGGACCATCAGGCGGCGTCCCACCGCCAGGGGCGCAGCATGGGGGCGGCGGACGGCCCCTGCCACGCGACCGCCGCGGCCCACTGGCCCGGCCGGTCCAGGGGTGCCAGCTGCCAGCGGCCGGGGGCGAGCCCCGGCAGGTCGCCGGCCACGATGCAAGCCGCCTCGCCGGTGCTCACGACGAAGCGGTCCAGCCCGCCGGCGAGGCCGCAGCCCAGGGCCTTGAGCACCGCCTCCTTGCGGACCCAGCAGCGCCAGGCGTGCCAGCGGCGCTCGGCTAGGGGAGCGGCGCCGATCTCGGCGCGCTCGGCCGCCGTGAAGGCGGGCAGCAGGTCCTCGAGCGACACGCGCGGGTCGAGCACCTCGATGTCGACGCCCACCGGGCCCTCGGCAGCCAGCGCCACCAGGGCGTGGTCGCCCGAGTGGGACAGGTTGAAGTGCAGGCCGCGCCCGGCTTCGGGGTGGGTGAGGTGGGGCTTGCCGAAGGCGCCGCGCGCCAGGCGCAGGGCACTCGCCTCGCAACCGAGCCGGCGTGCCAGCAGCGCGTGCAGGGCGGCCTGGGCGGCGGCGGCACGCCGTCGCAGCAGGGGGTGGCGCAGGCGCCGGGCCTGCGCGCGCTGGCCGGCGTCGAGCGCCGGTCGCCATCGGGCGACGGCAGCAGCCGGGATTCGCAGGGGGACGTGCCAGACCTCCACCGCGCCATTATGGCCAGCGCGGGCCGACCGTCCGGGCGGGCGGGTCGTGTGCGCCGGGAGAATTTGTACACGCCCGCTTTTGGCGCGGATTAAACGGTCGCGCATGACTCTTACAATTCCAACTTTGGGTAGTTCAACGGGCTTATGCAAGATTCGACGATCCCGACCGTCGCGGGCACCTTCGCGGTCGACATCGACCACCTGCACGCGCTGGGGGTGGTGGATCCGTATTCGCCCCAGAGCATCGAGCTGTACCAGTCGGGCAAGCTCACCAGCGACGAGCGCCTGTACTTCTCCCTCTGGGGCTCTTCGGAGCTCAGCACCTCGTTCTTCGACGCGCGCTCACGCATCTGCACCGCGGGCGGGCCGGTGGGCGCCGCCTACTTCGTGATCAAGGGCCATGCCCTGGGCGTGCAGGGCGAGACCATCTACCGGATGGGGCCGGGCAGCGTGATCGGCCTCGCCGAAGGCGTGGGCGGGCTGCCCTACAGCATGACCGTGGTGGCGGTGAGCCACTGCCAGGTGCGCGTGTTCCCGATGTCGACCATCGGCAAGCTGGTCAAGAAGATGCCCCAGGGGCTGCGCGGCATCCTGAAATCGGCCGTCATGCGCACGCTCAAACTCGAGAAACCGCCGGAGTTGCTGCTGTGAATACCTTCCAGGAAGTGGACCTCAAGGAGGGCGAAGTGCTGTTCGAGGCCGGCGCGCCGGCGGACAAGCTGTACTTCATCCAGTCCGGTGCGATCGACATGCGGGACAAGAACTCCGGCACCGTGTTCGCGACGCTGCGCTCCGGGGAGTCCTTTGGCGAGCAGGCCATGCTGCAGGGCGGCATCCGCGGCGCGACCGCGGTGGCGCGCGAGGCCTCCAAGTGCCTGGAGATCACCGCCGAGGGGCTGCGCGCGATGCTCAAGTCGCAGTCGGCCATCCTCACGCCCGTGTTCGAGGCGCTCATGCTGCAGCAGAACATGCACAACGCACTGCGTTCCGGAAAATGACCGCCATGGCCCATCCCCGCTGCGACGAACTGGCCCGCTCCCTCGACGATACGCTGCGCGCGCTGCGCGAGCCCTGGCCGGCGCAGTGGCCGGGCCTGGCGCTGGTGCTGCAGCGTTGCCTGGACCGGCTGGGCCCGATCGAGGAATCCGAGCGCGCGCGCGCGCAGCCCGTGGCACGGTGCGCGCTGGACGTGGCGGCCTTGGTCGAGGCGGATGGCCGCCAGCGCCATGGCGCCGGTTGCGAGCCGCAGTACCACAGCCGCCTGCACATCGCCGATACGCTGGTGTGCATGACCCACCTGCTGCTGGCGCAGCGCCGGGTCGACGGGCGCGAGTCCCGCGGCCTGGGCCTGCAGGAGGCCATCGCGCTGCTGGTGATGGCGGGGCACGACTACCTGCACACCGGCCTGATCAACCGCGTGCCGTACGAGTTGGAGAACCGCTCCCTGGAGGCGCTGCGCCCGGTGATGCGCCGGCACGGCCTCGATGCCCGCGACGAGGCGACGGTCACCCACTGCATCCTGCGCACCGAGCCCTCGCAGGTGAAGGCCTCGCACCAGGCGATCGCGGGCCGCCCGTTCAGCCTGGGCGATCGCGACTGCCTGGCGGTGATGGTGGAGGAGGCCGACATCATGGCCAGCACCCTGCCGGTGACCGCCGAGGCCCAGACGCACCGGCTGGCCGTGGAGTGGGAGGTGGCCAACCCGGTCGCAGCGAAGAACCTGCAGTCGCCCAAGGCCCGCCTGTTCTTCCTGGAGCATGCGGCGCTGTTCTCCACGCCGGCCGCCCGCGTGCTGGGGCTGGACGAGGTCAAGCGGCGCGAGATCGAGTCGATCAAGGCGACGCTGCCGGCGGCCTGAAGCCGGCGCGCGCCGCCCGGCGCGGATAATCCACCCGGCGGCTCCGGTGCGGGGCCGCACGCTCCTACGCCCCGGTCGCATGCCTGATCCCACGCCTTTCCAGGTGCTGAGCCTCATCCCCCCGATGACGCAGCTCAACACCCCGTATCCCTCCACCGCCTACCTCACCGGCTTCCTGCGCTCGCGCGGCATCGCGGCGGCGCAGGCCGACCTGGCGCTGGGGCTGGTGCTGCGGCTGCTGTCGCGCGATGGCGTGGCGCGCCTGCGGGAGGCCGCCCTGGCGCTGGACGAGGCGCGGCGCAGCGCGCCGGTGAACAGCTTCCTCGACCACTACCCGCGCTACGCCGCCACCATCGACCGCGTGGTTGCCTTCCTGCAGGGGCGCGACGACACGCTGGCCCACCGCATCGCCAGCCGCGGCTTCCTGCCCGAGGGCCCGCGCTTCGCGGCGGTCGATGCCTACGACGACGGCGAGTCCGGCGACCCCCTGGGCTGGGCCTTCGGCGCCCTGGGCAGCACCGACCGCGCCCGCCACCTGGCCACCCTGTACCTCAACGACCTTGCCGACGTGATCCGCGACGCGGTGGACGAGCGCTTCGAGTTCGTGCGCTACGCCGAGTCGCTGGCTGCGGCGCAGCCGAGCTTCGACCCGCTGGCGCAGGCGCTAGCGGCGCCCCCGAACCTGGTCGACGAGGTGCTGGCGGACCTGGCCCTGCAGGCCTTCGACGCGCATGCGCCGCAGCTGGTGCTGCTGTCCGTGCCGTTCCCCGGCTCGGTCTACGGCGCGTTGCGCATCGCGCAGGCCCTGCGCGCGCGGCATCCGCAGGTGCGCATCGTCCTGGGGGGCGGCTTCGTCAACACCGAGCTGCGAGAGCTGTCCGAGCCGCGCCTGTTCGACTTCGTGGACTTCGTCACCCTCGATGGCGGCGAGCGTCCGCTGCTGGCGCTGATCGAACACCTGCGGGGCGGGCGGGGGCGCGAGCGCCTGGTGCGTACCTTCGTGCGCGGGGACGATGGCGCGGTGCGCTTCGTCAACTGGCCCGAGCCCGACGTGCCCTTCGAGGAGGTCGGCACGCCCACCTGGGACGGGTTGCCGATCCACGACTACCTGAGCCTGCTGGACATGCTCAACCCGATGCACCGCCTCTGGAGCGACGGGCGCTGGAACAAGCTGACCGTGGCCCATGGCTGCTACTGGAAGAAGTGCAGCTTCTGCGACGTGAGCCTGGACTACATCAGCCGCTACGAGACCGCCGCCGCGAGCACGCTGGCGGACCGGATCGAGCGCATCGTCGAGGAGACTGGGCAGACCGGCTTCCACTTCGTCGACGAGGCCGCGCCGCCCAAGGCGCTGCGCGCGCTCGCCGAGGAGCTGATTCGCCGCGACCTGCCGATCTCCTGGTGGGGCAACATCCGCTTCGAGAAGACCTTCACCCCCGAGCTGAGCGAGCTGCTCGCGCAAAGCGGCTGCATCGCGATGTCGGGCGGCCTGGAGGTGGCCTCCGACCGCCTGCTGGCCCTGATGAAGAAGGGCGTGACGGTGGACCAGGTGGCGCGCGTCACGCGGGGCATGGCCGATGCCGGCATCCTGGTCCACGCCTACCTGATGTACGGCTTCCCCACGCAGACCCTGCAGGACACGGTGGACGCGCTGGAGTACGTGCGCCAGCTGTTCGAGAACGGCTGCATCCACAGCGGCTTCTTCCACCGCTTCACCTGCACCGTGCACTCGCCGGTGGGGCAGGACCCGCAGGCCTATGGCGTGCGCCTGGTGCCGCTGCCCGAGGGCCGTTTCGCGAAGAACGACATCGGCTTCATCGACCCCACGCCCATGCCCCGCGGGGTCGACCACGACCTGCTCGGTCGCGGCCTGAAGAAGGCGATCTACAACTTCATGCACGGCATCGGCCTGGAGCAGGACGTGCGTGCCTGGTTCGAGCTGCCCAAGGGCCTGTGCCCGAAGCCGACGGTCAAGCGCGACCGGATCGCGCGGGCGCTGGGCCAGGGCTGAGACCCCGGCCGCCGGCGCGTCATTCCGGCTTGTACTGGATCGAGCGCAGGATCTCCCCCTGCTGGTCGTAGGCGGCGCGCAGGTCCTTCGCCAGCTCCTCGCTCGTCAGGGGCAGCCCCGTCTCCATGCCCATGGCCTCGATGCGCTGGCGCACGGCCGGCTGCTTCAGGTACTGCAGCGTGATCTCGCGCACCCGGGCCTGGATGCCAGCGGGCAGGTCGGGCGTGGACCACAGGCCCATCCAGCCGACGTCGTTCAGCGCCGGGAACCCGAGCTCGGTGAACGTGGGCACCTCCGGCAGCGCCGTGAGCCGCGTCGGGAAGTTCACCGCGTAGGCCTTCAGCTTGCCCGCCTTGATCAGGGGCAGCGAGGTGGCCGGCGCGTCGAACATCAGCGGCACATGGCCCCCCATGACGTCCTGCAGCGCCGGGGGCGACCCCTTGTAGCCGACGTGGCTGAGGTCCACCCCAGCCAGGCGGCCGAACAGCACGCCGGACGTATGGGCCCGCATGCCGCTCGCGTAGGAGGCATAGCTCATGCGGCCTCCCTGGGACTTGATGTGCGTGACCAGCTCCTTGAGGTTGCGGGCCGGCAGCTGGTTGTTGGCCACCAGGATCAGGCCCTGGCGGCTGACCTGCACCAGCGGCTTGAGGTCCCGGAACGGCTGGAACGCGACCTTGTAGGCCTGCGGGGTCTCGCTCACGATGCCGCCCTGAATCAGCAGCAGGGTGTGGCCGTCGTGCGGAGCCTTGAGAAGGTCGGCGACCGCGATCGCGCCCGCCGCGCCCGGCTTGGCGTCGACGATCACCGGCTTGCCGATGGCCGGGGCGAGTCCTTCCGCGACGAGCCGGGCCAGGGCGTCCGCCGTGCCGCCGGCCGGGCCACCGACGACGATGCGTACCGGCCGGGCGGGCCAGTCCTGTGCCAGGGCGCCGAGGCTGGCGACCGCGGCCGCCGCGGCCACTGTCCAGGTTCGCAGGCGCCGCAGCGCAAGTCCGAAGCCGTTCATGGGGTGTCTCCTGTTGATTCTTGTACGGGGGGGGGCCGCCGCGCGGGCGGCCCGGGTTCAGCGCGACTTGTGCAGGTAGCCCTGGTTGCCGCCCTTGCGGTTCGGCGCGAAGCCGTTGGCCTGCAGGGCCTCCTCGGCCGTGTCGTAGAACACGCCGATGCGGCAGATCTCGCGGGCCTCCTTGGCGGTGGCGATCTCGCGGCCGAACTCGTGCGAGATGCGCACCAGCTGCTCGATCTGCCGGACCGAGCTCTGCCGGGCGGTGCGCTTCTGGTTCCAGAGCACGTCCTCGGTGCCGCAGCGCACATGCAGTCCCATGGCGATGCCCATCATATTGACCGGCAGCACGTTGCGCACGTTGCTCTCCACGGTGACCACGGCGCCGTCGGGAACGCCGCGCAGGAAGTTGCCCAGGCTGTAGACGTTGGGCGTGTCCATGCCGCCACCGATGGCGACCCAGTTCATCACCAGCGGGCCCTTGTAGAAGCCGCGGCGGATCAGGCGCTCGACCGACTCGAAGCTGTTGGTGTTGTAGCACTGGAAGGCGCTCTGGATGCCCGCTGCGCTCAGGCGGCGCACATGCTCCTCCACCCAAAGGGGATTGGCCGGGACGACCATGTCCTTGTAGGTGTCGAAGAGCTTGGGGTTCTCGCGCGAGGTGCCGATCACGTCACCGTCCTCCATGTGGTCGGTCACGTTCATCTGCGAGGTATTGACGGTCACGGTCACCTGGTCGGGTACCGGGTCGAGCTCGGCGAGCATGTGGCGGGTGTCGTCCGACAGCCACCTGGCCGCTTCGCCCTCGCTTTCCGGGGCGAACGAGATCGAGCCGCCGACCTGGATGATCATCTCCGGCACCGCCTTGCGCACGCCCGCGATCAGCTCGTTGAACTTGGACAGGCGCTTGCTGCCCTTGCCATCGAGTTCGCGCACATGCAGGTGCAGCACGGTGGCGCCGGCGTTGTAGCAGTCCACCGCCTTCTGGATCTGCGCCTCCATCGTGACCGGAATGTCTTCGGGGAAGTCGGAGGGCAGCCAGCCCGGGGCATAGGGGGCGGCGGTGATGATCAGCGGCTGCTGGTTTTCGGGGAAGAGGTGGCCGTCGAGGAAGTTCATGGTCGGGGGCGATGATGAGGGGAGGGGATCAGTACGGCCGGTCGCCGATGATGGCGGCGCGCTCCATCTTGCGGGGCTCGGGCCAGTAGTCCATGACCGCGTAGTGCTGGGTGCTGCGGTTGTCCCAGATGGCCACGCTGTTGGGCTTCCAGCGGAAGCGCACCTGGTATTCGGGGATGGTGGCCTGGCTGATCAGGTAATTCAGCAGGTGGCTGGCGCCCGGCGTCTTGTCGAGGCCGAAGCGCACGTTCCCGGGCGTGTGGTAGTTCACGAAGTGGGTGGTGAAGCTGCACACGTTCAGCACCTTCTCGCCGGTCTCGGGGTGGGTGCGGACCACGGGGTGTTCGGCCGGCGGGTTCTCCAGGGCCAGCTTCGTGCGGGCTTCCTGGCTCATGACGGCGCCGAAGGAATGCTCGATGCTGCTGCGGGCGCGCAGGCCGTCGATGCGCTTCTTGATGTCGTCGGGCAGCTGGCGGTAGGCCTCGACCATGTTCACCCAGATCGTGTCGCCGCCCACCGGCGGCACCTCGATGCTGCGCAGCACGCAGCCCATGGCCGGCGTCTGGCGCCACAGGCCGTCCGAGTGGTAGTTGTTCTCGTAGTTCTCGCGCTTGTCGTTGCGGTAGATCTGCACCAGGCCCGGATGGTCGGGGTCGCTGCCGGCGACGGGGTGATCCTCCAGCTCGCCGAAGCGCCGCGCGAACGCGACATGCTCGGCGCGGGTGATGTCCTGGTCGCGCAGGAACAGCACGCGGTGCTTCAGCAACAGCGCCTTGATCTCGGCAAACAGGTCCGGGGAGCGCGCGGCATCCCCCAGGTGGACGCCGGAAATCTCGGCGCCGATGGTCTTGGTGAGCTGTTCGACTCGCATGTCGTGTCCCTCGTTGAAATGCAGCAGGGGGCATTCTTCGGATCGGCCAGAGCGGGCGCTTGACATTGCACGCCAGCGCTTGACGATCCATGACAAACCAACCGGATTCCAGCGATCGCCAGCGCCAGCCGGGCGCTGATTCGCTTACGCTTGCGTCATGACGCCCCTGGTCCGAAGCGCCACCTTCGCGAAGTACTCGGCCGTTGCCCGCGGCCTGGGCATCGACCCGGTACGCATGGTCAGCCATGCGGGCCTGGACCGGTCATGCCTGGTCACGCCGGACCTGCGGGTGCCCGAGGCCTCGCTGGCCGAGGTGCTGGATGCCTCGGCCCGGGCGGCCTCCTGCGCCTCGCTGGGCCTGCTGGTGGGCGAGTCCTGGCGGCTGTCCGATTTCGGCGTGATCAGCCTGCTGCTGCAGCACCAGCCGACCCTGCGCCAGGCCCTGCAGGAGCTCAGGCACTACCGCCACCTGCTCAGCGACTCGGTGGTGGTGGACGTGAGCGATTTCCCCACCGTGTCGGTGGTGCGCCTGGCGCTGGTCACCGGCCGGGCCTACCCGGGCCGGCAGCCGATGGAGCTGGCGATGGGCGTGCTGCTGTCCCTGTGCCGCCACCAGCTCGGACAGCAGTGGATGCCGCGGTCGGTGCACTTCACGCATGCCGCGCCGCAGGGCACGCAGATCCACCGGCGCATGTTCGGCGGGCAGCTCGAGTTCGGCTCGGAGTTCGACGGCCTGGTGCTGGCCGCCGGCGAGCTGGACAAGGTCAACCCCCTGTGCGATGCGCGCATGGCCGGCTACGCGAAGGACTTCGTGGATCTGCAGCCGCGCAAGGCCCGCAGCGTCGCGCACGAGGTGCGCCGCGCCGTGCATGTGCAGCTGCCCCGGGGCCGTTGCACGGTCGACCTGGTCGCACAGTCGCTGGGGCTGAGCGCGCGCACGCTGCAGCGGCAGATGGAGCAGGAAGGGGTGAGCTTCCTGTCGGTGGTGAACGAGGTGCGGCGCGACCTGGCGGTGCGCTACCTCGCGGGGGAGGTCCACTCGGTGTCGCAGGTCGCGGAGCTGCTCGGCTTCGCGCAGGTCAGCGTGTTCTCGCGCTGGTTCAGCCAGCAGTACGGCTGCCCACCGTCGCGCTGGAACAAGCCCTGAGCGCCGGCGGCTCCCGGCGTCCGGGCCGCACTCAGGACGCGGCGCGCAGCATCTGCCGACCGATGACCAGCTGCTGGATCTGGGTCGTGCCTTCGTACAGGCGCAGCAGGCGCACGTCGCGGTAGAAGCGCTCCACCGGGTACTCGTTGATATAGCCCGCGCCGC
>NZ_JBHTGW010000013.1:64378-86412 GCF_042675325.1 Ramlibacter sp. GCM10027632 | reverse complement strand
CGGCGTCGGCCGTGGCGGCCGACGCGCGGGTCAGGCCGATGGGACGGGCCTTGCGCGGGTCGGCCGGGGCGGCGCGCCCCGCCTCGACGGCCCGCGCCTGCGCTGCCGGCAGCGGACCCAGGTCGACCCGGGCCGCCGCGGCCACGGCGGCCGGGGACTCGGGGGCGGTCAGGTCGCGCAACGCGGCGGACTGGGGAAACTGGGTGGACTGGGGCGCCCCGTGCTCGTAGGGTTCGATGCGGGGCAGGGCCGCGTTCGCCGGGTCGGCCGTGATCGCGGGGACCGGGTCGGTGCGGCTGCCGTTGCCGCCGCCCCCGGGCAAACCGCCCTCGCCGCCGCAGGCGGCCAAGAGGGTGAGAAGGGTCAGGATGAGGAGGGTCAGGAGGACCCGCCAGCCCGCCGCCCCCAGGCGCTGGCCGCGTCGAATCTCAAGGCGTTCCATGGTGTGGCACCTCCAGCCGGGTCGAATCACCGGATTCTGGGCCGGCACCCTGGCGCCTGCTGTTGCCGAACGAAACGCGTCCGCTGCGGGCCGACCGGAGGCCCGGGCCGCGCCTCAGCGCGCCAGCGCCTTGAGCGCCGCCTTGATGCCCTCGCTCACGCCGATGCCGGCGGGCAGGGCCTTGAGGGCCGAGGAGGCCTCCTTGTCGCTGTAGCCCAGGGCCAGCAGGGCCTGGAGGATGTCGGCCTGGTCGTCGGTGGCGGCGCCGCCACCGCCCACCGGGCCGAGGTCGGCGCCGAGCTTGCCCTTGAGCTCCAGCAGCAGGCGCTCGGCCGTCTTCTTGCCGATGCCGGGCACCTTGACCAGGCGGCCGGCGTCCTGCGCGGTGACGGCATGGGCGATCTCGGCCACGCTCATGCCGGACAGCACCGACAGCGCGGTGCGCGGGCCGACGCCGGAGATGCGGATCAGCTGCCGGAAGGTGTCGCGCTCGCCGGGGGTGGCGAAGCCGTAGAGGATCTGGGCGTCCTCGCGGACGACGAAATGCGTCAGCAGGCTCACCTTCTCGCCGGTGTTCGGCAGGTTGTAGAAGGTGCTCATGGGCACGTCGACCTCGTAGCCGACGCCATTGCAGTCCACCAGCAGCTGGGGCGGGTTCTTGTCGGCCAGGGTGCCGGTGAGTTTGCCTATCATCGTGATCCTCTCTCTGGATTATCAGCTTGATCCTCCGCCACACTTTCTCGCCGCCGAACAACGCCCGCCTGGCCCACCTGTGCGGCCCCACCGACGAACACCTGCGCACCATCGAGGCGGCGCTGCAGGTGTCGATCGCCCACCGCCACGAGCAGTTCAAGGTCGACGGCCCCAAGGCCAAGGCGCAGCGCGCGCTGGAGGTCCTGCAGGCGCTGTACGAGATCGCCGCGCGCCCCATTCCCGCCGAGAAGGTGCAGCTGATGCTCGCCGGCGACGCCTCGCTCGAGGAAGGCGACGATGGCGCCCTGGTGCTGCACACCCGCCGCGCCGACCTGCGCGCCCGCACCCCGACCCAGAGCGTCTACCTGGACAACATCGCCCACCACGACATCACCTTCGGCATCGGCCCTGCCGGCACCGGCAAGACCTACCTGGCGGTGGCCTGCGCGGTCGACGCGCTGGAGCGCAGCGCGGTGCAGCGCATCGTGCTCACGCGGCCCGCGGTGGAGGCCGGCGAGAAGCTCGGTTTCCTGCCCGGCGACCTCACGCAGAAGGTGGACCCGTACCTGCGCCCGCTGTACGACGCGCTCTACGACCTCATGGGCTTCGACCGCGTGACCAAGGCCTTCGAGCGCAACGCGCTGGAGATCGCGCCGCTCGCCTTCATGCGCGGGCGCACCCTGAACAACGCCTTCGTCATCCTCGACGAGGCGCAGAACACCACGCCCGAGCAGATGAAGATGTTCCTCACCCGCATCGGCTTCGGCAGCAAGTGCGTGGTCACCGGCGACATCAGCCAGATCGACCTGCCCAAGGGCCAGCTCTCGGGCCTGGTGGATGCCGAGCGCATCCTGCGGCGCGTCAAGGGCATCGCCCACACCCGATTCACCAGCGCCGACGTGGTGCGCCACCCGCTGGTGGCCCGCATCGTCGACGCCTACGACGCCGCCAGGAAATCCGATGCCGCGCGCTAAGCTGCCTCCCGCTCCCGCCCCCACCCTCGAGCTCGAACTGCAGTTCGGCGATTTCCCCGGCCTGGCCGCCCACAAGGCCCTGCTGCGCAAGCCGCGCGTGAAGCGCTGGATGGAGATGGCGCTGAAGCATCCCGGCGAGATCGCGGTGCGCATCGTCGGCGAGGACGAGGGCCGCGCCCTCAACCGCCAGTACCGGCGCAAGGACTACGCCACCAACGTCCTGACCTTCGACTACACCCGCGAGCCGGTGGTCACCGGCGACCTGGTGCTGTGCGGCCCGGTGGTGGAGCGCGAGGCGAAGGAACAGGGCAAGTCGCTCGAGGAACACTACGCCCACCTGCTGGTGCACGGCACCCTGCACGCGCAGGGCTACGACCACGAGACGAACGAGCGCGACGCGCTCGAGATGGAGGCCCTGGAGGTGCTGCTGCTGCAGGCCCTGGGCTATCCCAACCCCTACTGACCCCTGCGGGATCCCGGGCCGGCCCTACAGGATCCGCATCGGGATCGTCACCGGCCCGTCGTTCACCAGCGAGACCTGCATGTGGGCGCCGAAGCGGCCGGTGCCCACGCGCGGGTGCGCCATGCGCGCCTGCTGGCACAGGTAGTCGTACAGGTGCTCGCCGAGCGCGGCGGGCGCGGCGCCGGTGAAGCTCGGGCGGTTGCCGCCGGCGGTGTCGGCCGCCAGGGTGAACTGGCTCACGAACAGGAGCCCGCCGTCGATGTCCTGCACGCTGCGGTTCATCTTGCCGGCCTCGTCGCTGAAGATCCGCAGCTTCAGCAGCTTGGCCAGCAGCCGGTCGGCCTGGGCCTCGGTGTCGCCGGGTTCGGCGCACACCAGCACCAGCAGGCCGGCGCCGATCTCGCCCACCGCCTCGTCGCCCACGTCCACGCGCGCCTCGCGCACCCTCTGGATCACCGCCAGCATCAGTCCACGTCCTTCCTGTCATCGACATGCGCCTCGACGTCGCTGGGCAGCAGCTGGATCGTGGCGCGCAGTCCCGGCACCTCCCCCATGAGGGCCTGTTCCACCGCGTTGCGCAGGGCCGCGGCACGTCCCAAGGTCCAGTCGGCGGGCATGTGCATGTGCATGTCCGCGAAGCGGCGCTGGCCGGCCTTGCGGGTGGTCACATGGTCGAAGCGCACGGCGTCATGGGCGAAGCCCGCCAGCGTGCGCTGGATCTGCGCCTGCACCTCGGGCTCCAGCGCCTCGTCCATCAGGCCCTGCGAGGAGCGGTGCAGCAGTTCGATGCCCTCGCGCAGGATGTTCAGCGCGACGCCGATGGCCACCGCCGCATCGAGCCAGAGCCAGCCGGTCAGGCCGGCCAGGGCGATGCCGGCGACGACGCCGACCGAGGTCCAGACGTCGGTGACCAGGTGGCGGGCGTCGGCTTCCAGCGCGATCGAGCGGTGCTCGCGCGCGGCGCGGTGCATGACCCACGCCAGCAGGCCGTTCAGCGCGGAACTGGCGACCGACAGGCCCAGGCCCCAGTCGATGCGCTCCAGCGGCTGCGGGTCGAACAGGCGGTGGCCGGCGGCCCAGATGATGCCCAGCGCCGCGCCGATGATCAGGATGCCCTCGAAGCCGGAGGAAAAATATTCGGCCTTGTGGTGACCGTACGGGTGGGCCTCGTCGGGCGGGGCCTCGGCCACCGTGACCATGACCAGCGCGAACAGGGCGCTGGCCAGGTTGACGAAGGATTCCATCGCATCGGACAGCAGGGCCACCGAGCCGGTGACCTGCCAGGCCAGGGTCTTGAGCGTGATGGTGAGCACCGCGACGCCGGCCGACACCGCGAGCAGGCGGCGCGGCGTGAGTCGGGCAAGGAGCGTCGTCGCCATGCGTCGATTGTGGCCCAGCGCCACAATGCGCCCATGCGCACCTGGATCCGCCGCCATGCCCCGTGGCTGGGCCTGTGGGCCCTGCTCGCCGTGGCAGGGGCCGCGGCGCTGGCCCGCCTCGAGCTGTCCCATCTCTACGCCGCGTTCGACACCGACGCACGCATCGCCCACCGCCTCCTGAGCCAGCGGATGGCGCAGCACGACGCGGCGCTGGCGACACTCGCCCTGCTGCAGCCCGCCCCCGGGCCGGAGGCGGCCGAACGCCGCCTGCCCTCGCTGTACCCGCAGGTGGTGGCGGTGCAGCGACGCGATGGCGCGCAGCCCTGGGTCGACCCGGCGCTGGAAGCCGCCCAGGCCGAGTCGCGCCGCCAGCGGCGGCCCGTGCCCGGCCCGCTGGACCTGGCCCAGGGCCGCTACTGGCTGGTGCTCGCCGGCGAGCCGGCCAGCTTCGCCTTGCAGCTGTCGCTGCGGGAGGCGGTGCCGGCCGCCGAATGGCCCGCCTCCGCCGCGCCGGTGCGCATGACGCTGGAAATGGCCGGCCAGTCCTTCCTGCTGCAGCCGGGCGCGGCGCAGGCCGGGGGCTGGCGCTTCGAGGCTACCAAGGTGCTGGGCTCGGCCAGCCAGCCCTTCGCCCTGGTGGCCAGCCGCAGCGTCGGCTGGGGCGAGCTGCCCTGGGGCCGCATGGCGCTGTGGGCGCTGGCCTGCGCCGGCGCGCTGGCGGTGGCCCGCACGCTGCTGGCCCTGCGCGAGCAGCGCCGGCGCGCCGAGGACCTGCTGCGCCTCGGCCAGGTCGGCCGGCTCAATGCCCTGGGCGAGCTGGCCGCCGGCATGGCGCACGAATTGAACCAGCCACTGACCGCGCTGCTCGCCAACACCCAGGCCGCCAGCCGCCTGCTGGCCGAGGACCCGCCCGACCTGGCCACCGCGCGCGGCGCGATGTCGCAGGCCGCCGGACAGGCCCGACGCGCCGCCGACGTGGTGGGCCGCCTGCGCCGCACGCTGGAGCACCCGGACCCGGCGGTGCGCGAGCCAGTGGACCTCGAGGCCGCGGCCCGCGGCGCGCTGCACCTGCTGGCGCCGCAACTGCAGCGGCATGGCATCGAGGCCTGGGTCGAGGGCCCGCCGGTGCGGGTGCTCGCCGAGCCGGTGGCCCTGGAGCAGATCGTCCACAACCTGGTGATGAACGCGATGCAGGCCCTGGAGCAGGTGCCGGCGGGCCAGCGCCGGCTGGTGCTCGCCACCTCGCAGGAGGGCGGCGACGGCCGCCTCGCGGTGACCGACACCGGCCCGGGCATCGCGCCCGAGGCCCTGCCCCGGCTGTTCGAGCCGTTCTTCACCACCCGCCCGGGCGGCATGGGGCTGGGCCTGAGCCTGTGCGAAACCCTGGCCGGCCGGCTCGGGGGCCGCCTCGAGGCCGCCAACCACGCGCCGCGCGGCGCCAGCTTCCGACTGACCCTGCCCCGGGCCACGCCATGAACGCCACGACCCAGACCGCCAACGCGCAATCCCCCCTGGTGCACCTCGTCGACGACGACGCCGCGGTGCGCGCCAGCCTGGAGCTCCTGATCGGCACCATCGGCCTGCGGGTGCAGCCCTGGGCCGACCCGCAGGCCTTCCTTGATGGCTTCGACGGCGGCGGCATCGGCGCCATCGTGCTCGACGTGCGCATGCCCGGGGTGGGCGGGCTGCAGGTGCTGGAGCGGCTGCAGGCGCGCGGCATGGACCACCCGGTGATCATGCTCACTGGCCATGGCACGGTGGACATGTGCCGGCGCGCCTTCAAGGGCGGCGCCGCCGAATTCCTGGAGAAGCCGGTCGACGACGACGCCCTGCTCGAGGCGCTGCAGTCGGCCGTGCGCCAGCACGTGGGCACCCGCGAGCGGCTGCGCGCCGGGCAGGCCGCGCGCGAGCGCCACGCCCAGCTCTCGGAGCGCGAGCGCGAGGTGCTGCGCCTGATCGTGCAGGGCCTGACCAACAAGGAGATCGGCCGCGTGCTGGGGCTGTCGCCGCGGACCGTGGAGAACCACCGCGCCCACGTGTTCGAGAAGCTCGCGGTGGACTCGCTGGCCCTGCTGATTCGCCAGTACGCCGACCTCGCCGAGGGCGACGGCGCGGGTGGCGCCGAACCGGGGCCCTGAGTAGTTCTACGCAGCGGCCCGCGTAGCCGCTCGGATGGCGCCGGCGGGCGCCGGTTCCTACAGTGCACCCACGGTCCGCCGCGGGCCGTCCAGACACTGAAACCCGAACCGGAGAACCCATGAACAAGCTCGCATCCACCCTCGCCTTCGCCCTCGCCTTCGCCCTCGCCGCGGCCGCCGCCGGCAGCGCCTCCGCCCAGGCGGTGCGCACCGAGCGCAACGTCTCGCTCGACCTGGCCAACCAGATCGCCTCGGCCACCGTCGCCGCCTGCACCGCCGGCGGCTACAACGTGACGGCCACGGTGGTCGACCGCGCCGGCGTGGTGCGCGCGGTCCACCGCGCCGACAACGCCGGCCCGCACACGCTGGAGGCCAGCCGCATGAAGGCCTACACCTCGGCCTCGGCCAAGAACAACACGCTGGCCATCATGGAGGTCGCGCAGAAGAACCCGGCCGCCGCCAACCTGGTGAACATCCCCGGCTACCTGCTTCTGGGCGGCGGCGTGCCGGTGCGCGTGGGCAACGAGGTGATCGGCGCGGTGGGGGTGGGCGGTGCGCCCTCGGGCCAGATCGACGAGCAGTGCGCCGTCGCCGCGCTGGACAAGGTCAAGGACCTGCTGAAGTAATCCCCGCGCACGAAGGAGACGCGCCATGGCCGACCGCCGCGCACCGATCGCCAGCACGCCTGCCACCATCGCCCGGCGGGCGCGCACCGCCCTCGCGGTGCTGTCCCAGGCCGTGGCGCTGGCCCTGCCCATCACGCCCTTCGTGGCCCTCGTGGCCGCCGGGCCGGCGGCGGCCCAGGTCGGCCCGTCCGCGCCGGAGGCCGCAGCCTACCGGGGCCTGCATGCCGCGGCCTGGCGCGGCGACGCGGCGGCGATCCGCCAGCTGGCGGCCGGCGGCGGGGCCTCGGCCCTCGAGGCCCGCGACGGCAATGGCCGCACGCCGCTGCACGTGGCCACCTTCGCCCGCCACCCCGAGGCGATCCGGGCGCTGGCCCAGGCCGGCGCGCGCCTGGACGCGATGGACAACGACCGCTACGACGCGGTCACCATTGCCGCCGTGGCCGACGACGAGGCCAGTTTGCGCATGCTGCTGTCGCTGGGCGCCAGCGCGAAGCGGGTGACCAGCCGCTACGACGGCACCGCGCTGATCGCCGCGGCCCACCTGGGGCATGACGGCGTGGTGCGGCAGCTGGTGGCCGCGGGCGCGCCGCTGGACCACGTGAACAACCTGCACTGGACGGCGGTGATCGAGGCCATCGTGCTGGGCGATGGCGGGCCGCGCCACCAGGCCACCCTGAAGGTCCTGGTCGATGCGGGCGCCAACCTGCAGCTGGCCGACCGCAATGGCCGCACGCCGCTGCAGCTGGCGCGGCAGCGGGGCTACGCGGCAATGGTGAAGATGCTGGAAGCGGCCGGCGCGAAATAGCGCCGGCGCCGCGGGACCGGGATCAGGCCAGCGTCACGCGGGCGAACTTGCGCTTGCCCACCTGCACGACATAGGTGCCGGCCTCGAGCTTGAGGCCCTTGTCGCTGACGACGCTGGAATCGACCCGCACGCCGCCGCCGTCGATGAGGCGGTTGGCCTCCGAGGTGGAGGGTGCCAGGCCGGCCGACTTGAGCAGCGCGCCGATGCCCAGGGGCACGCCGGACAGCGAGACCTCGGGAATCTCGTCGGGCACGCCGCCCTTGCTGCGGTTCACGAAGTCCTGCTCCGCGCCGTCGGCCGCGGCAGCGCTGTGGAAACGCGCCGTGATCTCCTTGGCCAGGGCCACCTTGGCATCGCGCGGGTTGCGGCCGCCCTCGACCTCCCGGCGCAGCGCCGCGATGTCGGCCTCGCTGCGGAAGCTCAGGAGGGTGTACCAGCGCCACATCAGCGTGTCCGAGATCGACATCACCTTGGCGAACATGGTGTTCGGGTCCTCGCTGATGCCGATGTAGTTGTTCTTGCTCTTGGACATCTTGTCCACGCCGTCGAGGCCCTCGAGCAGCGGCATGGTCAGGATGCACTGGGGCTCCTGGCCCCACTCCTGCTGCAGGTGGCGCCCCATCAGCAGGTTGAACTTCTGGTCGGTGCCGCCCAGCTCCAGGTCGGACTTCAGGGCCACCGAGTCGTAGCCCTGCATCAGCGGGTACAGGAATTCGTGCACCGAGATGCTCTGGCCCTGGGTGAAGCGCTTGTGGAAGTCGTCGCGCTCCATCATGCGGGCCACGGTGTACTTGGCCGCCAGCTGGATCATGCCGGTCGCGCCCAGCGGCTCGGACCACTCGCTGTTGTAGCGGATCTCGGTCTTCGACGGGTCCAGTACCAGGCTGGCCTGGCGGTAGTAGGTTTCGGCGTTGACCTTGATCTGCTCGGGCGTGAGCGGCGGGCGGGTGCTGTTGCGGCCCGAGGGATCGCCGATCAGGGAGGTGAAGTCGCCGATCAGGAAGATCACCTGGTGGCCCAGGTCCTGCAGCTGGCGCATCTTGTTCAGGACCACGGTATGGCCCACGTGGATGTCCGGCGCCGTCGGGTCCAGGCCCAGCTTGATCCGCAGCGGCACGCCGGTGGCCTCGGACCGGGCCAGCTTGCGCTCCCATTCCTCGCGCGGCAGCAGCTCCTCGCAGCCGCGCAGTGACACTGCCATCGCCTCCCGCACGCGGTCCGTCACGGGGTGGGCGGTTGTTACAGTGGCTTGATTCATAAGGCTTTTTACGGATTCGTCGGGCCACCGACCCGGTATACTCGGGCCAGCTTTTGGGGAAGGCCGATTCTAGTCACCCCCTGATCGGCACTTCCCGTAGCGAGCCGCTTCACGGGCGAAGACGCAAGACACCCACCCGCCAAGGACCCGCAGACTTGAACAACAACCTCCTGGCCGCCGGCCGCCGACTGGCCGCGCGAGCAGCCCACGCGCTGGAGCACCATCCCAAGCACATCACCGCCCTGCTGGCGGCCGCGCTGCTGGGTGGTGGCGGCGGCGCGTTCGCCGTGGCCAGCTTCGGCCCCGACGCCGCCGACGTCCCGGTGCGCGAGGTGGTCGAGTCCGTCGTGCCCCTGGACCTCGCCAGCCAGGCGCAGGCCCTGGACCTGCACGCGCTGCGCCTGTTCCGCACCGAGGGCGTTCGCAGCTCCGACACCGTCGACACCCTGTTCGCCCGCCTGGGCCTGAGCGATGCCGCCGCCGCCGCCTTCGTGCGCGGCGACACCGCCTTCCGCAGCCAGGTGCTCGGTCGCACCGGCCGGCAGGTCACCGTCGAAGCCAATGACAAGCAGGGCCTGGAGCGCCTCACCGCGCGCTGGACGCCCGACAGCGACGGCACCTTCCGCCGCCTGGTGATCGAGCGCGGCACCGACGGCCGCTTCACCAGCCGTGTCGAGACCGCCGCCCTCGTGCCCTCCGCCCGCCTGGGCAGCGGCACCATCCGCACCTCGCTGTTCGCTGCGGTCGACGACGCCCGCATTCCCGACGAAATCGCCATCCAGGTGGCCGACATCCTCGGCGGCCGCGTCGACTTCCACCGCGGCCTGCGCAAGGGCGACCGCTTCAGCGTGGTCTACGAAACCCTCGAGGCCGACGGCGAGCCGATGCGCACCGGCCGCGTGCTGTCGGTCCAGTTCGTGAACAACGGCACCACGCACGACGCCCTGTGGTTCCAGGAGGCCGGCAAGAAGGGCGCCTACTACTCGCTGGACGGCAAGACCCTGCAAAGCGTCTACCTCGCCTCGCCGATGGAGTTCTCGCGGGTGACCAGCGGCTTCGCCATGCGCTTCCACCCGGTGCTGCAGACCATGCGCGCCCACCTGGGCGTGGACTACGGCGCCCCCACCGGCACCCCGGTGCGCACCGTGGGCGACGGCCAGGTCGAGTTCGCCGGCCGCCAGGGCGGCTACGGCAACGTGGTCATCATCAAGCACAACGGCAGCGACTCCACCCTGTACGCCCACCTCTCGCGCATCGACGTGCGCGCCGGCCAGAAGGTCACCCAGGGCCAGCGCGTGGGCGCGGTCGGCTCCACCGGCATGTCCACCGGCCCGCACCTGCACTTCGAGTTCCGCGTGAACGGCCGGCACCAGGACCCGCTGACCGTGGCGCGCCGCGCCGAGGGCCTGCCGCTGTCCGCAGAAGCCCGCCCCGCCTTCGACAAGCTCGCCGGCGCCATGCGCCTGAAGCTCGAAGCCGCGGCCGGCATGGCCCTCACGGCCAGCATCGAATAAGACCGCTGCCACCGTGGGCGCCCTGTACATCGGCCTGATGTCCGGCACCTCGCTGGACGGGGTCGACGGGGTCCTCGCCGACTTCAGCGCCGCCCCGGGGCGCGTGCTGGCCCATGCCAGCGCCCCCTTCCCCGACGCCCTGCGCGCCGAGCTCCTCGCGCTCAACACCTCCGGCCCCGACGAACTGCACCGCGCCGCGCTTGCGGGCAACGGCCTGGTGCGCGTCTACGCGCAGGTCGTCCAGGACCTGCTGGCCCGCTGCGGCGTGGCCCCCGGAGCGGTCCGCGCCATCGGCGCCCATGGCCAGACCGTGCGCCATCGCCCGCAGGAGTTCGACGGCACCGGCTACACCCTCCAGTTGAACCAGCCCGCCCTGCTCGCGGAGCTCACCGGCATCCCGGTGGTGGCGGACTTCCGCAGCCGCGACGTCGCGGCCGGCGGCCAGGGCGCGCCCCTCGCCCCCTTCTTCCACCGCGCCTGGTTCGGCCGCCCGGGCCAGGCCCTGGGCCTGCTGAACATCGGCGGCATCTCCAACCTCACCGTGCTGCGGGCCGACGGCAGCCAGCTCGGGTTCGACTGCGGCCCCGGCAACGCCCTCATGGACGGCTGGTGCCAGCAGCACCTGGGCCGCGCCTACGACGACCGCGGCGCCTGGGCCGCCAGCGGCCGGGTGCACGAGGCCCTGCTGGCGGCCCTCCAGTCCGACGCTTACTTTTCGCGTCCGCCGCCCAAGAGCACCGGCCGCGACCTGTTCCACCTGCAGTGGCTGGCCGGCCACCTCGCGGCCTTCGGCGAGATCGCGCCCGAGAACGTCCAGGCCACGCTCGCCGAGCTCACCGCGCGCGCCTGCGCCGACGATCTCATGCGGCATGCCCCCGGCCTCGGGCAACTGGTCGTCTGCGGCGGCGGGGCCCTCAACGACTTCCTGATGCAGCGGCTCGCCGCGCTGCTGCCCGGCGTCGCCGTGGCCGGCAGCCAGGCGGCCGGCCTGCCGCCGCTGCAGGTCGAGGCCGCGGCCTTCGCCTGGCTGGCCCGCAAGGCCCTCGAGGGTGAAAAGCTGGACCTCCAAAGCACCACGGGCGCCAGGGGCGCCCGTGTGCTGGGGTGCGTGTACCCGGCTTAGACCGAGAAGCTGGAGCCGCAGCCGCAGGTGGTGGTGGCGTTCGGGTTCTTGATCACGAACTGCGCGCCCTGCAGGTCTTCCTTGTAGTCGATCTCGGCGCCCACCAGGTACTGGTAGCTCATGGCGTCGATCAGGAGCGACACGCCGTTCTTGGTCATGACGGTGTCGTCGTCGTTGGTGATCTCGTCGAAGGTGAAGCCGTACTGGAAGCCGGAGCAGCCGCCACCCTGCACGAACACGCGCAGCTTCAGGTCGGGGTTGCCTTCTTCGGCGATGAGGTCGGCCACCTTGGCCGCGGCGCTGTCGGTGAACAGCAGCGGGGCAGGCATGTCGGTCTGGATGTTCTCGGCAACAGCGCTCATGGGAATTCCTTATCGATTCAGGCGGGTATGTTAGGCCATCCGCGCCGGTTGCAAGGCGCGGCGCGCCTTGCCGCCCCCTCGCGTGGGGGCTTTGGTGCAAAGAAAAAGCCGCATCCGGCGAACCGGTGCGGCTTCTCGCTGCAGGAGCGGGCGATTAACGCTTGCTGAACTGCTTGCGGCGGCGAGCGGAGTGCAGGCCGACCTTCTTACGCTCGACTTCACGGGCGTCGCGGGTCACGAAGCCGGCTGCGGACAGCGCGGGCTTGAGGGACGCGTCGTAGTCGATCAGGGCGCGGGTGATGCCGTGACGGGTGGCACCGGCCTGGCCGGATTCACCGCCGCCGTGGACGTTGACCTGGATGTCGAAAGTCTCGACATGGTTGGTCAGCACCAGGGGCTGCTTGGCGATCATGATCGAGGTCTGGCGGCCGAAGAACTGTTCGATGCTCTTGCCGTTGACCGTGATCTTGCCGGTACCCTTCTTCAGGAAGACACGGGCGACGCTGCTCTTGCGGCGGCCGGTGCCGTTGTTCCATTCACCAATCATGTCCGCTCCTTAGATGTCCAGCTGCTTGGGCTGCTGCGCGGTGTGCGGGTGCTCGGCACCGGCGTACACCTTGAGCTTCTTGATCATGGCGTAGCCGAGGGGACCCTTGGGCAGCATGCCCTTGACGGCCTTCTCGAGCGCACGGCCAGGATGCTTGGCTTGCAGGTCGCGGAAGTTGGTTTCGTAGATACCGCCCGGGAAGCCCGAGTGACGGTAGTACTTCTTGTTCAGATCCTTCGTGCCGGTGACACGGATCTTGTCTGCGTTGATGACGACGATGTAATCGCCGGTATCGACGTGAGGCGTGTAAATGGCCTTGTGCTTGCCGCGCAAACGGAGGGCTGCTTCGCTGGCAATCCGTCCGAGCACCTTGTCGGTGGCGTCAATCACAAACCACTCGTGCGTCACGTCAGCGGGTTTTGCGCTGAACGTTTTGGTCATGAGACTCTTTCGAGAAAGTGGTTTGGCGGTCCTTTTCCGCGTTCGGCGTCCCTCTTCTGGGGACCTCTTAGGCGGGGTTTCCACGGGCGGGCGCCACTGGCGTGTCGCACGTGCGTGTTATCTGCCGCGGGACCACGAGAACGCTGCAGAGCCTTGGATTATATGAAGAATCGCCCGGGTTGCGCCAGTCCCCCTCCAGGGCGGCTACCATGGGCACCATGTTCAGTTACCGGCACGCCTTCCACGCCGGCAATCACGCCGACGTGCTCAAGCACCTGGTGCTGATCGCCACCCTCAAGCACCTGGTGCAGAAACCCGCCGCCCTGCTGGCGGTGGACACCCATGCCGGCGCCGGCCTCTACCGGCTCGACGACGACTACGCCAGCACCTCCGGCGAGGCCGACGACGGCATCCGCAAGCTGTTGGCCGCCGACCTGCCCGAGCCAGCGCCCGCGCTGGCCGACTACCTGGAGGTGGTGCGCTCCTTCAACCACGAAGGCCGCCTGAAGCTCTACCCCGGCTCGCCCTTCGTGATCCAGAAATTCCTGCGCGAGGAAGCCCGCGACCGGCTCAAGCTGTTCGAGATGCACCCCACCGACAGCCAGGCCCTGGCCGCCCACGTGGCCCAGCTGCGCGCCGGCCGGCAGGTGGCCGTGACGCGGGCCGACGGCTTCGAGTCCCTCAAGGCCCTGCTGCCTCCGCCGTCGCGCCGCGGCCTGGTGCTGGTGGATCCGAGCTACGAGATCAAGAGCGATTACGCGAAAGTGAGTGCCTGCCTCGAAGACTCGATCAAGCGCTTCGCCACCGGCACCTACGCGGTCTGGTACCCCATCATCCCGCGGCCCGAGGCCCACGAACTGCCCCGGCGCCTCAAGACCCTGGCCAACCAGGCCGGCAAGCCCTGGCTGCATGCCACGCTGTCGATCGGCCAGCGCGACGAGCCGCTGCAGCCCAAGGTGCCCGGCGAAGGCCCGCGCCGGCAGGGCCTGGCGGCCAGCGGCATGTTCCTCGTCAACCCGCCCCACACCCTGAAGCCGGCGCTCGCCGCCGCCCTGCCCCAACTCGTGGCGGCCCTGGGCCGGGGCCGCGGCCAGGGCCACGCCCTCGAGACGGGCGGCTGACGCCGCCGGCCGGCCTGCCAGTGGGCCGGCGAAACAACCGCTAACCGCAAACATCCCCCGCCGGGCCGATCGGCGGGCGGGCCGACCTATCATCGCGCCCGATTCCTGACGACAGGCCGAGCCCATCGGCCGCCAACGCTTTTCCGCCCATCCGCAACGACATGTAACGACAGTAACAAGGCCCAGGCGACGGGAGCCCATTTCCCGTTTACATCTCGCGGCCGTTTCCCTACCGCTTCTGCGCGGATTCCCTAGCCATCTGCCGCCATTCCCCTAAGGCCGGGGTGCGTCCGATTTCTACGATCGGACCCATAGAGGCACCCACGGCTTTCAGCCCAGGCCCTCGGGCCCCCAGAGCCCGACCAGACAGACGGATCGGCATGCCACCTGCTGGCACCAATTACTTACATTGAGACTGACACGAACATGAAAGCATTCATCCGCACCTTCGGTATCGCGTTACTGGCCACCGCCGCCTGGCAAGCCCTGCCGGTCGCCGCTCAGACCCGCAGCGCCGTCAACGCCCCCTACGGGGTGTCCCGTCCGGTGGCGGATCGCTACATCGTCGTCTTCAAGTCCCATGTCGCCAACCCGGCCGCCCAGGGCGCGCAGATGGCCCAGTCCCACGGCGGCCGCCTGCACCATGCCTACGGCCACGCGCTCAAGGGCTTCTCCGCCACGCTGCCGGCCGCCGCCGTCAATGCGCTGCGCAACCACCCGGATGTGGCTTCGATCGAGCAGGACCAGACCGTCTCGCTGCAGCAGAGCGTCACCCAGTCCTCCGCCACCTGGGGCCTGGACCGCATCGACCAGGTCGACCTGCCCCTGAACACCCAGTACACCTACAGCCAGACCGGCGCGGGCGTGACCGCCTTCGTCGTCGACACCGGCATCCGCGCCGACCACAGCGAATTCGCCGGCCGCCTGCTGCCGGGATTCACCGCCGTCGCCGACGGCCAGGGCACCAACGACTGCAACGGCCACGGCACCCACGTGGCGGGCACCGTCGCCGGCACCACCTGGGGCGTGGCCAAGGGCGCGAAGGTCGTGCCCGTGCGGGTGCTCGACTGCTCGGGCAACGGCGCCTGGAGCCAGGTCATCGCCGGCCTGGACTATGTCGCCTCGAGCACGGCGCGCCCCGCGGTGGCCAACCTGTCCCTCGGCGGCTCCGCCTCCTCCACCCTGGACGCGGCCGTCGCCGGCGCCGTCAGCAAGGGCGTGACCGTGGTCGTCGCCGCGGGCAACAGCAACGTCGACGCCTGCACCGCCTCGCCGGCCCGCGAGCCCAGCGCCATCACCGTCGGCGCGACCATGAGCTCCGACTACCGCGCCTACTTCTCCAACATCGGCACCTGCCTGGACCTGTTCGCCCCCGGCTACAACATCGTCTCGGCCGGCATCGCCGGCACCACGGCCTCGGCCACGATGAGCGGCACCTCCATGGCTGCCCCGCACGTGGCCGGCGCCGCCGCCCTGATCCTGCAGGCCAACCCCGGCGCGACGCCGGCCACCGTGGCCAGCACCATCAAGGCCAACGCCACGACCAACCACGTCATCGCGGCCGGTACCGGCTCGCCCAACCTGCTGCTGTCCATCGGTTCCGCCAGCGCGCCGGTCACGCAGCCGGCCCCGGTGGTGACCCAGACCGTCGCGGTCCGCTCGCTGGGCGGCAGCGGCGCCCGCACCGGCGGCAGCAGCTGGAAGGCCAGCGCCACCATCAACGTGCGTGACGTCGCCACCGGCGCCGCCGTCGCCAATGCCACGGTCTCGGGCAGCTTCGCCCCCGGCGGCACCTTCAGCTGCAAGACCGGCAGCACCGGCGCCTGCACCGTGAGCACCGGCAACCTGAAGTCCAGCACCACCCGCAGCACCACCTTCACGGTGGGCGACATCAGCGGCACGCAGCTGCAGTACGACGGCGCACAGAACGTCGCGACGCAGGTCGTGATCCTGGCGCCCTGATCGCCCCCTGACCGCACAAGGGCCGGCCCGCGCAAGCGGGCCGGCCCTTGCCGTTTGCGGGGACTCAGACCACGACATCGCTCGCCTGGAGCGTGGCGACGCCGGCGAGTTCGACCGCGAAGTCGGCCGCCCCGTCACCATTGACGTCGCCTTCGAGCAGGTGGCTCGTCCCGTCGAACCGCAGCTGGCCGGCGACGTTCGAGAAGGCGGCCGCGCCGATCCAGGTGAAGGCGTCGTTGGCGCCGCCACCGGTCGAATTCGCGTCGATGCCCGAGACATCGATGCGGTCCTGGCCGCTGGTGAAGCCGCTGACCACGTCATGGCTGGCGCCGGCGGGGCTGGCGGCCACCGAGGCGAACACGAAGGTGTCGGCCAGGCCGGCCCGGCCCTGGATCGCCTCGCGGTCGGCCCCGGCGGTGAAGGTTGCGCCGGACACCACCGTCACGTCCAGCACCTGCGTGGCCGAGACATCGCCATCGGTATCCTGGACCGCCACGTTGAACTGCAGCTGGCTGGTCGGCGTGATCGTGGTGAAGAAGCCCATGTCGACGATCTTCATCACGTCGTTGTCGGTGGTCGCCGCGCCGAAGGCCGTGGTGCCGGAACTCAAGCCACCGGCGCCGACCGCCGGGTTCAGGCTGATGCCCGAACCGGAGAGGCCCTCGGTGGACACCAGCACCTGCAGGCCCTCGATCACGTAGTGCTCGACGTTGCCGCCGCCCAGGTCGCGGTTGTAGTCGTTGCTCTCGATGATCACCAGGCCGTCGTTGTTGTCGAGGCTGACGTTGCTGTAGGCCGCGGGCACCGGGATGGCCGGGTCGGTCTTGACGTAAATGTCGTAGTTGTCCACCACCACCGCGCGGGTGATGCGGGTGCCGGGGTCGCCGTTCACGTCGATCAGCTTGAGGACGACCACGAAGTCCTCGCCGTTCGTGATGCTGTGCGTGATGCCGTCGAACTTGATGTAGACCCCGCTGGTGGTCGCGGTCGGTGCCAGCCCGGTGTTGCCCTTGGGGTCGGTCAGGTAGAAGTCCAGGTCCAGCACCTCGCCCTTCTGGATGGTGTCCCCGGCCACGCCGGCCGCCGAGCCCGACACGCTGACCCACGAGGCGGCCTGCGTGAACAGCTCCTGCTGGTCGTTGGTGAAGGTGCCATCGCCCCCGGCCACCAGGTTGTTGGCCCCGGTGCCGCTGCCCGGCTCCGCGTAGCCCTGGAACTGCACATGGAAGCTGCCGGACAGGCGCGCCACCGACACCGCGGGCTGTGTGTTGTCCGGCGTGCTGGTATTCAGCTCATAGCCGGCGAAGCCCTGGGCGGTGCTGGTGGTGAGCAGGCTGTAGCTGGAGACCGGCGCGGCGAGCTGCAGGGTGTAGGTGCCAGCGGTCTTGTTGAAGGTCAGCGTGCCGGTCGCCTGGCTGGTCGAGCCGTCGAACGGGTTGGACACGTAGCTGAAGGACACGGCGTACACCGCCGATGCCGCGGACTCCGACTGCCAGGTCGTCCCGGTGGCGCCCGTGGGCGTGATCGCGCTGCCGGCCCCCGAGCCCACGTTGCCGCCGGTGAGGGCGACGGAATAGAAGTCGGAATTGCTGGCGGACCAGCTCGTGCGGGCGTCGGCGCCGATGGCGTAGGCGAACACGCCGGTCCCGCCAGGCGATGGGTTGCTCGAGTTCGCGTAGACCAGGTCGCTGCGGGCGCTGACCACGGGGGTGTCGTCGTCCACGTCGATCGCCAGGGTGCCGTCGACCCAGTCGCCGTCGTCGTCGGTGACGCGGTAACCGACCGTGAAGCTGGCGTTGTTCTCGGCGCTGCCGGCCGCATGGGCGATCGGCGCGTTCTGCGTGACCGTGTAGGCGCCGGTCGCGGTATCGAGCGTCAGCGTCAGGACGGTGGTCGTTCCCTGCTTGACCAGGAGGTCATCACCGGACAGCTCATACGAGAACCCCGTGGGCGCGCCCGAGGTACGCCAGGCGACCGAGCCCGCGCCGTCACGGCCGAAGGTGAGACCGAGGGTTCCGCTGAGGTTCTGGGCGTCGGTGTCGTCGTCGGTGCCGCCCGAATTGCCGCCGAGCGCGTCGTCGTCGAGGCGGGCCGTCAGGTTGGCGGAGACCGTCGGGGCGTCGTCCTCGAAGCGGATGGCGGCGCCGATGTCGATGCTGTCGGAGGCCGTGTCGTCGTCACCATCGAGCTGCGTGACCACGGCATGGAGCCTGTCGGTCAGGTCCACGCGGTCGTCCGGGTTGCTCGCGCCCCCCAGCGGGTGGCCGATGGCGGCGTACTGCGCCACCGACACCTGGCCGCTGCCATTGATCCGGATGACGAACACCACGGCATCGTCCGCGCCGCCCGCGCGGCCGGAGACGGTGGTGGGCGACTCCTGCCACAGGTTGATGTGCGTGGTGCCATCGCTGGTCACCAGGCCCGACCAGCTCCCATCCCCATCGACGATCTCGAGCGTGACGGCCGCGCCCGGCGCGCCGTCGGCATCGGCGCCGACGGTGGTGGTGGTGTCGACCAGGTCCACGTCGACCACCGCGCCGAACGGCGTGCCGAATTCCCCCGAGAACGGGTCGGCCACCACGGAGGGTGAATCGTCGTCATCGGCCGTGAGGTCGCCGCCAGGGGTGCCCTGGGACTCGTCGAGGGTGATGGCGTTGAGGGTGCGATCGATGCTCGCCGTCGGCGCGTCGTCCACGAATGCGATGTCGCCGAGTGCGGTCGTCTCCAGCCCGCCCGAGGTCAGGCGGAAGGCACCGATGTCGAAGGCGGAGTTCTGCCGGGCGTTCTGCGGGTTGCCGACGTTGTCGACCAGGACCCGGTTGTGGTCGCCATCGGTGACATAGGTCAGGTCGTCACCCGCGACCAGGCCGCGCAGCAGCACGGTGTCGCCGTTGAAGTCCGCCGAGATGCCGCCCTTGGACGAGGGGTCGCTCTCGCTGAATGCGTAGGTGGTCTGGGTGCCGTTCTTGGCGGTCCGCACCACGGTCACCGACAGGATGTTGACCGGCGTGTCATCGCCATCCCCCAGGCCCTCGAGGTAGTCGGCCCCGACCTCCGCCCCGTCGGTATTGAAGAACGCGCTGATTTTCAGGCTCGCACCCTTGGGCGGCTGCAACTGCACCAGCGCGAAGGAGGCCGAGTCGGCGCCGTGGTACGAGCCGAAGGCGATGTTGGCTTCCAGGTCCGCCTCGTTCTGGTCAAGGTTGGGCACCGTGTAGGCCAGGTTCGGGTTGTCGACGAAGGTGAACCACATGCCCTCGCCCGGGTCGATCATCTGGTTGTTGCTGCCGATGGTGGTGGCGCCGCCGCCCTGGCCGGTGTTCACCGTGTCACCGCCCTCCGGGTTCTTGCCGGTCACGACGATCGCCACCGTCGGCGGGTCACCGTTCTGCGTCTTGTTGCCGAACATCAGGAACAGGTTCTGCCCGGAAGGCGCGCCCGCCAGGGAGAACTCGAGCAGGTTGTCGACGCTGACGAAGATCTTGTTGCTCAGGACCTCGAGGTCGTTGTCGTCGGTGGCATCGCCATGCTCGATGGCCTCAAACTGCACCAGCCACAGCTTGGCGCCGGTGGCATTCACGTCGGCATCGCCATCGCCGAAGCTGGTGGCGTTCGACTCCATGTAGATCGCGAACACGATATCGCCGGTCTGTTCATCGATCCCGAGCACCACGTTGTTGTCGAACTCCCCGGTGTAGAGGAGGATGCGGTGGCCGCTGGTGGTGGTCAGCCCGCTGTCCAGGCCATCGAGCGGGTCGCCGTTGCTGTCGGTGAAACTGACATCCAGCACGTCGGCGCCGAAGGTCAGGACGTTGGTGCCTCCCGAGTTCGCCTGGGTGCCGTCCACGCCACTCAACGCGGTGGAATTCGCCACACCGCTCACGCCGCCCGCGGCGGTCAGCGCCTGGGCGAGTCGATCCGGGAGCGTCGAGCCCGTGTCGTTGCTGGTGGCACCACTGTCGTCCGTGTTCTGGACATCCACGGTCTCGTCGACCGTTACAAGATAGTCAGCCATGGCACTCTCCATCGAATGCACTGAATGACGGGATCACGGCCTGCCCGGCGGGGCCGGGCAGGCCTGGAGGCAGTCCGGGCCCGGGGAGGGCCCGGTGCTGGTTACAGCATCAGGTCGCCGGCCGCCACCGAGGCGACCCCGGAGAGCACGACCACGAAGTCGGCGTTGCCGTCGCCGTTGACGTCGCCCTGGAGCCGGAAGGTCGCTGCGTCGTAGCGCAGCTGGCCTGCCGTGTTCGTGAACGGCCCGGCGTTGATCCAGGTGAACGCGTCGTCCGCGCCCCCACTGACGGCGTCAATGGCGACCAGGTCGATGCGGTCCAGGCCGCTGACGAAACCGGTGATCACGTCCGGTGCGGTCGCCGGGCTGTCGGCGACCGTGTTGAACACGAAGGCATCGCCCTGCCCGATGCGGCCCTGGATGGACTCGGTGTCCGGCCCGGCGATGAAGGTGCTGTTGCCGAGGATGGAAACGTCCAGGCGCTGGGTCGCCGTGACGTCGCCGTCGGCGTCCTGCACGGCGACGTCGAAGTGCAGGTCGGCGTCGGGCGTGAAGGAGCTGAGGAAGCCGATGCTGGTGATCTTCATGACGTCGTTGTCATTGGTCACGCTGTCGAACGGCTGCATCGCCAAGCCGGTGCTGCCACCGCCCGAGCCCACCGCCTTCTGCAGGTTGTAGCCCGAACCGTTGACGCCCTCGGTCGTGGTGAGGATCTGCATGCCCTCGATCCGCCAGGTCTGGCCTTCGGGGTTGTAGTCGTTGCGCTCGATCACCACCAGCCCGTCGTTGTTGTCCAACGGGATGGCGGCATACGGCGCAGGCACCGTCATGGTGTTGTTGTAGATGTCGCCGTTCTCGACGACGACGGCGCGGGTCGTGTGGACGCCTGAATCGTTGACCAGCTTGAGCACCACGACGAAGTCCTCGCCCGACGCGCCGAAGCGCTTGATGCCGTCGAACTTGAGGAATACCCCGTCGATGCGCGCATCCGGCGCGACGCTGGAGAAGCCGTGCGGGTTGTAGGTGAAGAAGTCCATGTCCAGGACCTCACCCTTCTGGATCGTGTCGCTGGCCACACCGGTCGCCACGTTGGAGATGCTGACCCAGGTGGCGGCTTGGGTGAACAGCTCGCCGTCCGAGAGCGTGTTCGGGGTATCCGTGCCACCCTTGAGGTTGTTGCTCCCCGTGCCGCTCCCCGGCTCCTTGATGCCCGTGAACTGCGCATAGAACTGCGTCGAGACCGTCGCCACGGACACCATCGGCTGGGTCTTGTCCGTCTGGTGGCTGTTCACCTCATACCCCGTGAACCCGCGCGAGTACGCCGTCTCCAGCATCGGCACGAGCGGGAACGGATTGCCCATCGACAGGTGGTAGGTCCCCGCATCCTTGTCGAAGGTCAGCGTCCCGCTGCCCGAAGCCCAGGTGCCGGCGCCGGGGTCCTGCAGGTACTCGAACGACACGGAGAACACCGCGGTGTCGCCGTCCTCCGACTGCCAGTCGACATCCATGCTCTTGATCGCATACCCGGCGATCGTCCCGCTGTGGAGCGTCACGCTGGCGAAGTCGCTGTTGCTCTGCGACCAGGTCCCGGTGTGCACGTCGGCGCCGATGGAGTACGAGAAGACGCCCGTTCCGCCGGGGGCCGGATTGCTGCCATTGGCGTAGATCAGGTCGGTGCGGGCGTTGATGATCGGCGTGTCGTCGTCCACGTTGATCACCAGCGTGCCATCGGCCGTGTCGTCGTCACCATCGGTGACGCGGTAGTTCAGCGTGAGCGACACGTTGTTCTCGTTGTCGCCGGCGGGGTGCATGATCGGCGCGTTCTGCGTCACGGCGTAGGCACCGGTCGCTGTATCCAGCGTGATCGTGAGGACCAGGCGGGATCCCTGGCGCACTTCCAGGTCGTCCCCGTTCTTCAGGTAGGAGAAGCCGGTGGGCGCGCCTGTCTCGAGCCACTCGACGCTGCCCGCATCGTCCTCGCCGAAGTCATGGCCCAGCGTGCCCGAGGCGTTGGTCGAGTTCGCGTCATCGCCCGTGCCGCCGGGGTTGCCGCCCGTCAATGCATCGTCATCGAGCTGCACGTTGCCGTTGGCCGCCACCGACGGGCCGTCGTCCTCGAACACGATCGCCTCGCCGATGCCCACGCTGTCCGAGGCCTCGTCATCGTCCTC
>NZ_JBHTGW010000013.1:0-64279 GCF_042675325.1 Ramlibacter sp. GCM10027632 | reverse complement strand
GGCCTCGTACGTGAAGCCCGTGGGCGCTCCCGTGGTCAGCCAGGCCACCGTGCCGGCACCGTCCTCGCCGAAGTCATGGCCCAGCGTGCCGCTCGTGTTCGTCGCGTTGGCGTCGTCACCCGTGCCGTCGGGGTTGCCACCCGTCAATGCATCGTCATCGAGCTGCACGTCGCCGTTGGCCGCCACCGACGGGCCGTCGTCCTCGAACACGATCGCCTCGCCGATGCCCACGCTGTCCGAGGCCTCGTCATCGTCCTCGTCGACCACCGTGATCACCGCGTTGAGCTTGCCGTCCAGGTTCACCGCGTCGTCATGGTCCGCGTCGTCCGGGTGGCCCAGCGTCGCGTACTGCGCCACGCTCACCTGCCCACTGGCATTGATGCGGATCGCGAACACCACCGTCCCGGTCTCGCCACCCGTGCGGCCCGTGACCGTGCCGTCGCTCTCCAGCCACAGCGTGATCGCCGCGCCCGCCGTGGTGACCAGGCCCGAGTCGGCCCCCTCGCCTCCCACGATCTCCAGCGTCACCTCGGTCGTGCCAGGAATGTCCGCCCCCACCGACGAGTCCGTGTCCACCAGGTCCACGTCCAGCGCCAGCCCGATCGCCGTGCCGTAGCCCACCGGGAAGGGGTTGGTGAACGGCGGGTCGTCGTCTTCCGCGTTCGCATCACCCGCGTCCACGCCCGCCGACTCGTCCAGCACCACCGAGTTGGCCGTGCGCTCGATCGCCGCCTCGGGCGTGTCGTCGTCCACGTTGATCACCAGCGTGCCATCGGCCGTGTCGTCGTCATCGTCCGTGACACGGTAGTTCACCGTGAACGACACGTTGTTCTCGTCGTCACCCGCCGCATGCGCGATCGGCGCGTTCTGCGTCACGCCATAGGCGCCCGTCGCCGGGTTCAGCGTGAGCGTCAGCACCGTCGTGCCGCCCTGCTTGACCAGCAGGCTGGTCCCATCGGCCTCGTACGTGAAGCCCGTGGGCGCTCCCGTGGTCAGCCAGGCCACCGTGCCGGCACCGTCCTCGCCGAAGTCATGGCCCAGCGTGCCGCTCGTGTTCGTCGCGTTGGCGTCGTCACCCGTGCCGCCGGGGTTGCCGCCCGTCAATGCATCGTCGTCGAGCTGCACGTTGCCGTTGGCCGAGACCGACGGGCCGTCGTCCTCGAACACGATCGCATCGCCGATGCCCACGCTCTGCGTTGCGACGTCATCATCACCATCCTGCTGCGTGATGACCGCATCGAGCTTGCCGCTGAGGTCCACCGCATCGTCGGGGTCCGCGTCGTCCGGGTGGCCCAGCGCCGCGTACTGCGCGACATCGACCAGGCCGTCGGCGTCAATCCTGATCGCGAAGATCACCGGGCCCGCAGCGCTGGTCGTGCGGCCAGTGACCGTGCCGTTGGCCTCCAGGTAAAGGTTGATGCCGACACCCGCGGCAGTGACCAGGCCGGACGACGCACCCGAGCCGCCGACGATGGACAGGCTCATCGCCGCGGGCGGCGCATTCTCGGAGTCAGCGCCCGTGGAGGTGGTCGCCGTCACCAGGTCCACGCCAACGACGGCGCCGATCGGGTCGCCGTAGGCGCCCGTGAACGGGTCGGCCACCGGCAGCGAGTCGTCGTCCTCGGCGTTGCCGTCGCTGCCATCCAGCCCCTGCGACTCGTCGAGGGTGATGCCATTGAGCGTGCGCTCGATGGAGGCGGTGGGCGCGTCGTCGACGAAGGCCAGGACGCCCAGCTCCCGGGTCGCGAACGAGCCCGTGTCGATGGAGAACGCGCCGATGTCGAAGGAAGCGTCGAGGTTACCGTTGGCGTTGCCGAGGTTTTCGACCAGGAGGCGGTCATGGAGGGAAGCCGTCGTGTACCGGACCACGTCGCCTGCTTCCACGCCGGTGAGCTTCAGCGTGCTGCCCGAGAAGTCCGCCGTGATGCCATTGGAGGAGGTGGCGCCACCTTCCGAGAAGTTGATCACGAGCGTACCGCGGGTGATGGTGACGCTCGAGATATTGATCGTGTCGTCGTTCCCGTAACCCGGGATGAAACTCGCCCCCTTTTCCGTGTTGTCACCATTGAGTTTCGCGGTCAGCAGGAGCGTGGCCCCCTTCGGCGGCTGCAACTGGACCACGGTGAACGTGGCCGCGTCGACCTGGTAGTACTCGTTGAACTGGATGTTGGCCGCGACGTCCGCCTCATTCTGGTCGAGGTTGGGAACCGTGTAGGTCGTGGTCGGGCCCTTGACGAAGGTGAAGTACATGCCTTCACCCGGATCGATCATCTGGTTGTTGGTGCCGATGGTGGTGGTGCCACCGGCATTGCCCGTGTTGACCGTGTCACCGCTCGACAGGCTTCCTGTGGTCGCCGGGCTCCTGCCGGTCACGACGATGGCCACTTCCTCTGTGGACGGCGAGCCATCACCGAACATCAGGAACAGGTTCTGGCCGGCCGGCGCGCCCGCGAGGGAGAAGTTGGTCGTCGTGTCGACCGCGATGTTCAGCGCGTCGGCAAGCTGCACCACGTCGTTCGCATCGGTCCCGTCAGGGTGCTTCAGCGGCTCGTACTGCTGCAGCCACAGCTTGGCCGACGTGGCGCCCACGTCGGTACCGTCCGTGCTGTTGACCCCGGTATCGAGGAAGGCGATGAAGACGATGGTGCCGCTAGCCGTCTTGCCGATGATGGCGTTGTTGTCGAAGGTGGAGGTGTAGAGGAGGACCGCCTCCCCGGTGAGCGTGAGCAACCCGGTGGGATCGCCGTCGTAGGGGGTGCTGTCGTCGGCCACGAAGCCGATGTCGCTCACGGCGCCGGTGAACGTGGTGATGGCGGTCCCGGTGGTGTTGGCCGTGGTCGCGCCATAGAGCGCGGTGGAGGTCGGGGTACCGCCCCCAGGCGCCTCCTGGCTCAACAACTGTGCAAATCGGTCCGGAATCTGGGCGGTGGTGTCGTAACTGGTGACACCACCTTGCGTTGCGTTCTGCGTGCCGGAGCTTTCGTCGACGGCAATGATCGTGGCCATGGCTGTCCCTCTTCTCGTGTCGCAGCCAATCAGGGGCCGGCCGCATCGCCCGCCAGACCACGTCGCAGCGTTGTCGCCTAGGCGTCTTAGGGTGACCCCTTAACGCCGAATTTGTAACAACAGGTCCGGGGAGCGAACGATGCGCCTACATGTGCGGGTGCAGCAATACACCGCTTGGAGTACAGCCAAAGTGTTCTTTTCGGCTTGATTTTTTGCCTTCAGGCGCGGCTTAACCTAAAAAGCATTGATCTCGATCATTGTCATTTTCACAAATGTTTTAAATCGTTAGGTTCCCATCCCTTGCTCGCACCTGATTCATGCCAGAGAGGTACTCGTGGATATCGCCGTTCTCATCGCCTACAACGACCCGGCCCGCGGACGCGAGATCTGCCGCGTGCTGGAATCCATCGCCCGCAGTGAATCCTTCGTGTGCGCGTCGTGCGACCTGGCGCGCCTGCTGGACGATGCCTCCCACCTGCGGCCCGACATCGCCATCGCCGAGATCCCCGAGGGGGAGCTCGTGGAGCGCACGCTGCGCCAGCTGCGGCGCGTGAGCCCGGGCACCCGCGTGCTGCTCGCCGCCGAAGTCGCCACGCAGGACCTGGTGATCGGCGCCATCCGCGGCGGCGCCGCGGGCATCCTGGAAGGCATCCCGGATCCGGACGACGTGGCCCAGGCCCTGGCCGCCGTGCAGGCCGACGGCGCCTGGTACGACCATGAACTGCTCTATCGCACCCTGCACCAGTGCCTGAGCACACCGCATGCGGCCGCCCCCACGGCCACCGGCGGCGAGAACCGGCTCACCGCGCGGGAAGAGGAGATCCTGACCCTCGCAGGGGACGGCCTGAGCAACAAGGAGATCGGCCGCCAGCTCGCGATCAGCGACACCACGGTGAAGACACACCTTCACCGCATCTACATGAAGCTCAATCGCAGCGGGCGCTACAAGGCCTTCCTGTCGCAGCCAGCGCCGCTCGCGCCCCTGTCCGATCCCTTGCGCCCGGGCCCGCCCGCGCGCGGTTCCGGCTGGGGCCCCCTGTCCTGAGGCGCTCCCCGGCGGAGGCGGTCAGTCCCCCAGCGCGCCGCAGATCGCCAGCACCGCCGCCGACTGGTTCATCGTGTAGAAGTGCAGGCCGGGCACGCCGGCCACCGTGAGCTGCTCGCACAGGCCGGCCACCACGTCGAGCCCGAAGGCCTTGATCGAGGCCGTGTCGTCACCGTAGCTTTGCAGGCGCAGCCGGATCCAGCGTGGGATCTCGGCGCCGCAGGCATCGGAGAACCGCATCAGCTGCGTGGAGCTGGTGATGGGCATGATGCCCGGCACGATCGGCACGTCGACCCCCAGCTTGTACAGGTCGTCGACATAGCGGAAGTAGGCGTCGCTGTTGAAGAAGTACTGCGTGATGCCCGAGTTCGCGCCGGCCTTCACCTTGGCCGCGAAGGCCTCCAGGTCCGACTGCGGCGACTTCGCCTGCGGATGCACCTCCGGGTAGGCCGCCACCTCGAGGTGGAAGTGGTCGCCCGTCTCCTCTCGGATGAAGGCCACCAGGTCGCTGGCATAGCGGAACTCGCCGCCCATGCCGTAGCCCGAGGGCAGGTCGCCGCGCAGGGCGACGATGCGCTGCACGCCGGCCGCGCGGTAGGCCGCCAGGCGCTCGCGGATGCTGGCCCGCGTCTGGCCGATGCACGAGAGGTGGGGCGCGGCGGGCACGCCCTCGCCCATGATCTCGGTGACGGCCGCCAGCGTGCCCTCCTGCGTCGAGCCGCCCGCGCCGAAGGTGACGGAGCAGAACTCCGGCTTCAGCGCGTACAGGGCCTGGCGCGCGGCGCGCAGCTTGGCCGCGCCCTCGGGCGTCTTGGGGGGAAAGAACTCAAGGCTGATGGGAAGCATCGGCTTCTCCTTCTCGCAATTCGAACAATCGGGGAATCGAGGGTCAACCGCCCTGGCGGGCGTGGATGAAGAACTCGCGGTTGCCGTCACCGCCGGCGATCGGGCTGTCGAACCAGCCCGCCACGCGCAGCCCCAGCGACTCGCAGCACACGCGCAGCCTGCGCTCCACCTCGGCGTACAGCGACGCATCGCGCACGATGCCGCCCTTGCCCACCTGCCCCGGCTGCAGCTCGAACTGCGGCTTGGCCAGCATCAGCAGGTCACCGCCCTCGGCCAGCAGCGGCGCCAGCGCCGGCAGCACCAGCGTGAGCGAGATGAACGACAGGTCGCCGGTGATGAAGCCGTAGGCCGCCTCGGGCAGGTCCGCCGCCACGAGGTGGCGCGCATTGATACGCTCCAGGCAGGCGACGCGCGCGTCGCCGCGGATGCGCGGGTGCAGCTGGCCGTGGCCCACGTCCACGCCCACCACGCGGGCCGCGCCCTGCTGCAGCAGGCAGTCGGTGAAACCGCCGGTGGACTGGCCCACGTCCAGGCACACGCGGCCCGCCACGTCGAGGCCGCTGGCGCGCAGCGCGCCGGCGAGCTTGAGGCCGCCGCGCGAGACATAGCGCACCTCGGCGTCGTCGGCCAGCTCGATCTCGCACCCGGCGGGCAGCTCCTCGCCGTTCTTGGCGACAGGCTTCCAGCCCTCGCGCGAGAGCCAGCGCATGCCCGAGGCGATCAGCCGCTGCGCCTGCGAGCGGCTGGTGGCCAGCCCGCGGTCCACGAGCAACTGGTCGGCGCGCATGCCGCTGCCTGCGCGATCAGTAGCGGTAGGTGTCCGGCTTGTACGGGCCCTGCTTGGGCACGCCGATGTAGTCGGCCTGCTCGTCGCTCAGCTCGGTGAGCTGCGCGCCGATCTTCTTCAGGTGCAGGCGGGCGACCTTCTCGTCCAGGTGCTTGGGCAGGGTGTAGACCTTGCCCACGTCGTAGCCCTCGGGGTGCGAGAACAGCTCGATCTGCGCGATCGTCTGGTTGGCGAAGGAGGAGGACATCACGAAGCTCGGGTGGCCGGTGGCGCAGCCCAGGTTCACCAGGCGGCCCTTGGCCAGCAGGATGATGCGCTTGCCGTCCTCGAAGATCACGTGGTCCACCTGCGGCTTGATCTCCTCCCACTGGCACTTGGCCTCGAGGGTCGCAACGTCGATCTCGTTGTCGAAGTGGCCGATGTTGCAGACGATGGCCTGGTCCTTCATCTTCGCCATGTGCTCGTAGGTGATGACCGACTTGTTGCCGGTGGCGGTCACGAAGATGTCGGCCTTGTCGGCGGCCCAGTCCATGGTCACCACGCGGAAGCCTTCCATGGCGGCCTGCAGGGCATTGATCGGGTCGATCTCGGTCACCCAGACCTGGGCCGAGAGGGCGCGCAGGGCCTGGGCCGAGCCCTTGCCCACGTCGCCATAGCCGGCCACCAGGGCCACCTTGCCGGCGATCATCACGTCGGTGGCGCGCTTGATGCCGTCCACCAGCGATTCGCGGCAACCGTACAGGTTGTCGAACTTGCTCTTGGTGACGGAGTCGTTGACGTTGATGGCGCGGAACATCAGCGTGCCCTTGGCCGACATTTCCTTCAGGCGGTGCACGCCGGTGGTGGTCTCCTCGGTCACGCCCAGGATCTGCGCGCTCTTGCGGCTGTACCAGGTGGGATCGACGGCCAGCTTGGCCTTGATGGACGCGAACAGGATGCGCTCTTCCTCGCTGCCGGGGTTGGTCAGGACGCTCGGGTCCCTCTCTGCGCGCTTGCCCAGGTGCATGAGCATGGTGGCGTCGCCGCCGTCGTCCAGGATCATGTTGGGGCCTTCGGTGGCCGAGCCCTTGGGGCCGAACTCGAAGATGCGGTGGGTGTAGTCCCAGTAGTCCTCGAGGGACTCGCCCTTGATGGCGAACACCGGCGTGCCGTTGGCGACGATGGCCGCGGCGGCATGGTCCTGGGTGGAGAAGATGTTGCACGAGGCCCAGCGCACGTCGGCGCCCAGCGCCTGCAGCGTCTCGATCAGCACCGCCGTCTGGATCGTCATGTGCAGCGAGCCGGTGATGCGCGCGCCCTTGAGGGGCTGCTTGGCCGCGAACTCCTCGCGGATGGCCATCAGGCCGGGCATCTCGGTCTCGGCGATGCGGATTTCCTTGCGGCCCCAGTCGGCCAGGGACAGGTCGGCGATGGCGCAGTCGGTCGTGGCTGCGGGCTTGAGGATGGCGTTCATGGGTGGCTCCAAGTCAGGTTCAACTGAAGGCCACGCCAGCCGGGGGAGGAGGCCTCACCGCACGGACAGCGTGGGTGAGCGTCGTTGCAAGAGATGGAATCCGAGCCTCGCACGGGACGTGCTGCAACGCTCCTCGGATGAAGCCCCGATTTTAGCGTGTCAGGGCTTGGCCCCGCGCGCCTCGCGTTTTTTCACCGCCGCCTCGATCCGCGCCAGCGTGGCGGCGTCGGGGTCGGGCCAGTTGCCGCCGCCCTGGCGGGCCATGTAGGCGACCGCCCGGGCGAGTTCCTCGAGGCTCAGGTCGGCGCGGCCGCCCTTGGGGGGCATCTGGCGGATGCCGGTCCAGGCGGTGGCGGTCAGGGCCGGCTGGCCCTCCCGGATCAGGGGTGCCCAGGCCTTGCGGTCCCCCAGCCGGGGGGCCTTGAGCAACCCCTCGCCGTGGCAGGCCATGCAGGCGTCGCGGACGATGGCCTCGCCGGAACGAGGGGCGGACTGGGCGCTGGCGGCCGTGGCGGCCGCCAGGAGGAGGGCGGGGATCAGGCGCATGACGGGACTATAGTGCGGCGCCCCGGTGCGGGCCGCCCCGGGCCAGTGGTAAAAGCGGGGCATGACCGCAGTGAACATGCCCGCCTCCCCGATCGACCCCATGCTGGCCAAGGTGGCCCCCGCCCTGCCCGAGGGCGACGGCTTCCTCTTCGAGCCCAAATGGGACGGCCTGCGCGCCCTGGTGTTCCGCACGCCCGCGGGCGTGGTGATCCAGGGCCGCGACCTCAAGCCCCTGAACCGCTACTTCCCCGAGCTGGAGAAGGCGCTGTCCGAGCAGCTCCCCAAGGGCTGCATCCTGGACGGCGAGATCGTCGTCTCCGGCCCGCAGGGGCTGGACGCCGAGTCGCTGCAGAAGCGGATCCAGATGTCCGAGTCCCTGATCGGGTTCCTGGCCCGCAAGGCGCCCTCCGCCTTCGTCGCTTTCGACCTGCTGGCCGCCGGCGGCCGCAGCACCATGGCCCTGCCCCTGCAGGACCGGCGCGCCCGACTCGAGCGCCTGCTGGCCGCCGCCAAGTCCCCCCTGCACCTCACCCCCCAGACCGCGGACCGGGCGGTGGCCCAGGACTGGCTGGCGCGCTTCCAGGGCGCCGGCCTCGACGGCGTCATGGCCAAGCCGGCCGACGCGCCCTACCAGCCGGCCAAGCGGACGCAGCTCAAGGTCAAGCACGCCCATACCGCCGATTGCGTGGTCGCCGGCTTCCACTGGCACACCGACCGCCAGGAGGCCGTCGGCTCCCTGCTGCTGGGGCTGTACGACGAAGCCGGCGTACTGCAGCCCGTGGGCACCGCCGCCACCTTCACCGTGGACATGCGGCGCGCGCTGGTGGCCGAACTGGCGCCCCTGCGCGAGAACGCGCTGGAGGGCCACCCCTGGCGCGACCAGGTGCAGACCCCGGAGAACCAGGGCGCCTGGCATGTGGGCAAGGCCCTGCGCTGGGAGCCGCTGCGGCCCGAGCGGGTGTGCGAGGTCAGCTACGAGCACCTGACCGGCAGGCGCTTCCGCGACGCCACCGCCTTCAAGGGCTGGCGCCTGGACAAGCCGGCGCACGCGTGCGGGTTCGACCAGCTGGCCGTGGCGACCCCGGCCGAACTCGGGCAGGTCCTCACGCCCTGGCTCAGGCGGGGCTGAGGCGGGACTCCCGGCGCGGCCGCCCCGCGCCGGCGGCCCGGCGGGATGGGCGCCGGCCAGGGCATCGGCGACAATCGGGGGTTCGGCTGCAGGCGCCCTGCAGTCTCCTGGCAACCTGCCGTCCCGACGGAGTTTCTTCCCTGTGTCCGCCTCACCGTTTGCCGCCGAGACCCGGCGTCGCCGCACCTTCGCCATCATCTCCCACCCCGACGCGGGCAAGACCACGCTGACGGAAAAGCTGCTGCTGTTCTCCGGCGCGATCCAGATCGCCGGCAGCGTGAAGGCGCGCAAGGCCTCGCGCCACGCCACCTCCGACTGGATGGAGATCGAGAAGCAGCGCGGCATCTCGGTGGCCTCCTCGGTGATGCAGATGCTGTATCGCGACCACGTGATCAACCTGCTGGACACCCCCGGCCACAAGGACTTCTCCGAGGACACCTACCGCGTGCTGACCGCGGTCGACGCCGCCCTGATGGTGATCGACGCGGCCAACGGCGTGGAGGCGCAGACGCGCCGCCTGATCGAGGTCTGCCGCCAGCGCAACACCCCCATCATCACCTTCGTCAACAAGATGGACCGCGAGGTGCGCGAGCCCCTGGACATCCTCGACGAGGTGGAGCGCGAGCTGGGCATGCCCTGCGTGCCCATGACCTGGCCGGTGGGCAAGGGCAAGCTGTTCGGCGGCATCATGAACCTGCGCACGAATGCCATGACGGTGTTCGAGTCCGGCAGCGAGCGCCGCCCGCAGGACTTCGAGACGATTCCGCTGGATGACGCCGCCACCCTGCAGGCCCGCTTCGGCGACGAGTACACCGCCGCCGCCGACAGCATGGAGCTGGCCGTGGGCGCCTCGCCCGCCTGGGACCACCCCGCCTTCCTCGACGGCAAGCAGACGCCCGTGTTCTTCGGCTCCGGCGTGAACAACTTCGGCGTGATGGAGGTGCTCGACGCCCTGGTCGACCTCGCCCCTGCGCCGCAGCCCCGCAAGAGCTCGCTGGTGGTGAACAAGCAGCTGGTCGAGAAGACCATCCAGCCCGACGACCCCGGTTTCGCCGGCGTGGTGTTCAAGGTGCAGGCCAACATGGACGCCAACCACCGCGACCGCATCGCCTTCGTGCGCATGGCCTCGGGCAAGTACACGCCGGGCATGAAGCTCAAGGTGCAACGCACCGGCAAGGAGCTGCGCCCGACCTCGGTGGTGACCTTCCTCTCGCAGCGCCGCGAGGCGGTCGATGAAGCCTACGCCGGCGACATCATCGGCTTCACCACCCATGGCGGCGTGCAGCTCGGCGACACCATCACCGATGGCGCCAACCTGCAGTTCACCGGCCTGCCGTTCTTCGCGCCGGAGATGTTCATGACGGTGCTGCTTCGCAACCCGCTGCGCACCAAGCAGCTGCAGCAGGGCCTGGCCCAGCTCGGCGAGGAAGGCGCGATCCAGGTGTTCCGCCCGCAGGCCGGCGGCGCCATGCTGCTGGGGGCCGTGGGCCAGCTGCAGTTCGAAGTGGTGCAGCACCGCCTGAAGGCCGAATACGACGCCGACATCCGCCTCGAGGGCTGCCAGTACACCGGCGCGCGCTGGATCACCGCCGACACGCCCCAGGAGCTGCGCGCCTTCTGCGACGCCTACCCGCAGCGCATGGCGCTGGACGCGGCGGACGCCCTGGCCTTCCTGTGCACTTCGCCCTACGACGTGCGCCTGGCCCAGGAGCGCTTCCCCAAGATCCACTTCCACCCGCTGCGCGAGCACGCGGGCCTGGCGCTGCAAGGCTGATCGCCGCGCCGGGGCAGGCCGCGCCGTCCGGGTGTTCCCGGATTGTTCCCCCGGGGGGCCGACCCTCCAATGCGAGGGTCCGGACCTCCTGGAGACACCGATGCGCCGACGCCTGATCGTCCAAGGGGCCGCTGCCGCGGCGGCCCTTCCCACCCTGAGCGCCCTGCCCGCGCGCGCGCAGTCCGACAACTTCCCGAGCCGGCCGGTCAAGCTGCAGATCGCCTTCCCCGCCGGCGGCCCCACCGACATCACCATGCGCCAGCTGGCCGACAACGCCGGCAAGGTGCTGGGCCAGCCGGTGATCGTGGAGAACAAGCCGGGCGCCGGCGGCACCCTGCCGGCCCAGGCCCTGCAGACGGCGCCGGCCGACGGCTACCTGCTGGCGCAGATCCCGCTGGGGGTCTTCCGCCTGCCCTACACCACCCGCATCACCTGGGACCCGGTCAAGGACATCAGCTACATCCTGAACCTCACCGGCTACGCCTTCGGCATCGTGGTGCCGGCCGACGGGCCGATCCGCACCTGGGCCGACTTCGTGGCCTACGCCCGCGCCAACCCCGGCAAGCTGTCCTACGGCTCCACCGGCACGCTGACCAGCCCGCACCTGACCACCGAGCTGATCGCGCAGCGCCTCGGGCTGCAGCTCAATCACGTGCCATACAAGGGCAGCGCCGACCTGATGCAGGCGCTGGCGGGCGGCCACCTCATGGCCGCCGCCGACTCCACCGGCTTCGCCTCGCTGGTGGCGGCGGGCAAGCTGCGGGTCCTCAACACCTGGGGCGAGAAGCGCCTCGAGAAATTCCCCGACGCGCCCACGCTGCGCGAGCTGGGCCTGGACATCGTGCAGAACTCGCCCTTCGGCATCGGCGCCCCGCGCGGCACGCCGCCCGAGGTGGTGGCGAAGCTGCACGACGCCTTCCGCAAGGCGATGGAGGAGCCCAGCTACGTGCAGGCGCTGACCCGCTACGACATGGTGCCGATGTACATGGGCCCGGCGGCCTATGCCCGGTTCGCGCAGGAGACCTTCGCCACCGAGAAGGCGCTGGTGGAGAAGCTCGGGCTGCTGCGGCAGCCCTGAAGCCCTCCCCCGGTTCGCCGAACGCTCAGGCCCGCGCCAGCACCGGCGCCAGCGCCAGGCCGGTGTGCGTGCCCAGGCGCACCACCTCCTCGGGCGGCGCGCTGGCCACCACGCGTCCGCCGCCGGTGCCGCCCTCGGGCCCGAGGTCGACGATCCAGTCGGCCTCGGCGATGACGTCGAGGTCGTGCTCGATCACCACCACGCTGTGGCCGCCGTCCACCAGCCGGTGCAGCACGCGAATCAGCTTCTCCACATCGGCCATGTGCAGGCCCACGGTGGGCTCGTCCAGCACGTAGAGCGTGTGCGGCGCCTTCTGGCCGCGGCGGGTGACGTCGTCACGCACCTTGCTCAGTTCGGTGACCAGCTTGATCCGCTGCGCCTCGCCGCCCGAGAGCGTGGGCGAGGGCTGGCCCAGCGTGAGGTAGCCCAGGCCCACGTCCTTGAGCAGCTGCAGCGGGTGGCTGATGGAGGGCATGGAGGCGAAGAATTCCACCGCCTCGTCCACCTCCATCTGCAGCACGTCGCCGATGCTCTTGCCGCGCCAGGTGACCGCCAGGGTCTCGGGGTTGAAGCGGGCGCCGCGGCAGGACTCGCACGGCACCTTCACGTCGGGCAGGAAGCTCATGGCGATGGTGCGCATGCCCTGGCCCTCGCAGGTGGGGCAGCGGCCCTCGCCGGTGTTGAAGGAGAAGCGGCCGGGGCCGTAGCCGCGGGCGCGCGCCTCCAGCGTATCGGCGAACAGCTTGCGGATGGTGTCCCAGAAGCCGATGTAGGTGGCGGGGCAGGAGCGCGGCGTCTTGCCGATGGGGGTCTGGTCCACCTCCAGCACGCGGTCCACCCCCTGGTAGCCGTCGAGCGAGCGGCAGTCCAGCCAGCCCGGGCGCTCGCCGCGGTCGTCGGCCTCGCGGCCGGCCTTGGTGCTGCGAAGCTGCACGGCCTGCTGCACGTTGTGCAGGAGCACGTCGCGCGCCAGGGTGGACTTGCCCGAGCCCGAGACGCCGGTGACGGCGACCAGGCGCTGCAGCGGCACGTCCACATCGACACCCTGCAGGTTGTGGAGGTCCGCGCCCCGCAGCTGCAGGTGGCGCTCGCCCGGGCCGCGCCGCGGCTTGAGCGGGTGCTTCATCGCGTGCAGCAGGTAGCGGCCGGTGAGCGAGTCGGGGTTGGAGGTGACCTCCGAGGCCGAGCCCTGGGCCACCACGCGGCCGCCGCGCTTGCCGGCGCTGGGGCCGATGTCGATGATGTGGTCGGCGCGGCGGATGGTGTCCTCGTCGTGCTCCACCACCACCAGGGTGTTGCCCTTGTCGCCCAGCTTGTGCAGGGCGTTCAGCAGGATCTGGTTGTCGCGGGCATGCAGGCCGATGGTGGGCTCGTCCAGCACGTAGCACACGCCCTGCAGGTTGGAGCCCAGTTGCGCCGCCAGGCGAATGCGCTGGGCCTCGCCGCCCGAGAGCGTGGGCGCGCCGCGGTCCAGGGTCAGGTAGCCCAGGCCCACCTCCTCCAGGAATTCGAGCCGGCTGCGGATCTCGGGGATCAGGTCGCGGGCGATGCCCTGCTCGCGGGTGGAGAGCGCGTTGCCGGCCTGCAGGCCCTCGACCCACTGGCGCACGTCGATCACCGACAGGGCCGCGATCTCGGCGATGCCGATGCCGTTGAACTTCACGCTGCGGGCCTGCGCATTGAGGCGGGTGCCGGCGCAGGTGGGGCAGGTCTCGTCGCTCACGTCCTCGACCTCGGGCTCGGCGAAGGTCTGCTCGCGGCCCTTGTTGTCCTCGGCCTGCAGGGTCTCGTCGTAGGCGCGGCGCTGCTCCTTGGTCAGGCGCACGCCGGTGCCCACGCAGTCGGGGCACCAGCCATGCTTGCTGTTGTAGGAGAACAGGCGCGGGTCCAGCTCCGGGTAGGAGGTGCTGCACACCGGGCAGGCGCGGCGGGCCGAGAACACCTCCACCTTCCCGATGTGGTGGTGGTTGCCCAGGCCCATCTCGAAGGCCTCGCGCAGGCCGTCCAGCGGGGCCAGCACGTGCAGCACGCCCTTGCCATGCTCCAGGGCCGCGGCCAGCGCCTCGCGCAGCTGCGGCTCGACCTCCGGCGTGACGGTGAAGTCCGCCACCGGCAGCTCGATGGTGTGCTCCTTGAAGCGGTCGATGCGCGGGAAGCCGGTGGTGGGCAGGAAGTTGCCGTCCACCCGCAGGTGGGTGTAGCCGCGCGCGCGGCCCCACTCGGCCAGCTCGGTGTAGACGCCCTTGCGGTTCACCACCAGGGGCGCGAGCAGGCCGATGTGCTGGCCGCGGTAGCGGGTCAGGAGCTGGGCGGCGATGCTGTCCGGCGTCTGCGGGCGCACCTCGGCGCCGTCCTTCACGCAATGCTGGATACCGAGCTTCACGTACAGCAGGCGCAGGAAGTGCCAGACCTCGGTGGTGGTGCCCACCGTGGACTTGCGGCCGCCGCGCGAGAGCCGCTGCTCGATGGCCACCGTGGGCGGGATGCCGTAGACCGCGTCCACCTCGGGCCGGCCGGCCGGCTGCACGATGCTGCGGGCGTAGGCGTTGAGCGACTCGAGGTAGCGGCGCTGGCCCTCGTTGAACAGGATGTCGAAGGCCAGGGTCGACTTGCCCGAGCCCGAGACGCCGGTGACCACGCTGAACTTGTTGTGCGGGATGCTGACCGTCATCGACTTCAGGTTGTGCTCCCGCGCGTTGACGATCTCGATCGCCTCGGTGCGGCGAGCCTTCACCACCGCCTGCAGCGGGCGGCCCTCCTCGGCCTTCTGCGGGCCGGCGCCCAGCGCATGGTCGTACTCGCGCAGGGCCTGGGCGGTGTGCGAGGTGGGGTGGTTCTTCACCTCCTCGGGCGGGCCCTCGGCCACCAGCAGGCCGCCGGCGTCGCCGCCCTCGGGGCCGAGGTCGATCAGCCAGTCGCTGGCCCGGATCACGTCCAGGTTGTGCTCGATCACCACCAGCGAGTGGCCCGCCTCCAGCAGCTTGCGCAGCGCCCGCATCAGCTTGGCGATGTCATCGAAGTGCAGGCCGGTGGTGGGCTCGTCGAACAGGAACAGCGTGCCCTTGGTGGCCAGGGGCTGGTGGCTGCGGCGGCCGGCCGCCTCGGCCAGGAAGCCGGCGAGCTTCAGGCGCTGCGACTCGCCGCCCGAGAGCGTGGGCACGGGCTGGCCCAGCTTCACGTACTCCAGGCCCACGTCGACGATGGGCTGCAGGGCGCGGATCACGTCGCGGTCATTGGCAAAGAGCTGCGCCGCCTCGCTGACGGTGAGTTCCAGCACGTCGGCCACGTTGAGCGTGCGGGGGCGCAGCTCGCCCACGGCCTGGCGCTCGATGGTGACCTCCAGGATCTCCGGCCGGTAGCGCTTGCCGTCGCAGTCGGGGCAGCGCAGGTAGACGTCGGAGAGGAACTGCATCTCCACATGCTCGAAGCCGGAGCCGCCGCAGGTGGGGCAGCGGCCGTCGCCGCTGTTGAAGCTGAACTTCGCGCCGGTGTAGCCCCGCTGCCGCGAGAGCGGCGCGGTGGCGAAGATCTCGCGGATCGCGTCCCAGGCGCCGACATAGCTGACCGGGTTGGAGCGCGCGGTCTTGCCGATGGGGGACTGGTCCACGAACACCACGTCACCGAGGTGGTCGGCGCCGAGCAGGCGGTCGTGCCGGCCGGCCGACTCGGTGGCCTTGCCGAACTGCCGCAGCAGCGCGGGTGCGAGGATGTCCTGGATCAGGGTGGACTTGCCCGAGCCCGAGACGCCGGTGACGCACACCAGGCGCTGCAGCGGGAACTCGATGGACAGGTCCTGGAGGTTGTGCTCCCGTGCGCCTTCGAGCACCAGGCGCGGCGTGGAATCCGTCACCGCGCGCTTGAAGCCCATGCCGACCTGGCGGCGGCCGCCGAGGTAGGCGCCGGTGAGGGTGTCGGCATGGCGAAGCTGGTCGGTGGTGCCGTCGAAGACGATCTGGCCGCCCTTCTCGCCGGGCGCGGGGCCCATGTCGATCATGCGGTCGGCGGCGAGCATCACCGCCGGGTCATGTTCCACCACCACCAGGGTGTTGCCGGCATCGCGCAGGCGCTTCATGGCCTCGGTGATGCGGTGGATGTCGCGCGGGTGCAGGCCGATGCTGGGCTCGTCGAGCACGAACAGCGTGTTCACCAGCGAGGTGCCCAGCGCAGTGGTGAGGTTGATCCGCTGCACCTCGCCGCCCGAGAGGGTGCGGCTCTGGCGGTCCAGCGTGAGGTAGCCGATGCCCACGTCCACCAGGTACTTCAGGCGGTGGGTGATTTCCTCGAACAGCAGCTTGAGCGCCTGCGCGTCCTCGCCCGCGGGCAGGGCGACGCGGTCGAAGAAGGTCCGCAGCCGGTCGATCGGCAGCAGCATCAGGTCATGCAGCGACAGGCCCGGCAGCGCCTCCAGCTGCTCGCGGCTCCAGCCGGTGCCCACCGGCTGGAAGCGCTTGGCGGGGGCGAGCACCGCGTCGGCATCTTCCCTGGAGCCCAGGCGCCACAGCAGCGGCTCGGTCTTGAGGCGCGCGCCGCCGCAGGTCTCGCAGGGCGTGTAGCTGCGGTACTTGGACAGCAGCACCCGAATGTGCATCTTGTACGCCTTGCTTTCCAGGTACTGGAAGAAGCGCTTGATGCCGTACCACTGCTTGTTCCACTGCCCCTCCTTGAAGCCGGGCGTGCCATCGAGCACCCAGGCCTTCTGCTCGGGGGTGAGCTTGTACCAGGGGGTGTCGCGCGGGATGCCGGCGGTCTCGGCATGGCGCATCAGGTCGTCCTGGCACTCGGCCCAGGCCGGGGTCTGGATCGGCTTGATCGCGCCGGCGCGCAGCGTGAGCTTCTCGTTGGGGATCACCAGGCCCCAGTCCACGCCGATGACGCGGCCGAAGCCGCGGCAGGCCTCGCAGGCGCCCACCGCGCTGTTGAACGAGAACATGGAGGGGATCGGGTCGGCGTAGCGGATGTCGCTGTCCGGGCAGTGCAGGCCGGTGGAGAACCGCCACGCTTCCCAGGCCTCTTCGCCGACCTGGGCGTAGACCGTGAGCCGGCCCGCGCCGCGCTTGAGGGCGACCTCGATCGCCTCGATCGCGCGGATCCGCTCCGTGCCCTGGAGCCGGAAGCGGTCGGCCACCACGTCGAGCACCTTGCGCGGGCCGGTGACCGTGGCCACCTCGCGCTCGGCATGCACCCGGGTGAAGCCGCTGGCGGCCAACCACTGCTCCACTTCCTCGGCGGTGGTGGAGGCGGGCAGTTCGACCGGGAAGGTCACGACCAGGCGCGGGTCGGCTTCCTTCGTGCGGGCCAGCAGGTCTGCGTAGATGGTGTCCGGCGTGTCGTGCCGCACCGGCTGCGCGGTCTGGCGGTCGAACAACTGCGCGGCGCGGGCGAACAGCAGCTTGAGGTGGTCGTTCAGCTCCGTCATCGTGCCGACCGTGGAGCGCGAGGAGCGCACCGGGTTGGTCTGGTCGATGGCGATGGCGGGCGGCACGCCCTCCACCCGGTCGACCGCGGGCTTGTCCATGCGGTCCAGGAACTGGCGGGCGTAGGCGGAGAAGGTCTCCACGTAGCGGCGCTGGCCTTCGGCGTAGAGCGTGTCGAACACCAGGCTCGACTTGCCCGAGCCGCTGGGGCCGGTGACCACGGTCAGCTCGCCGGTGCGCAGGTCGAGGTCGAGGTTCTTGAGGTTATGTTGCCTGGCGCCGCGGATGCGGATCAATCCCTGGGTCATACGGCTCTTGGTTCTGGGTGGGGGCCCGACATTCTAGGAACGCCTCCGCAGGCCCGCCGGCCGGCCGCCCCCGCATCCGGCGGCCATGAATTCTTTTGGATTCACTCCGCGCCTGCGAATCCTCAAGCCGTGCGTAAAAAGGCGGTCATTTGCCCTCTGTTCGGGCCCACGGAAGCTTTCGGCATGCCTATGCTTCAGTCTGCGGACACCCGTCCGCCACCTGCCCATGATCGCTTCCCGCCTGCTGCCCACCCTCCACCCCCAGACCCTGGCCTCCAGGCTGACGGCGCTGGCGGCCGTGGTCTGCCTGGCCCTGGGCGCCATGTGGTGGTTCACGCTGGACCGCGGCGCCCATGAAATGGCGGAGGCCCGCATCGACGAGGCCGAGCGCAACGACCGCCTGGCCCTGGCGCACGAGCAGCAGGTGCACCTGGTGCTGCGCACGCTGGACGAGGCGCTGCTGACGCTGTCCGACGACCGCGAGCTCGTCGAGCGCATGCTGGCCGGCGAGGCCGGGGTGCCGCGCCACCTGGCCCAGCGGGGCCTGCGCATCGGGCTGGCGGACGACCGCGGCCGCCGCGCCGGGGACGACGGCCAGCTGCCCACCGGCTGGACCGAGCGCCTGCGCGCCCACCACCGCAGCGGCGACCCCTGGCAGGCCTATGTCCAGGTGCCCGAGCGGGATGTCACCGGCGAGGGCTGGGTGACCACCCTCTCGCGGTCGCTGCTGGACCGGCAGGGCAACTTCATCGGCGTGGTCTACGCGCGCCTCGACCCCCGCGCCTTCCTCGAGTTCTTCCAGAAGGCGCCGCTGGGCGACAGCGACGTGATCGTGCTGCTCGGAAGCGACGGCCGCAGCCGCGCGCGGCGTACCGGCTCCGACTACAGCTTCGGCGACAGGCTCGGCGACACGCAGGGCAACGCCCCGCTGCGCAAGGAGGTCGCGAACCAGGCCATCGGCCACGCCGTCGCCGACAGCCCGGTGGACGGCGTGCGCCGCTTCTACAGCTGGCGATCCATCGAGAACTATGGCCTGACCGCGATGGTGGGGACCTCCTTTGCCGGCGTCATGCAGTCGGTGGCGGACCGCAATGCCCGCTACCGGTGGACGGCCCTGGCCGTGACCGCGCTGCTGCTCGCCGGCGGCGCCGCGCTGGCCCTCGCCATCGCCCGCCACGACCGGGCGCAGGCTCGCCTGCGCGCCAGCGAACAGCGGCTGGCCGGCATCATCGAGTCGGCGATGGACGCCATCATCACCGTCGACTCGAATCAGCGCATCGTGGTGTTCAACGCTGCGGCGGCCGACATGTTCCGCCGCGACCCGGTCGACACCCTGGGCCAGCCCGTGGGCCTCCTGCTGCCCCGGCGTTTCCGCTCCGCCCACCCGCGGCACATGCAGCAGTTCTCCCACACGCATGCCACGCCCCGCTCGATGGGCCGCGGCGGCCATATCTGGGCGCTGCGCGCGGACGGCCAGGAGTTCCCGGCCGACGCCTCCATCTCCACCATCGAGATCGATGGCCAGCCCCTGTATTCCGTGGTGCTGCGGGACATCACCGCGCGCCTGGCGGCCGAGGCCAAGCTGCGTGACAGCGAGGAGTCCTACCGGCTGCTGTTCGAGAACAACCTGGACGGCCTGCTCCTGGGCGACGACGTGGGCGAGGTCGGCCGCGTCAACCCGGCCGCCTGCCGCCTGCTGGGGCTGACGGAGGCGCAGGTCCTCGAGCGGGGCCTGGAGGTGCTGCGCAGCGAGGAGAACGCGCTGGACCTGGCGCTGGAGGAATGCCGCTTCGCCGGCCAGGCACGCGGCCAGTTCACCGTGGCCCGGCCGGACGGCACCACCGTGCACCTGGAGGCCGCCTTCAGCGCCTGGATGGACAGCGGCGGCCGCCACCGCAGCAGCGTGATCCTGCACGACGTGACCGAGCGCCACCTGGCGCAGGCGGCGCAGGCGGCCCTGGTGAACCAGCTGCGGCAGTCGCAGAAGATGGAGGCGCTGGGCAGCATCGCCGGCGGCATCGCGCACGACTTCAACAACGTGATCGCCGCCATCCTGGGCAACGCCCGGCTCGCGCAGGGCCACCTGGGCGAGGCCGCGATGACCGCGCACTACCTCAAGGAAATCAACAGCGCGGGCTTTCGCGCGCGCGAGCTGGTCAAGCGCATCATGACCTTCAGCCGCAAGCAGCCCGCGGTCTTCGTGCGCCAGCCGCTGGGGCCGGTGCTGCGCGAGGCGGTGGACCTGCTGCGCGCCACCCTGCCCTCGGGCGTGACGATCTCGCTGCGCGGCGAGGACACCCATGCCCCGGTGCGCGCCGACGCGACGCAGCTGCACCAGGTGGTGATGAACCTCGGCACCAACGCCTGGCAGGCCATGGGCCAGCGCACCGGCCGCATCGACGTGGCGATCGAGCGCGAGCCGGACGCGCCCTGGGTGCGCCTGGTGTTCGAGGACAACGGCAACGGCATGGACGCGGCCACCCAGGCCCGCGTCTTCGAGCCGTTCTTCACGACCAAGCCCGACGGCGAGGGCACCGGCCTGGGCCTGTCCGTCGTCCAGGGCATCGTCGAGGCGCACCAGGGGCGCATCTCGGTGACCAGCGCGCCCGGCAAGGGCTGCCGCTTCGAGATCCTGCTGCCCATCGCGCCGCCGGCGGACGGGCGGTTCGACCCGGAGTCCGTGCGCCTGCCGCCCTCGCGCCTGGCGCCGGCGCCGGTCCCCCTGCCGCCGGAGACGGCCCCCGCACCCGCACCCGCACCCGCACCTCGGCCCGAGGCGGCAGCGCCCGAAGGGAGCGGCCGCCACGTGGTGTATGTGGACGACTATGAGGCCATGGTGGCCATGGTCACCGCGGTCCTGGAGGGCCAGGGGTTCCGCGTCAGCGGCTTCGACAGCAGCCCCCGCGCGCTGGCCTTCATCGAGGCGAACGCCGACGACATCGACCTGCTGATCACCGACTACAACATGCCCGAGATGTCGGGCCTGGACCTCACCCGCGCCGCGCGCCGCCTGCGGCCCGGCCTGCCGGTGATCGTGGCCTCCGGCCACCTCAGCGCCGACCTGCGAGCCGGCGCGGCCGAGGCCGGCGTGAACTGCCTGTTCGACAAGCCGGCCGGCATCGACGAGCTGTGCCAGCGCATCGCCGAGCTGCTGCCGTCGGCCGAGGCGCAGACCGATCGCGGATAAGGCCGGTTTCCTGCCGGTTTTCGGCGCTTGGCCGGCGCCGGCCAGGACCTAAGGTGGAGCTCCCCGGAGCTGCAACGTCCCGCAGCCCCCTTGACCACCTTCCTGTCCTTGCGCCCATGAACACCCAGACCATGAAACTCCGCACCCGGCTGGGGCTGGCCTTCCTCGCGATGGTGATGCTGACCATGCTGGTCGGCGGCTTCGCGATCAGCCGCCTCGCCCAGGTCAATGCCGGCACCGTCGAGATCGGCACCAACTCGCTACCCAGCATCAAGGCGCTGGGCGACCTGCGAGCCAACGCGAACCAGATTCGCCGGGTGGAAGCCGACCATCTCCTGTCCAGCGACCTCCCCGAGATGGACGGGCTCGAGAAGCGCCTGGCCGACCTCAAGGCCTCCTACGAGACCAAGCTGCGCGATTACGACCGCCTGGTGGCGTCGCCCGCCGAGCGCGAGGCCTACGAGGCCCTGCGCAAGCAGACCGCGACCTACTTCGAGATCCAGCCCAAGGTCATCGCGGTGTCGCGCGGTGGCGACAAGACCCTCGCCGAGGCCAAGGCCCTGTTCCGCGGCGACTCGCGCGCCGCCTTCAACGCCCTGGTCGGCGAGATCGGCAGGCTCGTAGAGGTCAATGACAAGGCCTCGGACGCAGCCGTCGCCGCGGCCGCCGCGGCCTACCGCTCCGCCATCGTGTGGAGCGTGGCCATGATCGTCCTGGCCATGGCCGTGGCCGCAGTGCTGGGCGTGTGGATCGTGCGCAGCATCACGCGCCAGCTTGGCGCCGAGCCCGCCGAGGCCGCCGCCCTGGCCCGCCGCGTCGCCGACGGCGACCTCAGCGCCCCCATCACCCTGCGCAACGGCGACTCCGCCAGCCTCATGGCCGCCCTCAAGCGCATGCAGGACAGCCTCGCGGCCATCGTCCACAACGTGCGCTCCGGCGCCGAAGGCGTGGCCACCGCCAGCGCCCAGATCTCCCAGGGCACCACCGACCTGTCCAGCCGCACCGAGGAACAGGCCAGCGCCCTGGAGCAGACCTCCGCCTCCATGAAGGAGCTGGCCTCCACCGTCGAACAGAACGCCTCCAACGCCCAGCAGGGCTCGCGCCTGGCCAGCGACGCCTCCGGCGTCGCCCAGCGCGGCGGCGAGGTCGTGCGACAGGTCGTCGAGACCATGAAGGGCATCAACGACTCCTCGCGCCAGATCGCCGACATCATCTCCGTCATCGACGGCATCGCCTTCCAGACCAACATCCTGGCCCTCAACGCCGCCGTCGAGGCCGCCCGCGCCGGCGAGCAGGGCCGCGGCTTCGCCGTCGTCGCCGGCGAGGTGCGCACCCTCGCCCAGCGCAGCGCCGAGGCCGCCAAGCAGATCAAGGACCTCATCACCACCAGCGTCGAGCGCGTGGGCGAAGGCAGCGCCCTGGTCGACCAGGCCGGCACCACCATGGGCGAGGTCGTCGACGCCATCCAGCGCGTGTCCGACCTCATGGCCAGCATCTCGCGCGCCTCCACCGAGCAGAGCGCCGGCGTCGCCCAGATCGGCGAGGCCGTCAACCAGATGGACACCACCACCCAGCAGAACGCCGCACTCGTCGAGGAAAGCGCCGCCGCCTCCGACAGCCTGCGCTCGCAGGCCGGCCAGCTGGTGGAGACGGTCGCCGTGTTCAAGCTGGGCACCGCCTCGCGCGCCCCGGCTCCCGCCGTGACGGCGCCCACCGCCGCCCCGGCCAAGGCCCCGGCCGGCAACGTGGTGCGCCCGAGCTTCAAGCCGCGCCCGGCCCCCGCCGCGGTGCCGGCCGCTGCCCCGGCCGCGACCGGCACCCACGACGAGTGGAACAGCTTCTGACACCCGCCGGGTAGCACGCCATGCGAAGCAACGCCATGACACTCGGCCAGCGCCTGGGCCTGGCCTTCACCCTGATGCTGGGGCTGACCCTGGGGGTGGGCGGCCTCGGCGCCGAGCGGCTGTCGCGCGTGAGCGCCAGCGCGGCGGAGACCGACGCACGCTGGCTCCCGCGCATCAACGCGGTCAACGACCTGCGCACCGCCGCCAACCGCATCCGCCGCACCGAGGCCGACCACGTGATGGCGGCCACGCCCGCGCAGAAGGCCGACATCGAAAAGCGCCTGGCCGGCTTCAACGCCGACTTCCTGAAGAAGGACAAGGCCTACGACGACATCGCCGCGCCGGGCGAGGAACGCGCCGGCTTCGAGGCCTACGCCCGTGACCGCGCCCGCTACCTCGCGGCGCAGGACAAGCTGCTGGCGCTTTCGCGCGACGGCGCCGGCGATGCCGCGAGGGCCTTGTACGACGGCGAGTCGCGCGCCGCCTTCGACGCCATGATCGTCGACCTGCGCACGGTCGCCGCGGTCAACGAGAAAGGCTCCAAGGCAGCCGCCGCCACCGCGCGCGACACCTACGCGCAGGCGCAGCGCTGGCTGCTGGCCATGCTGGTCCTGGCCATCGCGATGGCTGCGGTGCTGGGCGTGTGGATCGTGCGCGGCATCACGCGCCAGCTCGGCGCCGAGCCCGCCGAGGCCGCCGCCCTGGCCCGCCGCGTCGCCGACGGCGACCTCAGCGCCCCCATCACCCTGCGCAACGGCGACTCCGCCAGCCTCATGGCCGCCCTCAAGCGCATGCAGGACAGCCTCGCGGCCATCGTCCACAACGTGCGCTCCGGCGCCGAAGGCGTGGCCACCGCCAGCGCCCAGATCTCCCAGGGCACCACCGACCTGTCCAGCCGCACCGAGGAACAGGCCAGCGCCCTGGAGCAGACCTCCGCCTCCATGAAGGAGCTGGCCTCCACCGTCGAACAGAACGCCGCCAACGCCCAGCAGGGCTCGCGCCTGGCCAGCGAGGCCTCCGGCGTCGCCCAGCGCGGCGGCGAGGTCGTGCGACAGGTCGTCGAGACCATGAAGGGCATCAACGACTCCTCGCGCCAGATCGCCGACATCATCTCCGTCATCGACGGCATCGCCTTCCAGACCAACATCCTGGCCCTCAACGCCGCCGTCGAGGCCGCCCGCGCCGGCGAGCAGGGCCGCGGCTTCGCCGTCGTCGCCGGCGAGGTGCGAACCCTCGCCCAGCGCAGCGCCGAGGCCGCCAAGCAGATCAAGGACCTCATCACCACCAGCGTCGAGCGCGTGGGCGAAGGCAGCGCCCTGGTCGACCAGGCCGGCACCACCATGGGCGAAGTCGTCGACGCCATCCAGCGCGTGTCCGACCTCATGGCCAGCATCTCGCGCGCCTCCACCGAGCAGAGCGCCGGCGTCGCCCAGATCGGCGAGGCCGTCAACCAGATGGACACCACCACCCAGCAGAACGCCGCACTCGTCGAGGAAAGCGCCGCCGCCTCCGACAGCCTGCAGTCGCAGGCCCGCAACCTGGTCGGCGTGGTCTCGGTCTTCCGCCTCGCGGCCACCTGAACCGGGGGCCTTCCCGGCCGTGGAGACTCAGCCGGGAAAAAGTTTGAAACAGGTGATGGCGGCCGTGGCCCGGCCTCCTATCGTGGCGCCTCCCGAAACAAGGAGGAATTCCATGAGGTTTTTCACGCTGTTCGTCCTGGCCGGCCTGTCCGCGGCCTTCACGGTAGGGGAGGCCCTCGCGGCGCCCCCCTTCGATGCCGCGGCCGGCCTGCCGCCCGGGCTCGCGCGCAAGCGCGAGGGCACGCCGGTCGCCAGCCCCAACCGCATGCCCGCCTCGCAGCTGGCGGGCGCGGCCCGCCCGCCCCTGGTGGCGCCGCCGGCGGAGGGCGCCGCCGGCCTGCTGCTGGTGGACCGCACGGGCCGGCCGGTCGGACGGGCCCATCCCGGCTTCCTCACCCACGAGCCCCTGGTGGTCGCCCGGGTCAACGGCCTGAGCACGGTCATCGCCGGGCTGGCGCCCGACATGCGCTGCGACGGCACGCGCTGCCACTACGGCGACAGCCTGGCCTGGGGGACCAACGCACCCCTGATGCTGGTGTACCGCCGCCCCGACTGCTCGGGCACGCCGGAGGTCTCCGTGCACCCCAGCGCGGCCGGCTTCGACGCCATCGCCTTCGCGGTGGACGAGCCCGAGGGCCGCTTCATCTACCTCGCCCGCAACCGTCCGCAGGACAGCTGGATCCGCTCGTGGCGCCTGCCCGGCGAGGCCGGCTGCCAGCGCGACGACACCGGCTACGCCGAGTACACCCTGCCGCTGGAGGCGGTCTACCCGGCCGCCCTGCTGGGCGCGCCGCCCCTGCGCTGGCGCTGAGCCTGCGCCGTCGGCGCGGTCGCACCGGTCGAACCGCCGCGCCGGCGGCCCACGAAGGCCGCACACAAAAAAGCCGCGCCCTCGGGCGCGGCTTTGTCGTTGGGGCGGTGCCTTACTTCGAGGCGGCGGGTGCCGGCTCATGGGCCGTGGTCTCGGTGCCGTGCTTCTCGCCGCCCATGTCGAGGTTGTCCCCCCCCTTCATGATCACGAACAGGGCCAGGGCGGCAAAAACGATGAAGCCGACAAAGATCTTCCACATGGTGTTCTTCTCCAGAGTTTGAAAGCAGACTCCAAAGGGCCGCCTCGCGGCGGCCCTTCAGGCTTTGCTATCGCGTTCAGTCGTTGGCGTAGATGTCCACGTCCTTGGTCTCACGCACGAACAGCAGGCCGATCACGAAGGTGGCGGCAGCGATCACGATGGGGTACCAGAGGCCGTAGTACATGTTGCCGTTCTGGGCGACCATCGCGAAGGCGATGGTGGGCATCAGGCCACCGAACCAGCCGTTGCCGATGTGGTACGGCAGGCTCATCGAGGTGTAGCGGATGCGGGTCGGGAACAGCTCCACCAGCATGGCGGCGATCGGGCCGTAGACCATGGTCACGTAGATCACCAGGATCGACAGGATGATCACGATGGTGGCCTTGTCGACCTTGGCCGGGTCGGCCTTGGTGGGGTAGCCGGCGGCCTTGAGGGCGTCGGTCACTTCCTTCTTGAAGGCGGCGATGGCCTTGGCGCTCTCCTCGTCGAACTTGGAGTTCACGACCTTGGCGACGGGCGCCACGATTTCCTTGTCACCGATCTTGACCTTGGCCGGGCCGGCTTCGGCAGCCACCGCGTTGTCATAGGACACCGAGTTCTGGGCCAGGAAGCGCTTGGCGATGTCGCAGGACTTGGTGAAGTCGATCTCGCGAGCCACCGGGTTGCCCTGGAAGGAGCAGTCGCCCTTGGCGGCGGTCACCACGATCTGGTTCTTGGCTTGCGCGGCGGCCAGGTCGGGGTTGGCCGCGTTGGTCAGCATCTTGAACAGCGGGAAGTAGGTCACCACGGCGAGCAGCAGGCCGGCCAGGATGATGGGCTTGCGGCCGATCTTGTCGGACAGCGCGCCGAACACCACGAAGAACGGGGTGCCGATGATCAGCGACAGGGCGACCAGGATGTTGGCGGTGGCGCCGTCGACCTTCAGGACCGAGGTCAGGAAGAACAGGGCGTAGAACTGGCCCGAGTACCAGACCACGGCCTGGCCGGCGACGAGGCCGAACAGGGCGAGCAGCACGATCTTCAGGTTCTTCCACTGGCCGAAGGACTCGGCCAGGGGGGCCTTGGAGGTCTTGCCCTCGGCCTTCATCTTCTGGAAGGCGGGGGACTCGTTCATCGTCAGGCGGATCCAGACCGAGATGGCCAGCAGCAGGATCGAGACAATGAAGGGAACGCGCCAGCCCCAGTCGGCGAAGGCGGCCTCGCCGATCGCGGTACGGGTGCCCAGGATCACCATCAGCGACAGGAACAGGCCCAGCGTCGCGGTGGTCTGGATCCAGGCGGTGTAGGCGCCGCGGCGGCCGTGCGGGGCGTGCTCGGCGACGTAGGTCGCGGCGCCGCCGTACTCACCGCCCAGGGCCAGGCCCTGCAGCATGCGCAGCACGATCAGGATGACGGGAGCGGCCACGCCGATGCTGGCGTAGGTCGGCAGGATGCCCACGATGAAGGTGGACAGGCCCATCAGCAGGATGGTCACCAGGAAGGTGTACTTGCGGCCGATCATGTCGCCGAGGCGGCCGAACACCAGCGCGCCGAAGGGTCGCACGATGAAGCCCGCGGCGAAGGCCAGCAGCGCGAAGATGAACGCGGCGCTGGGGTCCAGGCCCGCGAAGAACTGCTTGGCGATGATCGCGGCGAGCGAGCCGTACAGGTAAAAGTCGTACCACTCGAACACGGTGCCGAGCGACGAGGCGAAGATGACTTTCTTCTCCTCCGAGGTCATCGGCCGGATTTCGGCAGAACTTGCCATGGGATGTCTCCTGTAGAAGTCAGCGCCCGACAGGGGCACCTGGAGTCATTCTTTGGAGAGGCTCTGACCCTGGCCTTTCTCCAAACCAACACAAGCTTGCGCGAAACTTATCCGCGCCTGACAAACCAAGGGGAAACCCGGCACAACCATTTCACATCGACTCAATCCGGCGGTTTTCACCCCTCCGCAGGGGGGTGGCCGGGTGATTGGGGTTTTCCCGTGTCGGATCCCTCGTCGGTGTTCATGCCGTGCTCGGCATCGAGGCGCTGCATGCAGCGTGCGTAGATGAAGATGATCAGCACGTAGACGATGAGCGCGCCCTGGGCGCCCATCCAGAAGCTGAAGGGCCAGCCGAAGAAGTCGAAGCTCAGCTCCCGGGCGTAGAACGGCACGACGAAGGTCACGGCGAACCACACCGCCAGCAGGGCGGCGGTCAGGCGCAGGGTCTTGCGCCAGTAGAGGCGGTGGTTGTCGGAGGGGTCGGTCATCGGCAGGCTGGACAGGGCCATTGTCCGCGACTCGGCCGGTGCCCGGCCATCCGGGCGCACCCCGCCTCAACCCTGAGCGATGTGCCATCAGGGGCCCACCGATGGACCGGCGCCCCGGACGCTGCGGGGTGGCCCTCATCGGCCAGGAGCTCAAGCCAACGAAGTCGACAGACGACCTCATGGATAGGTGGATGGCCGCAACGGCCGTCTTCGACGACCTGATCCTGCGGAATCTGATCGCGCAATACGGGTTCGGCAACCGCTCGACCTACACGATCGATGGATTGAGTTACCGCACTTTTACGGTGACCTACGCAGACGGCATTCGCGAATCGTGGCCTGTACTGCCCAATGACCGGCTTTCATCCGACAAGTTGTCCCAGACCCCGATCCCTGGCTCCATGCGACCTTGAACAGGAGGACCGAGCATGAGGAACCCGTCGACGATTCGCATCATCGGCCTGGCCATCCTGGCCTCGGGTGCGGCGGTCGCCACCCTTGCCGTGGGATCCAGGATCTGGAGCCGCAGCGCCCCAGCGGCGCCCACCGCATTCGAGGCGCAACCATCCGCCCGGACTCGGCCCCTGGCGGTCGACCACACGGCGCAACCCGTCGATGCGGCACGCCCCCCTGAGTCCCCGCGACGCACGGCGTCGCTGGTGCGCGCATTCGCCACGACCCTGGACCTGCGCTCCTTCAGCCTCTCGGCATTGAAGCAACCCCGGTCCGGGGGCGTCTTCTACGCCGCCCAGGCGGTTCGCTGGTGCGCCCACGTTTGAGGCGGCCACCCCGACCTGCAGGCCCCCCAGCCCGCCACGCCCCCGCAGGCCGGCCCCCGGCAGCAGATGGCCCAGCTCCAGGCCTTCCAGTACCTCCAGGCGCGCTGCGCGAGCTTCGCGGACGACGAACTCACGGCACAGCGACTGGACACCCTGTACGGCGAGGCCGACACCCAGGGCGACCCGCTGGCAAAGCTGCCCCTTCGGCTCCACCGGGAGGGCCGCTCGCCCGATCCCGCCCTGCGCGAGGCGGCGGTGGCTGCCGTCCTGGCCACGGCCGATCCCTGGCTGTTCGAGGACATCGGCTGGCGCCTGTCCCTGGGTGCGATGAAGCAAGGCGGCATGGCCGTGTGGTTCGACGGCCAGCCCTACCCCCTCTCGGAAGATCCCGCGATCGCCGCGGCCTACAGCCTGGTCCCCTGCCGCCTCGGCCTGCCTTGCGACGCGACGGACCTCACGCTGGCCCTGCCCTGCGCGGTCGAGGCCGAGTGCTTCACGAGCCGCGAGGAGAAGCTGCGGCGGACCCTGGGCCGCGATGACCCGGCGCGCTGGGCCGAGATCCTGCAGTGGACCGACCGGATCGTTGCCGTGATCCGCACCGGCCGCGCCTCGGCGTTCTCACGCCGGAGCTGAGTCGCTCAGCGCCGCTGCACCCCTGCGGACACCGCCTGCGCCGCTTCCCAGTCGCCACCGCCGAACCAGGCATCCCCCTCCAGCCAGGCCCGCAGCATGGGCAGGCTGTCGAAGCCCCAGAACAGGCGGCCGTCGACCGCGAAGGTGGGCACGCCGAAGGCGCCGGCGGCGATGGCCTCGTCGGTGTTGGCCTTGAGCTCGGCCTTCACCGCCTCGCCCGCCGGGTCGCGCGCCGGCTGCAGGGCCTGGGTGAGCGCCGCCAGGCGCTGCGGGTCCGCCGCGTCGGCGCCGCCGCGCCAGACATGGCGCAGCACGGTCTCGGCCACGTAGCGGTTGATGCGCCCGCCCTCGCCGCAGGCCAGCGCCAGGCGCAGCAGCGGCAGGGGGTTGAACGGGTGCGAGGCCGGCATGCGCAGCTCGATGCCGTGGCGGTGCGCCTGCCACAGCACCTGCCGGTAGGTCCAGTCACGCTTGGGCGCGATCTCGGCGGGGCCGAGCTGGCCATGGTGCTTGAGCATGCCGGCGAACAGCACCGGCCGGTAGGCCACCGCGTAGCTGAGGCCCTCCAGCGCCTGCGGCAGGTGCTCGAAGGCCAGGTGGGCATAGGGCGAGATGAAGTCGAGGTAGCAGGTGATCTGCTTCATGGCCGCTCCAGGTGAGGTCAGGTCAGGCCAGCGCCGCGGCGCGCTGTTCGAGAAGTCGCCACACCGCGCGGCGCTGCGCGTCGGGCAGCATGCCCCAGCCGGCGATCTCGTCGATGCTGCGCAGGCAGCCGTCGCACAGGCCGTTGGCCGGGTCCATGCGGCACACCGAGGTGCAGGGCGACGGCGCCGGGCCCGCGCCCTCGCCCTCGAGCACCTCGCGGGCGCGCGCCCGCAGCGCGGCGGCCGTGCCAGCGTCCATCATGCGGCGTGCTCCTTGACCACGTCGGCGACCGGCGCGCCGGTCAGGCGCTCCAGGTCCTGCGGGCGCAGCTGGAAGACGCCGTGCGGGTGGCCCGCGGCGGCCCAGACCACCTCGAAGCGGAACAGGTCGCGGTCGATCAGCGTCACCGGCGGCTCGGCATGCCCCACGGGCGAGACGCCGCCGATGGAAAAGCCGGTGCGCGCCTTCACGAAGTCGGCATCGGCCCGCCCGGTCTTGCCGACGAGGGCATCGACCTTCTTCTCGTCGACGCGCCGGTCCCCGGAGGCGATGACCAGCACCGCCGCGCCGTCGGCCTTGCGCCGGAAGATGATGCTCTTGGCGATCTGCCCCAGCGCGATGCCCAGGGCGTCGGCAGCCTGCTGCGCGGTGCGGGCCGCGTCGTCCAGCATCACCGGCGCATGGGGGTGGCCGGCGTCCTGCAGCACGCGGGCGACGCGCTGCACGCCGTCAGGCAGGGCCTGGAGCTCGGCGCCGCACATCAGCCGGCCCGCTGGTTCAGGAGGGCGGTGGCCACGCGCGAGTTGGGCCTGCGGCCCAGGAACCCGCTGATGTAGGCGCCGGCGTCGACCAGTTGGTCGAGATCGATGCCGGTCTCGATGCCCATGCCGTGCAGCATGAACACCAGGTCCTCGGTGGCGACGTTGCCGGTGGCGCCCTTGGCGTACGGGCAGCCGCCCAGGCCGGCGACCGACGACTCGAAGTGCCACACGCCCAGCTCCAGCGAGGCCAGGGTGTTGGCCAGGGCCTGGCCGTAGGTGTCGTGGAAATGGCCCGCGACATGGTCGACGTCGTAGTGCTTCAGCGCCGCCTCCAGCGCGCGCTGCACCTTCAGCGGCGTGCCCACGCCGATGGTGTCGGCCACGCCGACCAGCTGCACGCCGATCTCCTTCATGAGGCGCGCCACCATCTCGACCCGCGCCGGCGCGACCTCGCCCTCGTACGGGCAGCCCACCGTGCAGGAGATGGCGCCGCGCACGCGGATGCCGCGCGCCAGCGCCGCCTCGACCACCGGCGCGAAGCGCTCGATGCTCTCGGCGATGGAGCAGTTGATGTTCTTCTGGCTGAAGGCCTCGCTGGCCGCGCCGAAGACGACGATCTCGTCGGCGCCCGCGGCCACCGCGCCCTCGAAGCCCTTCATGTTGGGCGTGAGCACCGAGTAGCACACGCCGGGCCGGCGCTGGATGCCCGCCATGACCTCGGCGTTGTCCCCCATCTGCGGGACCCACCTGGGGCTGACGAAGCTGGTGGCCTCGATCTCGCGCAGGCCGGCGGCCTGCAGGCGGTGGACGAGGCCGATCTTGACCTCGGCGGGCACGGGCTGCTTCTCGTTCTGCAGGCCGTCGCGCGGGCCGACGTCGACGATGGCGACCTGGCGGGGATAGTTCATGGACATGGCGTGATTGTTCCTCAGGCCGCGGCCAGCTTCAGCAGCTCGGCGCCTTCGGCCACCTGGTCCCCGGGGGCATACAGCACCTCGGCCACCGTGCCATCGGCCGGCGCGGCGATGGTGTGCTCCATCTTCATCGCCTCCATCACCGCCAGCGGCTGGCCCTTGGCAACGGTGTCGCCGGCCTTGACCGCGAAGGAGATCACCTTGCCCGGCATCGGCGCGGTCAGGCGCCCGCCCTCGGACTGGCCTTCGCCCGCATGGGCCAGCAGGTCCAGCGAGACGATGGCGGCCGCGCCACGGGCGGCGAAGACATGGTCGGTCTCGCCCTGGGCGTAGACGCTCACGCGCTCGCGCCAGCCGGCGAAGCGCAGGTCGATATCGTCGCCCGCGCCCTCGAAGGCGAGCAGGCCCTCGGCCTCGCCCACCGCGAGGTGCAGGCTGCCGTCGTGGCGGTAGGTGAGCAGCGCCTTGACATGCTCGCCGGCGAAGTCGAACTCGAAACGGCGCGCGTTGACGCCGTGCGAGCGCCAGCCGTCACGGCGGCTGAAGGGGTCGGCGCCCTCGAGGGCGCGCTCGTCGAGCAGCGCGCGGGCCACGGCGGCGGCGGCAGCCAGGGGCAGCGGCACCGGCTGCTGGTGGAACAGCGCGGCCTGCTCGCGCGGGATCAGCGCGGTGTCCAGGTCGGCCTGGGCGAAGGAGCGGCTGCGGGCCACCTGGCGCAGGAACTGCACGTTGGTGGCCAGGCCCACGATGTGGGTCTGGGCCAGCGCCTCGTCCAGCCGCGCCAGCGCCTCCTCGCGGGTGGCGCCGTGCACGATCAGCTTGGCGACCATGGAGTCGTAGAACGGCGAGATCGCGTCGCCCTCGCGCACGCCGTCGTCGACGCGCACCGGCGAACGCTCGAAGCTGGTGCAGGCCGGCTTGCGGTAGACCGCGAGCGTGCCGGTGGCGGGCAGGAAGTTGTTGTCCGGGTTCTCGGCGCAGATGCGCGCCTCGATGGCATGGCCGGTGATGCGAAGCTGCTCCTGCTTCAGCGGCAGCGGCTCGCCCGAGGCCACGCGCAGCTGCCACTCCACCAGGTCCAGGCCGGTGATGGCCTCGGTCACCGGGTGCTCCACCTGCAGGCGGGTGTTCATCTCCATGAAGAAGAAGCTCATCTCGCCCGAGGGCTTCTGCTCGACGATGAATTCCACCGTGCCGGCGCCGACGTAGTGCACCGCGCGGGCGGCGGCCACCGCGGCCTCGCCCATCTGCCGGCGCAGGGCCTCGGTCATGCCGGGCGCGGGCGCCTCCTCCAGCACCTTCTGGTGGCGGCGCTGCACCGAGCAGTCACGCTCGAACAGCCAGACGTAGTTGCCGTGCGTGTCGCCGAACACCTGGATCTCGATGTGGCGCGGGCGCTGCACGTACTTCTCGACCAGCACCGCGTCGTCGCCGAAGCTGTTGGCGGCTTCGCGCTTGCAGGAGGCGAGCGCGGCATCGAAATCCTCGGCCCGGTCGACGGCGCGCATGCCCTTGCCGCCGCCGCCGGCGCTGGCCTTGATCAGGACCGGGTAGCCGATCTGGCCGGCCGCGCCCTTGAGGAACTCGGGGTCCTGCTCGCTGCCGTGGTAGCCGGGCACCAGGGGCACGCCGGCCTTTTCCATCAGCTGCTTGGACTCGGCCTTCAGGCCCATCGCCTGGATCGCCGAGGGCGGCGGGCCGATGAAGACCAGGCCGGCGTCGGCGCAGGCCTGGGCGAACTCCTCGTTCTCGCTGAGGAAGCCGTAGCCGGGGTGGATGGCCTGGGCGCCGGTGGCCTGGGCGGCCTCGATGATGCGCTCCCAGCGCAGGTAGCTGTCCTTGGGCGCGCTGCCGCCGATGTGGACGGCCTCGTCGCAGGCGGCCACATGCTTGGCGTTCGCGTCGGCATCGGAATACACGGCCACGGTCTTCACCGCGAGGCGGCGGGCGGTGGCGGCCACGCGGCACGCGATCTCACCGCGGTTGGCAATCAGGATCTTCTTGAACATGGTCTCTCCGCTAGCTCGCTTATCACTGCAGCCAGGACGGCTTGCGCTTCTCGAGGAAGGCGCGCACGCCCTCCTTGCCCTCGGCACTCGCGCGGATGTCGGCGATGCCCTCCACGGTGTGCTGGATCAGCGCCGGCGTGACCTCGCGGCCGGCGACGTCGTGCACCAGCCGCTTGCAGGCCTTGACCGCCTCGGGGCTTGCCGAGACCAGCGCGCCGGTGAGCGCGGCCACCCGGGCGTCGAGTTCGGCGGCGGGCACCACCTCGTGCACGAAGCCGATGCGGTGCGCCTCGGCCGCGGAGAAGCGCTCCGCGGTGAGGAAGTAGCGCTGCGCGGCGCGCGCGCCCATGGCGCGGATCACGTAGGGGCTGATGGTGGCGGGGATCAGGCCGATCTTCACCTCGCTGAGGCAGTAGTTCGCCGTGTCTGCCGAGACCGCCATGTCGCAGGCGGCGACCAGGCCCATGCCGCCGGCGTACACGTCGCCCTGCACGCGGGCGACCGTGGGCCGGGGGCAGTTGGCGATGACTTCCAGCATGCGCGCGAGGGCGGAGGCGTCGGCGAGGTTCTCCTCGCGGCTGTAGCCGGCCATGCGCTTCATCCAGTTCAGGTCGGCGCCGGCGCAGAAGGCCGGGCCGTTGGCGGCCAGCACGATGGCGCGCACCTCGGCCCGGTGGCCCAGCTCGCCGAAGACGGCGGTGAGCTCGGCGATCACCTCGTCGTTGAAGGCGTTGCGCACCTCGGGACGATTGAGCGTGACGGTGGCCACGCCGGCGTTGAAGGTCAGGTCCAGGTGGTTCATGCGGCCCTCCTGGCGCGCTGAGGTTCAGGGGTTCCAGGCGCGCAGGCCGCGCAATTCCTCGAAGGCATCGAAGTCGCGGTCGCGATGCAGCAGGGCGTAGCCGCGGTCGATGCAGAAGGTGGCGATGAGGCAGTCGAGCGGGCTGCGCACCGTGACGCCCGCCGCGCGCAGCGCGCGGTAGTGGGTTGCGGCCTCGACGGCCAGGCCGGGGTCGCTCGCGGGCTCGACATCGAGTGCCTCGAGCAGGGCACGGGCCCGGCGCCATTCATGCTCGTGGCGGAAGCCCCGCAGCACTTCGAACAAGACCAGGTCCGGCACCACGAGGCGGACCTCGCCTTCATCCAGCAGGCGGGCCAGCACGTCGCAGGCCGGCTGCGGCCGGTCCGCGAAGAAGTCGATCCAGACGCTGGAATCAACGACGAGCACGGCGGTGCTTGGCGGAGGCTTCCTGCACCGTCGGCGAGGCGGGGGCCGGGGCGGTCCAGTCGATCGACTCGTCGCCCTCCCAATGCAGCCGCCCCCGCCACTGGAGGATCTCGCGGTACGCGGCCTGCCGCGCCAGCAGCTTCAGGCCCGCCTCGACCGCGTCCTTCTTGGTCTTGTACGGGCCGGCCTTCATGGCGTTGGCCATGAGCGCGTCGTCGATCTCGATGTTCGTGCGCATGATGTGTACTGTTGAGATGTTTCATACACACTCTACGCTTTACATGCGGAATACGCCAAACCGCGCGTCCGGAATTGGCACGTTCAGCGAGGCCGACAGCCCCAGCGCCAGCACACGTCGCGTGTCGGCCGGGTCGATGATGCCGTCGTCCCACAGGCGGGCGGTGGCGTAGTACGGGTGGGACTGGTGGGCGAACTGGTCCAGCAGCGGCTGCTTGAAGGTGGCCTCCTCCTGCGCGCTCCAGGTGCCGCCCTTGGCCTCGATGCCGTCGCGGCGCACGGTGGCCAGCACGCTGGCGGCCTGCTCGCCGCCCATGACGGAGATCCGCGCGTTCGGCCACATCCACAGGAAGCGCGGCGAGTAGGCGCGGCCGCACATGCCGTAGTTGCCGGCGCCGTAGCTGCCGCCGATGATCACGGTGAACTTGGGCACGTTGACCGTGGCCACCGCGGTCACCATCTTGGCGCCATGGCGGGCGATGCCCTCGTTCTCGTACTTGCGGCCCACCATGAAGCCGGTGATGTTCTGCAGGAACACCAGGGGCACCTTGCGCTGGCCGCACAGCTCGATGAAGTGAGCGCCCTTCTGCGCCGACTCCGAGAACAGGATGCCGTTGTTGGCGACGATGCCCACCGGCATGCCCTCGATGTGGGCGAAGCCGCACACCAGGGTGGCGCCGTACCGGGCCTTGAACTCGTGGAACTCCGAGCCGTCGACGATGCGGGCGATGATCTCGCGCACGTCGAAGGGCTTGCGGGTGTCGGTGGGCACCACGCCATAGAGCTCGCTGGGGTCGTACTTGGGCGGGCGCGGCGGCTGCAGGGCCACCGGCACCGCCTTCTTGCGGTTCAGGCTGGCCACGGCCTGGCGCGCCAGGGCCAGGGCATGCAGGTCGTTCTGCGCGAGGTGGTCGGCCACGCCGGAAAGGCGGGTGTGGACGTCGCCGCCGCCCAGGTCCTCGGAGGTCACGACCTCGCCGGTGGCGGCCTTCACCAGCGGCGGGCCGCCCAGGAAGATGGTGCCCTGGTTCTTGACGATGATGGTCTCGTCGCTCATGGCCGGCACGTAGGCGCCGCCCGCGGTGCACGAGCCCATGACCACCGCGATCTGCGGGATGCCCTGCGCGGACATCTGGGCCTGGTTGTAGAAGATGCGGCCGAAGTGGTCGCGGTCGGGGAAGACCTCGTCCTGCTGCGGCAGGTTGGCGCCGCCCGAGTCCACCAGGTAGATGCAGGGCAGGCCGTTCTGCTGCGCCACCTCCTGGGCCCGCAGGTGCTTCTTCACCGTCATCGGGTAGTAGGTGCCGCCCTTCACCGTGGCGTCGTTGCACACGACCATGCAGTCGACGCCGTTGACGCGGCCGATGCCGGCGATCACGCCGGCGCAGGGCGCATCGCCGTTGTACATGCCGTGGGCCGCCATGGGCGACAGCTCCAGGAACGGGGTGCCGGGATCCAGCAGCATCTGCACCCGCTCGCGGGGCAGCAGCTTGCCGCGGGCGGTGTGCTTGGCGCGCGCCGCCTCGCCGCCGCCGGCGGCGGCCTGGGCGACCTGGGCTTCGAGCTCGCCGACCAGCCCGCGCATGGCGGCGGCATTGGCCTGGAAGTCGGCGGACCGGGGATTCAGTTGGGACTCGATCGTGGGCATGGGTCTCCTCGCTGCCCGCCACTGTAGGCAAGAGCGTCGCCGGCGTGCTGCCAGCGAGGTTGCAAATCACGCCATCGACATGGATACTTTCGGCCATGTCCGCCGCCCCCGCACTGCCCGCCGCCGTCACCCCCATGGCCTATGCGCGGGTCATTGCGGACGCGATCCGGCGGCGGGGCCTGGACCCGGCAGGCGTCCTGAAGCAGGCACAGATCACGCCATCGCAGCTGCTCAATCCGCGGGGGCGCATCACCGCGCTGCAGATGGAGTGGCTGTCCGGCGCCGCCATGCAGGCGCTGGACGACGAGGCCCTGGGCGCCTTCGGCCGGGCGCTGCCCTGGGGCAGCTACGGCATGCTGGCGCGCGCCTCGCTCACCGCGCCCGACCTGGGCCTGGCCCTGCGGCGCTGGTGCCGCCACCATGCCCTGCTCACGCGGGACCTGCTGCTGCGGCTGGTCACCACCGGCGACACCGCCAGCCTGGTCGTCGAGGAGTCGCCGGCGCACCTGGCGCTGGCCCCGCAGGCGCGGGAGTTCAGCCTGGTCCACATCCTGCGGAACATCCACGGCCTGGCCTGCTGGTACGTGGACTCGCGCATCCCGCTGCAGGGGGCGGCCTTCCCCTTCGAGGCGCCGGCGCATGCGGACGCCTTCGGCCACATGTTCCCCGGCCCCCTCGCCTTCGGCGCGGCCCAGGCCGCCCTGCGTTTCGACGCGCGCTACCTCGCCCTGCCCGTGAGCCGGGACGAGGCCGCCCTGCGCCAGATGCTGCAGCGCGCCCTGCCCCTCACCGTGCGCCAGTACCGCCGCGACCGGCTGCTGGTGCAGCAGGTGCGCCAGGCCCTGGCCGCCCACCCCGAGGCGGCGCACAACGCCGACGGCGTCGCGGCGCTGCTCAATCTGTCGGCCCGCACGCTGCACCGCCAGCTGCGCGAGGAAGGCGCGAGCCTGCAGGCGCTGAAGGACGAGGTGCGCTCGGCGCGGGCGCGCGAGCTGCTGCATCGCACCGGCCGGCCGGTCAAGCAGGTGGCGGCGGCGGTGGGCTTCCTGAACGAGAAGAGCTTCATCCGCGCCTTCCGCGGCTGGACCGGTTTCTCCCCCGCCGAGTACCGCGAGCGCGTGCGCGCGGAGTAGAGTGCGCCCACCGAGTGAGAGGAGCCCCGCCATGGCCCTGCCTCATGCCCGCCCGCTGGACGTCATCGACATCGGCCCCCTGGGCCCGCAGCTGGGCGCCGCCGTCAGCACCAGCCTGATCAAGGCCGGCCGCCTGCAGCTGCTGCACCTGGTGCTGCGCGCGCACCAGGACCACCCCCTGCGCCATGTCGACGACGAATGCACCCTGCACTGCCTGGAGGGCGACGTGGAGGTGGTGATGCCCGGCGGCGTGCGCCGCCTCGGCCCCGGCCAGCTGGTGCTGCTGCCGCCGGGCCAGGTGCACGGGCTGCGCGCCCGGGCGGACAGCGCGGTGCTGGCGACCCTGGTGCTGCATGCCGGCGACGCCGGCACCGGGCCACAGGAAACCTAGCGCGGAAAACCTGCCGGCGCCGGCTCAGCGCAGCGCCACGCCGCGCAGGAGCTGGGCCAGCGCCTCGCCCTGCACGAGGGCGATGCCGCGGGCGTCGGCAAAGGCGCGCGCCTGGGGGCTGACCTCGCCGAGCGCGATGAACATGGCGCCGCCCGCGTCCTGCGCCTCGCGCACGGCCTGCAGGGCCTGCAGCGCGTCCTCTCCCTGGCGCGCGGCCTTCCAGCGGCGCGCCGCCACCAGCACGCTGCGGCCGCCCTTGCGCAGGCACAGGTCGGCGGCGCCGTGCAGGCGCTCGACCTCGTAGCCCTCCCGCGCGAAGGCCTGCTCCAGCACGCCGCGGAAGGCCTCCCAGCCCATGGCGGAGACGGCTTTCGTGGTGGCCTCGACCTGCGCCGCGCTGGGCAGGCGCCACTGGCGCTTGAGGGCCAGGGCCGAGATGATCAGGAAGGGCGCGCAGCCGGCCGCCGCGTAGGGGGCGAGGTCCTTCGGCATCAGGGCGAAGGGGATCACGGCGACGACGGCCGCGACCAACAGGCTGATCCACCACGGCTTGCGAAGCAGGACCGCGAACAGGGAATTGGGGGCCATCCGGAATTTCATGACCGGGCGATTGTGCCGGGCAATGGGACAATTCCCGCCGCGATGGAGCTCAAAGACCTGATCGGCTATGCGGCCGCCACCCTCACGACCGCCGCCTTCCTGCCCCAGGCCTGGAAGACCTTCCGCACGCGCGACGTGAGCGGCATCTCGCTGACCATGTACAGCCTGTTCACCCTCGGCGTGGCGCTGTGGCTGGCATACGGGTGGCTGCAGGGCGCGTGGCCGATCATCGTGGCCAACGCGATCACGCTGGCGCTGTCGTGCGCGGTGCTGGCGATGAAGGTCTGCTACCACCCGCCCGGGCAGAGGTAGCCCCGCATCAGGCGAGCCACCGCCACAGGCCCACCATCACGGCCACCCAAACCGCCACGACCAGCACCGCCCCCAGCCACCAGCGCGGCTTGCGGCCGCGGGCCTCCATCCAGGCCTCGGCGCGGGCGCGGCAATCGGCGAGGACATCGTCCGGAATGAGCCGTACGGTGAGCCAGATCAGCCCGGGCAGCAGGATCACGTCGTCCAGGTAGCCGAGCACCGGGATGAAGTCCGGCACCAGGTCGATCGGGCTGAGGGCGTAGGCCACGACGATGCCCGCCAGCAGCTTCGCCGGCCAGGGCGTGCGCGGGTCGCGCAGCGCGAACCACAGGCTCACCCCGTCGCGCTTGACGCTCCGGGCCCAGGTGCGGGTGCGGTCTCGCCAGCGCGCCATGGCCTGGCCCCTCAGGCGGACAGCAGGCCGGGCAGGTCGGCCATGTCGGTGAAGATGACCGAGGCGCCGGCCTCGCGCAGGGCAGCCGGCGCGTCGTGCCCCTGAGGCGAGGGGCTGTAGCCGAAGACGGTGGCGCCCGCGCGGATGCCCGCGGTGACGCCGGTGACCGTGTCCTCCACCACCGCGCAGCGGCGCGGGTCGGCGCCCAGGGCCGCAGCGGCGGCGAGGTAGACATCGGGGAAGGGCTTGGACCGCGGCAGGTCGTGCCCGCTGAAGATGCGGCCCTCGAACCAGCGCATGAGGCCGGTCTTCTCGAACTGCAGCTTGACCTTGTACAGGTCGGCGCCGGAGGCGCATGCGATGCGCCCGCCGTACAGGCCATGCACGGCCTCGACCGCCTCGGGCGCGTGGCGGATCGGCGTCAGGCGCTCGAGCAGCAGCTGGTTGCGTCGCTCTCGGAAGCCGGCGAGCCAGGCGTCGGTGAGCGGGCGGCCGGTGTGGGCCTCGATGCGGGCGCGCTCGTCCTTCACCGCCTTGCCCAGGAAGATGCGCATGCATTCCTGCGGCGTGAGCTCCCAGCCGGCCTCGGCCAGCATGTCGCGCAGCAGGCCGTTGGTGATGGGCTCGCTGTCCACCAGCACGCCGTCGCAGTCGAACAGCACGGCGTCGAAACGCGGGGCGCGGGAGGCGGCGCGGCTCACAGCAGGTCTCCGTCGACGTAGTACCAGCGGCCGTCCTCGCGCACGAAGCGGCTGCGTTCGTGCAGACGCATCGCCGGGCCGGGCCCGGCGGGGCGGCTGCGGGCGACGAACTCGACCTCGGCGTGCGTGTCGTCGACGACGCGGTGGCCGCGCACCTGCAGCCCCAGCCACCGGGTGCCGGCGTCGAAGTCGATCGAGGCGGGACGGGTGCTGGCGTGCCAGGTGGCCAGGAGGTAGTCGCCGTCGCCGCGCACGAAGGCGCTGTAGCGCGATCGCATCAGGCACTCGGCGTCGGGGGCGGGCTGCTGCAGCCAGCGGCCGCAGCATTCGGAGAACTTCACGGGATGGCCGCGGGCGGACTCGCGCCCGCAGGGACATGCGACATCAGGCATGCCACGATTGTCCCCGAAGCCCCGGCCCTCAGAGCGCGCGCTGGATGATGATCTTCTGCACGTCGGAGGTGCCCTCGTAGATCTGGCACACGCGCACGTCGCGCCAGATGCGCTCCACCGGGAAGTCGGCCACGTAGCCGTAGCCGCCCAGGGTCTGGATCGCGGCGCTGCACACCTTCTCGGCGATCTCGCTGGCGAACAGCTTGGCCATGGCCGCCTCCTTGAGGCAGGGCCGGCCGGCGTCGCGCAGGCTGGCCGCGTGCCAGATCAACTGGCGCGCCGCCTCCAGCTGCGTGGCGCAATCGGCCAGCCGGAAGCCCACCGCCTGGTGGTTGACGATGGCGGTGCCGAAGCTCTGGCGCTCCTTGGCATAGGCCACCGCCACCTCGAAGGCGCTGCGGGCCATGCCCACGCTCTGCGCCGCGATGCCGATGCGCCCGCCCTCCAGCGCGCTCAGGGCGATGCGGTAGCCCTCGCCCTCCTCGCCGATGCGGTTCTCGGCGGGGATGCGGCAGTTGTCGAAGTTGATCTGCGCGGTGTCGCTGGAGTGCTGGCCCACCTTCTCCTCCAGCCGCGCCACGATGTAGCCGGGCGTGTCCGTCGGCACGAGGAAGGCGCTCATGCCCTTCTTGCCCGCGCCCTTGTCGGTGACCGCGATGACGATGGCCAGGTGGCCATGCTTGCCCGAGGTGATGAACTGCTTGACGCCGTTGATGACGTAGTCGCCGCCCGCCTTCACCGCGGTGGTGCGCAGCGCCGAGGCATCGCTGCCCACGTGCGGCTCGGTCAGGCAGAACGCACCGAGCATCTCGCCCTGCGCCAGGGGCGTGAGCCAGCGCTGCTTCTGCGCCTCGCTGCCATAGCGCATGAGGATGGCGTTGACCGGGCAGTTGGTCACGCTGATGGCGGTACTGGTGCCGCCGTCGCCGGCGGCGATCTCCTCGAGCACCAGGGCCAGGGTGACGTAGTCGAGGTTGGCGCCGCCATAGGCTTCGGGCACGCAGATCCCGTAGGCGCCGAGGGCGGCCAGGCCGCGGTGGGCCTCGCGCGGGAAGTGGTGCTCACGGTCCCAGCGGGCGGCATGGGGCCACAGCTGGTCCTGGGCGAAGGCGCGCACGGCGTCGCGGATCATTTCCTGGTCGGGGGTGAGCAGCATGGTCGTCGGATTGAAGGGTTACCAGCCCGCGAAGGGCGTGCCGTCGACGTCCAGGAAGGCGCCGCGGTGTTCAGGGGTCAGGCGGGCGATGGCGCCGCGCATCGAGGCCACGCTGGCCTCCACGGTGAGCGAGGCGACCGCGCCGCCCATGTCGGTCTGCACCCAGCCGGGGCTCATCGCCACCATCACGGCCTGCGGGTACTCGAGCTGGGCACTGGCCACCGCCATGTTCAGGGCGGCCTTGCTGACACGGTAGGTCCAGCTGCCGCTGGACTCCACCTGCGCGATGCGGCCCATGCGGCTGGAGACGAAGACGAAACGGCCGCGGGCTGCTTCCACCAGCGGCGCGACCTGCGGGATGGCCTGCATCGCGCCGAGCACGTTGGTGTGCATGACGCGATCGAAGTCGACATCGGTGGGCGGCTGCTTCGCGTCGGCGCGGACGATGACGCCGGCCACGTACAGCGCCAGGTCGATCTTCTCGCCATCGAGCTGCCAGGCCAGGCCGGCGATGCTGGCCGTCTGGCAGACGTCCAGCCGCAGCGCCGTGGCGCCCAGCGCGCGCAGGCGCTCCAGCCCCGCCTCGTCGCGGGCAGTGGCGATCACGCGCTCGCCCGCCGCGCGGTACTGGCGAACGAACTCCAGGCCGATGCCGCGCGAGGCGCCGAGGACGAGGACCGTGCCCATGTCAGGCCAGCTCGATGGCCATGGCCGTTCCCTCGCCGCCACCGATGCACAGCGTGGCCAGGCCGCGCTTCTTGCCACGGGCCTGCAGGGCGTGGATCAGGGTGACCAGGATGCGCGCACCGGATGCGCCAATCGGGTGGCCCAGGGCGCAGGCACCGCCGTGGACGTTGACGACGTCGTGCGACACGCCCAGTTCGGCCATCAGGGCCATGGGCACGACGGCGAAGGCCTCGTTGATCTCCCACAGGTCCACGTCGGACACCTTCCAGCCGGCCTTGGCCAGCGCCTTCTGCGTGGCGCCCACCGGGGCGGTGGAGAACCACTCGGGCTCCTGCGCGTGGGTGGCGTGGGCCACGATGCGGGCCAGCGGCTTGCAGCCCAGGCGCCGGGCGGTGGACTCGGTCATGAGGACCAGGGCGGCCGCGCCGTCGTTGATGCTCGAGCTGGAGGCGGCGGTGATGGTGCCGTCCTTCTTGAACGCCGGCTTGAGCGAGGCGATCTTGTCCAGCTTGACCTTGCCCGGCCCCTCGTCGATGGACACCACGGTCTCGCCGGCGCGGGTCTTGACGGTGACCGGCGTGATTTCCCTGGCGAAGGCCCCCGACTGCGTGGCGGCCTGGGCGCGCTGCACGCTGGTGGTGGCGAAGGCGTCCTGCTGCTCGCGGGTGAACTGGTACTTGGCGGCGCAATCCTCGCCGAAGGTGCCCATGGAGCGGCCGGGCTCGTAGGCGTCTTCCAGGCCGTCGAGCATCATGTGGTCGAACACGCGGTCATGCCCCATGCGGTAGCCGCCGCGGCCCTTGAGCAGCAGGTACGGCGCGTTGGTCATGCTCTCCATGCCGCCGGCCACCATGACCTGGGCCGAGCCGGCCAGGAGCATGTCGTGCGCCAGCATCGTGGCCTTCATGCCCGAGCCGCACATCTTCGAGAGCGTGACCGCGCCCGCGCCCTTGGGCAGGCCGCCCTTGAAGGCCGCCTGGCGCGCCGGCGCCTGGCCCTGGCCGGCCATCAGGCAGTTGCCGAAAAGCACCTCGTCGACGGCGTCGGCCGGCACGCCGGCGCGCTCGATGGCGGCCCGGATGGCGGCGCCGCCGAGGTCGTGCGCGGCGAGCGAGGCGAAGTCACCCTGGAAGCTGCCCATGGGGGTGCGGGCGGCGCCGACGATGACGATGGATTCGGTGGTCATGGCATGGTCTCCTTGGAAGGGGTGGGTGGGCGGGCGAACCGCCGCTCGGGGTCGTAGGGGAACACGTCGAGGACATGTCCGGACTGGATGCGCTCCTTGTGGGCCTGCCAGAACGCCGGGTCGAGCAGGTCGCCGTGGTGGCGCATGAAAACATCGCGCACCGCGGGGTGGCCCAGGAGGAAGGGGCCGAAGGTCTCGGGGAAGACGTCGCGCGGGCCGACGGCGTACCAGGGCTCGCTGGCCAGCTCGTCGTCCTCGTTGCGCGGCGGGGGCACGCGGCGGAAATTGCAGTCGGTGAGGTACTCGATCTCGTCGTAGTCGTAGAACACCACCTTGCCGTTGCGGGTGACGCCGAAGTTCTTCCAGAGCATGTCGCCGGGGAAGATGTTGGCGGCCACCAGGTCCTTGATGGCGTTGCCGTACTCGATGACCGCGCGCTCGAGCTGCTCGCCGCCGCCGGCGTCCAGCGCCTCCTGCAGGTAGAGGTTCAGCGGGATCATGCGGCGCTCGATGTAGACGTGCTTGAGGATCACCTCCTCGCGGCCGTCGCCGTCGCGTTCGGAGATCTCGAGCTGGCTGGGGGCGAAGCGGCGGATCTCCTCGATCAGCGCGTCCTCGAAGCGCTCGCGCGCGAAGGCCACCTCGCTGTACTCCAGGGTGTCGGCCATGCGCCCCACCCGGTCATGCTGCTTGACCAGCAGGTACTTGCCCTTGACCTGCTCGCGCGTGGTCTCCTTCTGCAGCGGGAAGTGGTCCTTGATCACCTTGAACACGAAGGGGAAGGACGGCAGGTCGAACACCAGCATCACCATCCCCTTGATGCCCGGCGCGATGCGGAACTTGTCGCTGGAGTGGCGCAGGTGGTGCAGGAAGTCCCGGTAGAACAGGGTCTTGCCCTGCTTGGCCAGGCCCAGCGCGTTGTAGATCTCGGCGCGCGGCTTGCGCGGCATCAGCGTCCGCAGGAACTGCACCCAGGCCGAGGGCACCGCCATGTCCACCATGAAGTAGGCCCGCGCGAAGGAGAACAGCATCTGCAGGTCCTCCTCGCCGACCAGGCAGGCGTCGATCACCAGGCGGCCGTCGTCGCCGTGCACGATCGGCAGCGCGAAGGGCAGTTCGCTGAAGCCGTTGATGACCTTGCCGACCACGTAGGCGCCCTTGTTGCGGAAGAACAGGGACGACAGCACCTGCACCTGGAAGTTGGCGCGCAGCCGGGCTCCGGCCAGGCGCTGCGCGATCGCGTCGCTGGCCTGGCGCGCGTCGGCCTCGAGGTCGGCGAACGGGCGCTGCAGGCGGAAGTTGTGGACGATGCGCACCACCGTCTCGTGCAGGGTCTCGCGCGTGGGGTAGTAGGCGCGGTAGGTGGCGCTGGCGGCGGGATCGTTGTCCTCGATGTACTCGGTGCTGACCGCGGGCCGCACGAAGATGAAGTCGTTGTGGAAGTAGGTGCGGTGCAGGATCTTGGTGGTGACCGAGTTGAAGAAGGTCTCGGCCAGCTCCGGCTGCTGGTGGTCGATCAGCAGGCCGATGTAGTGCAGCTTGGCCTGCTGCCAGACCTCCATCGGCTGCTCGTGGGCGCGGAACTCCGTCTCCAGGCGCTGCGAGGCCTCGCGCACCCGCAGGTCGTAGAACTCGATGCGTTCGCGCTGCGCGCGCTGCTGGCCGTGCCAGTCGGCCGTCTCGAAGCGGTGCCGGGCGCGCGCGCTTTCGGCGCGGAACAGGCGGTAATGCCGGTCGAAGCCGTCGACCAGGGCCTGGGCGATGTCGTAGGCCAGCGGGGAATCGAGTCGCTGGGGGAACATCGCCAGGGGCCTCCCGGGGCGGCGGCGGGACTCAGCCCCGCTTGGCCCCGCCGATGGCGCCGACGGCGCCGCGGTAGGCGCGCTGCAGGTCCTCCGGCGAGTCCACCGTCATGTGCAGGTCCTGGAGGAGGCCGTCGGAGATGCCGTAGACCCACCCGTGCAGCGTGACGGACTGGCCGCGCTTCCAGGCGTCCTGGACCACCGTGGTGTGGGCCACGTTGACCACCTGCTCGATCACGTTGAGCTCGCACAGCAGGTCCAGGCGGTGCCCGTCGGGCGTGGCGTCGATCAGGGCGCGGTGGCGGTCGGCCACGTCCTTGATGTGGCGCAGCCAGTTGTCCGCCAGGCCCACGCGGATGCCGCGCAGCGCCGCGTTCACGCCGCCGCAGCCGTAGTGGCCGACGACCATCAGGTGTTCGACCTTGAGCTGGTCCACCGCGTACTGGATGGTGGACAGGCAGTTCAGGTCGGTGGGCACGACCACGTTGGCCACGTTGCGGTGGACGAAGACCTCGCCCGGGTCCAGGCCGGTGATCTGGTTGGCGGGCACGCGCGAGTCACTGCACCCGATCCACATGTAGCGCGGCTCCTGCTGCGCCTTCAGGCGGGTGAAGAAGCCGGGGCGCTCGCGTTCGATCTCCGCGGCCCAGGTCCGGTTGTGCGCAAACAGGTCTTCGAGTTCTCGGGTCATGGTGCCGATTGTCCGCGAGGCCAGAGGCCGCGGCCGCCTTACATCGTCTCCGCGAACAGCTCGCGGCCGATCAGCATGCGGCGGATCTCGCTGGTGCCGGCGCCGATCTCATAGAGCTTGGCGTCGCGCCACAGGCGGCCCAGGGGGTACTCGTTGATGTAGCCGTTGCCGCCGAAGATCTGGATGCCCTCGCCCGCCATCCAGGTGGCCTTCTCGGCGCACCAGAGGATGACGGAGGCGCAGTCCTTGCGGACCTGGCGCACGTGCTCGGCGCCCAGCATGTCCAGGTTCTTGCCGATGGTGTAGCAGAAGGCGCGGCCGGCCTGGAGCACGGTGTACATGTCGGCCACCTTGCCCTGGATCAACTGGAACTCGCCGATGCTCTGGCCGAACTGCTTGCGGTCGTGGATGTAGGGGACCACGTTGTCCATCACCGACTGCATGATGCCGATGGGGCCGGCGGCCAGCACGGCACGCTCGTAGTCCAGGCCCGACATCAGCACCCTGGCGCCGCCATTGACCGAACCCAGCACGTTCTCCGCGGGCACCTCGACGTTCTGGAACACCAGCTCGCCGGTGTGGCTGCCGCGCATGCCCAGCTTGTCCAGCTTCTGCGCGATGGAGAAGCCCTTCATGCCCTTCTCGATCAGGAAGGCGGTGACGCCGCGCGCGCCCAGCTCGGGCTCGGTCTTGGCATAGACCACCAGGGTGTCGGCGTCGGGGCCGTTGGTGATCCACATCTTGTTGCCGTTCAGGACGTAGTAGCCGCCCTTGTCCTCGGCGCGCAGCTTCATCGAGATGACGTCGGAGCCGGCGCCCGGCTCGCTCATGGCCAGCGCGCCGACATGCTCGCCGGAGATCAGCTTGGGCAGGTACTTCTTCTTCTGCGCCTCGGTGCCGTTGCGCTTGATCTGGTTGACGCACAGGTTGGAGTGCGCGCCGTAGGACAGGCCGATGGAGGCCGAGGCGCGGGAGATCTCCTCCATCGCGATCATGTGGGCGAGGTAGCCCATGTTCGCGCCGCCGTACTCCTCGGGCACGGTGATGCCCAGCACGCCGAGCTCGCCCATCTTCCGCCACAGGTGCATGGGGAACTGGTCGCTGCGGTCCACCTCGGCGGCGAGCGGGGCGATTTCGGCCTGGGCGAAATCGCGCACTGCGTCGCGCAGGGCGTCGATGTCTTCACCGAGCTGGAAATTGAGGCCGGGCAGGTTCATGGCGTGTCTCTCTTCGGATGGAATGGGGTTGTCGGTACGGCGGGGTCAGTGCTGGATGCCGTCGCGTCCGGTGATGACCATCATGGTGGCGACCATGGTGGCCACCAGCTTCTCGCGGCCGTCGTCGTCGACGGCCCAGGCCTTGCCCTCGGTCACGGTGATGGTGCGCCCGGGCTTGACGACCTCGCCCGCGACGCGGAAGCGGCGGCCCTTGGCGGGCGCCAGCAGGTTGACCTTGAACTCGATGGTGAGCACGCCGGCGTCGGCCGGCATCAGGCTGGAGGCGGCGTAGCCGCAAGCGGAGTCGAGCACCGCGGAGATCACGCCGCCATGCACGAAGCCGTGCTGCTGCGTGATGTGGGCCGCGAACGGCAGCTCGATCTCGACCTGGCCGGCATCCACCCGCTGCAGCCTCGCGCCCAGCGTGGCCATGGCGGTCTGGCGGCTGAAACTCGCGCGCACGCGCGGCTCGAAGGCCGGGTCGAGGGACTCGAAGCGGGGGTTCTGCATCGCGGTGGTCTCCGTGTCGTTGTGGCGGGCCCGAAATTGACGTTTACGTAAACGTCAATTATGCCGCCTTGGCCCGGGGCCGGGACCCGCTGCCTTTTGCGGACTTGTCGGCCGCCTCCGCCTTCGCGCCCTTCTCGCCGCTGCCGATGCGCCCCAGCAGGGCCCGGGCCTCCTTCTCGTGGACCTTGACCTCGTCGAGGTTGGCCTGGAGGTCGGCCATCTGGTCCTCGAGCTGGCGGCGGTGCTGGGCCAGGATGTCCAGGAAGCGGCGTAGCTGCGGGCCGGTGTCGCGCGGGCTGTCGTACATGTCGATCAGGTCACGCGCCTCGGTGAGGGACAGGCCCAGGCGCTTGGCCCGCAGCGTGAGCTTGAGGCGGGTGCGGTCGCGCGCGCTGTAGATGCGGTTGCGCCCGCCGGGGCCGGTGCGCTGCGGCTGCAGCAGGCCCATGTCCTCGTAGAAGCGCATGGCGCGCGTGGTCAGGTCGAATTCCTTCGCCAGGTCGCTGATGGTGTAGGTGGTGGTGGCCATGGGATCCGTCTCGCAGATGCGGGCCCCCTGCCGGGGGCCCGCCTAGAATGCCGCATTACATCTGACGTTTACGTCAACGTCAATCGCAGGAGCCGCATGCCGCCGCCACCGTCCACGCTCGACTACCCGTTCGCCGACCGCCAGCCGGAGCCGGCCACCACGATCGAGGTGGCGCCCGGCGTGCGCTGGATCCGCATGGGCCTGCCGTTCGCGCTGGACCACATCAACCTCTGGCTGCTGCGCGACACGCTGGACGGCCGCGAGGGCTGGACCGTGGTCGACACCGGCATCCATCACGCGGACACCCGCGCGCAGTGGGAACAGCTGTTCGCCGGCGAGATGCAGGGCCTGCCGGTGCTGCGGGTGGTGGTCACGCACATGCACCCGGACCATGTCGGCTTCGCCCACGCGCTGTGCGAGCGCTGGCAGTGCGAGCTGTGGATCAGCGCGCTGGACTACTACGCGGCCTGCACCGGCACCGCGGGCCTGGCCGGCTTCGGCGGCGAGGCGACGGCCCGGTTCTTCGCGTCACACGGCCTCGCGGACGCCGAGGTGCTGGCGCTGGTGCGCTCGCGCGAGGGCCACTACGCCTCGCTGGTGCCGGCGCTGCCGCCCCGCTTCCGGCGCCTGTCCGACGGCGCGACGCTGCGCATCGGCGGGCGCGACTGGCTGTGCATCAGCGGGCAGGGCCACTCTCCCGACCACATGGCCCTGTACTGCGGGGAGCTGGGCGTGCTGGTCTCGGGTGACATGGTGCTGCCCCGCATCTCCACCAACATCAGCGTCTACGACATCGAGCCCGAGGCCGACCCGCTGACCGCCTTCCTCGCCTCGCTGCAGAAGTTTCTGGCGTTGCCGGCCGCCACGCTGGTGCTGCCCTCGCACGGCAGGCCGTTCACCGGGCTGCATGCGCGCGTCGGCCAGCTGCTCGCCCACCACGAGGAGCGCCTGGCCGAGGTGCTGGCCGCCTGCCGCGCGCGCCCGCACACCGCCGTCGACATGCTGCCGGTCCTGTTCCGCCGCACGCTGGACGCGCAGCAGACGCTGTTCGCCCTGGGCGAGTCGCTGGCGCACCTGCACGCGCTGCGTGGCCAGGGCAGGCTGCGCCGCCGGCGCGGCGAGGACGGGGCCTGGCGCTTCGAGGCCGCGTGACGCGCGGGCGCCCCGGCGCGTCACGGCCCGCGCTCACTCGGCCGGCGGCAGCGTGAACCAGATGGTGCAGCCCTGGCCCGGCGCCGACTCGGCACGCAGGGTTCCGCCGTGGCGCTCGATCACCCGCTGCACCGTCGCCAGGCCGATGCCCGTGCCCGGAAACTCGCTGGCCGGGTGCAGCCGCTGGAACGGCTTGAACAGCCGCTGCGCGTGCGCCATGTCGAAGCCGGCGCCGTTGTCCCGCACGTAGTACTCGACCCGGCCCTCGCGCCTGGCAGCGCCGACCTCGATCGTCGCCTGCTCCCGGCCCGACGTGAACTTCCAGGCGTTGCCCAGGAGGTTCTGCATCACCGTCTGCAGCAGGCGGCCGTCGCCGGTGACGGCCAGGCCCTCCTGCACGGTGCTGCGGACCGCGCGCAGCGGCTCCTGCATGTGCAGCCCCTCGAGCGTATCCCGCGCCAGGGTGGTGAGGTCCACGCGCGCCTGCTCCATCGGGTCGCGCACGGCGCGCGAGAGCTGCAGCAGGCCCTCGATCAGCTGCTCCATCTGCAGGGCGCCGGACTGGATCCGGTCCAGGTAGTGGTGCAGCTTGGGGTCGGCCCCGGGGGCGATGCGCTCGGCCACGGCCCGCGCGAAGCCGCCGATGGCTGCCAGGGGCGCGCGCAGGTCATGGGAGACCGAGTAGGAAAAGGCCTCGAGGTCGCGATTGGCCTGGCGCAGGCTGGCGGTGGCCTCGGCGACGCGGTCCTCCAGCGTGCGGTTGATCTCGTCCAGCATGGCGTGGGCCTGCCGGGTGTTGGCCAGTTCGGCCTCGACCTCGCGCTGGCGCTCCTGCAGGGAGGCGGCCAGCTGGTTCAGCGCCGCGGCAATGTGGCCGAATTCGTCATAGGGGCCTTCGGTGGCCAGCGGCACGCGCGCCGCCAGGTCGCCCCTGGCGAGGCGGCGAGCCACGGCCTCGACCTCGGCGGCCGGCGCGGTGATCATGCGCCGGCCCACCAGCCAGGCCGCGGCGAGGCACAGTGCGAGCGCCGCGGCCAGCACGCCCAGCTCGCGCCAGGCGCGCCCCCAGGTGGTGGCGTCGACGAGCGCCTCGTCCATGCTGGCGAAGACCATGAACCTTCGCTCGCCGACCGCCTGGGTCGGCTGGTAGGAGAAGATGCGCTGGGTGCCGTCGCGGCCGCTGGTGCGGGCCTGGCCGCTCGCCATGCGCACGGCGGCGTCACGCAGCGCCGGCGAGGCCGCGGGTGTTCCGGGCGGGCGTGGGGCCAGCCCGCCGGCATCCCGCTCGATGACGATGCGGCCCGCCACGTCGGTGAGGACCAGGCGCACGCCCGGCGGCAGGGGCACCTCGTTGAGGTCGGCCTGCATCTGCGCCACGTCGATGCCGGCGAAGGCGACGCCGCGCACTTCGCCGCCCTCGAGGATCGGCATGGCGAAGGTGATGACGGGGCGGTTCATCGTGCGGCCGACGACGAGGTCCCCCATGACGAAGCGGCGCAGGCGGATGGCGTCCTGGAAGTAGACGCGGTCGGCGGCGTTGAAGTCGCCCTGGCGGCCGCCGGCGTGGCAGGTCAGGTTGCCCTGCAGGTCGAGGATGCCGATGTTCCCGTAGATCGGGTAGCGCCCGCGCAGGCCGGCCATGTAATCGACGCAGCGATCGCGTTCCAGGTGGCGGATCTCGGGGATGGCGGTGATCACCGCCAGCAGGTGCTCGGCGGCGTCGGCCAGGCGGTCTTGCTGCGAGGCCACCAGCGAGGCGGTCAGCGCGAGCTGGTCGTAGGTCTGCGCCAGCGCGCTGCGCGAGGCCGCATACGCCGACCAGATGGACAGCGCTCCCAGCGGCAGCAGCGTGGCCAGCACCAGCGCCATCAGCCGCAGTCGCAGGCTCAGGCTCAGGCGGCTGATCATCTCGGGCCCCGGGCAGTCATGGACGCGATTGTCACGCACCTGGGCCCGGGAGGCCATGGGGTCTACCAGGGCGGCAGCGGGTCGGCCCTGAGTTCGGCGCGCAGCGCCGCGTAATCGGGCACCACCGTGCCCACCGTTTCCCAGAAACGCGGGCTGTGGTCCATCACGCGCAGGTGACTGAGCTCGTGAACCACCACGTAGTCGATCACCGGCAGGCGGAAGTGGACCAGGCGCCAGTTCAGGCGGATGGCGCCGTCAGCGCTGGCCGTGCCCCAGCGGGTGGCGGCGCTGCTCAGGCTGAGCTTGGTCCAGCGCACCCCCAGCTGCGGGGCGTAGTGCTCCAGGCGTTCGGTGAACAGCCGGCGCGCCTGGCGCATCAGCCAGGCCTGGGCGGCGTCGCGGATCTGCACGGGGCCGGCCTGCTGCGACAGCCCCAGGTGCAGGGTGAGCCGCGGCACGCCCGGCAGGGCCTGGGCGTCGGTGTGCAGCACGCCGCCACCCTCGAAGCCATGGCGCGGGTCGAGCACCACGATCACGTCCTCGCCGAGGAAGGGCAGGACCGCGCCGTCGCGCCACTCGATGCGCGCGCCCTCCAGGCGGGCATCGCGATCGCGCATCTCGGCGAGCTTGCGCACGATCCAGGCGGACTTGTGGCGCAGCGCGTCCTCGATCTCGCGCAGCGTGACCCACTGGGGCGCGCTGACGGTGAGCCCCTCGGCGCCGACGCTGAAGCCGATGGTGCGCCGGCGCGCGCGGCGCAGCTCGTAGGCCACGCGGGTGCCTTCGAGCAGGGACTCCCGGTTGGCGCGCGGGTGCGCGAAGCGCACCGGCTCGAGCACCCGGGACAGGGGCTCCGCGGGCGGGGCGGCCGGTGCGGAGGCCGTGGGAACCCGGGGCGCCCCGGTGGGCGTCACGCCGGCCGGGGCGGGGGACGGCGTGGAGGCCGGAAAGGCGGCCGGCGCGGGTGCCGCGGGCGGCGCGGGTGGCGCGCTGGCGGGAGCCGGCGCGTCGAACAGGTCAAGCGCGAGTTGCAGGAGCCTGTTCATCGTCCGCCACGGCCCGGGCTTGCGGGGGGTAGGCCTCGGGGTCGAGGCGGCGCATCTCGGATTCGATCCAGGCCTCGACCTCGCGCATCAGCTCATCGGCGTCGCGGCCCTCGCTGGGGATGGGGCGGCCGATGGAGACATCGACGATGCCCGGGCGCTTGACGAAGGCCTTGCGCGGCCAGACCTTGGCCGAGGTCACCGCCACCGGGATCACCGGCGCGCCAGTGGCAATCGCCAGGCGCGTGCCGCCGGTCTTGTAGGTGCCCTTCTCGCCGCGCGGGATGCGCGTGCCCTCGGGGAACATGATGATCCAGATGCCGCGCGCCAGCAGCGCCTGGCCCTGCGACACCACCTTGTTGAAGGCGGCCGCGCGCTGGCTGCGGTCGATGTGGATCATGTCCAGGCGGGCCATGGCCCAGCCGAAGAACGGGATCTGCAGCAGCTCCTTCTTGAACACGTAGGCCAGCGGGTGCGGCATCAGCGTGGGCATCAGGAAGGTCTCGAAGGTGGACTGGTGCTTGACCAGCAGGATCGCCGGGCTGGTCTCGCCCTGGGGCAGGTGCTCCATGCCGGTGACGCGCACGCGGATGCCGATGATCCAGCGCGCCGCGGTGACCGCGCCACGCAGCCAGCGCGCCGCCATCCAGTACAGGGGAATGCCGCGCACGCGCACCGACACCAGCAGCATCAGCAGCCCCCAGGGGATCACGGACACCAGCATCCACAGGCCGTGAACGAGGGAGCGCAGGAAATTCATCATCGGGGCTGGCGTATCAGGTAGTCGGCGAAGGCCGCGAGGTCCTCATGGACCCGGGTGCCGGGGGGGAAGTTCTCGGGCAGCGGCCGGCCGCGGAAGCCCGCGCCCTTGCCGGTGAGGACCAGGTGCGGCTCGCAGCCCACCGCGGCGCCGGCCTGCAGGTCACGCAGGGTGTCGCCCACGCAGGGCACGCCCTTGAGGTCCACGCCGAAGCGCTCGCCGATCTGCTCGAACAGGCCCGGCTGCGGCTTGCGGCAGGTGCAGTTCTCCTCGGGGCCGTGCGGGCAGTAGAAGACCGCGTCGATGCGCCCGCCCTGCGCGCCCAGCAGCTTGTGCATCTTGGCGTGCATGGCGTTGAGGGCGGCCACGTCGAACAGGCCGCGCCCGAGGCCGGACTGGTTGGTCGCCACGGCGACGTGCCAGCCCGCGTGGTTCAGGCGCGCGACGGCCTCCAGCGCGCCGGGCAGCGGCACCCACTCCTCGGCGGACTTGACGTATTCGTCGCTGTCGACGTTGATCGTGCCGTCCCGATCCAGGATGACCAGCTTCAGGTTCATCCGGCCCCCACGCTCGGCGCTGCGCTCATGATCCTCATGCCGCCAGGCGCGACAGGTCGGCCACGCGGTTCATCTCGCGGTGCAGCGTCGCCAGCAGGCCCAGGCGGTTCAGGCGCAGGTCGGTCTCCTCGGCGTTGACCATCACGTCGTCGAAGAAGGCGTCGACCGGGCCGCGCAGCGCGGCGAGCGTCTGCAGCGAGCCGGTGTAGTCGCCGGCCTCGAACTTCGCCCCGGCCTCGGGGGCCAGCTGGCGGGTGGCGGCGAACAGGGCCTTCTCGGCATCCTCCCGCAGCAGCACCTCGCTGACATGGGCATCGACCACGCCGTCGGCCTTCTTGAGGATGTTGCCGATGCGCTTGTTGGCAGCGGCCAGGGCCGGCGCCTCGGGCAGCGCGGCGAAGGCGCGCACCGCCGCCAGGCGCTTGGCGACATCGCCCAGGCGCTGCGGCTGCAGGGCCAGCACCGCGTCCACTTCCTGGGCGCTGTAGCCCTGCTCGCGCAGCATGCCGGCCAGGCGCTCGTAGATGAAGGTGGCCAGCTGCCCGGTGGTCTCGGCGCCGGCCTGCGGGAACAGGCCCACGGCCGCGGCCAGGATCTCGCCCAGGGACAGCGACAGGTCACGCTCCATGAGCATGCGCACCACGCCCAGGGCGTGGCGGCGCAGCGCGAACGGGTCCTTGTCGCCAGTGGGCAGCTGGCCGATGGCGAACAGGCCGGCCAGCGTCTCGAGCTTGTCGGCCAGGGCGACCACCAGGCCCACGGAATTGCGCGGGAGCTCGTCGCCGGCGAAACGCGGCTTGTAGTGGTCCTCGATCGCGTCGGCGACGTCGGCGTCCAGGCCGTCGGCCTGGGCGTAGTAGCGACCCATGATGCCTTGCAGCTCGGGGAACTCGCCCACCATGTCGGTGAGCAGGTCGGCCTTGGCCAGGCTGGCGGCGAGGTCCGACTTCCAGGCCAGGTGGTCGTCACCGAGCTGGGCGCCGATCACCTGCGCGAGCTCGCGCACGCGGGCGGTGCGCTCGCCCTGGGTGCCGAGCTTGTTGTGGTAGACCACCTTGGCCAGGCCCTCGGCGCGCGAGGCCAGGGTCTTCTTGCGGTCCTGGTCGAAGAAGAACTTGGCATCGGCCAGGCGCGGGCGCACCACGCGCTCGTTGCCGCCGGTGACGGCGCTGGCGTCGGCCGGGCGGATGTTGCTCACGACCAGGAAGCGGTTGGTGAGCTTGCCGGCCGCGTCCAGCAGCGGGAAGTACTTCTGGTTGGCCTTCATCGTGAGGATCAGGCACTCCTGCGGCACGTCGAGGAATTCCTTCTCGAACTGGCACAGCAGCACGTTGGGGCGTTCAACCAGCGCGGTCACTTCATCGAGCAGGGCCTCGTCCTCGATGGGGCGGGCGCCGCCGCCCACCTGGGCCGCGGCCTGCGCGAGCTGGCGCGCGATCTCGGCGCGGCGCGCCTCGAAGCCGGGGATCACGGCGCCGTCACGCTGCAGCACCTCGGCATAGGCGTCGGCCGCGGGGATGGTCACCACCGGGCTCGCCGCCTCGAAGCGGTGGCCCTGGGTGGTATTGCCGGCGGTGAGGCCCAGCGCGGTGACAGGCACCACGGCGCCGCCATGCAGCGCCACCAGCGAGTGGGCGGGGCGCACGAACTTCACGTCGGTCCAGCCGTCGGCCAGCTGGTAGGTCATGACCTTGGGAATCGGCAGCTTGGCGATGGCCTCGGCCAGCGCCTTCTGCAGGCCCTCGGCCAGCGTGGCGCCGCGCGCGGTGCTCTCGTAGAACAGGGCCTCGGCCTTGCCGTCGGGCGCGCGCTTGAGGCCGGCCACCGCGGACGCATCGGCGCCCAGGGCCTGCAGCTTCTTCAGCAGCGCCGGGGTGGCGTTGCCCGCGGCGTCGAGGCCGACGCTCACCGGCATCAGCTTCTGCGAGACGGCCTTGTCGGCGGCCTGGAAGGCCACCGCGGTGATGTGCGCGGCCAGGCGGCGCGGCGAGGCGAACGCGGTCAGCTCGGAGCCGGCGCCCGCCAGGCCCTGGGCCTGCAGCTGCTCGAACAGCACGCCGGCGAAGGCCTGGCCCAGTTTCTTCAACGCCTTGGGAGGCAGCTCCTCGACGAACAGTTCGACGAGCAGGTTCTGGGAAGTGGTCATGGTGTCAGGCGGCCTTCTTGGTCATCTCGGCCACCCACTCCTTCGGCGCCATGGGGAAGCCCAGGCGCTCGCGGCTGTCGTAGTAGCTCTGGGCCACGGCGCGGGCCAGGTTGCGGATGCGGCCGATGTAGGCGGCGCGTTCGGTCACGCTGATCGCGCCGCGCGCGTCCAGCAGGTTGAAGCTGTGGGCCGCCTTGAGCACCTGCTCGTAGGCCGGCAGGGCCAGCTGCTGCTCCATCAGGTACTTGGCCTGCTTCTCGTGGGCAGCGAAGGCGGTGAAGAGGAAGTCGGCGTCGCTGTGCTCGAAGTTGTAGGCCGACTGCTCCTTCTCGTTCTGCAGGTAGACGTCGCCGTACGACAGGCCCTCGGTCCACTTCAGGTCGTAGACGTTCTCCACGCCCTGCAGGTACATGGCCAGGCGCTCCAGGCCGTAGGTGATCTCGCCGGTGATGGGCTTGCAGTCGATGCCGCCGACCTGCTGGAAGTAGGTGAACTGCGTCACCTCCATGCCATTGAGCCAGACCTCCCAGCCCAGGCCCCAGGCGCCCAGCGTGGGGTTCTCCCAGTCGTCCTCGACGAAGCGGATGTCGTTCTTCTTCAGGTCGAAGCCCAGGGCCTCGAGCGAGCCGAGGTACAGCTCGAGGATGTTGGCCGGCGCGGGCTTGAGCACCACCTGGTACTGGTAGTAGTGCTGCAGGCGGTTCGGGTTCTCGCCGTAGCGGCCGTCCTTGGGGCGGCGGCTCGGCTGGACATAGGCGGCCTTCCACGGCTCGGGGCCGAGCGCGCGCAGGAAGGTGGCGGTGTGCGAGGTGCCGGCACCGACCTCCATGTCGTAGGGCTGCAGCAGGGCGCAGCCCTGCGCGTCCCAGTAGGACTGCAGCTTCAGGATGATTTGCTGGAAGGTGAGCATCGGCCGATTTTAAGGTCGCGGCCGAGGCTGCCCCGGGTCAGGCAACGCGCCGGGAACGCCTTCCAGCTAGCAAAACGATAGCAACGCCGAACCCCCAGGCTGGCCACAGGCCGAAGGCTGCGGACCAGCGCGCGAACGGGGTCAGGCCTTCGCGGCCCTCGACCTCGCCGGCCAGCACGCCACGGGTGTGGCGCGCGAGCCGGTGGGTGACCACGCCGCGGTGGTCGACGATGGCGGTGGCGCCGGTGTTGGTGGCGCGGATCACGGGCCGGCGGAACTCCAGCGCGCGCATGCGGCTGATCGCCAGGTGCTGGTCGATGGCGACGGTGTTGCCGAACCAGCCGATGTTGCTCACGTTCACGAAGACGGTGGGCGCGCGCGCCGGGTCGGCGAAGCGGGCCGCCAGCTCCTCGCCGAACAGGTCCTCGTAGCAGATGTTGGGCGCCAGGCGCTGGCCCTGCCACTCGAACGAGGCCTGGCCCACGCCGCCGCGGTTGAAGTCGCCCAGGGGAATGTGCATCAGGTCGGTGAACCACCGGAACAGGGGCGGGATGAACTCGCCGAAGGGCACGAGGTGGTGCTTGTCGTAACGGTAGGCGCCCCCGCCCGGCCGCAGCCCCACCACCGAGTTGGTGTAGCCCTCGGCGTAGCTGCCCAGGGGAATGCCGACCAGCGCCGCCTGCGGCCCGGCCTGGAAGTGCGCGGCGATGCCGTCGAGGTAGTCCGGCGGGAGCTGGGCGGGCAGCAGGGGGATGGCCGTCTCGGGCGCCACCACCAGCGAGGCCGGCGCGGCGCGCAGCATGTCGGCATACCAGGCCAGCGCCTGGGGCACGCCGGTGCCGGAGTGGAACTTCTCGTCCTGCGGGATGTTGCCCTGGAGCAGCGCCACCGGCAGCCGCCCCGCGCTCGCGCCCTCGCCGGCCGGCGCCCAGGCGGCCGCGGCGGCGACGGCCAGCACGCCCGCGGTCGCGCCCCAGGGCCGGCGCCCCGCCGGTCGCACGAGGGCGGCCAGCAGGCCCGCCAGCAGGGTCGCGGCAAAGCCGATGCCGTGGACCCCGACCCAGGGCGCCAGGCCCGCCAGCGGCCCCTGCACGTGGGCATAGCCGCCGGCGCCCCAGGGGAAGCCGGTGAACCAGCGCGCCCGCATCAGTTCGGCCAGGAGCCAGGCGCCCGCGAGCGCCAGCGCGCCGCCGCGCCCCCAGCGCCAGGCCACCGCCGCGGCGGCGCCGTAGTACAGGGCGAGGAAGCCGGCCAGGGCCAGCACGGCGAGCACCGCCAGGGGCGCGGCCAGTCCGCCGTAGACATGCATGGAGATGAACAGCCACCACCAGGTGGCGGCCAGCCAGGCCACGGCAAAGCCCCAGCCGGTGGCCGCGGCCTGCCGCCAGGAGGGCGCGTCGCGCACCAGCAGCGCCAGCGCGCCCAGCGACAGCAATTGCAGCCACCACAGGGGCTGGCCGTCCCAGGGCGCGGCGATGGACAGGCCCTGGGCGGCGCCGGCCGCGAGCGCCAGCGCCAGGCGGGCGGCGATCAACCGGTGCTGTCGCGGGCCGCAGCCGGCGACACCTTGAACCAGCGCACCGCTCCGCCCTTGGTGTGGAGCACGACGAAATCGAGCCCACCCAGGGAGGTGCGCTCGCCGCGCTTGGGGACATGGCCCATCTCGTGGGCGACCAGGCCGCCGATGGTCTCGATGCGCAGGTCGGCATCATCGGCGTCGCTGGGCGCGAGCGTCACGCTGAAGGCCTCGTTCACGCGCTCGAGGGTGGTGTCGCCGCTCACGCGGTAGGTCTGGTCGGCCAGGCCGAAGATGTCGCCCTCGTCCTCGGCGATGTCGAACTCGTCCTCGATCTCGCCGACGATCTGCTCGAGCACGTCCTCGATGGTGACCAGCCCGGCGACACGGCCGAACTCGTCGATCACGATGGCCAGGTGGTTGCGGTTGCCGCGGAACTCGCGCAGCAGGTCGTTCAGGCCCTTGCTCTCGGGGATGAAGGAGGCCGGGCGCAGCAGCGCGCGCAGGTTCAGCTCGGGCGCGCGCTGGAGCTTGAGGAGGTCCTTGGCCAGGAGGATGCCGATGATGTTCTCGCGGTCCCCCTCGTAGACCGGGAAGCGCGAGTGCGCCGTCTCGATCACCAGGTGCAGGATCTCCTCGTACGGCGCGTCGATGTTGACCAGGTCCATCCGCGGCGCAGCCACCATGACGTCACCGGCGGTGAGGTCGGCCATGCGGATCACGCCTTCGAGCATCACGCGGGACTCGGGCCCGATGACGTCGTTGTCCTCGGCGTCCGCCAGCGTCTCGATCAGTTCGGCCTTCGAATCCGGGCCCGGGTGGATGAATTCCGCCAGCTTTTGCAGGAACGTGCGCTTGTCTTCCTTTTCGCCAGGAGCGCGCGCAGGGTGGGGGTCTGACACAGTCAGGAGGTGCAGGACATGCGGTCGTTGGGAGGGCTCCAAGGATAGCCCAATCGAATGACAGCCACGCCCGGCGCACCGGGGGCCGCCACGGCTTCAGCGGCCGGACTTGTAGCGCCCTTCGCGCACGCCCCGCCGGACCTCCTGCAGACCGCCGAGGAAGTCCCAGAACTGGCGCGCCTGCTGCTTGAGCCGGTAGTCGGTCTGGGCCATCTGCTCCTCGAGCAGCTCGGTCACGCGCGTGTCCAGCGTCGCCGGGGGCAGGCGCAGGTGGGCCTCGGTCTCGGTGCCATCGCGTTCAACCGTGGCGCCGGCGTTGCGCGCGATCTTGATCATCGCGGCGTTCTCGCTGAGCGCGTGGACGAACAACAGCTCCACGCCCTCGTTGCGCGCATGCATGACGGCGCGGTCGAACAGTCGCGAGCCGAAACCGCGGCCGCGCGCCTTCTTCGCCACCGACACGCCGAACTCGGCGCAGTTGGCCGAGCCGGGATGGTCGGAGAACGCGAGGTGGGCGATGGCGACCAGCTCGAGCCAGCGGTTGTAGATGCCGAAGATCTCGTCACGGTCGAAGTTCAGCGAGTCGACGTACTTGCGGACCTGCTCGTCCGTGGCCATGTAGCCGAACCGCAGATACCGGTCGTGCTCGTCCAGCGCCAGCAGGTGCTCGGCGATCTTCTCGCGGTGGGCGGGGCCCAGCGAGCGGATGGGGACGTGGAACAACTTCGACCGGAGGTCGGACGACTCGGGCATGGGTCGGATTGTCGGGCATTTCCTGCTGCACTGCAGCAAGAAAATTACTCAACCTTACAGCCAGGACTTCGGGTAGGGAACCGGTCAGAGCGGCACGGCGGTGGTGGCCTTGACCCGGTCGAGCACGAAGCTGGTCTTGCAGTCCTCCACGCTGGGGTGCTTGAGCAGCGTGTCCATGATGAAGCGGCTGTAGTGCGCCATGTCCTCGACGACCACGCGCAGCAGGTAGTCCATCTCCCCGGTCAGGGCGGCGCACTCCACCACCTCCGGCCAGGTCTGCACGCTGGCGCGGAACAGGTCCATCGGGTTGCGCTTGTGGCTCTCGGTGTGCTTTTCCAGGCGCACGTTGAGGTAGGCGGTCAGGCCCAGGCCCACGGTCTCCGGCCGGACCAGGGCGACGTAGCGGTCGATCACCCCGGTTTCCTCCAGCCGCTTGACCCGCCGCAGCACGGCCGAGGCCGACAGGCCCACCTGGCCGCCGATCACGTCGTAGGTTTCGCGCCCGTTGGCCTGGAGCAGGCGCAGGATTGCACGGTCGAGCTTGTCGAGGTCAGCGGCTGGCATGCTGGAATTATCTGCATCGCGGCGGGCGCACGCAAAAAACCTGCAAAGTCGCTGGCTTTGACGGCACCAGATCGCACGAATCGTGAAGATCAAGCCGCCTACAGTGCGTCAATCACCTGAAGGAGACACGCGCATGAATGCCCCCCTGCCCGCCGGCACGACGGCGGCCACCTGGGACAACCCCATGGGAACCGACGGCTTCGAGTTCATCGAGTACGCCGCGCCCGACCCGGCCGCCATGGGCGCGCTGTTCGAGCGCATGGGCTTTCGAGCCATCGCCAGGCACCGCCACAAGGACGTGACGCTGTACCGCCAGGGCGGCATCAACTTCATCGTCAATGCCGAGCCGGACTCCTTCGCCCAGCGCTTCGCGCGCCAGCACGGGCCGAGCATCTGCGCCATCGCCTTCCGGGTGCAGGACGCCAAGGCGGCCTACGAGCGCGCGATCGCGCTGGGCGCGTGGGGCTACGCGGGCCAGGCCGGCCCGGGCGAGCTCAACATCCCGGCCATCAAGGGCATCGGCGACAGCCTCATCTACCTGGTGGACCGCTGGCGCGGCAAGAACGGCGCGCAAGCCGGCGACATCGGCAACATCGGCTTCTACGACGTGGACTTCGAACCGCTGCCCGGCGCGCGCGGCGTCGAGGCGCTGGACCCGGCGGGCTTCGGCCTCACCGTCATCGACCACCTGACGCACAACGTGCACCGGGGCCGCATGAACGAGTGGGCGGAGTTCTATGAGCGGCTGTTCAACTTCCGCGAGGTCCGCTACTTCGACATCGAGGGCCAGGCCACCGGCGTCAAGAGCAAGGCCATGACCAGCCCGTGCGGCAAGATCCGCATCCCGATCAACGAGGAGGGCAACGACAAGGCCGGCCAGATCCAGGAGTACCTGGACCGCTACCACGGCGAGGGCATCCAGCACATCGCGCTGGCCTCGACCGACCTGTACGAGACGGTCGACGCGCTCCAGCTCTCCGGCGTGAAGCTGCTGGAGACCAGCGACACCTACTACGAGCTGCTGCCCCGGCGCATTCCCGACCTGCGCGAGGACGTGGAGGCCCTGCGCCAGCGCAACATCCTCGTCGACGGCTTGCCTGACGCCTTGCTGCTGCAGATCTTCAGCGAAAACCAGCTCGGGCCGATCTTCTTCGAGTTCATCCAGCGCAAGGGCAACGAGGGCTTCGGCGAGGGCAACTTCAAGGCGCTGTTCGAGTCCATGGAGTTGGACCAGATGCGCCGCGGCGTGCTCGCCCCCGGCGCCGCGACGCCCTGATCCCGCAGGAGGTCCCTTGGCTGTCCAGCCCGTCGTCTATGGCACCAGTGACCGGCCGCCCCGCGGCGACTACAGCCGCGCGGCCGACGACTACACCTGCGCGCAGGACCCTGGCGCCTACACGGCCCAGGACCACGACACCTACCGTCGCCTCTACGCGCGCCAGGCTGCCCTGGTGCAAGGGCGCGCGTGCGAGGCCTTCGTGCGGGCGCTGCCGGCGCTCGGCGCGAGCGACCGCATTCCCCGCTTCGAGGCGATCAACGAACGCCTGCGGCGCGCCACGGGCTGGGAGATCGTGGGCGTTCCCGGGCTGATCCCCGAGGTGCCGTTCTTCACGCTGCTGGCGAACCGGCGCTTCCCGGTCACCGACTGGATCCGCAGGCCCGAGGAGTTCGACTACATCGTCGAGCCGGATGTCTTCCACGACCTTTTCGGCCATGTTCCGCTGCTGTTCGATCCGGTGTTCGCCGACCACATGCAGGCCTATGGCCAGGGCGGCCTCAAGGCCCACAGGCTCGGCGCCTGCGAGCAGCTGTCCCGCCTGTACTGGTACACGGTGGAATTCGGCCTGATCCGCGAGCGGGGCGCGCTGCGCGCCTACGGGGCCGGCATCCTCAGTTCACCTGGTGAACTGCGCTACGCCGTGGAAAGCCCGCAGCCGCAGCGGCTTGCGCTGGACGTCGAGCGCGTCATGCGCACGCGCTACAAGATCGACACCTTCCAGCACACGTACTTCGTCATCGACAGCTTCCAGGAACTGTTCGACAAGACCGCGCCGGACTTCACGCCGATCTACGAGCGGCTGCGCGGACTTCCGGAGCTGCAGCCTTAGCGTCCAGGTCCGCGAGCAGGGCCAGCGTGCCCGCCATCACCTCGCGGCGGAACGCCAGCTGTACGTGGGCGGCGCCCGGCACGAAGCGGTTGTCCGCGTCCGCCAGCCTGGCGGTGGACGGGGGCATCACGATGTTGTCGCAGTTGGACCACCAGCAGGTGAAGCGCGCAGCGCGCCCGGCGGGGCTCGCCTCAGCCAGCGCCCGCAGCCAGGCGCTGCCCTGGCGCATCTGCAGGCCATTGGGAAGGTGGCTGAACCTCGCGAGCCAGGTGCCGGCATGCGGGCTGCCGATCGTGACCACATGCGCCGCGGCCCCGTCATCGCGCTGCTCGCGCAGCCAGGCGCGCGCGACCAGTCCGCCCATGCTGTGGCACACCAGCAGCGGCGGCAGGCCCGTCGCCTGCCGCACCGCCTGCACGGCGGCGTCCAGGGTCGGCACGTGGACGTCGATCGCGGCGAACACCGGCTCCAGGTTCACCGACACATGCGCCCGCCCCTCGGATTCGAGCCGGCGGCGCCAGTGGGTCCAGAATCCGCGGTTGCAGACGAAGCCATGCACGAACACGACCCCGTGCCGGCCGGCCACCCGCGGTCCCTGGAGGCGGTCCGGGATGGCGCGCCAGCGGAATGGCTGGCGCCAGGCGAAGACCAGGAGGCCCAGGCAGGCCTCGGCGCCCCAGGCGAGAAGGAGCTGCCGCCCGCTCGCCCGAGGCGCCGGGTCTTCACGCCGGACCTCGCGCAGCATCAGGAACTCCGCGCCCATCACCCAGGCGTGAGTGAACGCGATCACCAGCGCCCCCAGGATCGCGACGGCCGCCGCCCGATCCCACCAGGCCCAGGCCCAGCCGAGTGCGCACGCAGCCACCCACACGGTGATCACCTGTTGCAGGCGTGCGAGGGACGAAGGCGCGGGCATGGCCCCAGTATGCCGCGGCGCTCCGGACAGTCCCGGGGGCGCGCTCCTGCGGTTGCGCGGGAGAATGGGCGCTTCATGACGCACGCCCTCCCCTTGCCCGCCGGTGTTTCCGTGTTTGAACGCGGATGGCTCTCCGCGAACAACATCCTGCTGGTCGGCGACGGCCCGTCCACCCTCATCGACAGCGGCTACTGCACGCACGCCGAACAGACCTTGGCGCTGGTGTCCCGCGCGCTGGGCGAACGCCCGCTCGACCTGCTGGTGAACACCCACCTTCACAGCGACCACTGCGGTGGAAACGCGGCCCTCCAGGCGCGTTATCCCGCAGCCCGGACCCTGGTTCCACCGGGCCATGCGCAGCAGGTGCGGGACTGGGATCCGGTGGCCCTCACCTACGAGCCCACGGGCCAGCTGTGTCCTCGCTTCCGGCTCGACGCGGCGCTCGTTCCGGGCAGTATGCTCGCCATGGGTGCCCAGAGTTGGGAAGTCCACGCGGCCCCGGGCCACGACCCGCACTCGGTCATCCTCTTCGAGCCAGCCTCGCGCACCCTGGTTTCGGCCGATGCGTTGTGGGAAAGCGGCTTTGGCGTGGTCTTCCCGGAGCTGGAGGGCGAGTCCGCCTTCGCGGAAGTCGGGCAGACCCTGGACCTCATCGAGTCACTGGCTCCCCGCGTGGTCATCCCGGGTCACGGCCCGGTCTTCACCGATGTCACGGGAGCGCTGGCCACCGCGCGCAAGCGCCTTCGCGGGTTCGAAGAGGACCCGGCGCGCCACGCCCGCTATGCCGCCAAGGTGCTGTTGAAATACAAGCTCCTCGAACTGAAGCGATTCACCCAGGATGAGCTGCGCGGCTGGGCTGATCGCACGCGCTACCTGGGTCTGGTGCGTGAGCGCTGGGCGCCGGGAATCGAGCCCTCGGCATGGTTGGACCAGGTGGTCGACGAGTTGGCCGCCTCGGGCGCCTTGCGCCGCGAGGGCACGGACATCGTGGACGCCTGATAGCCATCAGCAGGATCGCAAACCTGCGGCGTCATTTCTGCAAACCGACAACCCAGGCGCAAAAACAAAAACCCCCTGTATCTTTCGACACAGGGGGTATTTGCTGCTGTAAGAGCCTGACGATGTCCTACTTTCACACGGGAATCCGCACTATCATCGGCGCAGAGGCGTTTCACTGTCCTGTTCGG
>NZ_JBHTGW010000012.1:0-90709 GCF_042675325.1 Ramlibacter sp. GCM10027632 | reverse complement strand
TGAGCTTCTTGACGAAGGCTCGGGCCAGGCCGGAGTTGATCGCCCAGAACAGCAGGGCATGCAGCACCACCACCGCGGCGAAGCCGACCAGGTGCTTGCTGGGTTTGCGTTGGCTGCTGGCGTAGTCGTGGGTCACCGGCATGTCTCTCAATTCACGGATCAGGGGCGCAACCTTAAGGACGCGGCTCCCATTTGAGAAATTGATTCGAGACATGCGAGGAATCGAACCGGGAAATACTTTTAGGGTATCTACTTAGTTCGGGTCCCGTCCTCTGCCGCAGGCGCGCGGGCCACTACACTGCGCGCTCCTCATCCCTACCCACGAAGCGGCGCATGCGGTTCAACAAGCTGGATCTCAATCTGCTGGTGGCGCTCGACGCGCTGCTGGAGCACCGCAGCATCACGCTGGCGGCGGAGCGGGTCTACCTGAGCCAGTCGGCCATGAGCAACGCGCTCTCGCGCCTGCGCCAGTACTTCGACGACGAGCTGCTGGTGCAGATCGGGCGCCGGATGGAGCTCACGCCGCGCGCCGAGGGCCTGCGCGACGCGGTGCGCGACGTGCTCGTGCGCATCGACGCCACGGTGGCCAACCCGCCGATGTTCCAGCCGCACGACTCGAACCGGCAGTTCCGCATCGTCGTCTCCGACTACACGCTCAGCACCCTGGCGCCGCACGTGCTGGCGCTGGCGCACCAGGAGACGCGCTCGATCCGCTTCCAGTTCCTGCCGCAGGTGGACTCGCCCCAGCGCATGCTGGAGCGCGGCGACGCCGACCTGCTGGTCATCCCGAACAACTACGCCTCCACCGACCACCCCACCGAGCCGCTGGTGGAGGAGTCCTTCTGCTGCGTGGTGTGCCATGACAGCCGCCACGTGGGCCGGCCGCTCTCGCTGGAGGCCTACCAGGCCGCCGGCCATGTGGTGATGCAGCCGTCGGCCAGCCACAAGAGCTTCGAGAGCGTGGCCCTGGAGCAGCTGGGGGTGGAGCGCCGCATCGAGGTCAGCTCGTACGGCTTCACCTCGCTGCCCATGCTGCTGGCCGGCACCGACCGCATCGCCACCGTGCAGCGGCGCCTGGCCATGCAGCTGGCGAACCACCATCCGCTGGCGCTGCTGGACCTGCCGGTCGCGCTGCCCCGCATGGACCAGCGGATGCAGTGGCACAAGTACAAGTCCTCGGACCAGGGCCTGCTGTGGCTGCGGCAGCTGGCCAAGCTCGCGGCGCTGCGGATGGACCGCGCGCTCGGGCTCGCCGGCGCGGCGGGTTGACCCCGCCCGGCTGCCGCAAGCAGCGGTAACTCCATCCCCACGCCCGTAACCGCGGCGCGCCCTCGACGCCGCGCGCGGCTCGTGCCCCGCCGGGGCGCTGCGTCCCTCGGCTGAGGCAGCGCTCGCCAGCTCAGGCTCATCCACGGTCCCGCCGTCCATGCGCCGGTGCGCCTGGTTACGCGTGCAAGCAATCTCCTACATGGATGTCGGACACGTCCTACTAGAGTCGCGCCGCCTGCTGAGGCGCCAGCCCGCGCCCGGCTTCGTTCCGAGTCCTTCCGCATCCCCGATGAAACGACGCCTGTTCCTCCATGGCGGCTCCGCCGCCGCCCTCCTGACCCTGGCCGCCTGCGGCGGCGGCGGCACGTCCGCGCCGGCGCCCGATGCCGAGATCGCCCGCAAGCCGGTGAAGCCGCCGCCGGCCCCGGCCCCGGCGCCGGCGCCCGCGCCGGCCCCCGGCACCGTCGCCTACCCCTTCGGCTCCCGCAAGGACCTGGTGAACGGGCGCTACCCCTTCGGCATCCTGCCCGCCTCCGCCAGCTTCGCGGCCATGGACGCCAGCATCACCGCCTGCCATGCGGCGTGGAAGGCCCGCAACCTGGTGAAGTCGCCCGCGTTCACCGCCACGGCGGGCACGCTGGCCGGCCTGGTGATCACCGATGCCTGGCATGTGCGCTTCACGAACACGAGCTACGCCTGCGTGTCCGAGGGCATCGGCTACGGCATGCTGATCTCGGTGCTGATGGCGGGCAGCGATCCCGACGCGCGCACCGCCTTCGACGGCCTGCTGCGCACCGCGCGCGGCCGCCCCGCCTACGGCCACATCAACGCCGGCCGCGCCGAGGCGAAGTACCTGCACGAGTGGCGGCTGTCGTCCGCGATGGGCAGCGCCGGCGACGGCTGGAACGCCACCGACGGCGACCTCGACATCGCCCTGGCCCTGCTCATGGCCGACCGCCAGTGGGGCTCGGGCGGCGCGGTGAACTACCGCCAGGAGGCGCTGGCCACCATCGCGGCGCTCAAGTCGGTGAACTTCGCCGCCACCGGCGAGCCGCGCGGGCCGCAGCGCACCAACACCCGCACCTCGGACCACATGGTCGGCCACTTCCGCGCCTTCCGCCGCGCCACCGGCGACGCCTTCTGGGACCTGGCGATCAGCCGCTGCCTCAGCCTGGTCACCGGCATCGTCGCCAGCCACTCGCCGGTGGCGCGCCTGCAGCCCGGCTTCATCGTCGACTGCACGACCCGCCCCGCGCCCTCGCCGGGCAACCTCATCGAAGGGCCCTACGAGGGCCTCTACGACGCCAACGCGGTGCGCAACCCCTGGCGCTGGGGCACCGACTACCTGTTCTCGGGGGACGCGGGCTGGAAGGCGGTGGTCAGCGACATGACCCGCTTCCTCCGGGCCGACTGCGGCGGCAACCCGTTCAACGCCGCCGGCCTCTACAACCTCGACGGCAGCGCCGTCGGCGGGCGCTACTTCGCCGAGAGCACGGTGGGCCCGCTGATGGTGGGCTGCATGGTCGACGCCGAGCACCAGGCCTTCCTGGACACGCTGTGGTCGGCCAATGCCGCCCACTTCACCACCGACTACTACGACAGCGAGCTGCAGCTGATCCCGATGCTGGTGGCCTCGGGCAACTGGTGGAACCCGTGACGGGCGCCACCCGCGGGCGGCGGCGCGCCCTCAGCCCGCCAGGGCCTGCGCGTGGTGGCGCAGGTGGTCGTCGATGACGGTGGCGATGAAGTAGTAGCCGTGGTCGTAGCCCTCGTGGCGGCGCAGCGCCAGCGGCTGGCCCGCCTCGCGGCAGGCGGCCTCCAGCAGGTGCGGGTGCAGCTGCTCGGCGAGGAACTTGTCGGCCAGGCCCTGGTCCACGAGCAGCGGCGGCAGCCGCCCGCCGGCGCGGATCAGGGCGGTGGCGTCATGCGCCGCCCAGGCCGCGCGGTCCTCGCCCAGGTAGCCGGCGAAGGCCTTGGCGCCCCACGGGCACTGCGAGGGCGCGGCGATCGGCGCGATCGCCGAGACGCTGCGGTAGGCGCCGGGGTGGCGCAGGGCGAGCGTCAGCGCGCCGTGCCCGCCCATGGAGTGGCCGCAGATGCCGATGCGGTCACCGCGCGCCGGGAAGTTCGCCAGCACCAGCTCGCGCAGCTCGCGCGCTACCCAGGTCTCCATGCGGAAGCTGGCGGACCACGGCGCCTGCGTGGCGTCGAGGTAGAAGCCGGCGCCGTGGCCGAAGTCCCAGGCGGCGTCCGCGCCGTCGATGCCGGTGTCGCGCGGGCTGGTGTCCGGCGTGACCAGCATCAGCCCGAGCTGCGCCGCCAGGCGCTGCGCGCCGGCCTTGAAGGCGAAGGTCTCCTCGGTGCAGGTCAGGCCCGCCAGGAAGAACAGCACCGGCACCGGGCCCGCCGCCGCCTGCGGCGGCACGAACACGCCGAAGCGCATCGGCCCGCCGGTGGCCGCGGACGCATGCCGGTAGAAGCCCTGCGTGCCGCCGAAGCAGCGGTGCGCGGACAGGGTCTCCAGGGCCGCCATGCTCAGAACTCCACCACCGAGCGGATCGACTCGCCGCGCTTCATCAGGTCGAAGCCTTCGTTGATCTGGTCCAGGCGCAGCTTGTGCGTGATCAGGCTGTCGATGTCGATCTTGCCCTCCATGTACCAGTCCACGATCTTCGGCACGTCGGTGCGGCCGCGCGCGCCGCCGAAGGCCGAGCCTTCCCACTTGCGGCCGGTCACCAGCTGGAAGGGGCGGGTGCTGATCTCGGCGCCCGCCTCGGCCACGCCGATGATGATGCTGCGGCCCCAGCCCTTGTGCGTGCACTCCAGCGCCTGGCGCATGGTGGTGGTGTTGCCGATGCACTCGAAGCTGTAGTCGGCGCCGCCGTCGGTGAGCTGCACGATGGCGTCGACCACGTTGTCCACGTCCTTCGGGTTGATGAAGTGGGTCATGCCGAACTGGCGGGCCATGGCCTCGCGGCCGGGGTTCAGGTCCACGCCGATGATCCTGTCGGCGCCGACCATGCGCGCGCCCTGGATCACGTTCAGGCCGATGCCGCCCAGGCCGAACACCACCACGTTGGCGCCGGCCTCCACCTTGGCGTTGAAGATCACCGCGCCGATGCCGGTGGTCACGCCGCAGCCGATGTAGCAGACCTTGTCGAAGGGCGCGTCGGGGCGGATCTTCGCCAGCGCGATCTCCGGCACCACGATGTGGTTGGCGAAGGTGGAGGTGCCCATGTAGTGGAACAGCGGCTGGCCGTCCAGCGAGAAGCGGCTGGTGCCGTCGGGCATCAGGCCCTTGCCCTGGGTGGCGCGGATCGCCTGGCACAGGTTGGTCTTGCGCGAGAGGCAGAACTTGCACTGGCGGCACTCGGGCGTGTACAGCGGGATCACGTGGTCGCCGGGGCGCAGGCTGGTCACGCCGGCGCCCACGTCCACCACCACGCCCGCGCCCTCGTGGCCCAGGATGGCGGGGAACAGGCCCTCGGGGTCCGCGCCGGACAGGGTGTACCAGTCGGTGTGGCAGATGCCGGTGGCCTTGACCTCCACCAGCACCTCGCCGGCGCGCGGGCCGTCCAGGTCGACGGTCTCGATGGTCAGGGGCTGGCCGGCTTTCCAGGCGACGGCGGCTCGGGTCTTCATGGTCGTGTCCTCTTCTCGGGTCGGGGGTCGGTGCGGGCCTCGCGCCCGCGCAAGCCCGGGATGGTCGGTCACCGGCGGCTGGCTGTAAATGGAAGAAAGGGGACTTTAGAATTCCGCCGACTGGAACAATCGGCGCCGTCCTGCTTGCAAAACCACCTCGAACTCCTGCGCATCTTCCAGGCCGCCGCCGAGGGCGGCAGCTTCCGCGAGGCGGCCGCGCGCCTGGGCACCTCGCCGCAGTCGGTGACCCGCTCCATCCAGGAGCTGGAGGCGCATTTCGGCGAGCTGCTGTTCCACCGCAGCACGCGGCAGGTGCGCATCACCGCCTTCGGCGAGCAGCTGGCGGTGCGGGCGCGGTCCCTGCTGTCGGAGGCGGAGGCGCTGTTCCACCCGGCGGCGCAGGACGCCGCCACCGCCTTCACCGGGCGCGTGCGCATCACCGCGCCGCGGGTGCTGGGGCGGGTCTGCGTGGTGCCGGCGCTGGGCGGGCTGTCGGCCACGCAGCCCGGGCTGGCGCTGGACGTGCTGCTGTCCGATGCCTTCGCCGATGTGGTCGACGAGCAGATCGACGTCGGCGTGCGCATCGGCTTCCTGCGGGACAACCGCTTCGTCGCGCGCAAGGCCGGCGAGGTGGCGTTCTGCCTGGTCGCCACGCCGGGACTGCTGGCGCGCATCCGCGCCCCGCGCCGGCTCGAGGACCTGGCGGACCTGCCGGTGACGGCGCTGCTCGACCCCAACACCGGCCGCACCTGGCCCTGGCACTTCGAGGGCGGGCGCCAGTTCACGCCCGGCGCGCGCACCTTCCTCACCGACGACCCGGACGCCGAGCTCGGCGCCATCCTCGCGGGCGCCGCCATCGGCCAGGTGCCGGACTACCTGTGCGCGCCGCTGCTGCGGGCGGGGCGGCTGGTGAGCCTGCTGCCGCAGCTGGCGCCGCCGCCCTGGGGCGTCTACGTGTACCGGCCGCAGCGCGGGCCGGTGCCGGCGCGGGTGCGGCTGGTGTTCGACCACATCGTCGAGGCGGTGCGCCGGCACGGCGAGGGCCTGCGCGGGTGACGCGCCGAGCCGGCCGGCCCGGGGCAGGCGGCGACGGTAAGCTCGCCCGATCGAGACCCCGCCTGCGGCCATGAAACTCTCCGCCTTCACCGACTACAGCCTGCGCGTCCTGATCTACCTGGCGGCGCAGCCCGGGCAGCGGGCGACCATCGCCCGGATCGCGCAGGCGTTCGACGTGTCCGAGAACCACCTGGTGAAGGTGGTGCACTTCCTCGGCCGGCAGGGGTGGCTGGCCACCGTGCGCGGCAAGGGCGGCGGGATCGAGCTGGGCCTGGCGCCCGGGGAGATCGGGGTCGGCGCGGTGGTCCGGGCGACCGAGGGCGGGGACGAAGTGGCCGAGTGCTTCGGCGAGGAGCTCCGCTGCGCGATCGAGCCGGCCTGCCGCCTGCGCGGCGTGCTGCGCGAGGCCCTCGAGGCCTTCTACGCGGTGCTGGACCGCTACACCCTCGCCGACCTGGCGCGCAACCGCCACCAGATCGCGCGCATCCTGTTCATCGAGCCGGTGGCGGCCCCGGCGGACGCCGCGCGCCGGCGCTGACCCGGCCGGCCAGCGCCGCAGCGGCCGTCGTTGAGGCGGTTGTCGCTCGATGCCGGCTCCACCCGTCACAGCGCGCGCAAGGCGCCGGTGGCGACGTCGAACGGGAGCGGCCCCGGGTCCAGGCCCGCCAGCACCAGGCCGTCGCCCCTGCGCACCGGCGCCGCCATCGAGCTCATGCCGTGCGCCTGGGTGTCCTGGACCACGCTGTAGCCGCGCGTGCGGGGGTCGGCCAGCATCTTCAGCAAGGCCTCGGTGGCGACCTGCGCGAGGCCGGCGCCGTCGGGGGACGTTCAGATTTTTTGGCATGATGGGCCGGGACGCCCCGGACACAGGCGGGCGCAGGAGACATGGACATGATCGTGATGCGCGCACCCGCCGCGCCGGAGGCACCGGCATGGCGTTGATGGGAACCGCCGCCCTGGCGATGTGGTGGGACATGGCGCCGGAGATGCGCGCCGAGTTCGAGGACTGGCATTCGCACGAGCACTTCCGCGAGCGCCTGGGCATCCCCGGGTTCCGGCGCGCCACGCGCTGGGCCAGCGCCGATGGCGGCGAGGGCGTCTTCCAGGTGTACGAGCTGGAGGCCTACGAGGTCCTCTCCTCGCCCGCCTACCAGGCGCGCCTGAATGCGCCCACGCCCTGGTCCACGCGCATGATGCCGCACCACCGCCACATGGTCCGCAGCCAGTGCCGGGTGCTGGAATCGGCGGGCAGCCACACCGCGCGCCACGCGCTCACCGTGCGGCTGTCGCCGGCCGCGGGGCGTGACGGCGCGCTGCGCGGCGCGCTCGGCGCGCTGGGCGCCGCGCTGGCGGACCGCCCCGGCTGCGTCGGCGGCCACCTGCTGCGCCACGAGACGCCGGCGATCGCGCAGACCACCGAGCAGAAGATCCGCGGCGGGGACGGCACGGCGGACTGGGTCTTCATCGCCACCGGCTACGACCTCGAGGCCCTGCGCGCCCTGGCGGCCGGCGAGCTGTCCGACGCCGCGCTGCAGGCGCAGGGCGCCGCGCCCGGGGCGGCCAGGGGCCTGTACACGCTGTCCTATTCGGCCACGCCGGCCGACGTCGCCTGACCTCGCCGCAGGAGCAGAAGATCATCCAGGAGGTGGCGCTGGAAGCCGCCTCCTGCGAGCAGGCGACGGTCAAGGTCTGCCGCGACGAGATCGAGAAGGTCCGTGCCTCGATCCGCTGACGGCCCGCCGATGCCGCAGGCCGCCGTCCGGGTCAGTACGACTTGGGCAGGCCCAGGGCCTTCTCCGCGATGAAGCACAGGATCAACTGCGGGCTGACCGGCGCCAGCCGCGGGATCCAGGCTTCGCGCAGGTAGCGCTCCACGTGGTATTCCTTGGCGTAGCCCATGCCGCCGTGGGTGAAGATCGCGTTCTCGCAGGCGCCGTAGCAGGCTTCCGCGGCGAGGTACTTGGCGCTGTTGGCCTCCGCGCCGCAGGGCAGGCCCTGGTCATAGAGCCAGGCCGCCTTCTGCACCATCAGGTGCGCCGCCTCCAGCTCCATCCACGACTTGGCCAGCGGGTGCTGGATCGCCTGGTTCTTGCCGATCGGGCGGCCGAAGACCTCGCGCTCGGTGGCGTAGTTGGCCGCGCGGCGCAGCGCGGCGCGGCCCAGGCCGATGGCTTCCGAGGCGATCAGGATGCGCTCGGGGTTCAGCCCGTGCAGGATGTAGCTGAAGCCCTTGCCTTCCTCGCCCACGCGGTCCTCCACCGGGATGCGCAGGCCGTCGATGAAGACCTGGTTGGAGTCCACGCACTTGCGCCCGAGCTTCTCGATCTCGCGCACTTCGACGGTGGCGCGGTCCAGGTCCGTGTAGAACAGGCTCAGGCCCTCGGTGCCCTGGCATTCCTCCACCGGCGTGGTGCGTGCCAGCAGCAGGATCTTGTTGGCCACCTGCGCGGTGCTGATCCAGACCTTCTGGCCATGCACCACGTAGTGGTCACCCTCGCGCACCGCGCGGGTCTTGAGCTTGAGGGTGTTCAGGCCGGTGTTCGGCTCGGTGACGCCGAAGCAGGCCTTGTCCTGGCCGGCGATGAGGGGCGGCAGCCAGCGCTGCTTCTGTTCCTCGGTGCCGAATACGACGACCGGGTGCAGGCCGAAGATGTTCATGTGCACCGCCGAGGCGCCGGACAGGCCGGCGCCGGTCGCCGCGATGGTGTGCATCATCAGCGCCGCCTCGCTGATGCCCAGGCCGGCGCCGCCGTAGGCCTCGGGCATGGCGATGCCGAGCCAGCCGGCATCGGCCAGCGCGCGGTGGAAGTCGTGCGGGAAGCCGCCTTCGCGGTCCTTGCGCAGCCAGTAGTCGGCGTCGAAGGGCGCGCAGGCCTTCTCGATGGCCTCGCGGATCTGCTCCTGCTCGGGCGTCCAGTGGAAATTCATGTCGGGGCCTCGCTCGCGGTCACTGGGGGCGGACGACCTTGTCCGGCGATTCGCCGTAGGGCGGGCTGTAGATCACGAGCAGCTTCACCGGCGTGTCGCTGGTGACGGTGAAGACGTGCAGGGCGTCCGCGGGGAAGAAGCAGGTGTCGCCCGGCACCATCTCGAACGACTCGCCGGCCACTTCGACATGGGCCGTGCCTTCCAGCAGGTAGCAGGCCTGCTCCAGCCCGGGGTGGGCATGGGGCAGGGCGCCGCCGCCCTTGTGCAGGGTGCCCAGCACCACTTCCATGTGGCGCGCGCCGACGGTCTCGGGGCCGATCAGGCGCTGGTTGGTGGTGTGGTCGTGGTTGGCGGGGTGGTAGCCGGGAACGTCCGCGGCGCGGACCAGGTACTTGGGTTTCATGGGAGGACGGGAAGGAGGAAGGGGTCAGGCGGCGGCCATGCAGGCGCCCTGGTCGGCCAGGGCCCGCAGGTCGTTGTCGGAGTAGCCCGCCTCGCGCAGCACCTCGAGGGTGTGTTCGCCCAGGCGCGGGGCCGGCGCGAAGCGGCGCTCGGGCGGCGTGGCCGACCAGCGCGTGGGGTGGGCCAGCGTGTGCAGCGGGCCCTCGGTCGGGTGCACCGTGTCGTGCACGAAGCCGGTGGCGCGCAGCTGGGGGTTCGCCAGCAGGTCGGCGGGGCTGTTCATCGGCATGTTCGGCACGTCGGCGGCATCCAGCAGCGCGCGCCATTCGGCGGTGGTGCGGGTGCGCATGATCCGGGCGACCTCGGCGTACACCGCGTCGATGTTCGCGGCGCGCGCGCCGTGCGTGGCGAAGCGCGGGTCGGCGCCCAGGCCGTCGCCCTCGCCGATCGCGGCGAAGAAGCTGCGCCAGTGCTTGTCGTTGTAGATCAGGACGCACAGCATGCCGTCGCGCGTGGCGTAGGGCTTGCGGTGGCGCGTGAGCAGGCGGGCGTACCCCGGCTCGCCGCGCGGCGGCTCGAAGCTCAGGCCGGCCATGTGGTCGCCCAGGATGAACTGCGACATGGCCTCGAACATCGGCACCACCACCTCCTGGCCCAGGCCGGTCTGGCTGCGGGCATAGAGGGCCGCCGTGACGGCGTAGACTGCGTGCAGGCCGGTGACCCGGTCCGACAGCGTGGTCGGCGCGTAGCCCGGCTCGGGCGCTCCGTACTGCTGCATCAGCCAGGGCACGCCGGTGGCGCCCTGGATCAGGTCGTCATAGGCCGGGCGGGCGGCGTCGGGGCCCTCGGGGTCGAAGCCGCAGCAGCTCACGTAGATGAGGCGCCCGTTGCGCTGCCGCATCGCCTCGTAGCCCAGGCCGAGGCGGGCCATGGCCAGCGGCCGCACGTTGGTGATGAAGACGTCGCAGCCCTCGGCCAGGCGCAGGGCGGCTTCGCGCCCCTGCGCCTGCTTGAGGTCCAGCACCACGCTCTTCTTGCCCGCGTTGGCGTGCAGGAAGATGTGGCCCATGCCGGGATGGTTCATCGGCCCGACATGGCGCATGTTGTCGCCGTCGGGAGATTCGACCTTGATCACCTCGGCCCCGAGCTGGGCCAGGATCTGGGTGGCGAAGGGCCCCATGATCACCGAGGTGAGGTCGAGGATGCGCACGCCGGCCAGGGGGCCGGTGCGCGCCGGGCGGGAGTCGGCAGGCTGCATGCTCACTCGGGCCGGATGCCGGCGCGCTTGATCAGGTCCGTCCAGTTCGCGAGCTGGTCGGCCACGTACTTGGTGAATTCCTCGGGCGTCTTGCTGGGCCAGACCTCGAAGCCGAGCTGGCTCAGCTGGTCCTGCACCTCCTTCTCGGCGAGTACCTGCAGCACCTCGGCGTTGAGGCGGTCCACCACCGGCTTGGGCAGGCCGGCGGGGCCGAAGATGCCGTTCCAGGAGGTGAGGTCGAAGCCGGGCACGGCGCTGGCCACCGGCGGCACGCCGGGCAGGCTCTTGAGCGGCGCGCGGGTGGTCACGGCCAGGGCGCGCACGTTGCCGCCCTTGATCATGCCCATGCTCGAGCCGAGGTCGGCCACGTACATCTGCACCTGCCCGCCCGCCAGGTCGGTGAGCGCCTGCGGGCTGGACTTGTAGGGGACGCCCAGCACGTCGATGCCGGCGATGCGCTTGATGGTCTCCGAGGCCACCAGCGAGGTGCTGTTCGGCGTGGCGTACGACAGCTTGCCGGGCTGGGCCTTCGCGATGCCGATGAACTCCTGGAGGGTCTTGGCCGGGTGCGAGGCGTTGACCAACAGCGCGAAGGGCAGCTCGCCCACGCGCACCACCGGCGTGAAGTCCTTGATCGGGTCGTACTTCAGGTTGGTGAACAGCGCCGGGTTGGCCGAGTGCGAGGTGTTCGTCGTCATGAACAGCGTGTAGCCGTCGGGTTTGGCCTTGGCGACGAACTGCGCGCCGATCTGGGCGCTGGCGCCGGCCTTGTTGTCGACGAGCACCGGCTGCTTGAGCCGCTCGCCCAGCCGCTTGGCGACGATGCGGGCCACCGCGTCGGTGCCGCTGCCGGCGGCGAAGGGCACCACCATCGTGATCGGGGCGGTGGGGTAGGCGGGGGCCTGCGCCATGGCGGCCGCGGAGGCGGCGAGGGCGGCGGCGCCGAGGGCGCGGGTGATGAACGTCATGCGAGTCTCCTGGAGGCGGTCTGTGGTTATGTGAGTCCGGGCGAGACATCGTGGCCGGGGTGACGATTCCCGTCCAATTCATTTTTTGGCTCGTATGATTCTTTTCTCGAATCCTTGAGGTTCCCGGGATGAAGCTGCATTTCCTGCGTTATTTCGTCGTACTCGCCGAGGAGCTGCACTTCGGCCGGGCGGCCCAGCGGCTGTCCATCACGCAGCCGCCCCTGAGTTCAGCCATCAAGTCCCTGGAGGAGGCGCTGGGCGTGCAGTTGCTGCTGCGAAACAGCAAGCATGTCGCGCTCACGCCGGCCGGCACCGCCTTCCTCGTCGAGGCACAGCAGATCCTGGACCGCGTGGCCCGCGCGGGCAGCATCGCCCAGGCGGTGGCCGGGGGCATCAGCGGCCGGCTCGACGTGGGCACGACCGGCTCCCTGGTCTACCGGGACGTGCCCGCCATCGTGCAGGCCTTCAGCCACGAGATGCCGGGCATCGACGTGGTGCTGCGCGAGATGTCCACCGCCGAGCAGCTGCAGGACCTGCTGCATGGCCGCCTCGACGCCGGCTTCATCAATGCCCCGTCGGTGCCGCCGCAGCTGCAGTCGCTGCCGCTGGTGCCCGACGAGTTCGTGGTGGCCCTGCCCGCCACCCACCCGCGCAGCGGCGCGCGGGTGGTCGACCTGCAGGCGCTGCGGGACGAGAGCTTCGTGATGTTCTCGCGCGAGGTCTCGCCGGCCAACTACGACAACGTCATCGCCATCTTCAGCCGCGCGGGCATCCACCCGCGCACCGTGCATGCGGCGCGCCAGTGGCTCACCATCGTGGCGATGGTGGCCCAGGGCCTGGGGGTGTCGCTGGTGCCCCGCTCGATCGCGCAGTCGCGCGTGGAGGGCGTGCGCTTCGTGCGCTTCGCGGGGCCTGCGGCGCCTGCGCCGGCGCTGCTGGTGTGGAATCCGGCGCATGCCCGCCCGGCGCTGGACAGCTTCCTGCGCAGCGCGGCGCAGACGCTGCGCGGGCTGGGAACGGGCCGCCGGCGCGCCCGGGCGCCGGGGTGAGCCCGCGGCGTCAGGCGATCTCGAGGTTGTCGATCAGGCGCGTGGCACCCAGCCTGGCCGCGCCGAGGGCGACCAGGGGCTCCTCGCCCTGCGGGGCCTGCAGGTCGTGCTGGCGGCGCACGGTGAGGTAGTCCGGCTGCCAGCCGCGCGCGCGCAGGGCGTCCAGGGCCTCGCGCTCCATTGCGGCGAAGTCGCGGCGGCCGGACTTCACCTGGGCGGCCAGCGCCTTCAGCGCCAGCGACAGCTGCACCGCCTCCTGGCGCTCCGGGGGCGAGAGGTACATGTTGCGCGAGGACAGGGCCAGGCCGTCGTCGGCGCGCAGCGTTTCGCCCGCGACGATCTCGATGGGCAGCGCGAACTGCCGCACCAGGCCGCGAATGACCATCAGCTGCTGGTAGTCCTTCTTGCCGAAGCAGGCGTACTTCGGCTGCACGCACCCGAACAGCTTCATGACCACCGTGCTCACGCCGACGAAGAAGCCGGGGCGGAACTCGCCCTCGAGGATGTCGGCGACCTCGGTGGGCGGGTGCACCTTGTAGCCCTGGGGCTCGGGGTACAGGTCCTGCTCGGAGGGGGCGAAGACGATGTCGCAGCCGGCCGGCGCGAGCTTGGCGCAGTCGGCGTCCAGGGTGCGCGGGTAGCGGTCGAAGTCCTCGTGCGGCAGGAACTGCAGGCGGTTGACGAAGATGCTGGCGACGACCACGTCGCCCAGCGTGCGGGCCTGGCGCACCAGGGCCAGGTGGCCGTCATGCAGGTTGCCCATGGTGGGCACGAAGGCGGGGCGCTGCGCCCCGGCGAGCGCGGCGCGCAGCTCGCCGATGGTGTGGACGATCTTCATGCGGAAATCAGTAGGTGTGGACCTGCGGCTGCGGGAACGTGCCCGACTTCACGGCGTCGACATACGCCTTGATGGCCGCGGGGATGCTGGGCGAGCCGTCCATGAAGTTGCGCACGAAGCGTGGCAGGCGGCCGTGGTTCAGTCCCAGCATGTCGTGCAGCACCAGCACCTGGCCGCTGGTGTCGGGGCCGGCGCCGATGCCGATGGTGGGGATGTCGATGGCCTGCGTGACCTGCGCGCCGACCGCGGAGGGAATGAGCTCCAGCACCAGCATCGAGGCGCCGGCATCGCGCACCTCGCGCGCATGCCGCACCAGCGTGGCGGCGGCCGCGTCGTCGCGGCCCTGGATGCGGTAGCCGCCCAGGGCGTGCACGTACTGCGGGGTCAGGCCCAGGTGGGCGCACACCGGGATGCCGCGCTCCACGAGGAAGCGGATGGTCTCGGCCGTCCAGCCGGCGCCTTCGAGCTTGACCATGTGCGCGCCGGCCTGCATCAGCGCCGTGGCGCTGGCGATGGCCTGCGCGTTGGATTGCTGGTAGCTGCCATAGGGCAGGTCGCCGATGATCCAGCCCTGGCGCGCGCCGCGCGCCACGCAGGCCACGTGGTAGGCCATGTCGGACAGCTGCACCGGCACGGTGGAGGCATGGCCCTGGAGCACCATGCCCAGGGAGTCGCCGATCAGGAGGCAGTCGACGCCGGCATCGTCGAGGACGTGCGCGAAGGTGGCGTCATAGCAGGTCAGCATGGCGATCTTCTCCCCGGCGGCGTGCATCTCGCGCAGGCGGTGGAGCGTCATGGGCTTGCGGACGGTGTCGGTCATGGTCGCAGCGGTCGTTCGGAAGTCGGGGTGGAGTCTAACGAGGTCGGCTGACGGCGCGCACTGGCGGCCCTCAGCGCGCCAGGGCCGCCTCGATGTCGCGCGCCAGCGAGCCGGGCTTGGCCAGCGGCGCGTAGCGGCGGATCACGCGGCCATCGCGCCCGACCAGGAACTTGGTGAAGTTCCACTTGATCGCGCGCGTCCCCAGCAGGCCCGGCGCCTGCGCGGTGAGCCACCGGTACAGGGGGTGGGCCCCGGGGCCCTTGACCTCGACCCGCTCCATCATGGGAAAGCTCACGCCGTAGTTCGCCTGGCAGAACGCGCCGATCTCGGCGTTGCTGCCCGGGTCCTGCGCGCCGAACTGGTTGCAGGGGAAGCCGAGCACCGCCAGCCCGCGCGGGCCGTACTGCCGGTGCAGGGCCTCCAGCCCGGCGAACTGGGGCGTGAAGCCGCAGGCGCTGGCGGTGTTCACCACCAGCAGCACCTGGCCGCGGTGCTGCGACAGCGGCCAGGGCGTGCCGTCGATGCGGCGGGCCTCGAAGTCATGGGCGGTGGTCATCGGCGTGGGGTCCATCGGCCGATTGTGCGGCGGCCGGCGCGCGCGCGGGCCAGGCCGACCAGATGGCCGCGGCGAGGATCAGGGCGCCGCCGGCGAGCACGCCCGGCGTGAGGTCGGCCGCGCCCAGGGCGACCGAGGAGACGCTGGCGAACACCACCTCGGACAGCATGATCAGCGCGGTGGCCTGCGCCGGCAGGCGCGTGGCGCCGTACTGCAAGGCCACGTTCCCGAGCAGGAAGGCCAGGGCCAGGACCGCCGCCAGCGGCACGCCGTCCAGGCCCAGGCGCGGCGCGGCCACGGCACCCAGCATCCCGCCGGCCAGGGCGGTGAGCGCGGACAGGAGGGCGCCGCCGGCGAACATGGCCAGCACGCGCGAGGGCGCCGGCACCTGCTCCATGCGCCGCAGCATCAGGTTGGTGATGGCGAAGCACAGGCCCGCGCCCAGGCCGAGCCAGTCGGCCAGGCTGGCGGGCAGGGGTAGGCCGCCGTGGCCGGCCGGGTCCAGCACCACGACCACGCCGGCCAGGGCCAGCGCCAGGCGCGCCACCGCCACCGGGGTGGGTTTCTCGCCGATCAGGGGCCAGGCCAGCACGATGGACCAGGCGGGCATCAGGTAGAACAGCAGCACCACCCGCACCACGTCGCCGATGGACACGCCCCAGTTGAACCCCACGTTGGTCAGGCCGGCCACCGCGCCCAGCACCCAGGCCGAGGGGTGGCCCACCGCCTCGCGCAGCGCGCGCGGGCGCCAGGCGAGCAGGACGGCGAGGGACAGCAGGTAGACGCCGGCGGTGGCCCACAGCGGGTGCAGGCCGCGCGCCTGCAGCTCGCGGAACGGCCACCAGGAGATGCCCCAGACGAAGGCGTTGGCGACCAGCGCCAGCGCCGCGCCCGCCGCCTGGCGGTTGATGCCGTGCACAGGCCTCAGCTGCCGTGCATGTTGTCGTGGCGCGCGATCTCCAGCAGGTGGTCGACCTCGTCCTTGTGCTTGACGAGGTTGCTGGCGTGCCAGCGCTGGATCACGTACATCGCGCCGGCGACGATCAGGCCGAAGCCGGTGATGGCGCCGAAGGCCGACAGCCCGATGCCGGTGGACAGGCTGTACAGCGCGCCCAGGCCCAGGATGCAGGCCTGCTCGTTGAAGTTCTGCACGGCGATGGAGCGGCCCGCGCCCATGAGGTTGTGGCCGCGGTGCTGCAGCAGCGCGTTCATCGGCACCACCAGGAAGCCGCCGAGCGCGCCCAGCAGGATCAGGAACGGGGCGGCGGCCCAGACGTTGCTGATGAAGTTCATGAGGATCACCAGCAGGCCCATGCCGATGCCCAGGGGCATCACGCTGGTGGCCATGTCCAGGCGCATGCGCATGGAGGCGGCGACCGCGCCGATGGCGGTGCCCAGGGCCACCACCCCGGTGAGGGCCGAGGCCTGGGTGGTGCCGTAGCCCAGGGCCACCGCGCTCCAGGCCAGGATGATGTAGCGCAGGTTGCCCGAGACGCCCCAGAACAGGGTGGTGGTGGCCAGCGAGATCTGGCCCAGCTTGTCGCGCCACAGGCGGGTGTTGCAGGTCCAGAAGTCCGGCACCAGGGCCAGCGGGTTCGGCGGGATGGGGCGCATCTCGACGCCGGTGTCCGGTATGCGGGTGTTGAACCACGCGGCCAGGCCGTAGACGAAGATCAGCAGCGCGATGGCGGCCTCGGGCGGGGTGTCGACGCCGGTGGCGATGAGGGGGAAGTCCAGCGCCAGCAGCTGGCTCGAGACCGCATGGCCCACCAGCTGGCCCCCGAGCAGGATGCCCAGGATGATGGAGGCGATGGTCAGGCCCTCGATCCAGCCATTGGCCTTGACCAGCTGGGAGGGCGGCAGCAGCTCGGTGAGGATGCCGTACTTGGCCGGCGAGTAGGCCGCGGCGCCCAGGCCCACCACCGCGTACGACAGCAGCGGGTGCGAGCCGAACAGCATCATCAGGCAGCCCACCACCTTGATGGCGTTGCTGATGAACATGACCTTGCCCTTGGGGAGTGCGTCCGCGAAGGCGCCCACGAAGGGCGCGAGCACCACGTAGAACAGGGCGAACATCGGCACGAGCGCCGCGCGCTGCCACTCGGGCGCGCCGCCGGACTTGAGCAGTTCCACCGCGGTCACGAACAATGCGTTGTCGGCCAGCGAGCTGAAGAACTGCGCCGACATGATGGTGTAAAAGCCGCGCTTCATTCGTGATGCGGCCGCGCGTGCAGGGGTGCGACGCGCGGCGGGTTGCCTGTCTCCAAAATTGACGCTGGGTTATATCACGCAGGGTGGTGCCACAATCCCCGCGAAAGCCAGCGTTGCCACCGTCCCATGCCCCGTCCCATCCAGGCCACCATCCACACCGAGGCCCTGCGCCACAACCTTGCGCGCGTGCGGCAGGCCGCACCGGATGCGCGTGTCTGGGCCGTGGTCAAGGCCGATGCGTACGGCCACGGCATCGAGCGTGCATACGAAGGATTGCGTGGGGCCGACGGCTTCGCGCTGCTGGACCTGGCCGAGGCGCAGCGCGTGCGCGCGCTCGGCTGGCGCGGCCCGGTGCTGCTGCTCGAGGGCGTGTTCGAGACGCGCGACCTGGAGCTGTGCTCGCGCCTGGGGCTGTGGCATGCGGTGCACTGCGAGGAGCAGATCGACATGCTGGCGGTGCACAAGACGCATGTGCCGCACCGCGTCTTCCTCAAGATGAACTCGGGCATGAACCGCCTGGGCTTCGCGCCGCAGGCGCTGCGCACCGCCTGGGCGCGGCTGAACGCGCTGCCGCAGGTGGACGAGATCTCGCTGATGACGCACTTCAGCGATGCCGACACCGCCCGCGGCATCGCCCACCAGATGCAGGCCTTCACCGAGGCCACGCGCGACCTGCCGGGCGAGCGCAGCCTGGCCAACAGCGCCGCGGCCCTGCGCTTCGGCGAGGACCCGGCGGTGCGCGCCGACTGGGTGCGCCCGGGCATCGCGCTGTACGGCAGCTCGCCCGACTTCCCCGACCACGACATCGCACACTGGGGCCTCGCGCCCACCCTGACCCTGTCCACCCGCCTGATCGGCGTGCAGCGCCTGCAGGCGGGCGACAGCGTGGGCTACGGCTCGTCCTTCGTCGCCGAGGGGCCGATGCGCGTGGGCGTGGCGGCGGTGGGCTATGCCGATGGCTACCCGCGCCACTGCGGCACCGGCACGCCGGTGCTGGTCGACGGCGTGCGCACCCGCACGCTGGGCCGCGTGAGCATGGACATGGTCGCGGTGGACCTCACGCCGGTGCCCGACGCCGGCTTCGGCAGCGAGGTCACGCTGTGGGGCCGCGCCACGCGCGGCACGGTGCTGCCGATCGATGAGGTGGCCCGGGCCGCGGGCACGGTGGGGTACGAGCTGATGTGCGCGGTGGCGGTGGCGCGAGTGGCGAAGGTGGCGGACTGAGCACGCGCGGAGCCGGTGATGGTCGACCCGCTGCGCGTCATCATCATTGCCGGACCCAATGGCGCAGGGAAGACGACTTTCGCGCGTGAATTCCTTCCGCATGAGGCCGGCTGCCCCGTTTTCGTCAACGCAGACCTGATCGCCGCTGGCCTGTCGCCCTTTGCGCCGGAGGCCGTCGCCGTCCAGGCCGCACGGCTGATGCTCCTCGAGCTCGAACGGCATTTCACCCAACGCTCCAGCTTTGCATTCGAGACCACGCTGGCTGGCCGGGGCTACCTGCGGCAGATCCCCCGATGGCAGGCCGCGGGCTACCGCGTGAAGCTGATCTTCCTGGGCCTTGACAGTCCGCAGGAGGCCATCGAGCGCGTCGCGCAACGGGTCCGGCAGGGCGGCCACGACGTCGCGCCGGCCGTGATCCGTCGTCGCTTTGCCGCGGGACTGCGCAATTTTCGCGCGGCCTATGCGCCGCTTGTGGACGCCTGGGCCCGCTACGACAATTCGGGGATTGAGCCGGTCCTCATCGACTGGGGCGAGAAACCATGAAGCGTACGAATCTCCTTCCGATCGAGTCGGCCCGTGACGAGGACCTGCGGCTGTCACCCGCTGCCCTGCGCCGCGCCGCCTACGCCGCGCGTGAGCTCGCATTGCGCACGGGCACGGCCCTCGTCGTGAGCCGTGACGGGATCATCGAGCGGATCGACCCGTCGGCCGACGCCCCGGCGCAGAGCCTGCATGAACCGGCGGCGGGCTATCGGCGGCGCTAGCGGTGTCGCCGGGCGATGCGGCGCCTGCGCCCATGTGCCCGATCTCCCGCCGCATCATGTCGCAGAAGTACTCGGCGGCCGGCGTCAGCGGCAGGCCGCCGCGCCGCACCAGGCTGACCGGGGGCGCGGGCAGGGGCTCGCGCACGTGGATCGGCTGCACATGGTCCTTCAGCAGCGGTGACTGCGTCCACTGCGCGGGCAGCATCATCAGCAGGTCGGAGTTGACCAGGGCCACCAGGAAGGTGAGGGCCGAGTGGCCCTGCATCACCAGCCGCGGCGGCGGCAGGCCGTTGGCGGCGAACAGCGGGCCCAGCTCCTCCTCGGCCACGTGGGTGATCGAGGTCGTGATCCACTCGGCGTTCGCCAGCTCCCGCAGCGAGCGGGCCTGCGCCAGCGGGTGGCCGCGGCGGCCGACGATCAGGCGCGTGTTCTCGAACAGCGTCTCCTTGGCCAGGTCGGGCGAGACCGCGTCGGGCGCGGGCCCGATGTAGCAGTCGATGCGGCTTTCCTTCAGGTCCTGCTCGATCGTGGGGTAGACCGCGTCGATGATGTCCACCTGCACGTTCGGGTAGCGCAGGCGGAACGGCCGCAGCGCCCCGGGCAGCAGCGCGATGTGCGGCACGCTGGACAGGGCCACCGTCAGGTGCCCGTGCGTCTCGCCGCGCAGCTGGTCCAGCTCCTCCTGCGCCAGGCGCATCTCGTTGCGCATGGCCGCGGCGCGGCGCAGGAACACCTGCCCCATCGGCGTCAGCTTGATCCCCGCCTGGCTGCGCTCGAACAGCACCACCCCCAGCTCGCGCTCGAGCTCCTGGATGCTGCGGCTGATCGCCGGCTGCGAGGCATTCAGCTGCCGCGCCGCGGCGCGCAGCCCGCCGCGCTCGGCGACGGCCAGGAAATCCCGGATGGCATTGATCTTCATGGCGGTGGCTTGGGTGATCAGGCAAATGCATCACCCTCCTGAATTTTGCATCTTCCAGCATCACGTGCGCCTCCCTACTATCCCGAACCATTCCCGGGGCCAGGCGCTGCCCGGGCCGCAACGAGAAACGCAGGAGACGACACCGTGAACAACGACAAGGCCACGCCCCGCGTCCTGATCGTGGGCGGCGGGCCGGTGGGGCTGGCGCTGGCGATCGAGCTGGGGCACCGGGGGGTGCCCTGCCTGGTGGTCGAGCGCAACGACCGCGTCGGCTATGCCCCGCGCGCCAAGACCACCAACGTGCGCACCCGCGAGCATTTCCGCCGCTGGGGCATCGCCGACACCCTCAAGGCCGCCTCGCCCCTGGGCGTGGACTACCCCTCGAACGTGGTGTTCTGCACCCGCCTGGCCGGCCACCTGCTCACGCGCTTCGAGAACGCGCTGTACTGCGGCCCCGGGCGCAACCCCCTGTACTCCGAGCACTCGCAGTGGGTGCCGCAGTACACCGTCGAGGAGGTGATGCGGGCGCACGCGCAGTCCCTGCCCGGCGTGGAGCTGCGGTTCAATACCGAGCTGCTGTCGTTCACCCAGGACGCGCAGGGCGTGCGCGCCGTGGTGCGCGACCTGCGCGCCGGCACCGAGCAGGCGGTCCAGGCCGCGTTCCTGGTGGGCGCCGACGGCGCGCGCAGCACCGTGCGCGAGGCCATCGGCGCACGGCTGGAGGGCACCTACGGCCTGTCCCGCAACTACAACGTGGTGTTCCGCGCCCCCGGCCTGGCGCAGGCCCATGCCCACGGCCCGGCCATCATGTACTGGCAGGTCAATGGCGACGCGCCCAGCCTGGTCGGCCCCATGGACCGCGGCGACACCTGGTTCTTCATGCCCACCGGCGTCAAGGAGGGCTGGAAGCTCGACCCCGCCGACGCCCCGGCCCTGATCCGCCAGGCCACCGGCATCGACCGGCCCTACGAGGTGCTCTCCACGGACGAATGGGTCGCCAGCCGCTTCCTCGGCACCGCCTACCGCGACCGCCGCGTCTTCCTCGCCGGCGACGCCTGCCACCTGCACCCGCCCTTCGGCGGCTACGGCATGAACATGGGCGTGTGCGACGGCGTGGACCTGGGCTGGAAGCTCGCCGCCGTGCTCCAGGGCTGGGGCGGCGCGCAGCTCCTGGACAGCTACGAGCAGGAGCGCCGGCCGGTGCACGAGATGGTGCTGGACGAGGCCGTCGCCAACCACGCCATGCTGGGCAACCAGCTGTGGAAGGACGGCCTGGACGACGCCACGCCCGAGGGCGCCGCGCTGCGCCGGTCCGTGGGCGCGCGCATCCAGGAGGCCAAGATGCGCGAGTTCACCACGCTGGGCGTGATGCTCGGCTACCGCTACGAGCACTCGCCGGTGATCGTGCCCGACGGCACGCCGGCGCCCGGGCACGACTTCGTCAACTACGTGCCGACCTCGCGGCCCGGCTCGCTCGCGCCGCACGCGTGGCTGCATGACGGCAGCTCGCTGTACGACCACTTCGGCCCGGGCTTCACCCTGCTGGCGCACAAGGACGCGCCCTCGGCCGCCATCGAGGAGGCGCGCCTGCAGGCCCGCCGCGCCGGCGTCCCGCTGGTGGTGCTCCAGCCGAACGAGCCCGCCTTCCCCGCGCTGTACCCGACCCGCTTCACGCTGGTGCGGCCGGACCAGCACGTGGCCTGGCGCGGCGATGCCTGGCCCCATGCCTCGGTGGCCGTGTTCGAGCAGGTCGCGGGGCAGGGCAACCCCTTCATCCCCGCGGCCCCGGCCCGGGGGCGACCCTGAGGCCGCTCCCGGGCTGCAATGACGACGACGACAGCGACAGTGACAGTGACAGTGACCACGACCGACAACAACGAAGGAGACAACACCATGAAGCCGTTCCAACGCCGCCGCGTCCTGGGTGCCACCGCCCTGGGCCTGGCCTTCCTCGCCGCCCCCGGCCTGCAGGCGCAGACCGCGCAGACCGCGCCGGCCTTCCCCGCCAAGGCGGTCCGCGTCGTCCTGCCGTTCTCGGCGGGCAGCGGCCCCGACGCGGTGGTGCGCCATGTCGGCGAGAAGGTCTCCCGCGCCTGGGGGCAGCAGTTCACCGTGGACAACAAGCCCGGCGCCAACGGCTGGCTGTCCGTCGGCGAGGTCAAGCGCACCGCCCCCGACGGCTACAACCTGCTGCTGGTCGACGTGGCCACCGTGGCCCTGCAGCCGCACCTGTACAAGCAGATGCCCTTCGACCCGGTGAAGGACTTCGAGCCGGTGGCCCCGCTGTACACCGCCAACTTTTTCGTGGTGGTCGGCGCCAACTCCCCCTACAAGACCTTCGCCGACCTGGTCGCCGCCGCCAAGGCCACGCCCAATCAGGTCACCTATGGCAGCTGGGGCATCGGCAGCGTCGCCCACGTGGGCTCGGCCATGGTCGAAAACACCACGGCTACCCAGATGCGCCACATCCCGTTCAAGGAAATCCCGCAGCTGTACACCGCGGTCGCCGCCGGCGAGGTGGACTGGGCCTTCGGCTCCGCCGCCACCGTGGGCGGCCTGTACCGCGCGAAGAAGGTCCGCCTGCTGGCCTACGCCGGCCCGAGGCGCCTGGCCGGATTCACCGACGTGCCCACCGTCAGCGAGACGGCCGGCATGGGCAGCTTCGAGCTCAAGTCCTGGGTGGCGCTGTACGGCCCGCGCGGCATGCCCAAGGCGGTGGTGGACCGCATCCACGCCAGCGTGGTCGCGGCCCAGGGCGAGGCGGACGTGAAGGAGCGCTTCGCCACCGTCGGCTTCGAGGGCTGGTCGGCCCTGCCCGCCGACATCGCCCGCACCGCCGAGGCCGACAGCGCCCGCTTCGCCGAGACGGTCAAGCGCGCCCGGATTTCCGTCGAGTGACACGCCAGGAGACCCAGACCATGACGATCCGTCCCAAGACCTTTGCCCATGTCGTCTTCCGCACCTACCGCTTCGAGCAGATGCTGCAGTGGTACTTCACGGTGTTCGGCGGCAAGGTGCAATACCAGAGCCCGGTGATCGCCTTCGTCACGTACGACGAGGAACACCACCGCATCGCCCTCCTCAACATGGGCATCATCAAGGGCGAGTCGCAGGCCCGCACGCCGCGCGGCGAGCCGGGCATGGACCATGTGGCCTATGGCTACCGCGGCCTGCAGGAGCTGATGGACAAGTACCTGGAGCTCAAGGCCAAGGGCATCCTGCCGTACTGGTGCATCCACCACGGCATCACCATCTCCCTCTACTACGCCGACCCGGACGGCAACCAGATGGAGTTCCAGGCCGACTGCTTCGGCACGAACGACGACGCCAACGCCTTCATGCACGGCCCGCACTTCGAGGCCAACCCGATCGGCGTCGAGTTCGACCCCGACGAGATGGTGGCCCGGCTGCGCGACGGCGTGCCGGCTTCCGACATCCTGCCCCGCCGCGTGCAGCTGCCGGTATCCCCGGTGCGCGGCTCGCTCATGGCGTGAGGCGCCGATGTCCGCTCGCGCATCGTCCTTCAGCGCGGACGACGAAGCCGCCTGCGTCCGCCTGGGCGTCGCCTTCGCCAACCACATCGACGCCCGCCGCTACGCGCAGGTGCTGGATCTCTTCACCGAGGACGGCGTCCTCGACCGCATGGGCGCCGTGACCACGGGCCGTGCCGCGCTGGCCGCGTTCCTCGAGGGCCGGCCGGCCGGCGTTGAGACGCGCCACGTCTGCACCAATTTCCTCGTCGAGCCGGTGTCGGCCGACGAGGCCCGCGGCGCCAGCTACGCCCTGTTCTTCCAGGGCTCGCGTGCGGGGCCGGACGATGCCGTGGCCACAATGGCGGGGCTTCCCGCCGTCGTCGAGTACCACGACCGCTTCGCTCGCACGGCGCGGGGCTGGCGGATCCGCGAGCGCGTGATCCGCATGGCCCTGCGGCCTGCGCCCCTTTCCACCGCAACCTCCAAGGAATGACATGAAACTGCTTCGACACGGCCCCGCGGGCCAGGAACGCCCCGGCGCCCTCGACGCCGACGGCCAGGCGCGCGACCTGTCCCTGCTGGTCCCGGACTTCACCCCCGAGTGGATGGCCCCCGAGAAGCTGCAGGCCCTGGCCGCCATCGACCTGCGACGCATGCCCCTGGTGCCCGCCGGCACGCGACTGGGCATGCCGGTGGCGGCGCCGCGGCAGTTCGTCTGCATCGGCCTGAACTACCGGCAGCACGCCATCGAGGCGGGCCTGGAGATCCCCAAGGAGCCGGTCGTCTTCAACAAGGCGCTCACCTCGCTGGCCGGCCCCGATGACGACATCACCCTGCCGCCCGGCTCCGAGGCCTGCGACTGGGAGATCGAGCTGGGCTTCGTCATCGGCACCCGGGCGCAGCGCGTCTCGCGCGAGAACGCGCTGTCGCACGTGGCCGGCTACTGCCTGGCCAACGACGTCTCCGAGCGTGACTGGCAGATCAAGCGCGGCGGCCAGTGGGGCAAGGGCAAGAGCTTCGACGGCTTCGGCCCCATCGGCCCCTGGCTGGTGACGGCGGACGAACTGCCGGACCCGCAGTCCATCCCGCTGGAGCTGAAGGTCAACGGCGAAGTGCGCCAGCAAAGCAGCACCGCCGACATGATCTTCCCGGTGGCCGAGATCATTGCTTACCTGAGCACCTTCATGACGCTGCTGCCGGGGGACGTGGTCATCACCGGCACGCCGCAGGGCGTGGGCCTGGGCATGAAGCCCCAGCCCGTGTTCCTGCGCCGCGGCGACGTGATGACCCTCAGCGCGGGCCCGCTGGGCACGCAGCGCCAGCGGATGGTCTGAGCGCGCGGCGCCCGGCCTGCGCCGCGCGCTGCCGCTGCGTCCCAGGGCCTCAGCGCCTGCGCATCCCCAGCGCCATCACCGCGCCCACCACGATCGCGGCGCCGGCCAGCTGCATCGGCGCGATGGCCTGGTCCAGCAGGACCCAGGCCAGCACCAGGGCGCAGACCGGCTCCACGTTCATGATGGGCGAATTGCCCACCACCCCCAGCCGCGGCAGCGCGGTGAACAGCAGCGTGATGCCGGTGCCATAGAGCACCGTGAGCGCCGCCAGGCCGCCCCAGCCCGCGGGCGTCTGCGGGAAGTGGAAGCCGCCCTGCGAGGCCACCATGCCCAGGCCCACCAGGGTGGCCATGGCCATGGTGGTGGCGGTGCGCACGCGGCCGTCCACGTCGCCCGCGGCGTGCTGGGTCACCACCAGCGCCAGGCCGAACACCGCGGACGCCGCGAGCGCGAAGGCCACGCCGGCGCCGATGCGCGCCCAGTGGCCGCCCGCGCCCAGCCCGGAGGCGGCGCCTGAGACATCCAGCGCCAGCGCCAGGCCCGCCAGGATCACCGGCATCGCCACCAGCATCGGCCGCTCGGGCGGCTTGCGGTAAAGGGCCCAGGCCCAGAAGGCGGCCGCCATGGGGTAGGTGTTGAAGGCCAGCAGCGCCAGGGCCACCGGCAGCCGGGCCACCGAGGAATACAGGCACAGGCTCTGAATTCCGATGAGGAGCCCGATGAGGGGCAGGGCGCGCTTGTGGCGCGTGCTGAAGCGGGGACGCACGCCCTGCAGCGCCATCACCGCCACCAGGACGGCGGTCGTCACGCTGCTGCGAAGCGCGACGGCCGTGGCCACGTCGGCTCCGGCGTTGAAGGCGATGCGCGCGGCGACGTGGTTCGCCCCCATCAGCACCGCGATCAGCAGCAGCGTCGCGAAGGCGGCGCCGCCCAACGCTCGGGGGGCGCGGGCGGGATCCGCCATTCAGTACAGGCCGCGCACCTGCGCGTGCAGGCGCGCCAGGCCCAGCAGCGCGTCGATGGTGGGCGTGGGCACGCCGGTGCGCTGGCCGATCTCGCGCACCACCGAGACCAGGGCGTCGAGTTCGACCGGGCGGCCGGCCTCCACGTCCTGCAGCATCGAGGTCTTGAAGGCGCCCAGCTTCTTCGTCACCTCGTGCCGGTCCTCCGGCGCCTGCGTGATCGGGATGCCGATGCGCGCGCCGATCTCGCGCGCCTCCAGCATGGCGCGGGAGATGAAGTCACGCACCAGCGGGTCGGCCATGATGCGGTCGGTGGTGGCGCCGGTGATGGCGCTGACGGGGTTCACCGTCATGTTGCCCCACAGCTTGTACCAGGCGTCCTTCTGGATCTGCTCGGACAGCGTGGCCTCGAAGCCAGCGCGCTGCAGCAGCGCGGCGAGTTCCTGCACGCGGCCGGTCTTCTCGCCCGAGGGCTCGCCCACGATCAGGCCGTTGCCGAAGTGGTGCTGCACGAAGCCCGGCTCGCGCAGCGAGCAGCTCGCGTGCACCACGCAGCCGACCACGTGCCGCGCCGGGATGTGGCGGGCGATCTCGCCGCCCGGGTCCACCGACTCCAGCCGCGCGCCGGCCAGCGCGCCGCCGAAGCCCTCGAAGAACCACCAGGGCACGCCGTTCATGGCGGTGAGCACGAGGGTGTCCGGCCCCAGCAGCGGCGCGATGCGCCGGGCCACGGCGGCCATGGCGGGGGCCTTCACGGCCACCACCACCAGGTCCTGCGGGCCGAGGTCGGCCGGGTCCTCGCTGGCCTGCACCGGCACGGCGAGGGTCTCGCCGCCCGAGGCCAGGCGCAGGCCCTGCGCGCGCAGGGCCTCCAGGGTCGCGCCGCGCGCCACCACGCTCACGGCGCAGTCGGCCCGGGCCAGGCGTGCGCCGATCCATCCGCCGATGGCACCGGCGCCGTAGATGCAGACTTTCATGGGGTGATTGTGTCCTCGGTGCGAGGGCGCGCGGCCCTCGCCGGGAAATCCGGTGCGCGCCGGGAGGGCGGGCCTCCCGGTCGCCGCGGCGCGACCGGCTCGGTCCGCCCGATCAGCTCTCGGCGGTGAAGCCGATGGCCTTCACGATGGGCGCCCACTTGGCGGTGTCGCGCTTGAGGAGGTCGACCAGCTCGGCGGGCGTGGAGGACATGGCCTCCAGGCCGAAGGTGGCCATGCCGTCCACCACCTCCTTGGTGGCCAGGGCGGCCTTCATCGCGGCGTTCAGGCGGTTGACGAGGTCCGCCGGGGCCTTGGCCGGCAGGAAGAAGGCGAACCACTCGCTGTGCGTGGCGTCCCGGATGCCCTGCTCGGTGAAGGTGGGCACGTCCGGGGCGAAGCGGCTGCGCTTGGTGCCCGAGGTGCCCAGGATGCGGACCTTGCCCGAGGCCAGGTGCTGGGTGATGTCGCCGATGGGGCCGGAGACGGCGGCGATGTTGCCGGCCAGCAGGTCCAGCATGGCGGGCTGCGTACCGCGGTAGGCCACGTGCTTGAGGTCCACGTTGGCGCTCTTGCCCAGGAGGGTGCCCACGAAGTGCGGCGTCGAGCCGGCGGCGGGCGAGCCGAAGTTGGCGCCGGTGGGGTTGGCCTTGGCCCAGGCCAGGTACTCGGGCACGGTCCTGACGCTGGCCGGCACGGCGGGGCCGACGGCGAAGCCGAAGTCGAACACGCAGGCCAGGGTCACCGGGGTGACGTCGGCCAGCGGGTCATAGGGCAGCTTCTTGTAGATGTGCGGGTAGATCGTGAGGATCGAGGTCGGCGTCTGCAGGATGGTCTGGCCGTCGGGGCGCGCGTCCTTCACGGTGGTCACGGCGATCTGGCCGCCCGCGCCGGTCTTGTTCTCGACGACGACCGACTTGGCATAGCCGCCGGCGACGGTCATGGCCTGGGCCACGCGGCGGCAGGTGGTGTCGGAGGTGCCGCCGGCGGCGAAGCCGGTGACGATCTTCGCCAGCTCGAAGGGCGCGCCCGCGGCCTGGGCCCAGGCCTGCTGGCCGATGGCGCCGAGGAAGGCCGAGGCGCCGGCGGCCTGCAGCAGCTGGCGGCGGGTGGTGGATGCATGGGTCATGGGAGTCTCCTCTCGGGGTTGATGGCGGGGTATCTCGGGTGTCTCTGGGACAGGGTTCAGGACTCGTCGCGCAGCCAGGTCACGCCGCCGGAATGCGTCACCGCGCCCTGGTGGCCGGGGCGCACGGTGGCGGCGTATTTCTCGAGCAGCCCGCCGCGCGGCGCCGGGCGCGGCGTGCGCTCGGCGAGGCGGGCGGCGATCTGCTCGGGCGTGAGGTCCACGCGGATGCTGCGCGCACCGGGGCGCGCATCGATCTCGACCAGGTCGCCGTCGCGCAGCGCCGCGATCGGGCCGCCGTCGGCCGCCTCGGGCCCGGCGTAGCCGATGCACAGGCCGCGGGTGGCGCCGGAGAAGCGGCCGTCCGTGAGCAGGGCGACCTTGTCGCCCATGCCCTGGCCATAGAGCAGCGCGGTGATGCCGAGCATCTCGCGCATGCCGGGGCTGCCGCGCGGGCCCTCGTTGCGGATCACGATGACATCGCCGGCCTGGTAATTGCGGGCCTGCACCGCGGCCTGGGCCTCTTCCTCGCACTCGAACACGCGGGCCGGGCCGCGGTGCGCCAGGGTGGCCAGGCCCGCGGTCTTGAGCAGCGCGCCGTCGGGGCAGAGGTTGCCCTTGAGGACGGTGAGGCCGCCGTCGCGGGAGCGCGCGTTCTCCAGGGCGCGCACCACTTCGCCGTCGGGCGGGTTCGCGCCCTCGAGTTCCTCGGCCAGGGTGCGGCCGGTGAGGGTGAGCGTGTCGCCATGCAGGTAGCCGCCGCGCAGCAGCTCGCGCAGCAGGACCTGCGCGCCGCCGATCTCGTGCACGTCGCGGGCATGGAAGCGCCCGCCGGGGCTGAGGTCGCCGATCAGGGGCGTGCGCGCGAAGACCTCGGCCACGTCGTCGAGGTGGAAGCGGATGCCCGCCTCGTGCGCGATGGCGGGGATGTGCAGCGCCGAGTTGGTCGAGCCGCCGGTGGCCGAGACGATGGCGCAGGCGTTCTCCAGGGCCTTGCGGGTGACGATGTCGCGCGGCAGCGGGGCCTCGCCCATCACCGCACGCATCAGGGTGCGGGCGGCGCGCCGCAGCATCGGTGCGCGCTCGCTGAAGACGGCGGGCACCATCGAGGAGCCCAGGGGCGCCAGGCCCAGGGCCTCGGAGACCATGCCCATGGTGTTGGCGGTGAACTGGCCGGCGCAGGCGCCGGCGGTGGGCAGGCAGGCGTGGGTGACGGCGTCGAGGTCGGCCTGCGTGGCCTGGCCGGCGATGACCTGGCCGATGGTCTCGTAGGGGTGGACCGGGTTCACGTCCTGGCCGCGGTGGCGGCCGGGGAGGGCGGCGCCGCCGTGCACGAAGACGCCGGGCACGTTGCAGCGCACGATCCCCATCATCAGGCCCGGCAGGTTCTTGTCGCAGGCGCCGATGGCGAAGATGCCGTCCCACTGGTGGCCGCGGGTGGAGGCCTCCACGCTGTCGGCGATCAGCTCGCGCGAGATCAGCGAGAAGCGCATGCCCGAGTGCGCCATCGTCAGGCCGTCGGAGACGGACATCACCGGGCACTCGTGCGGCATGCCGCCGGCGGCGTAGATGCCGGTCTTGGCGTGCTGCGCCTGGTCCCGCAGGTTGGCGTTGCAGGGGCTCATCTCGCCGCCGGTGTGGAAGACGCCGATGTGGGGGCGGGCGATGTCGTCGTCGTCCTGGCCCAGCGCGTGCAGGAAGCTGCGCGCGCTGGCGCGCAGCAGGCCCTGGTGGACGGTGGCGGATCGGAACTTGCGGGGAGGGTCCTGGCTCATGGAACGGAAAAAAGGCAGTCGCGTAGTAGACAGCGGGTTTTGCTGCGCCGCCACAGGGAAAGTCCCTGACTGTGGGCGTCGGCCAACGCCCCGGCCGCACCCGCGGCGCCGGATGCGCCGCGCCCGCCTGGCCGCCCGAGCCTTCGGCCGGTGCGCCAGAATCCGCGCATGGCCGACCTCCTCTCCCTGCCGGGCCTGCGCGGCCTGCCGCTTCCCATCCTCCAGGCGCCCATGGCGGGCTCGCAGGGCGCCGCGCTGGCGCTGGCCGTCGGCGAGGCCGGCGGGCTCGGCGCGCTGCCCGCGGCCATGCTCACGCCCGAGGCGCTGGCGCAGGACATCGAGCGGGTGGCCGCTGCCGGCCGCCCGTACAACGTCAACTTCTTCTGCCACCAGCCGCCCGTGCCCGACGAGGCGCGCGAGGCCCGCTGGCGCCAGGCGCTGGCGCCGTACTACGCCGAGGCCGGCATCGACCCCGCCGGCATCCCCGCCGGCCCCGGCCGCCGCCCCTTCGACGAGGCCGCGCTCGCGGTGCTGGAGCGGTTCCGCCCGCCCGTGGTGAGCTTCCATTTCGGGCTGCCCGAGCCACGCATGCTGGCGCGGGTGAAGGCCTGGGGCGCCACGGTGTGGTCCTCGGCCACCACGGTGGACGAGGCGCGCTGGCTGGTGCAGCACGGCGCCGACGCGGTGATCGCCCAGGGCCTGGAGGCCGGCGGCCACCGCGGCCACTTCCTGGACCACGACCTGACCCGCCAGATGGGGACGTTCGCGCTCCTGCCGCAGGTGGTGGCGGCGGTCGGCGTGCCGGTGATCGCTGCCGGCGGGATCATGGACGCGGCCGGCGTGGCCGCCGCCCGCGCCCTGGGCGCGGCGGGCGTGCAGGCCGGCACGGCCTTCCTGCTGACGCCCGAGGCCACCACCGGCCCGGTGCACCGGGCGGCGCTGCAGTCCGAGGCGGTGCGCCACACGGCGCTGACCCGCCTGTTCTCCGGCCGGCCGGCGCGCGGCATGGTGAACCGCGTCATGCGCGAGCTGGGGCCGCTGGGCGAGGCGCCGCCCGAGTTCCCGCTGGCCACCGCCGCCATCGCGCCGCTGCGCGCCTGGGCCGAGAAGGCCGGCAGCGGGGATTTCTCGCCGCTGTGGGCGGGCCAGCATGCGGCCGCGGCGCGCGCGGTGCCGGCGGCCGAGGTCGTGCGCGAGCTGGCCCGCGGCTGGCGCTGACCGGCCGCCCGCCCGGCGGCGCGGGGCCGGCCGCGGCGCCGCCGGGGGCGGTGGTAGGCTCCCGCCCTCATGGCCAAGGAAAAGACCGTCTACACCTGCTCCGAATGCGGCGGCACCAGCCCGCGCTGGCTCGGCAAGTGCCCGCATTGCGAAGCCTGGAACACCCTGATCGAGTCGGTGCCCGAGGGCGGTGCGGCAGGCGGCAAGAACCGTTTCGCCGGCCTGGCGAAGTCCGCGCCCGTGACCGTGCTGGCCGACATCGAGGCCACCGACTTCGCCCGCACCCCCACCGGCATCGACGAGCTCGATCGCGTGCTGGGGGGCGGCATCGTCGAGGGCGGCGTGGTGCTCATTGGCGGCGACCCCGGCATCGGCAAGTCCACCCTGCTGCTGCAGGCGCTGGACGGGCTGGAGCGCGCCGGCGTGCCCACGCTGTACGTGACCGGCGAGGAGTCCGGCGCCCAGGTGGCCCTGCGCTCTCGGCGGCTGGGGCTGGAGAGCCCGCAGGTGAAGGTGCAGGCCGAGATCCAGCTGGAGAAGATCCTCGGCACCCTGCAGTCCGCCCGGCCCGCGGTGGCCGTCATCGACTCCATCCAGACCGTCTACTCCGACCAGCTCACCTCCGCCCCCGGCTCGGTGGCCCAGGTGCGCGAGTGCGCCGCCCACCTCACGCGCGCGGCCAAGGCCAGCGGCACCACCGTGGTCCTGGTGGGCCACGTGACCAAGGAGGGCGCGCTGGCCGGCCCGCGCGTGCTGGAGCACATGGTCGACACGGTGCTGTACTTCGAGGGCGACACGCACTCCAGCTTCCGCCTGGTGCGCGCCATCAAGAACCGCTTCGGTGCGGTCAACGAGATCGGCGTCTTCGCCATGACCGAGAAGGGCCTCAAGGGCGTGGCCAACCCCAGCGCCATCTTCCTGTCGCAGCACACCGAGCCGGTTCCCGGCAGCTGCGTGCTGGTGACGCTGGAGGGCACGCGCCCGATGCTGGTGGAGATCCAGGCGCTGGTGGACACCGGCGGGCCCAGCCCGCGGCGGCTGTCGGTGGGCCTGGAGCGGGACCGCCTGGCCATGCTGCTGGCGGTGCTGCACCGGCATGCCGGCGTGGCCTGCTACGACCAGGACGTCTTCGTCAACGCGGTGGGCGGCGTGCGCATCTCCGAGCCGGCCGCCGACCTGGCGGTGATGCTGGCCATCACCTCCTCGCTGCGCGGGCGCGCCCTGCCCAAGGGCTTCATCGCCTTCGGCGAGGTCGGCCTGGCCGGCGAGGTGCGGCCGGCGCCGCGCGGGCAGGAGCGCCTGCGCGAGGCGGCCAAGCTCGGGTTCTCGGTGGCCGTGGTGCCCAAGGCCAATGCGCCCAAGAAGGGCTCCCGCGAGCTGGAGGGCCTGGCCATCCACCCGGTGGAGCGCATCGAGGAGGCCATGGAGGTCGTCCGGGGGCTGGCCTGATCGCGGACAATCCGGTCCGATGAACTGGCAACGAATCATGGTCCCCCTGGGGGCCGCAGCACTCCTCTACACCGCCTGGAACTCCTTCGGCCTGCCCGGCCTGGCCATCGCCGGCGGCGGCCTGGTGATGTGGGTGCTCCTGCACTTCACCCGCCTGATGCATATCCTGAAGAAGGCCGCCGACCGCCCGGTGGGCTATGTGGGCAGCGCGGTGATGATGAACGTGAAGATCAAGACCGGCTGGCCGCTGATGAAGGTCATCGCCGTCACGCGCAGCCTGGGCGAGCAGCTGTCGCCGCGCGACGAGCAGCCCGAGGTGTTCCGCTGGACGGACCCGGGCGGCTCCCATGTCACCTGCGAATTCCGCGGGGGCCGGCTGGTGCGCTGGACGCTCTGGCGCCCCGTCGCCGAGGAAACAGGGGCCGGCCCAGCGGCGGACTAAAATCGTTTCTTTGGTTTTCCCCTGACACCCCACGAGGACGAGAGATGAGCGTTGTTCCGAGCATGGCCGACCGCGACGGCAAGATCTGGATGGATGGTGAACTGGTCGACTGGCGCGACGCCAAGATCCACGTCCTCACCCACACCCTGCACTACGGCTGCGGCGCCTTCGAGGGTGTTCGCGCCTACAACACGGTCAATGGCCCCGCCATCTTCCGCCTGCAGGAGCACACCGACCGACTGTTCAACAGCGCCAAGATCCTGCGCATGACGATCCCGTTCACCAAGGAGCAGGTGAACGAGGCGCAGAAGGAAGTGGTCCGCGCCAACAAGCTGGAAAGCGGCTACCTGCGTCCCCTGGTCTGGATCGGCTCGCAGAAGCTGGGCGTCAGCCCCAAGGGCAACAAGATCCACCTGATGGTCGCGGCCTGGGCCTGGGGCGCCTACCTGGGCGAGGAGGGCATGAAGCGCGGCATCCGCGTGAAGACCTCCAGCTACAGCCGCCACCACGTGAACATCACGATGACCCAGGCCAAGGCGGTGTCGAACTACTCGAACTCCATCCTGGCCAACATGGAAGCCCTGGACGACGGCTACGACGAGGCCCTGCTGCTGGACACCTCGGGCTTCGTGAGCGAAGGCGCGGGCGAGAACATCTTCGTGGTCAAGGACGGCAAGGTCTACACGCCCGACCTGTCCGCCGGCGCCCTCAACGGCATCACCCGCAACACGATCATGCACATCTGCGCTGACCTCGGCATCGAGGTGATCCAGAAGCGCATCACCCGCGACGAGGTCTACATCGCCGACGAGGCCTTCTTCACCGGCACCGCCGCGGAAGTCACCCCGATCCGCGAACTCGATCGCCTGCCGATCGGCATCGGCTCGCGTGGCCCGGTCACCGAGAAGATCCAGGCGGCCTTCTTCGACATCGTCAACGGCCGCAACCCCAAGTACGCCCACTGGCTCACCAAGGTCTGAGGACGCGCGCGATGACTGCCCCCGCTCCCAAGAAGGAAGCCGTCGTCGAGCTCCTCGCCAAGGACCTCAATGGCAACGGCGGCGTGTTCTGCCCCAGCCCCGTGGCCGGCATGAAGCTGTGGAACACGCACCCGCGCGTGTTCCTGGACGTGGCGCATACCGGCGAGGCCCGCTGCGCCTACTGCGGCACCGTCTACAAGCTCAAGGACGGCGAGCACTTCCACGCGGGCCACTGACCCCGCATGACCCGCTCGCTGGTCATTGCGCCGCAATGGATCGGCGACGCGGTCATGACCGAGCCGCTGATGCGCCGCCTCGCGGCGCGCGGCGAGCGCCTCACGGTGGGCGCGCTGCCCTGGGTGGCGCCCGTCTACCGCGCCATGCCGCAGGTGGCCGAGGTCATCGAATTCCCCTTCCAGCACGGCGGCCTGCAGTTCAAGGCGCGCCGCCGCATCGCGCAGGAGCTCGCGGGGCGCTTCGACTGCGCCTACGTGCTGCCCAACTCCCTCAAGAGCGCGCTGCTGCCGTTCCTGGCCAGCATCCCGCGCCGGGTCGGCTACCTGGGCGAGGCGCGCGTGGGCCTGCTCACGCACCGCCTGAAGAACCCCAAGGGCAAGCCGCCCATGGTGGCCTTCTACTCGGCGCTCGCCGGCGAGGCCGGCATCGAGGCCGACCGGCCGCAGCTGTCGCTGGCCGGGGACGAGGCCGCGCGGGCGGCGCAGGCCCAGGGCCTGGCGCCGCGCGGCTACTACACCTTCTCCCCGGGCGCCGAGTTCGGCGGCTCCAAGCGCTGGCCCGCCGCCCACTACGCCCGGCTCGCCACCCTGCTCGATGCGCCGGTGGTGCTGCTCGGCTCCGGCAAGGAGTCGGCCCTGTGCGACGAGATCGCGCAGGCGGCCCCGGCCGGCCGCTGCCTCAACCTCGCCGGCAAGACCTCGCTGATGGAGGCCTTCGCCCTCATCGCCGGCGCCCGCGCCATGGTGAGCAACGACTCGGGGCTGATGCATGTGGCTGCCGCCTTCGGCATCGACCAGGTGGCGCTGTTCGGGTCGTCCAGCCCGCTGCACACGCCGCCGCTGAACGACCGCGCCCGTGTCCTCTGGCTCAAGCAGGACGCGGCCTACCAGCCGCCGCTCGACTGCGCGCCCTGTTTCGAGCGCGAGTGCCCGCTGGGCCACCACCGCTGCCTGGTGGACATCGCACCCGAGCGGGTGGTGCAGGCGCTGGCCGCCGATGCCTGAGTCCCCGCTGCCCGAGGGCTGGCTGTACTGGCTGCACCGCGCCAGCGAGTACGTGCTGCTGAACTTGCTGGAAGACCCGGCCTACCTCGCCCTGGTCTTCTGCTGAGTCCGGGCCCGGGCTGCCCAGGGAATCACCCGTGGGCGGGCGGCGCCAATCTCGATACAAAGCGGTATTGACTCAACCGTATCCGCGCCGTGTCGAGCGCGACCCGAGGAGATTTCCATGCCCCGACTTCCCCGCCGCAGCCTGCTCGCCCTGGCCGCCACCGCCCTGGCGGGCCGCGCCTTCGCCCAGGCCTCGGCCTGGCCCTCCAAGCCCGTCACGCTCATCGTCCCGTTCCCCGCCGGCGGCGGCACCGATGCCTTCGCCCGTCCGCTGTCGGCGCAGTTCTCGCGCCTCACCGGCAAGCAGCTGATCGTGGACAACCGCGGCGGCGCCGGCGGCACCCTGGGCGCCGGCGTGGCCGCGAAGGCCGCGCCCGACGGCTACACCCTGTTCATGGGCGCGGTGCACCACACCATCGCCCCCTTCATGTACCCGCGCCTGGACTACGACCTGGAGCGCGACCTGGTGCCCCTGGTCCTGGTGGCCAGCGTGCCGCAGGTGCTGGTGGTCAACCCGCGCAAGGTCGACGTGCCCGACTACAAGGCCTTCATCGACCTGGTGCGCCGCAACCCCGCCCGCCTGAACTACGGCTCGGCCGGCGGCGGGACCTCGCACCACCTGGCCGGCGAGCTGTTCAAGCTGCAGACCAAGACCTTCATCACGCACATCCCCTACCGCGGCGCGGGTCCCGCCCTGCAGGACCTGATCGCCGGCAACGTGGACATGATGTTCGACGGCCTCGGCTCCTCGGCCGCGCACATCAAGGCGGGCCGGGTGAAGGCGCTCATGGTCTCCGGCACCAAGCGCAGCGCCGCCTTCCCGGACGTGCCCTGCTCCGCCGAGCTGGGCCTGCCCGACTACCAGGTCGCCACCTGGTACGGCCTGTGGGCGCCCCGGGGCACCCCGGCCGACCTGCAGGCGCGCGCCGTCGAGGAAGTCCGCAAGGCCTGCCTGACGGACGAGGCCAAGGCCGTGTGGGCCACCCAGGGCGCCGACTTCCCCAACCTCGCCGGCCCGCAGTTCGACACCTTCATCAAGGCCGAACTGAAGAAGTGGAGCCAGGTCGTGAAGGCCTCCGGCGCCAAGCTCGACTGACCCCCCAGCCTTCCCCATGACGGACTCCAACCTCTTCACCGCCCTTCGCGCCGCCTTCCCCGCCGACCTGTCGGCCATCGCGGTCGAGACCGAGCAGGGCCTCGCCTACAGCTGGCGCGACCTCGACCAGGCCTCGGCCCGCATCGCCAACCTGCTGGACTCGCTCGCCTTGCCGGCCAGCAGCCGCATCGCGGTGCAGGTGGACAAGTCGGTCGAGGCGCTGATGCTGTACCTGGCCACGCTGCGCGCCGGCCATGTGTTCCTGCCGCTGAACACGGCCTACCAGAGCGCCGAGATCGAGTACTTCATCGGCAACGCCGAGCCCGCCGTGGTGGTGTGCAGCCCGGGCAACCTGGCCTGGGTCGAGCCGATCGCCCGCGCCGCCGGCACGCCCCATGTATTCACGCTGGGCGACGACCGCACCGGCAGCCTGCTGGAGGCCGCGGCGGGCCACGCCGACGACCACATGCCCGCCGTGCGCGCGGCCGGCGACCTCGCCGCCATCCTCTACACCAGCGGCACCACCGGCCGCAGCAAGGGCGCCATGCTCACGCACGGCAACATGCTGTCGAACGCGCTCACGCTGAAGGACTACTGGGGCTGGCGCACGCCGGCCGAGGGCCGCGACGTGTTGATCCACGCGCTGCCCATCTTCCACGTGCACGGCCTGTTCGTCGCCATCCACGGCGCCCTCATCAGCGGCAGCAAGATGCTGTGGATGTCGAAGTTCGACCCGAAGCAGGTGGTGGCCTGGCTGCCGCGCGCCACCGTCTTCATGGGCGTGCCCACGCTCTACGTGCGCCTGCTCGCCGAGCCCGGCCTCACGAAGCAGGCCTGCGCGAACATGCGCCTGTTCGTCGCCGGCTCGGCGCCGCTGCTGCCCGAGACCTTCAACGAATGGCGCGAGCGCACCGGCCACTTCATCCTCGAGCGCTACGGCATGAGCGAGACGGTGATGCTCACCTCCAACCCCTACGCGGCGGACCCGCGCCATGGCGGGCAGGCCGAGCGCCGAGGCGGCACCGTGGGCTTCCCCCTGCCGGGCGTGCAGCTGCGCGTGCGCGGCGACGACGGCCGCGACCTGCCCACTGGCGAGATCGGCGGCATCCAGGTCAAGGGCCCCAACGTCTTCATCGGCTACTGGCGCATGCCCGAGAAGACGAAGGAGGAATTCACCGAGGACGGCTTCTTCAAGACCGGCGACGTGGGCCTGGTCGACGAGCGCGGCTACGTGCGCATCGTCGGGCGCAGCAAGGACCTGATCATCAGCGGCGGCTACAACGTCTACCCCGCCGAGATCGAGGGCTACATCAACGAGATCCCCGGCGTCGCCGAGAGCGCCCTGGTGGGCGTGCCGCACCCGGACTTCGGCGAGGTCGGCGTGGCGGTGGTCATTCCCAAGCCGGGGGCCCGCGTGGCGCCGGAGGCGGTGATCGCCAGCCTCAAGTCCCGCCTGGCCAACTTCAAGATTCCCAAGCGCTGCTTCGTGGTGGGCGAGCTGCCCCGCAACACCATGGGCAAGGTGCAGAAGAACCTGCTGCGCGACCAGTACAAGGGCCTGTTCTGAGGCCCCCCGGGCCCGCGACCCGCCGGAGACCGCGATGTTCGAACGCTTCACCCGCGACCGCCTGCTCGACGCCACCCGGCAGACCGCCAAGCGCCTGATCAGTGCGCTGGGCGAGGCCAATGCCCAGAGCATCGCGGCCCGGCTGATCGACCACTACGAGCGGCTCGACGCCGCGCAGCGCCTGGCCTTCTTCGAGTTCCTGGCCAGCGAGTTCAACCCGGACCCGGCGCAGGTCAAGGCCGTGGCCGAGGCCTACCACGCCGACCCGAGCGCGAAGAACCTGATCGCCCTGTGCACGGTGGCCGAGCCGCGCCGGCAGGAGCTGCTGCGGCGGATCAACCGCGCGCCGCGCGGCACCGCCGCCCTGATCGGGATGCGGCGCGCGCTGCTCGGGCATCTGAAGGAGCGGCCCGCCTTCGCCGCCATCGACGCGGACATGCACCACCTCCTGAGCTCGTGGTTCAACCCCGGCTTCCTGGAGCTGCACCAGATCACGTGGAACTCGCCCGCGCAGCTGCTGGAGAAGATCATCCAGCACGAGTCGGTGCATGCCATCGACGGCTGGGACGACCTGCGCCGCCGCCTGCAGCCGGACCGCCGCTGCTTCGCCTTCTTCCACCCGCAGCTGCCCGGCGAGCCGCTGATCTTCGTGGAGGTGGCCCTGGTGCCGGCGCTGGCCACCGGCGTGGGCGTGCTGATCGACAAGAAGACGCCGGTGGGCGAGCGCAAGACCTTCAAGGCGGCGATCTTCTATTCGATCAGCAACTGCCAGCCGGGGCTCAAGGGCGTCTCGCTGGGCAACTTCCTGATCAAGCGGGTGGCGCAGAAGCTGCTGGAGGAGATCCCGTCCCTCAAGCTGTATTCCACGCTCTCGCCGATCCCCGGCTTCACCGCCTGGCTGGACGCGGGCGCGCCGCTGCCCGAGGAAGCCGCCGCCGGCGGCCGCCGCCGCAAGCTCGACGAGGCCCTGCAGTCCCTGGGCCTGCGCGAACGCAAGTGGGCCGAGCGGCTCAAGGCCGGCTGGCATCCCCATGAAGCCGGGGAGGGCGAGCAGCGCGCGCTGATGCACCTGTGCGCCGCCTACCTGGCGCTGCACACCCCCACGCGCGGCGGCGACGCGGTGGCCAAGTTCCACCTGGCCAACGGCGCCACCCTGCACCAGATCAACTGGGCCGCCGACCTCTCCCGCAAGGGGCTGCAGCAGTCGGCCGGCATCATGGTCAACTACCTCTACGAACTCGACAAGGTCGAGGAGCAGCACGAGGCCTTCACGCGGGGGGTGATCACCCGCTCGAAGGCCATGCAGCGCCTCACCTGACCCCCATGACGGCCGGGCCGGTGGCTCAGTACTGGTAGAACCCGCGCCCGCTCTTGCGCCCCAGGCGGCCGGCGTCGACCATTTCCTTGAGCAGCGGGGCGGGGCGGTACTTCGGGTCGCCGAAGCCCTCGTGGAACACCTGCATCACCGCCAGCAGCGTGTCCAGGCCGACCAGGTCGGCCAGCGCCAGCGGGCCGATCGGGTGGTTGCACCCGAGCTTCATGCCGGCGTCGATCTCCTCCGGCGTGGCCAGGCCTTCCTGCAGCACCACGATGGCCTCGTTCAGCATCGGGCACAGGATGCGGTTCACCACGAAGCCCGGGCTGTTCTTCACGGTGATGGGCGTCTTGCCCACCGCCTCGGCGAAGGCCACCGCCAGCGCGTGCGTCGCATCGTCGGTCTGCAGGCCGCGGATCACCTCCAGCAGCTGCATCATCGGCACCGGGTTGAAGAAGTGCATGCCCACGCAACGCTGCGGCGCCCTGAGCACCGCGGCCAGCTGGGTGATGGAGATCGACGAGGTGTTGCTCGCGATCACCGCGTCGGCGCCGACCACGCCCTCGATCTGCTGGAGGATGCGCAGCTTCAGCGCGATGTTCTCGGTGGCGGCCTCGATCACCAGCTGCACGTCGCGCAGGTCCTCGTAGGCCACGGTGGGGCGTACGCGGGCCAGGGCGGCGTCCTTGTCGGCGGCGGTGAGCTTGTCCTTCTTGACCAGGCGGTCCAGGCTGTTGGACATGGTGGCCATGCCGCGGTCCAGCGCCTCCTTCGAGACGTCGATCAGGGTCACTTCGAGGCCCGACAGCGCGCACACCTGCGCGATGCCGTTGCCCATGGTTCCGGCGCCGATGACGCCAATGCGTTGGATCTTCATGGTCAGAAAGAGCGTGAGAGCGGGTTGGAAAAAAGGGAGGGCTGCCGGCCGGCCCGCGGGCCGCCAGCATTCCCCCATTCTGCCCGGCGATCCTTGCCGGGCCTTACTCGCGCTCGATGCGGCGCGAGTCCACCACCCGGTTGAAGCGCGCCACCTCGCCCTCCACGCGGGCCTTGAAGGCCTCCGGCGTACTGGGCGCGGCGCCGCCGCCGAGGTCGGCCAGGCGCTTGGCGATCGCCGGGTCGGCCAGCGCGCCGCGGATCGCGGCGTTGACCGCATTCACCACCGGCGCCGGCGTGGTGCCCGGCAGCGCCACCCCCAGCCAGGACTCGTACTGCAGCGAGGGGATCGTCGCGCCCATGGTCGGCACCCCCGGCAGCAGCGCCACCGGCGACGCCGAGCTCACCGCCACCGCGCGCAGCTGGCCCTGCTGCACGAAGGGCAGGGCGGCGGTCATGGTCTCGATCAGCACGTCGACCCGGCCCGCCATCACCTCGGTGGCCGCCGCCGTGCCGCCCTTGAACGGCACGTGCAGCATCTGGATGCCCTGCTCGGCGTTGATCCACTCGCCCAGGAGGTGGTGGGCCGTGCCCACGCCCACCGAGGAAAAGCTCAGGGGGCGCTTGCGCGCGGCCTCGATCACGTCCGCCATCGAGCGGATCGGGGAATTCGGCGGGACGGCCATCACCATCGGGTAGGTGGTGACGGTGGAGGTCCAGGCGAAGTCCGCCACCGCGCGGAACGGCAGCGACTTGCGCATCGCCGCCATCGTCGAGTGCCCGCTGGGCGCCAGCAGCCAGGTGGTGCCGTCGCCGGGCGCCTTGGCCACCGCCTCGGCGGCCAGCGCGCCGCCGGCGCCCGCGCGGTTCTCCACCACCACCGGCTGGCCCAGCGCCTCGCCCAGCTTGGGCGCGAGCAGGCGGGCCACGGTGTCCGAGCTGCCGCCGGGCGCGAAGCCCACCAGCAGGCGGACCGGCTTGTCGGGGCGCCAGGGCGCGGCTTGCGCGAAGGCGGGGAGGCTGGCCAGGCCGGCCAGGCTGGCGGCGCCCAGGCCCAGGGCCTGGCGCCGGGTCGGCAATCGGGTCATCGTGTCTCCTGTCAGTTCTTATTTCAGCGGCGTGCCCTGGTGCGCGCGCAGGCGCCAGGGCTCGCCGGCCGGATCATCGCGCGCCGGGTCGCGGGCCTGCCATACGGTCATGTACTGACTGCGGATGTCCAGGTCCTTGCCGTCACGGTGCACCTTGGCGACCATGCGTCCGGTCACGATGGCGGCGGTGCCCAGGTCGCGGGCCTCGACGTCCTCGAAGTCCACCTGCAGGTAGCGCAGCTTGCCGCTGGTGATGTTGGCCAGCACGCTGGCCTTGCTGTCGGTACCGCCGGAGGAGTGCACGTAGATCACGTCCTCATGCAGCAGCGCCGACAGGGCCTGCGTGTCGTTGGCGCGCATAGCCGCCAGGCGCTTGCCTTCGGCCTGCAGGGCGGGGTGCGGGGTCGTCGCCATCGTGACTTCAGTCCAGCTTGATGCCGGCGCCGCGGATCGCCTGGCCCCAGAGGTTGGAGTCCTGCTTCAGGAAGGCGGCGAAGGCCTCGGGCGTCATGGCCTTCATCTCGCCGCCATAGGAGCGCCACTTCTCCTGCAGCGCCGGGTTCTGCGTGGTGGCCTTCTGCATCGCGGCGGCGAGCTTGTCCACGATGGGCTTGGGCGTGCCGGCCGGCGCGAACAGGCCGATCCAGGCGGTGGGCGAGTAGCTGGCGGGCAGGCCGGCCTCGGCGAAGGTGGGCACGTCGGGGAAGTTGGGGTGGCGGGTGGCGCCGGTCATGGCCAGCACCTTGAGCTTGCCGGCCTTGACGTTGCCGATGGCGGCGGGCAGGGCGTCGAACATCAGCTGCACCTGGCCGGCCACCAGGTCGGCGTAGGGGCTGGAGGTGTTGTACGGGACGAAGGTGATCTTGGTGCCCGCGCCGGCCGCGAACCACTCGCCGGCCAGGTGCGAGTAGCTGCCCACGCCGGAGGTGGCAGCGACGATGCTGCCAGGCTGCGACTTCAGGCGCGCGATCACCTCCCTGGCCGTGGCCTGCGGCAGGCTGGCGTTGGCGATCATGGCCGTGTTCAGCATGCCCACGATGCTCACCGGCGCGAAGTCCTTCTCCGCGTTGTAGGGGACCTTGGCGTACAGGTGCGGCACCACCGACATCGCCGAGGTCGGGCCGATCACCAGCGTGTAGCCGTCGGGCGCGGACTTGGCCGCGGCCTCCATGCCGATCATGGACGAGGCGCCCGGGCGGTTCTCCACCACCACCGACTGCCCCAGCACCTTGGTCAGCTCCTGCGCGATCTCGCGGGTGTTCGCGTCGGGGCCGGTGCCGGTGGGGAAGGGCGCGATCAGGCGGATCGGCTTGTTCGGGTAGTCGTTGGCCTGGGCCTGCGCGGACAGCGCGAAGGGCAGGGCCGCGACGGCGGCGAGGGCGGCCAGCAGGCCGCGGCGAGGGGATCGGCGCATGGGTTTGTCTCCTGTTGCTGTTGATCTCGGATTCCGCGAGCAGGATCGGCGGAATGGATTTGATTATGCATAAAACACGTTTGAATTGTCAGAATCTGATAATTCAACTAGACTTTCGAAAAAATCCATGCCGCATCCCGTGCGGCGTTTTCACGAGGAGACAACATGAGCGACCTGCTCCGGCGACCCGGCTCGCTGGCCTTCAGCCACATGGGCTTCTACGTGCGCGACATCGAGCGCATGGCCCGCTTCTACAAGGAGGTGCTGTGCTTCACCGAGACCGACCGGGGCGACCTGGGGCCGGTGCAGCTGGTGTTCCTCAGTCGTGACCCCGCGGAGCACCACCAGGTGGTGCTGGCCTCGGGCCGGCCGGCCGACCTGTCCTTCAGCGTGATCAACCAGATCTCGCTGCGGGTGCCGGACCTGGCCACGCTGCGCGAGGTCAAGCGCCTCGTCGCCGCCGAGCCGGACGTGACCGACCTGGTCTGCGCCACGCACGGCAACGCCGTCTCCATCTACTTCCGCGACCCCGAGGGCAACCGCCTCGAGGTGTTCATGGACATGCCCTGGTACTGCGAGCAGCCGCTGCGCGAGCCGATCGACCTGGACCAGCCGGACGAGGCCATCCTGGCCCGCGCCGAGGCGCTGGCCCGCAGCCGCCCGCGCTTCCAGCCCCGTGCCGAGTGGATGGCGGAGATGGCCCGCCGCATGGGGCACGCATGACGCCCGGCGCCGACGACCGCGTGTACGACGTCGCCCTCATCGGCTACGGCCCGGCGGGCGCCACCCTGGCCAACCTGCTGGGGCGGGCCGGCCTGTCGGTGCTGGTGCTAGATCGCGAGGCCGGCATCTACCCGCTGCCGCGCGCCATCCACTTCGACGGCGAGGTGATGCGCGTCTTCCAGTCGCTGGGGCTGCGCGCCCGGGTCGAGGCGATCAGCCGCCCCGGCCTGCAGGGCATGCACTTCGTCAACGCCCGGGGCGAGACCCTGATGGTGCGCGGCGGCACGGCCTCGCTCGGCCCGCATGGCTGCGCCACCAACTACTACTTCCACCAGCCCGAGCTGGAGCAGGTGCTGCGTGACGGTGTGGCCCGCTTCCCCAAGGTGCAGGTGCGCCTGCGCGCCGAGGTCACCGCGATCGAGGAACACGCCGACCAGGTGGCCCTCACCGTGACCGACCGCGCCGGCGGCCCCGCCTTCACCGCCCGCGCGCGCTGGGTGGTGGGCTGCGACGGCGCCCGCTCCCTGGTGCGCCGCACGCTCGGCTCGCCGATGGAGGACCTCGGCCTGCGCCAGCCCTGGCTGGTGTTCGACGTGCAGCTCAAGGACGGCGCGCCCGCCCTGCCCGAGCACACCGTGCAGCACTGCGACCCCGCCCGGCCCATGACCTGGTGCAACGTCACCGGCCGCCGCCGGCGCTGGGAGATCATGGTCATGCCCGGCGACGACGAGGCCGACCTGGTCAAGCCCGAGACGCTGTGGAAGCTGGTGGGCCGCTGGATGACGCCGGCGCATGCCGACATCGAGCGCGCCGTCATCTACACCTTCCACTCGCAGATCGCGCAGGGCTGGCGCCGCGGCCGGCTGATGCTCGCGGGCGACGCCGCCCACCTCACGCCCCCCTTCCTGGGCCAGGGCATGTGCGCCGCGATCCGCGACGCCTCCAACCTGGCCTGGAAGCTGGCCGCAGTCGCCCGGGGCGAGGCCGGCGACGAGCTGCTGGACACCTACGAGGCCGAGCGCCGCCCGCACGTGCACGCCTTCATCTCGCTGGCGGTGCGCCTGGGCGACGTGATCCAGACCACCGACCCGCAGGCCGCCGCCGCGCGCGACGCCCGCTACCGCGCCGGCGAGCCGGAGGAATTCACCTTCCCCGCGCCGAGGCTGGGGCCCGGCGCCTGGCAGGGCGCGCAGGCCGCGGTGGCCCGGCCCTTCCCGCAGCCGCGCCTCGCGGATGGCCGCCTGCTGGACGAGGCCCTCGACGGCGAGGCCGGCCCGCGCTTCGCGGTGATCGCGCGGCCCGCGCTGCTCGACGCCGTGCCCGGTGCGCTGCGCCAACTCTGGCAGGATGCGGGGGTCGCCGTGCTGCCCGCGCAGGACCCGGCGCTGCAGCAGTGGCTGGACGCGCAGGGCGCGCAGGCCGTGGTGCTGCGGCCGGACCGCTATGTCGCGGGCCTGGCGTCGGACCCCGGCGAGCTGGAGGCCGCCTCGGCCTGCATCCCCTCGCGCGAGCCGCAACCCCACTGAGATCCCGTGACCGACAAATCCGATTCGAGCCTGGTGCGCATGCTGGGCGTGCTGGACCTGTTCTCCGAGCAGCAGCCCACCTGGACGGCCGACGCCATCGCCAGCGCGCTGCAGGTGTCCCTGCCCACCGGCTACCGCTACGTGCGGCTGCTCTCCGAGGCGGGCTACCTGCAACGCACCGCCGACTCGCACTACTCGCTGGGCCCGCGCATCGTGGTGCTCGACTACCTGATCCGCGTGGGCGATCCGGTGCTGCAGCACGGCATCCCGTTCATGAAGGAACTGGTGGCGCAGACCGGGCTCGATTGCGTGATCACCGGCCTTTACGGCAACCAGATGCTCGATACGCACCGCGAGTCGGGCAACCAGCCGGCCAGCCTCAGCTACGGCCGCGGCCGTCCCCGGCCCATGTTCCTGGGCGCCGCGCCCAAAGTGATCCTGGCCAGCTTCGCGCCGGCGCAGCTTCGCAGGCTGTTCGACCACCATGCGCGCGAGATCGCCGCGGCCGGCCTGCCCACGGATTGGACGGCTTTCCGCAAGTACTACAGCGCCATCCGCAAGGCCGGCTCCTACTTCTCCAACGGCGAGCTGGAGCCGAACCTCGCCGCCCTGGGCGTGCCGCTGGTGCATGCCGATGGCCGCATCCTCGGCGCGATCTCGCTGGTCAGCACCGTGCAGCGCATGGCGGTGATCGACCTGGGCAAGCTCGCGCCGCTGGTGGTGCGCGCCGCGCAGGACATCACCGCGCGCGTGCCCTGAGGTCCTCCCCGTTCCCCTTTCCTTTTCCCACCCACCCCGAAGAACCATGAAATTCATCAGCTTCCTGAACCAGGGCGCCGCCTCCTACGGCGCCGTCATCGGCACCGACGACGTGGTCGACCTCGCTCCCCTGCTCGGCGCCCGGGCGCCCGACCTGAAGGCCGCCATCGCCCAGGGCCTGCTGGCCGAGGCCGCGAAGCTGGCGCAGGCGAACAAGCCCACGCTCAAGCTCTCGCAGCTGGAGCTGCTGCCGGTGATCCCCAACCCCGGCAAGATCGTCTGCGTCGGCCTGAACTACGGCGAGCACGTGCGCGAGACCGGCCGCGAGATCACCGAGAGCCCCGCGCTGTTCGTGCGCATGCCGGCCTCGCAGGTCGGCCACGGCCAGGACATCGTGCGCCCGCCCGAGTCGCACCGCCTGGACTACGAGGGCGAGATCGCCATCGTCATCGGACAGGGCGGCCGCCGCATCAGCGAGGCCGATGCGTGGAGCCACATCGCCGGCTACAGCTGCTACAACGACGGCTCGATCCGCGACTGGCAGGTGGCCACCTCGCAGTGGACCCCGGGCAAGAACTTCTGGCGCACCGGCGGCTTCGGCCCCTGGATGGTCTCGGCCGACGAGATCGCGCCGGGCCAGCGCATGACGCTCACCACCCGCCTCAATGGCCAGGTGATGCAGCAGGCCACCACGGACATGATGATCCACAGCATCCCGCGCCAGATCGCCTACATCTCCACCTTCATTCCGCTGGAGCCGGGCGACGTGATCGTCACCGGCACCCCGGGCGGCGTGGGCAACAAGCGCAACCCGCAGGTGTTCATGAAGCCGGGCGACGTGGTGGAGATCGAGGTCGACGCCGTCGGCATCCTGCGCAACGGCATCCGCGACGAGCAGGCCTGACGCGCTGGCCTCTCCCGCCCCCGCCGGGGGCGGCCGGGGAGGCGTCGCCCCGCCCGCCGGGGCTCAGCGCCCCGCGGGCAGCCGCACCGTGAAGCACGCCCCGCGCCCGCCGGCATGGTCCTCGCAGCGCACGCTGCCGCCATGCCGCTGCACGATGGACTTCACCAGCGACAGCCCCAGCCCCACGCCGCCGGCGCGCTCGCTCGCGCCGGGCAGGCGGTAGAAGGGCTCGAAGATGCGTTCGCGCTGCTCGGGCGGCACGCCCGGGCCGCGGTCGCACACGCGCAGCACGGCGTCCCGCCCGTCGCGGCGCACTTCCACCGTCACCTCGCCGTCGCTGTAGCGGCGCGCGTTCTCCAGCAGGTTGCGCACCACCCGCCGCAGCAGCCGGCTCACGCCCTCGACCACCACCGGCGCGCCATGCTCGGACGCCGCCAGCTCCGCGCCCACCTGCGCGCATTCCTCGGCGGCCAGGCCGGTGAGGTCCACCGGCTCCCGCGTGCCCACGTCGGCGCTGCGCGCGTCCAGGCGGCTGGCCAGCAGGATCTCGTCGACCAGCTGGTCGAGTTCGTCCACGTTGCGCTCGATCTCGGCGCGCAAGGCCGCATTGCCGTCGGCCTCCAGCAGGGCCAGGCCCATGCGGATGCGCGCCAGCGGCGAGCGCAGCTCGTGCGAGGCGTTCGCCAGCAGGGACTTGTGGCTGGTCACCAGCTGCTCGATGCGTTCGGCCGCCTGGTTGAAGCGGCGTGCGAGGAAGGCCACCTCGTCGTGGCCGGATTCGTCGACGCGGGCGGACAGCTCGCCGCCGCCCAGGCGCTCGACGCCCTCGCGCAGCGACTCCAGGCGCTGCGTGAGCCGCCGCACGATCGGGTAGGTGCCGATGGCCACCGCCACCGCCACCAGGCCCAGCATCCACAGCAGGCCGCTGGTGCCGCGCATCCAGGGACGCAGCGGCGGCGGCCCCTCGCCGGGGCCGCGCGGGCGCGGCGGCAGCTGGACGACGACCTGGCGGCCGTCGTTCAGCGTCATCCCGAACTCGATGCCCTGGCCCGGCACGAAGGCCGGCCGCGCGACGGCCTGGCCCAGCACCTCGCCGGACTCGCTGCGGATCACGATCTCGCGCGGGCGCGGCTGGTAGGCGGTGGACTGCCACAGCCAGGCGAAGGCCGCGGTCAGCACCGCGACGGCCAGGACCACGGCGCCCCAGATGCGCAGATACAGCGGGATGCGCATGCGGTCAGTCCTGCTGCTTGGCGAACATGTAGCCCACGCCGCGCACGGTGATGATGCGCTTGGGGTTCTTGGCGTCGGCCTCGATCGCCGCGCGGATGCGGCCCATGTGCACGTCGATGCTGCGGTCGAAGGCCTCCAGCTCGCGCCCGCGCACCGCCTCCATGATCTGGTCGCGCGTGAGCACCCGGCCGGCGCGCTCGGCCAGCACCAGCAGCAGGTCGAACTGGTAGGCCGTGAGCTCGCGGTGCTGGCCGGCGACGCTGACGCTGCGGCTGTCGCGGTCGATCTCCAGCGAGCCGAAACGCAGGGGCGGCGCGGCCGCCGCCGGGGCCGCGGCCACCGCCTCGCCGCGCCGGCGCAGCACGGCGCGGATGCGGGCGAGCAGCTCGCGCGGCTCGAAGGGCTTGGGCAGGTAATCGTCGGCGCCCAGCTCCAGGCCGACGATGCGGTCCATCGGGTCGCCCTTGGCGGTGAGCATCAGCACCGGCACGTGGCCGGCGGCACCGGGCAGGGCGCGCAGGCGGCGGCACACCTCCAGGCCGTCGATGCCGGGGAGCATCAGGTCCAGGATGACCAGGTGGGGCAGGTCGGCGGGCGCGCTGTCCTGGATGCGCGCCAGACCGGCCTCGCCGTCGCCCGCATGGGCCACGCCGAAGCCATTGCGCTCCAGGTATTCACGCACCATGCCCGCGAGGCGGGCGTCGTCTTCGATCATCAGCAGGCGCTGCATGGGGCCATGGTAGCCCGCGCCCGTGTCACGCCGGATCAAGCCCCGGTAAACCGCCGGTAAACGCGGCGGCGGGCCCGGCTCACCCCCGCGGGTGCACCCGCGCCGCCAGGGCCACCAGCAGCAGCACCGGCAGCCCCAGGCCCGCGGTGGCCAGGAAGAAGGGGCCGTAGCCGAAGGCGTCCACGTACTGGCCGGAAAAGCCCGCCAGCCACTTCGGCAGCAGCAGCATGATGGAGCTGAAAAGCGCGTACTGCGTCGCCGAGTAGCTCACGTTGGTGAGGCTGGAGAGGTAGGCGATGAAGGCCGCCGAGGCGATGCCCGAGGCCAGGTTGTCGGCGGAGATCACCAGCACCAGGGCCTGCACGTCGTGCCCGCGCGCACCCAGCCACGCGAACAGCAGGTTGGTCAGCGCGCTCAGGACGGCGCCCAGCATCAGCACCCGCATCACGCCCAGGCGCAGCGAGAGCACGCCGCCGACGAAGGCGCCCACCAGGGTCATGATGACGCCGTAGACCTTGGTGACCGCGGCGACCTCGTCCTTCGTGTAGCCCATGTCCACGTAGAAGGGGTTGGCCATGATGCCCATGACCACGTCGGAGATGCGGTAGACGGCGATCAGGGCCAGCACGATGGCGGCCTGCCAGCGGTAGCGGCGCACGAAGTCGGCGAGGGGCTCGACCACCGCCTCGCGCAGGAAGGCGGCCAGGTTGCGCGCCGGCGGCAGCTCGCGGCGCGCCGGCTCGGGCGAGAGCAGCACGGTGAGCACGCCCACCGCCATCGAGGCGGCCATCACCAGGTAGGCGGCCTGCCAGGCGCCGTGCTGGTAGGCCGCGGCGTTGGCCACCTCGGCGCGCGCCGCCAGCCACAGCACGCCCGCGCCCGACCAGATCATGGCCAGGCGGTAGCCGGTCTGGTACGCCGCGGCCAGGGCGGCCTGGCGGTCGGCGTCGGCCGACTCGATGCGGAAGGCGTCCAGCGCGATGTCCTGCGTGGCGGAGGCGAAGGCCACCACCAGGGCGCAGGCCACCACCGCCTGCAGCTGCAGCTTCGGGTCGCTCAGGGCCATGCCCGCCAGGCCGGCGGCGATGGCCACCTGCGACAGCAGCAGCCAGCTGCGGCGCCGCCCCAGCCAGCGCGTGAGCAGCGGCAGGGGCAGGCGGTCCACCAGCGGCGCCCAGGCCCACTTGAAGCCGTAGGCCAGGCCGACCCAGGAGAGGTAGCCGATGGTGGTGCGGTCGATGCCCGCCTCGCGCAGGCGGAAGCTCAGGGTGCCCAGCACCAGCAGCAGCGGCAGGCCCGCGGAGAACCCGAGCAGCAGCATGCGCCAGGAGGCGGGTTCGAGGTAGACGCGCAGGGCGGCGATCCAGCCGGCGAGGCGGCCCGCGTCGGGCTTGGGGTTGAGGGTGTTGTCTGACGTGGGCATGGGCTCGCGTCATTATCATTTGCCGCATGTGCCTCGCCTGTTATCAAGCGCTGTCCGACGTGTCGCCGGACGCCCCGCGTTCGCCGCATCGCTGGTCCTCGCGCCGGGGCTTCCTGCTCGCCGCCGGGGCGGCGGGGGCGGCGGCCGCCGCGCCCGCGCTGGCCCAGGTGGAGGTGGATTCCGGCTCGCGCCTGAAGAACTTCGTGCCCGCCGCCGAACTCGAGGCGGCCTCCTCGCAGGAATATTCCAAGCTGGTCGCCCAGGCCCGCGAGCAACGCGCTTTGGGGCCGGACAACCACCCCCAGGTGCAGCGCCTGCGTGCCATCGCCCTGCGCCTCATCCCGCACACCTACCGCTGGAACGACCGGGCCCGCAGCTGGCGCTGGGAGGTCAACCTGATCGGCAGCAAGCAGATCAACGCCTTCTGCATGCCGGGCGGCAAGATCGCCTTCTACACCGGCATCCTGAACCAGCTGGCCCTCACCGACGACGAGGCCGCGATGGTGATGGGCCACGAGATGGCGCACGCGGTGCGCGAGCATGCCCGCGCACGCATCGCCAAGACCCAGGGCACGAGCGTGGGGCTGTCGGTGCTGTCGCAGGTGTTCGGCCTGGGGCAGCTGGGCAGCCTGGCGGCCGACATCGGCACGCAGCTGCTGTCGCTGCGCTTCTCGCGCGACGACGAGATCGACGCCGACCTGGTGGGCCTGGAGATCGCCGCGCGCGGCGGCTACCAGCCGCAGGCGGCGATCAGCCTGTGGGAGAAGATGGGGCGCGCGAACGGCGGCAGCGAGGGCCCGGCCTTCCTGTCCACCCACCCGCGCGGTCCCGAACGCATCGAGCGCCTGCAGCAGAACGTGCCGCGGGTGCAGGGCCTGTACGAGCAGGCCCGCGGCGGGCCGGGCAACTGAGGCGCGCCGCCGCGCTCAGGTCCCGCCCACGAAGGGGTTGGTCTGGCGCTCGCGGCCGAAGGTGCTCTCCGGCCCGTGGCCCGGGATGAACACCGTCTCGTCGCCCATGGGCCAGAGGCGGCCGGTGATGCTGTCGATCAGCTGCTGGTGGTTGCCCTGGGGGAAGTCGGTGCGGCCGATGCTGCCGGCGAACAGCACGTCGCCCACGAAGGCGCGGTTCATCTCGGGCGAATGGAACACCACGTGGCCGGGGGTGTGGCCGGGGCAGTGGCGCACGTCCAGCGTGTGGTGGCCGAGGGTGACGGTGTCGCCGTCATGCAGCCAGCGCGTGGGCGTGAAGGCCTCGGCCTTCGGGAAGCCGAACATCACGCTTTGCTGCGGCAGGCCGTCGATCCAGAACTGGTCGCCCTCGTGCGGGCCGATGATGGGCAGGCCCAGGCGCCGCGCCAGCTCGCCGGTGCCGCCGGCGTGGTCGATGTGGGCGTGGGTGAGCCAGATCTGTTCGAGCTTCAGCCCGCGCCGCTCCACCTCCTCGAGCAGGTCGTCGAGGTCGCCGCCGGGGTCGATCACGGCGGCCTGCTGCGTCTGGTCGTCCCAGACGATGGAGCAGTTCTGCTGGAAGGGGGTGACGGGGAGGGTGAGGTAGCGGAGCATCCCCGCATTGTCCGACAGGGCGCCCGGCCGCCGTGCCGCCGGGGCGGCCCGCCCTACATGCCCGGGTCGCTGGCTTCGGGCGACTGCCCGCGCTCGTAGTCCTCCACCAGCCGCTCCCAGATCGCCTCCAGCTCGTAGCCCAGCGAGCGGGCCAGGCCGTCGAGGTCGGGGAACAGGGTGGCGTAGGTCACGTTCATGCGATAGAGCGCGTGCATGGCCTCGTGCCGCATCTCCGGCGAGAGCACGAACTGGTGCAGCAGTTCCTCGGTGCCGCCATAGCCTTGCAGGATGTCGTCCAGCGACTTGTCCAGCACCCCCGGCACCACGAACAGGCCCGACTGCGCCGCCAGGCGCCGGTCCATCTGCGAGGGCTCGCCGAACCACAGCACCGGCAGCGTGTTGCGGGCGAAGTAGCGCTCGAAGTGGCCCGGGATGCGCGGGTCGATGCGGTCGCGGGTCAGCGTGCGGTCGAAGGCCGGCGTGAGGTGCCACAGCGCCGGCGTGTTGAGCGCGAACACCGAGACATCGGCGCGCGCGCTTTCCAGCGCGAAGAAGGCCGCCACGAAGGGCGACTTGGTGAAGTCCAGCAGCCGGGTGGCCGCGCCGTGGTGCTGCATCAGCGCCAGGCAGCGCAGCTCGTCCTCGAGGGCGGAGCGGTCCTGCAGGTGGATGTGGGCCTTGCGCCGGAAGATGCGCATGGCCCGCGCCTCGCGCAGCGGCCACAGCTTCGGGTCGGGGCAGAAGGTCTGCAGCCGGCGGGTGAGTGAACTGACCAGGGGCCAGCTGGCCGAGTGCTGGCCGCGGAAGGCCCAGCCCTCCAGGGCTTCGGTGTGTTCGACGAATTCGGACCAGCGGGTCAGGCGTGCGACTTTCATGGGGCGGCGCGTCGGGACAGCGGCCCAGTATAGGCAGGCCCGGTGACAGCCCGGGGTGACAATCGGCACCCCGAGCCCGACCCCGACCATGATCCTTTCCCCCGATGACGCCCAGTGCCTGCGCGAGGCCGCCGCCGACGGCGATGCCCGGGGCGAGCTGGCCGCCGCCACCCGCGACCTCATCGCCCGCCGCGACTGGATGCGCCTGCTGGTGCCCCGCGCCGCGGGCGGCGCCGAGCTCGACCTGCCGGCCGTGGTGCGGCTGGAGGAGGCGCTGGCCGAGGCCGACGGCAGCTGCGCCTGGGTGGTGACGCTGTGCGCGGGCGCGGGCTGGTTCCTGGGCTTCCTGCCGCCCTCGCTGGCGGCGCAGGTGGCGGCCACCCCGGGCTGCTGCCTCGGCGGCAGCGGCGCGGCCGCCGGCTTCGCCGACCGGGAGGGGGCAGGCTGGCGCGTCAGCGGCCAGTGGCCCGTGGCCACCGGCGCCACCCTGGCGACGCACTTCACCTTCAACGCCGTGCTGCGCGAGGGCGGCCGGCCCCTGCTCGACGCGCAGGGCGCGCCGCGCGTGAGCGCCTTCGTCGTCCCGGCCCGGGACGTGCGCGTGCAGCGGGGCTGGCGGGCGATCGGGCTGCGCGCCTCGGGCTCGCACGGCTTCGCCATCGAGTCCGCCTGGGTACCGCAGGCCCACGCCTTCACGGTGGCCGCCGGCCCGGTCGTACCCGGCCCGCTGTACCGCTTCCCCTTCGCCTCGCTGGCCTACGCCACGCTGGCGGCCAACGTGGGCGGGCTGGCGCGGGGCTTCCTGCAGCGCGCCGCGCCCCTGCTGGCCCACCGCGCGGCCCAGGGCCGCAGCGACGCGCGCGAGGCGCGGGCGGCGCTGGAGGCCGCGCGCGGGCGCTGCCTGGCGGTGCTCGAGGCGCAATGGGACCGCGTCGCCGCAGGCAGCGGGCCCTGCGACGAGGCCGCCCTGCGCGAGGCCTCGCTGGCCTGGGCCGCGGCGGCGCGTGCCGCGGTCGATGCCGCCTACCCCCTGTGCGGCCTGCGCGCCGCCGACGCCGCCAGCGACCTGAACCGCGCCTGGCGCGATTTCCACACCGGCGCGCAGCACGCGATGCTGGCGCCCTGAGCCGCGCCCGGCGGGGCTGACACAAGGCGGCGGCGTCTTGCATCCGCTTACGCCCGGATGGGCGATTCCCTCCGCAGGATGTGGCGGAGAGCTTGCTGTCCGCGATGAATCCTCCCGCTGCGCATGGCCAATCCTGGACGGTGCGCGCCGTCCTGCTCGCCCTGGTCCTGGCCTGCCTCCTGCCCGGCGTGCTCGGCGCCGCCGCCCTGTTCGCCTGGCAATACCGGCAGGCGCGCACCCAGCTGGCCCAGACCACGGTGCTCACCGCGCGGGCCATGGCGCAGGCGGTCGACCACCACCTGCTCAAGGTCCTGGCCGTGGGCCAGGCCCTGTCCACCTCCGCCGCCCTGGCCGCCGGCGACCTGGGCCACTTCCATGCGGAGGCGCGGGCCACCATCGACCGGGTCGGCCTGGGCACCACCGTGGTCCTGCGGGACGAGGCCGGCCGGCAACTGCTCAACACGCTGGTCGATTACGGCCGCTCCCTGGAGGTGGCGCCGCGGCCCGACCAGGTGAAGCAGGTGTTCGCGACCGGGCAGCCGGTGATCTCGGACCTGTTCACCGGCGCCGTCCTGCGCCGCCCCATCATGAGCGTGGACGTGCCGGTGTTCGTCGGCGGCCGGGTGCGCTACGCGCTCAGCGTGGGCGTGGTGCCCTCGCAATTCAATGCCCTGCTGCGGGAGCAGGAGCTGCCCGCCGACTGGGTGGCCGGCATCATGGACCGCCAGGGCGTGCTCGCCGGGCGAACCCGGGCGGCGGACCGCTTCGTCGGCACGCCGGCCTCGCCCTCGGTGCGCGCGCACATGCGCGAGCGGCCCGAGGGCGCGGGCGAGGCCTTCACCGCGGAAGGCGAGCTGGCGCTCCTGTTCTACAGCCGGGCCCCGGTGAGCGGCTGGACGGTGGCCATCGGCATTCCCCGGGCCGAGGCCGACGCCGTCTTCGCCCGCACCTCGTCCCTCATCGCGGCGGGCGTGGCCGCCATGTTCGCCCTCAGCGCCGTACTGGCCTGGTGGATCGGGGGCCAGATCGTGCGCTGCTTCGAGGCCCTGCAGGCCGCCGCCGCCGACCTGGGCGCGGGCCGCCCGCCGGTGCTGCCGTCCCTGCCCGTGGCCGAGGCGGCGCAGGCTGCCCAGGGGCTGGGGGAGGCGGCGCTGCTGCTGGAGCGGCGGCGCCAGACCCTGCAGGAGAACGCCCAGCGCAAGGACGAATTCATCGCCGTCCTGGCCCACGAGCTGCGCAACCCGCTGGCGCCGGTGCGCACCGCGGTCGAGATCCTGCGCCGCGATGCCACGGCCGACGCGCGCCAGCGCCGGGCCCTGGAGATCCTGGAGCGGCAGGTGGCGCACATGGCCCGCCTGGTCGACGACCTGCTGGATGTCTCGCGCATCGCCCGCGGCAAGATGGCGCTGAACTTCCAGCCCTGCGACCTCGCCGCCATTGCCCGCCAGACGGCCGAGGACTACCGCCGCAGTGTGGAGGCCGCCGGCCTGCGCCTGGCGGTGGACGCCGGGCCCGCGCCGCTGTGGGTCGAGGGCGACCCGGTGCGGCTGGCGCAGATGGTGGGCAACCTCCTGAACAACGCGACCCGCTTCACCGACCCCGGCGGCCAGGTGGAGGTGCGCGCCGGCGAGGGCGGCGCGCACGGCGAGGCGGCCGAGGTCTGCGTGAGCGACACCGGCATCGGCCTCTCCGCGCCGATGCTGGAGCGGCTGTTCGACGCCTTCGGCCAGGCCGACCAGGACCTGGCCCGCAGCAAGGGCGGGCTCGGCCTGGGGCTGGCGCTGACGCGCGGGCTGGCGCAGCTGCATGGCGGCACGGTGCTGGCGCACAGCGAGGGGGAGGGCCGGGGCGCGCGCTTCACGCTGCGCCTGCCCAAGGGGGTGGCCCCGGCGCCGGACCCGGGGCCGGCAGCCGGCGCCGCGCCGGCCTTGCCGGGCGCGCGGCGCATCCTGGTGATCGAGGACAACGAGGATGCGGCCCAGACCCTGGCCGACCTGCTGGCCCTGGGCGGGCATGCGGTGCGGGTGGCGGCCACCGGCGAGGCCGGCATCGCCGCCGCGCGCGAGTTCCGGCCGCAGGTGGTGATCTCCGACATCGGCCTGGCCGGCGCGCTGGACGGCTACGCCGTGGCGCGCGCCCTGCGGGCCGAGCCGGCGCTCCCGGGCCTGCGGCTGGTGGCCCTCTCGGGCTATGCCGATGCCCGGGCCCGCGAGCGCTCCCGCGCCGCCGGCTTCGACCTGCATCTGGCCAAGCCGGCCGACATGGCCACGCTCCAGCGGGCCATCGAGGACGGGTGATCAGTCTGCCGGTGTGCCGGCCGGGCCGGCTTCGACGACGGCGTCAGCTCCCCGCGCGCCGGGGCAGCAGCACCGAGGTGATGGCCACCATCATCAGGCCGACGGCGGCCCAGTCCTGCCAGTGCAGCACCTCGCCCAGGGCCAGCGCGCCGCTGAACACGCCGAGCACCGGGATCAGCATCACGCTCAGCGTCGAGGCCACCGGGGGCAGGGAGCGGGCCAGGTAGAACCAGGTAGCCTGGGCGAAGCCGAAGATCACCACCGCGTTGTAGCCGATGGCCCACTGCACCGGCACCGAGGGCAGCGCCCAGGGCCAGGGCTCGAACAGCAGCGACAGCCCGGTCATGACCGCGGCGGTGAGGGTCGTCATCCAGAACGAGATGGCCAGGATGGGGGCCTCGATGCGGGTGCGCCGCAGCAGCTGCGTGCCCAGCGCCCAGGTCGCGGCGGCGAACAGTGCCAGCAGCACGAAGCCGGGCTTGCCGGCCAGGCCGGTGAACTCGTGCCACAGCAGCAGCACCACGCCCAGGGCGGCCGCGCCCACGCCGGTCCAGCCGCGCCGCGACAGCGCGGTGCCGAACACCAGGGCGCCGACCACCGCCGAGAAAATCGGCATGGTGTAGCCCAGGATCGCGGCCCGGCCCGAGGACAGGTTGCGCACCGCCAGCATGATGCAGGCGTGCCAGATGAACATGTTGAAGGTGGCCAGCACCACCAGCTCGGGCCAGTGCCGGCGCGGGATGCGCAGGGGCACCTTCATCGCCGCCATCGCCGCGGCCAGCACCGGCAGGCCGGCCCACATCGACAGCATCCGGAAGGTCAGGGGCGGGTAGCCGGTGGCGCCAACCTTCATCACCGGCCAGTTCAGGCCCCAGGTCAGGGTCAGCAGGGCCAGCAGCACGAGCTGGAAACGGGAGAAGGCATGCATGGCGGCGATTGTGGCCGGACCGGGATCCGGGGGCGCTTCGTACAATCCGGGGATGACTTTCCTCGAGATGCTGCAGGACGCCCAGCGCCGCAACCAGTCGATGCTGTGCGTGGGGCTGGACCCGGAGCCCGCGCGCTTTCCCGGCGCCCTGAAGGGCGATGCCTCGCGCATCTACGACTTCTGCGCCCGCATCGCCGACGCCACCGCCGACCTGGCCATCGCCTTCAAGCCGCAGATCGCGTATTTCGCCGCCTACCGCGCCGAGGACCAGCTGGAAAAGCTGATGCAGCACCTGCGCCGCAACATCCCCCATGTGCCGGTGATCCTGGACGCCAAGCGCGGCGACATCGGCTCGACCGCGGAGCAGTACGCCAAGGAAGCCTTCGAGCGCTACGACGCCGACGCGGTGACGCTCTCGCCCTTCATGGGGTTCGACTCGGTGCAGCCGTACCTGAAGTACCCCGGCAAGGGCGCCTTCCTCCTGTGCCGAACCTCGAACCCGGGCGGTGACGACCTGCAAAGCCAGCGCCTGTCCTCGGTGCCCGGCGAGCCGCTGCTGTACGAACACGTGGCGCGCCTGGCCCAGGGCCCGTGGAACCTCAATGGCCAGCTCGGGCTGGTGGTCGGCGCCACCTACCCCGCCGAGATCGAACGCGTGCGCCAGGTCGCACCCACCGTGCCCCTGCTGATTCCCGGCGTGGGCGCTCAGGGTGGCGATGCGGTGGCCACCGTCAAGGCGGGCTGGCGCGCGGATGCGCCGATCGCGGTGAATTCCTCGCGCGCCATCCTCTACGCCTCCTCCGGCGACGACTTCGCCGAGGCCGCCCGCCGCGAGGCCACGAAGACGCGCGACCTGCTGCAGTCCGCGCGGGGCTGAGGCCCCCTGGCCTTCAGGCGTAGGCTCGGCCGCCGAAGATCGCGGTGCCCACGCGCACCATCGTGCTGCCGGCGGCGATGGCCGCCTCGAGGTCGCCCGTCATGCCCATGGACAGCGTGTCCAGCGGCAGGCCGGCCCGGCGCAGTTCTTCGAACAGCGCGCGGGTGCGGCCATGCACGGCGCGCTGCGCCTCGAAGCCCTCCACCGGCTCGGGGATGGCCATGAGCCCGCGCAGGCGCAGGTTCGGCAGCCGCGCCACCTCGCGCGCCAGGGCCAGCGCCTCGCCCGGGGCGACGCCGGACTTGTTGGCGCCGCCGTCGATGTTCACCTGCACGCACACGTTCAGCGGCGCCAGGCCCTCGGGCCGCTGCTCCGACAGGCGCTGCGCGATCTTCAGGCGGTCCACCGTGTGGGCCCACTGGAAATGCGTGGCCACCAGGCGGGTCTTGTTGCTCTGGATCGGGCCGATGCAGTGCCACTCCAGGGGCAGGTCGGCCAGCAGGGCCATCTTCTCGACGGCCTCCTGCAGGTAGTTCTCGCCGAAGGCGACCTGGCCGCAGGCCGCCGCCTCGCGCACGGCGCCCGCGCCGAAGGTCTTGGAGACCGCCAGCAGCGTGACTTCCTCGACGCCGCGTTGCGCGTTTGCACATGCCGCGGCGATTCGCGCCCGCACTTGTTGAACCCGCTGAGGAATAGTAGTCATAATGGTTCAGCGCAGTACGAGTGACGGGACATTTCGTGGATATTACCCAGCTGCTGGCCTTCAGCGTCAAGAACAAAGCCTCCGACCTCCACCTCTCGGCCGGCCTGCCGCCGATGATCCGCGTGCACGGGGACGTGCGCCGCATCAACGTCGAAGCGCTGGACCACAAGCAGGTCCACGCCATGGTGTACGACATCATGAACGACACCCAGCGCAAGCACTACGAGGAGTTCCTCGAGTGCGACTTCTCCTTCGAGATCGAAGGCCTGGCGCGCTTCCGTGTCAACGCGTTCAACCAGAATCGCGGCGCGGCCGCCGTGTTCCGCACCATCCCTTCCAAGATCCTCACGCTGGAGCAGCTCAACACCCCGCGCATCTTCGCGGACCTCGCGCTCAAGCCGCGCGGCCTGGTGCTGGTGACCGGCCCCACCGGCTCGGGCAAGAGCACCACGCTGGCGGCGATGATCAACCACCTCAACGAGTCCGAGTACGGGCACATCCTCACCGTGGAGGACCCGATCGAATTCGTCCATGACTCCAAGAAGTGCCTGGTGAACCAGCGCGAGGTGGGGGGCATGACGCTGTCCTTCGCCGCCGCGCTGCGCTCGGCCCTGCGCGAGGACCCGGACGCGATCCTGGTGGGCGAGATGCGTGACCTGGAGACCATCCGCCTGGCCATGACCGCCGCGGAGACCGGCCACCTGGTGTTCGCGACCCTGCACACCTCCAGCGCCGCCAAGACCATCGACCGGATCATCGACGTCTTCCCTGCCGAGGAGAAGGAGATGGTGCGCGCCATGCTCTCCGAGTCGCTGGTGGCGGTGGTCTCGCAGACCCTGTGCAAGCTCAAGGACGGCTCGGGCCGCGTCGCGGCGCACGAGATCATGATCGGCACCGCCGCCATCCGCAACCTGATCCGCGAGAACAAGATCGCGCAGATGTACTCCTCGATCCAGACCGGCAGCGCCTACGGCATGCAGACCCTGGACCAGTGCCTGGCCGACCTGGTCAAGCGCAACGTGATCAGTTCCGCCGAGGCGCGCGCCAAGGCCAAGCAACCCGAGAACTTCCCCGGCTGACGCCGGACAGCGAGGCACCTGGATGAAAAGCGTGTTCGGCCTCCTGCGGCGGGCCCATCCCACCCCGGCGAGCGACAGCAACGACTCGCTGCTGTTCTCCACCGCGTTCGTCGAGCAGGGGCTGGACCCGTCCATGCTCATTCCCTGGGACGCCCGAGCGGTGGAGGTCGGCGCCAAGCGCCTGTCGTCCTCGCAGGGCGCGCGCATGCTGCACGCGCTGTGGGGCAAGGACCGGTTCATGAGCCGCCTCTCGCCCGACGCCATCGCCCGCATGGACCGCTTCTTCGAGTACGCCGTGGTGCCGGCCGACCGGGACATCATCCGCCAGGACGAATACAGCAACTTCATGGTGGTCCTGCTTTCGGGCAGCGTCGCCATCGACCGCATCCAGCCCTGGGGCGAGCATGTGCGCCTGGCCGAGGCCCGGCCCGGCGACATCCTGGGCGAGATGTCCCTCCTCGACAGCGGCATGCGCTTCTCGCACTGCGTCACCCTGACCGAGTGCGAGGTCGCGGTGCTCGACGCCCCCGCGCTCGACGAGATGATGGCCGGCGACCCGATGCTCGCCGCCAGCCTGGTCGGCCTGCTGGCGCGCAAGCTCTCGCTGCGATTGCGCGCCATCACCGCCCGCGTCAGCGACCTCGGCGGGGCAGGCGGCGCGCGCTGAGGCGCCGCCCCCGCATGGAGAACCGCTCATGGAACGCGATCAGGCCAGCAAGTTCATCAACGACCTGCTCAAGCTGATGGTCAGCCGCGGCGGCAGCGACCTGTTCATCACCGGCGACTTCCCCCCGGCGATCAAGGTCGACGGCAAGGTCACCAAGGTCTCGCCGCAGCCGCTCAACGCCGGCCACACGCTGGCCCTGGCGCGCGCCATCATGAACGACCGCCAGGCCGCGGAGTTCGAGCGCACCAAGGAGTGCAACTTCGCCATCGCGCCGGCGGGCATCGGCCGCTTCCGCGTCAACGCCTTCGTGCAGCAGGGCAAGGTCGGCCTGGTGCTGCGGGTGATCCCGCAGACGCTGCCCACCCTCGACGGCCTGGCCATGCCGCCGGTGCTCAAGGACGTGGTCATGTCCAAGCGGGGCCTGAGCATCCTGGTGGGCGCCACCGGCTCGGGCAAGAGCACCACGCTGGCCGCCATGGTCGACTGGCGCAACGAGAACTCCTTCGGCCACATCATCACCATCGAGGACCCGGTGGAGTTCGTGCACCCGCACAAGAACTGCGTGGTCACGCAGCGCGAGGTGGGGCTCGACACCGACAGCTGGGAGGCCGCCCTGAAGAATGCCCTGCGCCAGGCGCCGGACGTGATCCTCATGGGCGAGATCCGCGACCGCGAGACCATGGAGCACGCCATCGCCTTCGCCGAGACCGGGCACCTGTGCATGGCCACGCTGCACGCCAACAGCGCCAACCAGGCGCTGGACCGCGTCATCAACTTCTTCCCCGAGGAGCGCCGCGCGCAGCTGCTGATGGACCTGTCCCTGAACCTGCGGGCCATGGTCTGCCAGCGCCTGGTGCCGCGCCAGGACGGCAAGGGCCGGCAGGCGGCGGTGGAGATCATGCTCAACTCGCCCCTGGTGTCCGACCTGATCTTCAAGGGCGAGGTCGCCGGCCTCAAGGACATCATGAAGAAGAGCCGCAACCTGGGCATGCAGACCTTCGACCAGGCGCTGTTCGAGCTGTTCGAGGCCAACGTCATCTCCTACGAGGACGCCCTGCGCAACGCCGACTCGGTCAACGACCTGCGCCTGACCATCAAGCTCAATAGCCAGCGCGCCAAGTCGCAGGACCTCTCCGAGGGCACCGAGCACCTGGCGATCGTCTGAGCGACCGCGGGCGCCGCGCGGCTCCCGCGCGCCTCCTAGAATCCGCCGATCCCCCACACACAAGACAGGAGACGGCGTGAGCAGCACCAACCCCAAGACCTACGAATCCACCCCCTCGCGAAAGGTCGCCTTCCTCGGCCTGGGCGTGATGGGGCTGCCGATGGCGGGCCACCTGGCCCTGGCCGGCCACCAGGTCACGGTCTACAACCGCAGCGCCGCCAAGGCCCAGGCCTGGCAGGCCGAGTTCAAGGGCAGCACCGCGCCCACCCCGCGCGAGGCCGCCGCCGGCTGCGACTTCGTCTTCTGCTGCGTCGGCAATGACGACGACCTGCGCTCGGTCGTCCTCGGCCCGGACGGCGCCTTCGCCGGGATGAAGCCCGGCGCCACCTTCGTCGACCACACCACCGCCTCGGCCGACGTGGCCCGCGAGCTGTACGCCAAGGCCCGCGAGCTGGGCCTGCACTTCGTCGACGCCCCGGTCTCCGGCGGCCAGGCCGGTGCCCAGAACGGCCTGCTCACCGTCATGTGCGGCGGCGACGCCGCGGCCTTCGAGGCGGCCCGCCCGGTGGCGATGGCCTTTTCGCGCGCCTTCACCCACCTGGGCGGCGCCGGCAGCGGCCAGCTCGCCAAGATGGTCAACCAGATCTGCATCGCGGGCCTGGTGCAGGGCCTGTCCGAGGCCATCGCCTTCGGCCAGAAGGCCGGCCTGGACATGGTCCAGGTGCTGGAGGTGATCGGCAAGGGCGCGGCCCAGAGCTGGCAGATGGACAACCGCGGCAAGTCCATGGTGGCCGACCAGTTCGACTTCGGCTTCGCCGTCGACTGGATGCGCAAGGACCTCGGCCTGGTGCTGGACGAGGCCAAGCGCAACGGCGCGCGCCTGCCCGTCACCGCCCTGGTGGACCAGTTCTACGCCGACGTGCAGGCCGCCGGCGGCAACCGCTGGGACACCTCCAGCCTGATCACCCGCCTGCGCTGAACGCACGGGCCGCGCCTGGCGCGCCGCAATGAAGAAGGCCGGGGCCCTCGCGGGTCCCGGCCTTCGTGTCGTGTGCGGCCTGCGCTTACTGCGGCCTGGAGGCGCCGCCCGCGGGCTTGGCCGGCGGCGGCTCGATGCGGGCCAGTTCTTCCTCGGTGAGGATCTCGAAGACCCGCACCACGCGCTGCGCGCCGCCGATGCCGCGCGCGATCTGGGTGGCGCGGTCGGCCTCGCGCTGGGTCACGCGGCCCATGAGGAAGATGGTGCCGCGCTCGGTCACCACCTTGAAGGCCGGGGAGGACAGGTCACGCGCATCGACCAGGGAGGCGCGCATCTTGCCGGAGATCAGGGCGTCGTTGGAGCGCTGGCTCAGGGAGGTGGGCGCCATGATGGCCAGCTCGTTGACCACCGTGCGCACGTTGTCCAGGCCGGCCACGATCTGCTCGGCGCGGGCCTTGGCGGCTTCGTCCGGCACCTCGCCGGTGAGCAGCACCTGGCGGTTATAGCTGGTCACGTTGATGTGGGCGCGGCTGCCCAGCGCGTCGCGCAGGCGCGAGCCGGCGCGCAGCTCGATGGTTTCGTCCTCCAGTTGCGCGCCGGAGGAGCGGCGGTCCACCGCTACCAGGCCGGTGAGGGCGGCGCCGCCCACCACCAGGGGCGCGCAGGCGGACAGGCCGCCCGCGAGGGCGGCGGCGGCCAGGGTGGCCAGCAGGAGGCGGTTCAGGGATTTCACGGGCTTCATGCAGAGGGTTCCTGGTCTCCGAGCAGTTGGGCGTCGACGCCATCGCACAGGCAATGGATCGTCAGGAGGTGCACCTCCTGGATGCGGGCCGTGCGCTCGTGCGGCACGCAGATGTGGACATCGGTCTCGCGCAGGGCCTGGGCCATCCGGCCGCCGCCGCGGCCGGTGAGGGCCACCACGGTCATCTCGCGCTCGTGCGCCGCTTCGACCGCGGCCAGCACGTTGGCCGAGTTGCCGCTGGTGGAGATCGCCAGCAGCACGTCGCCGGCCTGGCCGAGGGCGCGCACCTGCTTGGAGAAGATCTGGTTGAAGTCGTAGTCGTTGCCGACGGCGGTGAGGATGGAGCTGTCGGTGGTCAGCGCGATGGCGCCCAGCTCCGGGCGCTCGCGCTCGAAGCGGCCGACGAACTCCGCGGCGAAGTGCTGCGCGTCGGCGGCGGAGCCGCCGTTGCCGCAGGCCAGCACCTTGCCCCCGCTGGTCACGCAGGCCAGCACCGCCTGGATGGCCGCGGCGATGGGCTTGGTCAGCGTCTGGGCCGCTTGGTATTTCAGGTCGGCGCTGTCGATGAAATGCTGTTGAATGCGTTGTTCGAGCATGGCCGGGGATGATACCCGCCGGCCTTTTTCCCCGGGCCGCAACATCCGCTCACGAATCCGCCCGCGCCGGCGCCGGCGCCCGCGTCCGTGTCCGCCACCGGCATCCCGGGCACCTGTGGTCTGCGCCTTCAGCCCGCGTCGAAGGCGGCGCGCAGCCAGTCGATGCGGGGCCCGTCGACGGCCACCACGTCGAAGCGGCAGGGCGGCGGCGCCGGCAGCCGCAGCAGGAAGTGGCGCGCCGCGAACACGATGCGCCGGCGCTTGGCGGCCCCCACGCTGGCCGCCGCGCCGCCGAAGGCGCGGCTGGCGCGGGCGCGCACCTCGACGAAGACCAGGGTGCCGTCGGCTTCACGCATCACCAGGTCGACCTCGCCGCCGCCCCGGCCCGGGGTTCGATAATTGCGCTGCACCAGCCGCAGGCCCGCGGCGGCCAGGTGGGCCAGCGCGCGCGCCTCGGCGGCGTCGCCGGCCTGCTTGGTCGTGGCCTGGGCCGTGCGGCCCGACTCCCTCCCCAGGAATTTCATGAGCGCTTCCTTCCTCCCTGCCCTGAAGGCCGCCCGCGAGGCGGCCGGCGCGCAGCATTACCCGCCGGGGGCACTCTACGTGGTGGCCACCCCGATCGGCAACCTCGCCGACATCAGCCTGCGCGCCCTGCACGTGCTGGAGACGGTCGACGCCATCGCCTGCGAGGACACCCGCCACACCCAGCAGCTGCTGCGGGCCCTGGGCCTGGAGCGGCCCGCCGGCGGGCTGATCCCGCTGCACCAGCACAACGAGGCCGAGGCCGCGCAGCAGGTGGTGCGCCGCCTGCAGGCGGGCGAGCGGGTGGCCTATGCCAGCGATGCCGGCACGCCGGCGGTGAGCGACCCGGGCGCGCGCCTGGTCGCCGCGGTGCGCGAGGCCGGCCTGCGCGTGGTGCCGCTGCCCGGTGCCAGCAGCGTCACCGCCGTCCTCAGCGTGGCCGGCGCGTGGAGCGGCGAGGCCGCCTTCGTCTTCGGCGGCTTCCTGCCGGCCAAGGCCGGCGAGCGCGCGCAGGCGGTGCAGGCCCTGGCGCAGGAGTCGCGCGCGGTGGTGCTGCTGGAGGCGCCGCACCGCATCGGCGACCTGGCGGCGGCGCTGGCCGCCCTGGGGCCGCGCCCGGTGACCGTGGGGCGCGAGCTGACCAAGCAGTTCGAGCAGGTGGAGACCGTGCCCTGCGAGGCCCTGGCCGGCTGGCTGACGGCCGACCCGCAGCGCAGCCGGGGCGAATTCGCGCTGGTGCTGCACCCCTGGGCGCAGGCCAGGGCCCGCGACGAGGGCGAGGCCCTGCTGGCCCTGCTGCTCAAGGAGCTGCCGGTGAAGGCAGCGGTGCGCATCGCCGCCGAAGCCAGCGGGGGCTCGCGCAATGCGCTGTACGAGGCGGCGCTGCGGATGAAGGGCGAAGCGGCAGACTGAGGCCTGGCCGGCCGCCTCGGACCGCCTCGGACCGCCTCAGACCGCCTCAGACCGCCTCAGACCGCCAGCGGGTCCACGTCCACCGCCCACCGCAGCAACCCGGGCACGCGCAGCCCCTGCAGCACCGGCTGCCAGGCCTGCAGGAACCGCTGCAGCGCCGGCCGCGATCCGCTTTCCACCAGCAGCTGCGCGCGTTCCACGTTGGCCACGCGCTGCACCGCCATCGGCACGGCGGAATACAGCATCACCTGCCCCGTGGGGTCCAGCCCCTCGGCGGCCTCGCGCGCGGCCTCCAGGAAGGCCTGCGCGGCCTCCTGCGTGCGCGCCTCGGCCCGCACCAGCGCCTGGTAGGCGAACGGCGGCATGCCGGCGGCCGTCCGGTCCTTGAGCTGGGCGGCGGCGAAGGCGGGGTAGTCGTGCCGGCGAAGCGCGTCGAACAGCGGGTGCTGCGGGTGCCAGGTCTGCACCCACATCTGGCTGGCGCCGGCCTGCGCCGCGTCGCGTCCGGCCCGTCCTGCCGCCTGCATCAGCAGGGCGAACAGCCGTTCCGGCGCCCGGAAGTCGCTGGAGAACAGCGCGGTGTCGGGGTTGATCGCTGCCACCAGGGTGATGCGGCGGAAGTCGTGGCCCTTGGTGATCATCTGCGTGCCCACCAGCACGTCCACCTCGCCCGCATGCACCTGGGCCAGCTGGGCCTCCAGCGAGCCCTTGCCGCGCGTGGTGTCGGCGTCCATGCGCGCCACCCGCGCCGGCCGGCCGCCCTGCGACAGCAGCTGCGCGATGTGCTCCTCCAGCTGCTCGGTGCCCTTGCCCAGGGGAGCGATGTCCACGTTGCCGCAGCCCGGGCAGGCGCGCGGCACGCGCTCGGTGAAGCCGCAGTGGTGGCAGCGCAAGGTGCGGTCGGCCTTGTGGAAGACGCGGAAGGTACTGCAGTGGGGGCAGTCACTCTTCCAGTCGCAGGCGGTGCAGGCCAGCACCGGCGAGTAGCCGCGCCGGTTCAGGAAGACCAGGGACTGCTCGCCGCGCGCGATGCGCTCCTGGATCGCCTCCACCAGCGCCGGCGCCAGCAGCGTCTTCTTCGGCTGCAGGTTCATGTCCACCAGCCGCACGCGGGGCAGGGCGCCGGCGCCCACCCGCTCGGGCATCTCCAGGCGCTGGTAGCGGCCGGCCTCGCAGGCCTGCCAGCTCTCCAGCGAGGGCGTGGCCGAGCCGAGCAGCACCTGCGCCGGCTCGAGCCGGGCGCGCAGCACCGCCAGGTCGCGCGCGGAGTAGCGGGCCCCCTCCTGCTGCTTGTAGCTGGGGTCGTGCTCCTCGTCGACGACGATCAGCTTCAGGTGCGGCAGCGAGGCGAACACCGCCATGCGCGTGCCCAGCACGATGCGCGCGCTGCCGGCATGCGCCGCCAGCCAGCCCTTGAGGCGCTGCGCCGGCGTGAGGCCGCTGTGCATCGGCACCACCCGGGACTCGCCGAAGCGCTCGGTGAAGCGCGCCATCAGCTGGGGCGTGAGGTTGATCTCCGGCACCATGACCAGGGCCTGGGCCTGCGGGTCGGCCTCCAGCAGGCGCTGCACCGCATGCAGGTAGACCTCGGTCTTGCCGCTGCCGGTGGCGCCGAACAGGAGGAACGGCCCCGGCCCGGCGGCCATGCGCGCCAGGGCGGCCTGCTGCTGCGCGGTGAGGGCCGGCGCCGCCGCCGGCGGCGGCGCCTCGCCAGCCTCGCCGGCGCGGCGCTTGAGGCGGCGGGCCAGCTGGGTCGAGTCCAGGTCGCGCAGCTGCGGGGGCAGGGCGGCCAGGGCCACCTCGCCGACGCCGCGCTGGTAATAGCCGGCGGCGAAGTCCACCAGCCGGCGCCAGGCGGCGGACAGCGGTGCCAGCCCCTCCAGCACCCCGGCGACGGGCTTTTCCGCCACGCCCTCGGGCAGCGGCTCATCGGCCGGGCCATGGTCCCAGACCACGCCCAGCACCTCGCGCCGGCCCAGCGGCACCCGCACCAGGGTGCCCGGCGGCAGGGGCGTTTCGCTGCACCAGCTCAGGGGGCCGCGCAGGCCGCTGTGGGCCGGCGTGGCGACGACGATGGACAGCCGGTGCGCCATGGGAGGGCGGTTCAAGTTAGGTGCGCAACTTCCGTTGAAACATAGGAATCTGCCTTAAGTCGTTGAATCCCAAGGCCTTTTCCAGACGTCCCTGATTTCTGTGGATAACTTTGTTGATAGAGCCCCGGACACCGCCCGGGACCCTAGTGAAATCAAGGGTTTGGCTAGGATGCCCAGAAAAACGGCAGACATCGAAGCCTATATGAATCAACAACTTACGAGGGGTAGATCGTTGGTTGGGGTGACCGGGCGACCGGGAACTATTGCGTGCGTCGGGGCCCGGTTTTTGTGCATAAGTCAAGCCGCCGAGACCCGTTCCGGGGCACTTTGTCGAGTCAGGGAATGCCCCGATGGCGGCTGCGGCCCTCAAGCCTGTACGGACAAGCGCATGCGCCGCGAGTGGCGGTGCACGGCCTCGACCAGGGCGCTCACATGCTCCGGCGGCGTGTGCTGGCTGATGCCATGGCCCAGGTTGAAGATGTGGCTGGGGCCGGTGCCCGGGCCGGTGTGCGGGGCGCCGAAGCTCTCGAGCACGCGGATGGCCTCGGCCTGCACCGTCTCGGGCGGGGCGAACAGCACGTTCGGGTCCAGGTTGCCCTGCAGGGCCTTGGTGTCGCCGACCGCGGCGCGGGCGCGGCCGAGGTTGACCGTCCAGTCCAGGCCGAGCACGTCGCAATCGAGCTTGCCCATTTCCTCCAGCCACAGGCCGCCCCCCTTGGTGAAGACGATGCGCGGGATGGTCGCGCCGTCGTGGGTGCGCTTGAGCTTGGCCAGCACGCGGGCGGTGTAGGCCAGGCTGAACTCCTGGAAGCGCCCGTCCGCCAGCACGCCGCCCCAGCTGTCGAAGATCATCACGGCCTGCGCGCCGGCGTCGATCTGCGCGTTCAGGTAGGTGGCCACCGCGTCGGCGTTCACCGACAGGATTCGGTGCATCAGGTCGGGCCGCGAATACATCATCGTCTTGACCAGGCGATAGTCGTCCGAGCCCGCGCCCTCGACCATGTAGCAGGCCAGTGTCCAGGGGCTGCCGGAGAAGCCGATCAGGGGCACGCGGCCCAGGAGCGCCTGGCGGATCGAGGTGACGGCGTCGAACACGTAGCGCAGCTTGTCCATGTCGGGCACGGCCAGCGCGTTGACCGCGGCCTCGTCGCGCACCGGCGAGGCGAAGCGCGGGCCCTCGCCCAGCGCGAAGCTCAGGCCCAGTCCCATCGCGTCGGGCACGGTGAGGATGTCGGAGAACAGGATGGCCGCGTCCAGCGGGTAGCGGTCCAGCGGCTGCAGCGTGACTTCGGTGGCGTAGTCGACGTTCGTCGCCAGGCCCATGAAGCTGCCGGCCTTGGCGCGCGTCGCGCGGTACTCGGGCAGGTAGCGGCCCGCCTGACGCATCAGCCACAGGGGCGTGTGGTCGGTGGCCTGCCGCAGGCAGGCGCGCAGGAACTGGTCGTTGCGAAGCGGAGCGAAAGTCATCCCGCGATTGTCGCAGGGCGCCATCGCGCGACCTTGCGCTTCGTCACGCCCCGCCCAGCCACATGGGCGCGCCGAAACTCCTTAAGCTGCCGTCCTCCGGTCTCCTCCAAGGAGCGTCCCGTGGACCTGGCGTACCCGCGCCCCCAGCTGCAGCGCGCCGACTGGCTTTCGCTCGACGGCCCCTGGCGCTTTCGCTTCGACGATGCCTGCGCCCTGCGCCACCCCGCCGACATCGACCACTGGCCGCTCGAGATCCTGGTGCCGTTCCCGCCCGAGTCGCGGGCCAGCGGCATCGGCGACACCGGCTTCCACCGCGCCTGCTGGTACCAGCGCGAGTTCACGCTGGCGCCCGACGGTGGCCGCGCGATGCTGCGTTTCGGCGCGGTCGACTACCAGGCACGCGTGTGGGTCAATGGCGCGCTGGCCGCCGTCCACGAGGGCGGTCACACGCCCTTCGGCGCCGACATCACCGACCTGCTCGATCCCGGCGGCCATCAGGTCGTGACCGTGCGCGCCGAGGACGATCCGCACGACCTCACCAAGCCGCGCGGCAAGCAGGACTGGCAGCTCGAGCCGCACGCCCTGTGGTACCCCCGCACCACCGGCATCTGGCAGACGGTGTGGGTGGAGCGTGTGCCGCGCACCTACGTCGACAAGATCCGCTGGACACCGCGGGTGGAGGGCTTCGCCATCGGCTTCGAGGCCCGCGTCGCGGGCGACCTGGCCGGCGACCTCGCGATCGAGCTGCACCTGGCGCTGGAGGGTCGCACGCTGGCCCGCGACCGCTACCGCGTGGTGGACGGCGAGGTCGACCGCTTCATCGTGCTGTCCGACCCCGGCATCGACGACTTCCGCAACGAGCTGCTGTGGAGCCCCGAACGACCGACCCTGATCGATGCCGAGGTGCGCCTGTTCGACGGCGACCGGGTCGTCGACCAGTTCCGTTCGTACACCGCGCTGCGCTCGGTCGGCACGCTGCGTGACCGCTTCATGCTCAATGGCCGGCCCTACCTGCTGCGGCTGGTGCTGGACCAGGGCTACTGGCCCGACACCCTGCTGGCCGCCCCCAGCGACGAGGCGCTGCGTCGCGACGTCGAGCTGGTCAAGGCCATGGGCTTCAACGGCGTGCGCAAGCACCAGAAGATCGAGAACCCGCGCTACCTGTACTGGGCCGACCGGCTCGGCCTGGTGGTGTGGGAGGAGATGCCCTCGGCCTACCGCTTCACCCGCACCGCCATCAAGCGCACCATCCGCGAGTGGGCCGAGGCCATCGACCGCGACTACTCGCATCCCTGCGTGGTGGTGTGGGTGCCGTTCAACGAATCCTGGGGCGTGCCGGACCTGGCCTCGCTCCAGAGCCACCGGCACGCGGTCGAGGCGATGTACCACCTCACGCGCACGCTGGACATGACGCGCCCGGTGATCGGCAACGACGGCTGGGAGTCCAGCGCCACGGACATCATCGGCATCCACGACTACGACGCCAACACCGCGCACATGCGCCAGCGCTATGGCAGCGAGATCGAGCCCGAGCAGCTGTTCGACCGGCGCCGACCGGGCGGCCGCGTCCTCACCCTGGAGGGCTATCCGCACCGCGGGCAGCCGATCATGCTCACCGAGTTCGGCGGTATCGCCTTCGACCCGCAGCCCGGTGCGCGCCGCACCTGGGGCTACACCCGCGCCGGCGATGCCGGCGCCTTCGCCGCGCTGTACGAGGAGCTGCTGGACACGGTGATCCACACCGCGCTGTTCAGCGGCTTCTGCTACACGCAGTTCACCGACACCTTCCAGGAAGCCAACGGCCTGCTCACCGCCGACCGCCAGCCCAAGATCCCGCTGGAGCGGGTGCGGGCCGTCACCAGCCGCTCACGCACCTACATCCCGGGCGGGGTCTGAGCCCGGAGGACGGCGCATGGCGGTGCGCGACTCAGAGCGAGGCGAGCAGGGCGCGCACGTCGCCCGCCGAGAGGATCTCGGAGAGCACCACCGGCGCCCGGCCCGGAACGTGCAGCACGTACACCGGCACGCCGCTGCGCCCCAGGGCGGCCAGTGCGGCGGTGATGGCGGGGTCGCGGCGGGTCCAGTCGGCCCGCAGCAGGGCGACGCGGCGCTGGTCGAGGTCGGCCAGCACCGCCGGGTCGGACAGCGTGGTCTTCTTGTTGTACTGGCAGGTCACGCACCAGGCGGCGGTGAAGTCGACGAACACCGGCCGGCCCTCGGCCTGCAGCGCGCGCACGCGCTCGGCCGACCAGGGCTGCCAGCGCGCGCCCTCGGCGCCTGCGGCGGCGCCCGTGGCCGGCGCCGGCTCGACGCGGGTCACGTACGGCCCCAGGCCCCAGGCCAGCGCGGCGAGGCTGGCGGCGGCGATGGCGCCGACGACCCAGCGCGTGCGCCCGGCCAGGGTGACCGCCCACACGGCCAGCGCCAGCGCCACCAGCAGCGCCAGCAGCGCACCGGCGCCGTCGATGCCGCTTTGCTGGCCCAGCACCCACACCAGCCACACCACGGTGGCGAACATCGGGAAGGCCATGAAGCGGCGGAAGGTGTCCATCCAGGCGCCGGGCCGGGGCAGCAGGCGCGCTGCGGCAGGCACCCAGCTCGCGGCGAGGTAGGGCAGGGCCATGCCGGCGCCCAGGGCGGCGAACACCGTCAGCGCCTGCGCCGCGGGCAAGGCGATCGCCAGGCCCAGCGAGGCGCCCATGAAGGGCGCGGTGCAGGGGGAGGCCACCGCCACCGCCAGCACGCCGGAGAGGAAGGCGTCGGCCACCGGGTGGCGCGCCTGCAGGCCGGCCAGGCGCGAGGGCAGCATCGCGCCGAACTCGAAGACGCCGGCCAGGTTCAGGCCGATCACCGTGAACAGCGCCGCCAGGGTGGCGACCATCGCGGGCGACTGCAGCTGGAAGCCCCAGCCCAGTTGCTCGCCGGCCGCGCGCAGCCCCAGCATCAGCGCGCCCAGCGCGAGGAAGGAGGCCAGCACGCCGGCGGTGTAGGCCAGGCCGGCGAGGCGGTGGCCGCGGGTGTCGCCGGCGTGGCGGGCGAAGCCCACCACCTTGATCGCCAGCACCGGGAACACGCAGGGCATGAGGTTCAGGATCAGCCCGCCCACCAGGGCGCCGAGCAGGGCGGCGAGCAGCGAGGGCGGCGGACCCGCCGGGGTGGCCGCCGCATTGCGCGCGAGGGCCTCCTGCAGCGCGGGCGAGACGCCGGCCGCCTGGGCCACCGGCGGCCAGGCGCCGGCGACCGCCAGCTCGGTGCGCCAGGCGCGCGCGCCGTCGGCCACCACCACGGCCAGCCGCCCGGGGCTGTCGGCGCGCATCGGCGAGAGCGGGAGGTCGGCCGTCCAGGCGGCGCCCTGCCAGGCCTGGGTCCAGGCGCCGGCCGGTTCGACGATGGCGTTGGCCTCGGGGTAGACCTCGAGCCTGCGGCCCTGCGCGTCGGCCGGCAGGCCGGGCACCGTGACCTTCAGCCGGCCGCCCTCGACTCGCGCGGCGCCGGCGGCGGCGAGGGCCCGGGGGCGCGCGTCCCAGGCGGCCTGGAAGGCGGCCGCCTGCAGCGCGGTGCTGCCACGCAGCGGCACCCTGAGGGCGAACTCGCCCTCTTCGGGGATGCACTCCTTGCGGCACACCAGCCAGCTGGCCTTGAGCCTCACCTCCAGGTCCTGCGCCAGCGGGGCGGGGCGGAAGCCGGCGTCCACCGTCACCGGCACGGGCAGCAGCACGGTGCCCTCGTAGCCATAGTTGGCGAGGTTGCCGATCGGGATCTTCTTCGGCGTGGGCCAGTCGATCTCGCCCGCAGCCAGCCCTGGCGGCAGGGTCCACTGCAGCGAGGTTGCCAGGCCGGAGTCGCCGGGATTCTTCCAGTAGGTGTGCCACTCGGGCTGGTGGGCGATGCGCAGGCCCAGCCACAGGGGCTTGCCGGGGGCCACGCCCTCGGGCGCATGGGCCACCAGCTCGGCGCGCACCCGCTCGGTCGTCACCTCGGACCGGGCGAGGCCCTGGGCCGCCGCGGGCCCGGCCCACGCGCCCAGGCCGGCGAGGAGTGCGGCCAGCATGAAACGGATCAACGTCATGGGCGGGATTGTCCCCGCTCGTGCGACGTGCCGCCGGGTGACGCCCGGCTGACGGCAGCCCGCCCCGGGGCTTTCGGCGCAGGCGGCGGCGCCTTATCCTCCGCGCCCGGCGAAAAAGAGGTCTTTGGTTCTACCGTGTGTCGTCGGCGCCCGCGCAGACCCCACACGCACCTTCCGCAGAGGACGCCATGAAAACCACCCCCACGCCCCCGACGCAAGCCAACGCTCCCGCCTCGTCTTCCTCCACCACCACCACTTCGACTCCCCGGGTCTCGCCGCAAGTTCGCGTCGGCGGCCCCTCGGCGGGCGGGTCCTCGCCCGCCCTTCCTCCTGCCCTTGCCGGTGCCCGGGTCTCGCAGGCCGAGGCCCCGTCCAGCTGGTTCAGGACCCTGGCCCGCGCGGCCGCCACGTTCGCGAACGACCTGGAGGACATGCTGTTCCCCGTCCACCTGCTGCGCGCTTGCGGGGCGCAGCCGCTGACGCCGGCCCGGCCGGCCTGCGGGGATGGCAAGTCGGTCACGGCGGCGCCGGAGGTCCGGCGGGGCGGGGCCGCGGTCGCGGCCAGGAAGCAGCTGGCCACCTGGTGTGCCAAGAACCCGGCCGCCTCCCTCGGGGACCGCGCCGCCCTGTTCACCGATGCCAAGACCCAGGGCCTGCGCGATACCGTTGCCCGGGTGATTCACGCCGATTGCGGCGAGACGCTGCGCGCCATCGCCCACCGCTGCGTGGCGGCCGTGGCCGGGCCGGCGAAGGCCGCGGCCGAGAAAAACAGGCCCCTGTCGAAGGGCGCGCTCCAGAACCTGCTCGTGCAAGCCTTCCGCGCCGGATTCGGGGAGGTCGCGCAGAAAGGCATCGGCTCACCCGAGCTCTGGAAGTTCATGCTGGACGTGAGCACCCAGGTCAGAAAATGGGAGTCGCGCACCGGCCGCGGCGACATGGCGGCCGCCCACGTGGTGCCCAATCTCCTGATGGCGGCCGGCCTGGCCGCTGCCGCCCGTGACCTGGCCGCCTCCGCCTCGCCAGCGGAAAGGCGGCTCTACGAGACCCTGGTGGAACTCACGCCCGCACTGGCGGGCGCCACCCACGTGATGGAAGACCCGACGGTCGAAATGCAGGCCGCTCTCGAGGTCACCCATGCCTCATCCGACGTGATGGCGTACTGCGCTCGCCTGCTGGTCGCCGCCGACGTCGAGGAGCGGCGCAAGCTGGGCGACTCCAAGGCCCAGGGTGGGGCCCGGCCGGAGGCGGCTGCTGGCCAGCCGGGTCGGCCTGGCACCCCGTCCACGACCCTGGAGCACCCGGAGCCCTCCCGGACGGATTTCCTGACCTCGGCCGCCGCCGAGCTCGACGACTGACCCTTCACGCCGGCAGCGGCAGCGCGGTCTTGTAGCGAACCTGCTTGAGCGCGAAGCTGGAGCGGATCTTCTCCACCCCCGGGATGGGGGTGAGCTGGTTCAGGATCAGGCGCTCGAGCGCCCCCATGTCGGCGATGGCGACCCGGATCAGGTAGTCGCTGTCACCCGTCATCAGGTAGCACTCCATCACTTCCTCCAGCTCCCCGATGCGGCGCTCGAACTCCGCCAGCGCCGCCTTCGACTGCTCCTTCAGGCTGATCGAGATGAACACCGACAGCCCCAGCCCCAGCGCCTTCGGGTCGGCCAGTGCCACGTAGCGCTGGATCACGCCGGCCGCCTCGAGCGCCTTGACCCGCGCCAGGCAGGGCGAGGGCGACAGGTGGACCCGCCGGGCCAGCTCCACGTTGGTGAGGGAGCTGTCGTCCTGGAGCTGGGCCAGGATTCTGAGGTCTATCGTGTCGAGTTGCATTCGGTGCTGCGTGAGGTCTGTTTCTTGGCAGTTTATGCTGCCAAAGGCGTCTGTCGGGCTCATTTCGGAATGGAATTTTCCGGCGCCTTGCCTACAGTGCCTAGGCACTGGAGCCCGTTTCATGACCGACCACAGCATCGCCCGCTTCCTCGCCGCCCCGGGGACCGACATCGACCCCGCCGAGACCGCCGAATGGCGTGACGCCTTCCTCGCCCTGGTCGCCACCGAAGGCCCCGAACGGGCCCGCTTCATCCTCGACCAGCTCGCCATCCTGGCCCGCGACCCGCGCGTGGGCTGGTCCCCCGAGCTGGTCACGCCCTACGTCAACACCATTCCCGTGGACAAGCAGCCGGTCTTCCCCGGCGACCTCGCCATCGAGGAGCGGCTGGCCTCCCTCATGCGCTGGAACGCGCTGGCCATGGTGGCGCGGGCCAATGCCGCCTACGGCGAGCTGGGCGGCCACATCGCCAGCTACGCCAGCGCGGCGGACCTGTTCGAGGTCGGCTTCAACCACTTCTTCCGCGCCCGCAACGCGCAGCAGGGGGGCGACCTGGTCTTCTTCCAGCCGCACAGCGCGCCCGGCGTCTATGCCCGCGCCTTCATGGAAGGCCGCCTCACCGAGAACGACCTGGCCCACTACCGCCAGGAGATCACCGCCCCCGCCGCCGGCGCGCGCGGCCTCTCCAGCTACCCGCACCCGTGGCTGATGCCGGACTTCTGGCAGTTCCCCACCGGCTCGATGGGCATCGGCCCCATCAGCTCCATCTACCAGGCCCGCTTCATGCGGTACCTCACCCACCGCAACCTGTTGAACTGCGAAGGCCGCAAGGTCTGGGGCGTGTTCGGCGACGGCGAGATGGACGAGCCCGAGAGCATGAGCGCCCTCACCCTGGCCTCGCGCGAGAAGCTGGACAACCTGGTCTGGGTGGTGAACTGCAACCTGCAGCGCCTCGACGGCCCGGTCCGCGGCAACGGCCGCATCGTCGACGAGCTCGAGAAACTGTTCCGCGGCGCCGGCTGGAACGTCATCAAGCTGCTCTGGGGCAGCGACTGGGACGGCCTGTTCGCCCGCGATGCCGACGGCGCCCTGGTGCGCGCCTTCGCCGACACGGTGGACGGCCAGATGCAGACCTTCGCCGCCAAGGACGGCCGCTTCAACCGCGACCACTTCTTCAACCAGAACGAGGCCCTCGCCCGCCTGGCCCAGGGCATGACGGACGAACAGATCGACCGCCTCAAGCGCGGCGGCCATGACCTGGTGAAGGTGCATGCTGCCTACGCCGCGGCCGCGGCCCACCGGGGCCAGCCCACCGTGATCCTGGCCCACACCAAGAAGGGCTACGGCATGGGCACGGCCGGCCAGGGCCGCATGACCACCCACAGCCAGAAGAAGCTGGACGAGGCCGCCCTGATCGAATTCCGCAACCGCTTCAACCTGCCCCTCACCGACGCCCAGGCCGTGGGCCTGGAGTTCGCCAAGCCCGCCGAGGGCAGCCCCGAGGCGACCTACCTGCATGCGCGCCGCGCCGAACTCGGCGGCTACCTGCCGCAGCGCCACACCGAGTGCCCGCAGCTGCCGGTGCCCGAGGTCGCCAGCTACGCGCAGTTCGCGCTGCAGGCCGACGGCAAGGAAATGTCCACCACCATGGCCTTCGTGCGCCTCCTGGGCAACCTGCTGAAGGACAAGGCGCTCGGCCCGCGCATCGTCCCCATCGTCGCCGACGAGGCTCGCACCTTCGGCATGGCCAACCTGTTCAAGCAGGTCGGCATCTATTCGAGCGTCGGCCAGCGCTACGAGCCCGAGGACATCGGCTCGGTGCTCTCGTACCGCGAAGCCCTCGACGGCCAGATCCTGGAGGAGGGCATCAGCGAGGCCGGCGCCATCGCCAGCTGGACGGCCGCCGCCACCAGCTACAGCGTGCACGGCGTGCCGATGCTGCCGTTCTACATCTACTACTCGATGTTCGGCTTCCAGCGCATCGGCGATGCGATCTGGGCCGCCGCCGACCAGCGCGCCCGCGGCTTCCTGCTCGGCGCCACTTCGGGCCGCACCACGCTGGGCGGCGAGGGCCTGCAGCACCAGGACGGCAGCAGCCACCTGGTGGCCGCCACCATCCCGAACTGCAAGGCCTACGACCCGGCCTTCGCCGGCGAGATGGCGGTGCTGGTGGACCAGGGCATGCGCGAGATGCTGGTGGAGCAGCAGGACGTCTTCTACTACCTCACGCTGATGAACGAGAACTACGCGCAACCCGACCTCCCGGCCGGCGCGCGCGAGGGCGTGATCCGCGGCGCCTACCGCTTCGCCACCTACGGCGAGGGCGCGCCGCGCATCACGCTCCTGGGCTCGGGCGCCATCCTCACCGAGGTGATCCAGGCGGCGCAGCAGCTCGCCGCCGAGGGCATCGCCAGCGAGGTGGTCAGCGTCACCAGCTGGAGCGAGCTGGCGCGTGACGGCATCCACTGCGAGCAGCGCGCGATCCGCGGCGAGGCCCGCACCACGCCCTGGATCCGCTCGCTGCTGGCGGGCGGCCAGGGACCCATCGTCGCCGCCACCGACTACGTGCGCGCCGTGCCCGAGCAGGTGCGCGCCCACCTGCCGGAGGGCCGCCGCTTCCTCACCCTGGGCACCGACGGCTTCGGCCGCAGCGACACGCGCGCCGCGCTGCGCGCCTTCTTCGGGGTGGATGCCGCGCACATCGCCCGCGCCGCGCGCCACACCCTCGCCGCCTGATCCCCTCTCTTCCCGGCCCTCCCGCGCGGGGAAGGGCCGGGGCGGGGGCCGGGCGCGCCCGCCCGGCCCGAGGCACTAAGATCCGCCCCATGCCCACCCGCACCCGCTTCTGGTCCGACCTCACCACCCGCGAGTTCGCGCAGCGCCAGTCCAGCGGCGTGGCCGGGCGCACCGTCGCCGTGCTGCCCGTGGCCGCCACCGAGCAGCATGGACCGCACCTGCCGGTGAGCGTGGACCAGACCCTGGTCGACGGCATCGTCGCCGCCTGCCTGCCGCACCTGCCCGCGGACCTCGAGGCGCTGTTCCTGCCCACGCAGGCGGTGGGACGCAGCCCCGAGCACATTCGCTTCCCGGGCACCCTCACGCTCTCGGCCGAAACCCTGATCCGCCTGTGGACCGAGATCGGCGAGTCGGTGGCGCGCGCCGGCGTGCGCAAGCTGGTGCTGCTCAACTCGCACGGCGGCCAGGTCAGCGTGATGGACATCGTCGCGCGCGACCTGCGCACCCGCTGCGACCTGATCGTCTACAGCGTCAACTGGTACGACCTGCCGCTGGGGGACGACATCAACGCCCTGTTCCCGCCGGGCGAGCACCGCTTCGGCATCCACGGCGGCGACATCGAGACCTCGATGATGCTGGCGCTGCGTGCGCAGCACGTGGACATGACCCGCGCCCAGGACTTCCGCTCCACCTCGCAGGACCGCGCCGCCACCTACGCCATCCTCGGCAACGGCCGCAGCGCCAAGCTCGGTTGGCAGATGCAGGACTACAACCCGCAGGGCGCCGCCGGCAATGCCGCCGCCGCCAGCGCGGACAAGGGCCGCGCCGTGGTCCAGGCCGCGGGCCGGGCCTTCGCGCAGCTGCTGCAGGAGGTGGCGCAGCTGCCGCTGTCCACCCTCAGCGACCGTCCGCAGTTCCCCGACTGAGCGCCCCGCGGGGCTTCGCCGGTCGCTGGCTGGGCGCCCGCCCCGTCCTACGCCAGCTTGCGAGGCCGGGAGGCCGGGATCCGCGCCCGGCGTGCCTAGAGTGGCGCGGTTGCCAGCGAAGGAGCGCACGATGACTGCAGTCGCCGATGTCATGACCCGGGGGGTTCGCAGCATGAGCCCCGACGACACCCTGGTGAAGGCCGCCCAGGCCATGGAGGAACTCAACGTGGGCGCGATCCCGGTGTGCGACGGCGACCGGCTCGTGGGCATGGTCACCGACCGCGACATCGTCGTACGCGGCGTGGCCCAGGACCTGGACCTCAGGAACTGCCGCCTCTCCGAGATCATGAGCGGGCATGTGCGCACCGTGCGCGAAAGCGACGAGGTCAACGACGTGCTGTCCGAGATGGCCAGCTGCCAGATCCGGCGCATGCCGGTGGTGGACGCGCAGGACCACCTGGTCGGCATCATTTCGCTGGGTGACATTGCCACCAAGAGCCCGGGCGAGCAGGGCGACGTCGCCCTGTCCCTGGGCGACATCTCCACGCCGGCCGAGCCTGACCGCTCGCACCAGTCGCAGGCCAGCGGGTCGCAGGGCGGCGGGTCCTCCAGGTCACAGACGCAGTCGGGTTGACGCGTCGGTCGGCGCGGGGCTGGCCCGGCTCCTGCTTGTCCGTGGCAAGACAAGCAGGTACCCCCGAGCCCCCGATGACCCCGAAAGAACCGAAGCCGCCGCTTCCCCCCTTCACCGCCGAGACCGCCGCGCGCAAGGTGCGCATGGCGGAGGACGCATGGAACTCCCGCGACCCGGCCCGGGTGGTGCAGGTCTACACCGAGGACACCCGCTGGCGCAATCGCGCCGAATTCCCGGCGGGCCGCGAGCAGGTTCGCCAGTTCCTCGAGCGCAAATGGGCCCGGGAGCTGGACTACCGCCTGATCAAGGAGCTGTGGGCCTTCACCGGCAACCGCATCGCGGTGCGCTTCGCCTACGAGTGGCATGACGACTCCGGCCAGTGGTTCCGCAGCTATGGCAACGAGAACTGGGAGTTCGATGCCGACGGCTTGATGCAGCGCCGCTTCGCCAGCATCAACGACCTGCCGATCGCCGCCGGGGAGCGCCTGTTCCACTGGCCGCTCGGCCGCCGGCCCGACGACCATCCCGGCCTCGGCGACCTGGGGCTGTGACGGTCATGCCCGCGACCTTGCAGGTCTCGCAGGCCGCGCCGCCCGCGTCCGTGGCCGACCCGCTGTGGCAGCACCAGCTCGGGCTGCTGCTCGCGTCCACCGGGGAGGGCATCTTCGGCATCGACCTGGGCGGGCACTGCATGTTCATCAACCGCGCCGCCGCCGAGATGCTGGGGTGGGAGGCGCCGCAGGTGCTCGGTCGCAACATGCACGACCTCACCCACCACTCGCACGAGGACGGCTCCCCGTACCTCGATACCGACTGCCCCATCTTCAACGCTTTTCGCCGCGGCCTGCCCTGTCGCATCGACACCGAGGTGTTCTGGCGCCGTGACGGCACGGCGTTCCCGGTGGAGTACTCCAGCTACCCCATCCTCGACGGCGAGGAGGTACGCGGCGCCGTCATCACCTTCGTCGACATCACCGACCGCAAGCGCGCCGCCGACGCCCTGCACCGCGCCAAGGCCGAACTCGAGCAGCGCGTGGCCGAGCGCACGCGCGAGCTGTCGCAGGCCCTGGCCCGCCAGCGCGAACTGGCTGCCTGGTCGGAGTCGGTGCGGGAGGAGGAGCGCACCCGCATCGCGCGCGAGGTGCACGACGAACTGGGCAGCCTGCTGGTGGCCCTCAAGATGGACGTGAACTGGCTGGACAAGCGCCTGGCCGAGCTCGGCGACGGCGAGCCGCAGCTGCGCCTGCGCTGCAAGTGCCAGCGCATGGGGCGGCTGATCGAGGACGCCGTCGACAACGTGGGACGCATCATCACCGACCTGCGCCCCAGCATCCTCGACCACCAGGGCCTGTGGGCCGCGCTCGAGTGGCAGGCCCACGAGTTCGTGCAGTCCGCCGAGCTCGCCCTGGACTGGGCCATGCCCGAGGCCGCCGGCTTGCCCGACCTTCCCGAGCCGCAGGCGATGGCGGTGTTCCGTATCTTCCAGGAGATGCTCAGTAACGTCGGCCGGCATGCGCAGGCGCGCCGCGTCGCCATCACGATCGCCGTCGGCGAGGCCTTGCGCATCACCGTGCGCGACGACGGCCGCGGCGCGCCGCCCGAGGCCTTCGAGGCGGCCACCGCCTATGGCGTCATGGGCATGCGCGAGCGCGCCGGCCACTTCGGTGGCCGCCTGGCCATCGACAGCGCGCCCGGCCGGGGCGCCGCCTTCACCCTCACCATGCCCCTGACCCATGACTGACCCGATCCGCGTCCTCATCGGCGACGACCACCGCATCGTGCGCGAAGGCCTCAAGCAGCTGTTGTCCGACGCGCCCGAGGTGGTGGTGCGGGCCGAGGCCATCGATGGCAACCAGGTCCTCGCCGAGGTCGCCACCCTGGGCGGCCCCGAGGGGCTGGACATCGTGCTGCTGGACATCGCCCTGCCCGGTCGCGACGGCCTCGACGTCCTGCAGGCGCTGCGCCGGGAGTGGCCGCGCCTGCCGGTGCTGATGCTCTCCACCTACCCCGAGCGCCAGTACGCGGTGCGCTGCATCAAGCTGGGAGCGGCCGGCTACCTCAATAAGAGCGCCGATGCCGACGACATGGTCGCGGCCGTGCGCAAGGTGGCGGCTGGCGGCGTGTACGTGACGCCAGCCACTGCCGAGGCCCTGGCCACCGCGGTGGGCAGCGCAGGCACCCGGTTGGGGCCCGAGGCGCTCTCGCACCGTGAGCATCAAGTATTCAGGCTCCTCATTTCGGGGCATACCGTGAGCGAAATCGGTGCGCAGCTCCAGCTGGCGCCCAACACGGTGAGCACCTACCGCGCGCGCATCCTGGAAAAGACCGGCACCAAGAACGACGTGGAGCTGGCGCTGTACGCCGAAAGGCATGGCCGCACCGCCGGCGTGTAGGGCCGCCCCTACACGCCCTCGACGCGGCGTCGACGATCTGCATCTGCCTGGCCTGGGCGGGCCCGAACAGGCTTGGCGCTTGCAAGGCATCGGCATCTTCAAGAGAGGAGGTGCCCACGATGCCCGAACACCACGATGCCTACGATGCCGACCGCCCCCTGATGCTGCGCTGCGCCTGCGGCCAGGACCATGCGCCCGGCGAGCATGACGCCGCCACCCGCGCGGCCCTGAGCGAGGAGGAGGCCTCGCGCAACTTCATCGAGGCCGCCCTCGTCAAGGCGCTGTTCCCGGTGGACAGCGTGCGCCGCGGCTTCCTCAAGGCCGTGGGCGCAGGCACCGCGCGGGCGGCCATTGCCTCGGTGCTGCCGGTGGCCTCGCTGCAGGCCATGGCGCAGGACAAGGGCACGCCCGAGAAGCGGGACCTGAAGGTGGGCTTCATCGCCATCACCTGCGCCTCGCCGCTGATCATGGCCGACCCCCTGGGCTTCTACAAAAAGGAAGGCCTCAACGTCCAGTTGATGAAGACCGCGGGCTGGGCCCTGATCCGCGACAAGATGATCAACAAGGAGCATGACGCGAGCCACTTCCTCTCGCCCATGCCGATCGCCATGAGCATGGGCCTGGGCTCGAGCCAGGTGCCGATGAATGTGGCCAGCATCCAGAACACCAACGGCCAGGCGATCACGCTGCACGTCAAGCACAAGGACAAGCGCGACCCGAAGCAGTGGAAGGGCCTGAAGTTCGCCGTGCCCTTCGAGTACAGCATGCACAACTTCCTGCTGCGGTACTACCTGGCGGAGAACGGCCTGAACCCCGACACCGACGTCCAGATCCGCGTGACCCCGCCGCCGGAGATGGTGGCCAACCTGCGCGCCGGCAACATCGACGGCTTCCTCGGCCCGGACCCGTTCAACCAGCGCGCGGTGTACGACGAGGTCGGCTTCATCCACATCCTGTCCAAGGAGATCTGGGACGGCCACCCGTGCTGCGCCTTCGGCGTGAGCGACGAGTTCATCAAGCAGAACCCGAACAGCTTCGCCGCCCTGTACCGCGCGGTGCTCACCGCCTCCCACATGGCCAGCCAGCCCAAGGACCGCGAGCTGATCGCCAAGGTGATCGCGCCGGCCCAGTACCTGAACCAGCCCGAGGCGGTGTTGAACCAGGTCCTCACCGGCAAGTTCGCCGACGGCCTGGGCAACATCCGCAACGTGCCCGATCGCGCCAACTTCGACCCGGTGCCCTGGCAAAGCATGGCGGTGTGGATGCTCACGCAGATGAAGCGCTGGGGCTACATCAAGGGCGACGTCAACTACCGGCAGATCGCCGAGAAGATCTTCCTGCTCACCGACGCCAAGAAGTACATGGCCCAGGCCGGCTTCAAGCCGCCGGAGGGCGCCTACCGCAAGTTCAAGGTCATGGGCCGCGAGTTCGATCCGGCCAAGCCCGAGGACTACGTCAAGAGCTTCCCGATCCACAAGATGGCCTGACGCATGAAGACGCTGAAATTCAAGGCCACCCTGGTCTCGCTGCTGCTGCTCGCGGCCCTCCTGGGGATCTGGCATGTGGCGACCCTGCCGGCCGGCGGCTCCGCCGCCAGCACCGCGGGCATGACGGCCGAACAGGTCGAGTACCTGAAGATGATGGGCAAGGACCCGGGGGCGCAGAAGTCCACCGGCTTTCCCACCGTCGGCCAGGTCGCGGTCGCCATCGGCAAGCAGCTGGCCGACCCGTTCTACGACAACGGCCCCAATGACAAGGGCATCGCCATCCAGCTGGGGCACTCGCTGGGCCGCGTCGGCCTGGGCTTCCTGTGCGCGGTGCTGGTGGCCGTGCCGCTGGGCTTCGTGATCGGCATGTCGCCGCTGCTGCATCGCGCGCTCGACCCCTTCATCCAGGTGCTCAAGCCGATCTCGCCGCTGGCGTGGATGCCGCTGGCGCTCTACACGATCAAGGACTCGTCCATCTCCGGCGTGTTCGTGATCTTCATCTGCTCGGTGTGGCCGATGTTGATCAACACCGCCTTCGGCGTGGCCTCGGTCAAGCGCGAGTGGCTGAACGTGGCCCGCACGCTGGAGGTCACGCCCCTGCGCAAGGCCTTCCTGGTGATCCTGCCGGCCGCGGCGCCCACCATCCTCACCGGCATGCGCATCTCCATGGGCATCGCCTGGCTGGTGATCGTGGCCGCCGAGATGCTGGTGGGCGGCACGGGCATCGGCTACTTCGTCTGGAACGAGTGGAACAACCTGTCGCTGACCCACGTGATCTTCGCCGTCCTGGTGATCGGCGTGGTCGGGATGCTGCTGGACCTGGCGTTTGCACGCCTGCAGAAGTGGGTGACCTATGTGGAGTGAAGAACGCATGAACCAAGCCGCGCCTGCCGCCCCGGCGTCCGCGCCGGCCTTCCTCAAGATCGAGGGCCTGGCCAAGACCTATGTCCCGGGCAAGCCGGTGTTCTCCGGCGTCTCCTTCGACATCGCCCGCGGCGAGTTCGTCTGCATCATCGGCCACTCGGGCTGCGGCAAGACCACCATCCTGAACGTCCTCGCCGGCCTCGACGAGGCCAGCGAAGGCCTGGTCTTCATGGACGGCCGCGAAGTCTCCGGCCCCAGCCTGGAGCGCGGCGTCGTCTTCCAGGGCCATGCCCTGATGCCCTGGCTCACGGTGCGCCGCAACGTCGCCTTCGCGGTGCAATCGCGCTGGCCCGAATGGACCCGCGAGCAGGTCGATGCCCAGGTGGAGAAGTTCGTGTCCATGGTCGGCCTGCCCCACGCCATCGACAAGAAGCCCTCGCAGCTGTCCGGCGGCATGAAGCAGCGTGTGGGCATCGCCCGGGCCTTCTCCATCCAGCCGAAGATGCTGCTGCTCGACGAGCCTTTCGGCGCGCTGGACGCCCTCACGCGCGGCACGATCCAGGACGAGCTCATGGCCATCGTGCGCGAGACCCAGCAGACCGTCTTCATGATCACGCACGACGTGGACGAGGCCATCCTCCTGGCCGACCGCATCGTCCTCATGACCAATGGCGCCGAAACCGCCGGCGGCTATGTCCCCGGCGGCATCGCCGAGATCGTCGCCAACCCGCTGCCGCGCGAGCGCACCCGCGCGGGCCTGCACCACCTGCCCGGCTACTACGAGCTGCGCAATCACATCGTCGATTTCCTCGTCTCCCGCGCCCGCGCGGGCGGCGGCCACTGAAAAACAACCAAGGAGCCAACGCACATGAACCGCAACGACATCACTGAAAAGATCATCGCCACCAAGGTGTCCAAGGGCATCACGTGGGAGTCCGTGGCCAAGAAGGTCGGCCAGTCCAAGGAGTGGACCACCGCCCTGTGCCTGGGCCAGATGACCGCCACCGCCGCCCAGGCCAAGGTCCTGGGCAAGATCTTCGGCCTCACCGCCGACGAGCAGAAGTGGCTGCAGGTCGTCCCCTACAAGGGCTCGCTGCCCACGCAGGTGCCGACCGACCCGCTGATCTACCGCTGGTACGAGATCGTCAGCGTCTACGGCACCACCATCAAGGAGCTGATTCACGAGGAGTTCGGCGACGGCATCATGAGTGCGATCGACTTCTCCATGGACATCGTGCGCCAGCCCGATCCGAAGGGCGACCGCGTCAACGTGGTCCTCTCGGGCAAGTTCCTCCCGTACAAGACCTATTGAGCGTCGCGTCCCCGCATGCCGGGATAATCCTGGCATGCGCATCGAGACCCTCCAGCAACGCCTGCGCGCCCTCCAGGCGCTGCCGCGCCACGAGCAGCGCGTGCTGCGCCTGTGGTCGCAGGCCCTGCCGCAGGACCAGGGCGCGCGGCGGCTGGAGACCTTCATGCCGCGGCCGCTGCTCGAGGCGCTCCCGGACATCGAGCGCGAGCTCGAGGGGCTGGCCCGCATCCAGTCCATCCACCCTGGCAGCGACGGCTCCGAGCGCCTGCTCGTGGCGCTGGCCGACGGCCAGGCCGTCGAGAGCGTGCTGCTGCCCCGCGACGGCCTGTGCGTGTCGACCCAGGTGGGCTGCGCTGTCGGCTGCGTCTTCTGCATGACGGGCCGCGAGGGCCTGGTGCGCCAGGTCGGCAGCGCCGAGATCGTGGCCCAGGTCGCCCTGGCGCGGCGCCGGCGGCCGGTGAAGAAGGTGGTCTTCATGGGCATGGGCGAGCCCGCCCACAACCTGGACAACGTGCTCGAGGCCATCGACCTGCTCGGCACCGTCGGCAACATCGGCCACAAGAGCCTGGTCTTTTCCACCGTGGGCGACGAGCGCGTGTTCGAGCGCCTGCCGCAGGGACGGGTGAAGCCGGCGCTGGCGCTGTCCCTGCACACCACCAAGGCCGACCTGCGCGCCGAGATCCTGCCGCGCGCCCCGCGCATCGACCCGCGGGACCTGGTGGAGGCCGGCGAGCGCTACGCGCGCGCCACCGGCTACCCGATCCAGTACCAGTGGACGCTGATCGAGGGCCTGAACGACGGCGACGATGAACTCGACGCCATCGTGCAGCTGCTGAAGGGGAAGTACGCGGTGATGAACATGATCCCGTTCAACACCGTCGAGGGGCTCGATTTCCAGCGCCCCTCGTGGGAGAAGGCCGCCGCCATCGCCCGCCACCTCCATCGGCGCGGCGTGCTGACCAAGCTGAGGCAGTCGGCCGGCCAGGATGTCGAGGGGGGCTGCGGCCAATTGCGGGCCCGCGCGGCGCGGCCGGCGGGCCGGGTCATCCCGGTGCTGCCTGCGGCGCCCGCCGCAGGCTGACCGGGGGCGCCAGCCTCAGCGGCTGCCGCCGGACTTCGTCGAGCGGTTGTTCTGGCTGCGGGCCTGGCCGCCCTTGCGGCCCGCCTCGCGGGCCTCCTCGGAACTGAACTCGTGGGCCGTGCCCTTCTCGTGGGCCGCGCGGCCGCCCTGGCTGGCGATCTCGCGCTGGCGTTGCGGGTCCATCGAGGCGAAGCCGCGGTTCGAGCCGCCCTTGCTGCTGCCGGGGTTGGATGCCATGGTCGGTACTCCTTGGGAAATGCGAAGAGAAGAATCCATGGCCAGCACCGTGCTGACCATGAAGGCATTGAGTGCTTCGCTCCCCCTGGCGCTCGTCAGGTGGGAAACCAGAGCCTTGTAGGACGAAGGCGCTTGCCTACACGGGCTCGAGTTGCGCGGCGCGCAGGCGTTGCAGCAGCGGGCCGGCTTCGGGCGGCAGGGCCACGCTGCGGTCGTCCGCGCGCAGGCTCTCGAGCAGGCGGCCGATCGCGGTGGCATGGGGCAGCACCGGGCCCAGGAAGCGGGCCTGGTCGCCATGCGCGATCAGCAGCGTCGGGAAGGTTTCGATGTCGACGTCCCCCACCGCGTCGGCCTCGTCCTCGATGTCGACCCACGCGAACGACACGCCCGGGTGCAGTTTGGCCTCGGCGGCGAGGTCCCCGCGCCAGCCGCGGCAGGTGCCGCACCAGTCGGCGCACAGGCAGATCACCTGCCAGTCGCCCGCGGGCGCTTGGGACTTCTCGGTGGCGTGGTGCGTGGTCATGGGTCAGGCCGCAGTGTAGCGGGGGCTCAGGCGGCGCCCGGTGAACCCGCGGCGCCCGGGTCGCTCCAAGGCCTGCCCCACCCCGTCAAGAAGGAGCCGCCATGGCCCGTCGCTACGCCCCACTGGCCCAGCACAAGGTCGAGGAAAACATGCACGAGTTCAAGCGCGGCACGCTGCGAAGCGGCACCGGCGCGAAGGTCACGAACCCCAGGCAGGCCGTGGCCATCGGCCTGTCCGAGGCGCGCAAGGCCGGCGCCAAGGTGCCGCCCGGCCCCGGCAAGCCGCAGGCGCCCAGCCGCCCGCGGACGCCGCGCTGAACGGCCGCTCAGAGCTGCCCGCTCAGAGCCGTACCTGGCCCTCGACGCAGGTCACCGAGTCGCCGCCGACCCAGATCGTGCCGGTGGCGGCGTCTCGGACCACGTGCACGCGCCCGGCGCGTCCCAGCGCCGTGCCCTGGCTCGCCACGTACTGCGCCGGCGCCAGCCCGGCGCCGATCAGCCACTGCGCCATCGCGGCATTCAGGCTGCCGGTCACCGGGTCCTCGGCGATGCCGCCGTGGCCGGGGAAGAAGGCCCGTACCTCGAACGCGCAGTCGCCGTCGTCGCGCGGGGCGACCACGCCGACCTTGCCGCGCGGTCCTGCCACGCCCACGAACAGGCCGGCCAGCACCCCGCCGTCCGGCTTGAGCGCCAGCACCTGCCCGGACGATCGCAGCATCACGCCGCGCCATCCCGGGCCGTTGTCGCACCAGGCGTGGTGCAGGATGTCCGAGCGGGCCACGCCGAGGCCGCGGGCCACCAGGTCCAGGTCGGCCTCGTCCAGCGGGCCGCCGCGCACCAGGGGCGGCGCTGCGAACGCGAGCCGCGCGCCGTCACGGCGCAGCCGGACCAGGCCGACGCCGCACTCCTGCACCACGTACTCGCCCTTCGGCTTGCCGCCGGCCTGCAGCCAGGCGTGGCAGCTGCCGAGGGTGGGGTGGCCGGCGAAGGGCAGCTCTCGCCCGGGGCAGAAGATGCGAAGCCGGTAGTCGGCCTCGGGGTGCGTGGGCGGCAGCACGAACGTGGCCTCGGACAGGTTCGTCCAGTCGGTGAAGCGCTGCATCTCCTCGGTCGACAGGCCGGTGCCATCGAGTACGACGGCCACCGGATTGCCGAGGAACGGGGTCGGCGTGAATACGTCGACCTGCTGGAAGGGGCGAAGGCGCATGGGAGTCCTGCGAGGGGGCGGAGGGCGGGGTCAGACCTGGAGCATCCAGGCCGCCGTGACGACCAGCACCACGGCCAGCACGCGGTTGAACCACAGCAGGCGCCGGCCCTGTGCGAGCCAGGTCCGCAGCAGCGAGCCCGCCAGCGCGTAGGTGAAGTTGCTGCCGAAGGCGTACAGCACCATGAAGGCCGCGACGATCGCCAGGCGCTCCCCCGGGTTGCCCGCGGGCTGCCCGCCGGCGTTGATCACCCAACCCGCGGTCAGCGTCAGCGCCAGCATCCACGCCTTGATATTCACGAACTGCAGCAGCACGCCCTGGCCGAAGGTCACGTGCAGCTTGTGCGCGTCCACCTGCGAGAGCGTCGCCTGGCGTGCCAGGTTGCGGGCGAGCCAGAGCATGTAGCCCACGCCGGCCAGCTTCACGCCCCAGCGCAGCGCCGGCACGCCGGTGACGACCGCGCCCAGGCCCAGCCCGCAGGCCAGGATCAACAGCGCCCAGCCCGTGGGCACGGCCAGGCAGAAGCGCAGGGCGCGGCGCAGGCCGAAGTTGGCGGCCAGCGCGGTGGACAGGGTGGTGTTGGGGCCGGGCGAGAAGGTCATCGCCGAACAGAACACCAGCAGCGCGGTCAGTTCACTGGCATTCATGGATGCGGGCGGGAGGGCGGGGCATGCGCCGCACTGTAGCGGCTCATCGCACCGGCCCGCCTCGGGGGAAGCCCCGGCCGGCCGGGGCAGGGGGGACTGCGGAAGTCGTCAGAGCGCGCCGAGCGCCTCCCAGCGCTCGAGGGCGGCCATGAGCTGGTCCTCGATCTCGGCGCTGCGTGTGGCGAGTTGCGCTGCGCGAGCGCCATCGGTGCTGTAGAGGCTGCCGTCGGCGAGGAGGTCGGTGATCGACTGCTGCTCCTTCTCCAGCGACTCGATCAGGGCCGGCAGGCCCTCGAGTTCACGCTGCTCCTTGTAGCTCAATTTGCGCTTCGCGCCCGGAGCCGCCGAGGTCGCCGCGACCGGGGTCGGTGCCGGCGCGGCGGCCTTGGGGGCGGGCGCCGCGGCCTGGGCAGCCAGGGCCTGGGCGCGGCGCGACTGCGTCAGCCAGTCTTGCACGCCGCCTTCATATTCGCGCCAGCGGCCGTCGCCTTCGAAGGCAATGGTGCTGGTCACCACGTTGTCCAGGAAGCTGCGGTCATGGCTCACGAGGAACACGGTGCCGGCGTAGGTCTGGAGCAGTTCCTCCAGCAGTTCCAGGGTGTCGATGTCCAGGTCGTTCGTGGGTTCGTCCAGCACCAGCACGTTGGCCGGCCGGGCGAACAGGCGCGCCAGCAGCAGGCGGTTGCGTTCACCGCCCGAGAGCGAGCGCACCGGCGAGGCCGCGCGCGCCGGCGAGAACAGGAAGTCGCCCAGGTAGCTCTTGACGTGCTTGCGCTGGTCGCCGATCTCGATCCACTCGCTGCCGGGGCTGATGAAATCTTCCAGCGTCGCGTCCAGGTCCAGCGCGTTGCGCATCTGGTCGAAGTAGGCGACCTGCAGGTTGGCGCCCTGGCGCACCTGGCCCCGGTCCGGCGCCAGCTCGCCCAGGATCATCTTCAGCAGCGTGGTCTTGCCCGCGCCGTTCGGGCCGATCAGGCCCACCTTGTCCCCGCGCAGGATGGTGGCCGTGAAGCCCCGCACGATGGTCCGGTCGCCGAAGGACTTGGAGACATCGGTCAGTTCGGCCACGATCTTTCCGCTCGGAAGCCCGGAGGCCACGTCCAGCTTCACCCGGCCCAGCGCCTCGCGGCGGGCGGCGCGGCTGCGGCGCAACTGCTCCAGCCGGTTGATGCGGCCCTGCGCCCGCGTGCGGCGCGCCTCGACCCCGCGGCGGACCCAGACTTCCTCCTGCGCCAGCAGCTTGTCCGCCTTGGCATTGATCACGGCCTCCTGGGCCAGCTGCTCCTCCTTCAGCGTCTGGTAGCGGCTGAAGTTGCCGGGGTAGGAGCGCAGCTGCCCCCGGTCGAGTTCGACGATCCGCGTGGCGACGCGATCCAGGAACGCCCGGTCGTGGGTGATGGTGACCACGCTGCCCTTGAAATCCAGCAGCAGGTCCTCCAGCCACTCGATGGCGTCCAGGTCCAGGTGGTTGGTGGGCTCGTCCAGCAGCAGCACGTCGGGTCGCGTCACCAGCGCCTGGGCCAATGCCACCCGCTTGCGGGTACCGCCCGAGAGCGTGCCGATGCGCGCCTGGCCGTCGAGGCGCAGCCGGTGCAGGGTTTCCTCCACCCGCTGCTGCCAGTTCCAGCCGTCCTGGGCCTCGATCTGGCGCTGCAGGCTGTCCAGGTCGCCCTGGCCGTGGGTGTACTGCTCGATCAGCGCCAGGACGGGTGCGACGCCCGCGCGGACGGATTCGAAGACGGACGCCTCAGGGTCCAGGTCCGGCTCCTGCGCGACGTAGGCGATCCGCAGGCCTTGCTGGAGCTGCAGCAGCCCGTCGTCCGGCTTTTCGAGCCCCCCCAGGATCTTGAGCAGCGAGGACTTGCCGGCGCCGTTGCGCCCGATGAGCCCCACGCGTTCGCTGGTCTCCAGGGCGAAGTCAGCGTGATCCAGCAGTGGCACATGGCCGAAAGCGAGCTGGGCATTGGAAAGAGTCAGGAGAGCCATGCGGACGCACAAAAAGAGAGGCGGAGTAGGTTATCATCGCGCCCCCTCAGGAACTTCCTGACGGCCGGATCGTCACAATCGATCGCCTGCGGCAACCCTTCTCATGGAGATGTGGGAGCCGCCACTTGAAAAGCGAGAAGTTGCCAGCACTTCCAGTGCCGGGATCCAGCCCGAAAGTTGTGTCATAATCGAGGGCTTCGCTGATTGCGGCGCTTGTTTCCAAGGAGGCGGCGCTGCGGGTGGTGGAGGAAGTCCCTGACTTCTGGGTGGCTCGAAGAAATCTTCAGAAATTTTCGAGTTGCTCGCCGAAGATGAAAAATTCGGTATAGAATCGAGGGCTTCGCTGATCACGGCGCTGAGTTGGAAACGACGAGGCGAACGAGGTTGGCGAGTAGCGAGTCTGGTCGGTAGCGACGAGGCAAGCGACGAAGAAAAGTTTGCCGGTTCTTAAAAAATCGTGCTAGAATTCAAGGCTTCGCTGATCGCAGCGAAGGCGGCAAGAAAGAAGCGGGTTGCTTTGATTTTGCGAAGTGTTCGTTAACAACACACAGCCGATAA
>NZ_JBHTGW010000011.1:0-150172 GCF_042675325.1 Ramlibacter sp. GCM10027632 | reverse complement strand
CCAGCCGGTGGCCGCGGCGGCCCGCCCCCAGCCGGAGGCCGCAGCCGCCGCGGGCCGGCCCGCGGCTGAAGCGGCGCCCGTGCTCGCGGTCGCCGCCGAGGTCCAGGGCGCCGCGGCCTCGCCCGCGCGTTGCGGCCCGGTGCCCCAGGCCGGCCTGACCCGGTTCACGCCGCCCGGCGCGATCCGCCCGGCCAACTACGTGCACCTGGAAGCCGCCCGCGAGGTGCCGGTGTGCGTGGTCGACGCCACCGGCAAGCCCACCGCCGCGGTGGTGCAGCCGGGCGAAGGCCTGAGCGTCTACGGCGAGCCGCCCTTCGTGGTCCAGGCATCGCAGTGGAACGAGCTGCGCGTGTTCTTCCAGGGCATGCGCGTGCACCTGGACCCGGCCGCGCCGCCCGTGGCGCTGGCCCTCGACCCGCGCTGAGCCGGAACCGGGCCCGCGCGGACCGGGCAGGCAGTCGCCCGCGCATGACGCGCAGGCCCCGGCTTACCCGGGCAGGAACAGCGACTGCAGGTCGCTGAGGAAGTCGAAGCCCCGCTCCGTGGGCTGCACATGGTCCCCGGCCGGGCCCATGCGCCGCTCCACCAGGCCCTTGGCCTGGGCCTCCTCGAGCGCGCGGCCGATCGCGCTGGGCGGCAGGCCGGTGCGCTCGCTGAAATCGCGCAGCGAGAAACCCTCGCGCAGGCGCAGCGCGTTGAGCATGTACTCGAACGGCAGGTCGGCGCGGGCGACCTCCTCCTCCTGCGCCACGGCATTGCCGGCACGGGCGTTCTCCATGTACAGCTTCGGGTCGCGATAGCGCACCTGCCGCACCACCCGGTGCGCGAACGACAGCTTGCCGTGCGCGCCCGCCCCGATGCCCAGGTAGTCGCCGAACTGCCAGTAGTTCAGGTTGTGCCAGCAGCGGTGGCCGGGCCGCGCATAGGCCGAGACCTCGTACCGCTGCAGGCCGGCGGCCTGGGTCATCTCGGTGATGCGATCGAGCATGGCGTAGGCCGTGTCCTCGGGCGGCAGCGCGGGCGGGAACTTGGCGAAGTAGGTATTCGGCTCGAGCGTGAGGTGGTAGATCGACAGGTGCGGCGGCATCAGCGCCAGGGCCTGGCTCACGTCGGCCTCGAGCTGGGCCAGGGTCTGCCCGGGCAGGGCGTACATCAGGTCCAGGTTGAAGGTGTCGAAGGCGGCCTGGGCCTCCTCGCAGGCGGCGATGGCCTGGGCCCGGTCATGCACCCGGCCCACGGCCTTCAGGTGCGCGTCGTTGAAGCTCTGCACCCCCACCGACAGGCGCGTGACGCCGGCGGCGCGGAAGGCCCGGAAGCGGTCCTTCTCGAAGGTGCCGGGGTTGGCCTCCAGGGTGATCTCGCAGTCGGCCTCCAGCTTCACCCGGGCGCGGATGTCACTGAGCAGCCGGTCGATGCCCGCGGGCGAGAACAGGCTGGGCGTGCCGCCGCCAATGAAGATGCTGTGGACGCCGCGGCCCCACACCAGGGGCAGGGACTGCTCCAGGTCGGCCACCAGGGCGTCGAGGTATTGCTGCTCGGGGAGCTCGCCCGGCTTCATCTCGTGCGAGTTGAAGTCGCAGTAGGGGCACTTGCGCAGGCACCAGGGCAGGTGCACGTACAGCGACAGCGGGGGCAGCGCCCCCAGCTGCAGGGTACCGGGGCGCATGTAGTGCGGCAGGTCCTTCATGGCGTCCTCAGAACCAGCGCTCGCGCATCAGCGCCAGCATCTGGCGCGCGGCCTGGCCGCGGTGGCTGTGCGCGTTCTTCACCTCGGGCGGCAGCTGCGCGAAGGTTTTGCCGAAGGCGGGAATGAACATCACCGGGTCGAAGCCGAAGCCGTGCTCGCCCACCGGCTCGCGGGTGATCTCGCCGGGGGCGCGGCCCACCGCGATCAGGGGCTCGGGGTCGTCGGCGCTGCGCAGGGCCACCAGGGTGGAGACCAGGGCGGCGCGGCGGTCGGCCACGTCGGCCATCTGCTCGAGCAGGGCCGTCACGTTGTGGTCGTCGCCCTTGGGGTAGCCGAACCGGGTCGCGTAGAAGGCGGTGTCCACGCCGGGCAGGCCGCCGAAGGCCTCGACGCACAGGCCGGCGTCATCGGCCAGCGCCGGCAGGCCGCTCTCGCGGGCGGCGTGGCGGGCCTTGGACAGCGCGTTCTCCACGAAGGTGCGGTGCGGCTCCGGCGCCTCGCCGATGCCCAGGTCGGCCTGCAGGACCAGCTCCACGCCCAGGGGCGCGAACAGGGCCTGCAACTCGGCCAGCTTGCCGCGGTTGTTGGAGGCCAGCACCAATTTCCGGATCACGTCACGCCCCCAGGGGTTGGGCCAGGGCCTGCGCCTGCAGCTGCACCAGCTCGCCGATGCCCTTTTCCGCGAGCTGCAGCAGGCGGTCCATCTCGGCGCGGGTGAAGGCCGCGCCTTCGGCCGTGCCCTGCACCTCGACGAAGTGTCCGGCGCCGGTCATGACCACGTTCATGTCGGTGTCGCAGGCGACGTCCTCCACGTACTCCAGGTCCAGCACCGGCGTGCCCTCGACGATGCCCACCGAGATCGCGGCCACCGGGCCGGTGATGGGCGAGCGCTCGATACGGCCCTGCGCCAGCAGCTTGTTCACCGCGTCCTGCGCGGCGACGAAGGCGCCGGTGATGGCGGCGGTGCGGGTGCCGCCGTCGGCCTGCAGCACGTCGCAGTCGAGGGCGATGGTGCGCTCGCCCAGGGCCTTGAGGTCGAACACCGCGCGCAGCGAGCGGCCGATCAGGCGCTGGATCTCCTGGGTGCGGCCGCTCTGCTTGCCACGCGCCGCCTCACGGTCACCGCGGGTGTGGGTGGCGCGGGGCAGCATGCCGTATTCGGCGGTGACCCAGCCCTCGCCGGAGCCGCGCTTGTGCGGCGGCACCTTCTCCTCGACGGAGGCGGTGCACAGCACGCGGGTCTGGCCGAACTCGATCAGGACCGAGCCCTCGGCATGGATGGTGAAGCCGCGGGTGATGCGCACCGGACGCAGCTGGTCGGCGGCGCGGCCGCCGGGACGTTGGAAATTGCTCATGGGGCGGAATGCTAAGGCCTTGCGGCCACGCCCCGGCGCGCGTCAGGTCTTGCGCGCCGAGGAGCGCTTGATCGCCTCGTTGATCTCGGCGATGGAGCGCTCGATCGCGGCGTCGTCCAGGTCGGGCTCCTCCACCGGGCCGCCCCCCTGCAGGCCGGACTGGATGGTGGAGGCGAACACGCCCTCGCTGATGCCGTCGGTGGACACGCCATGGGTGGACTCGACCGCGTCGGGCGTCTCCCACTCGACGGCGATGACGGTGACGTTGTCCGACTGCGGGCCGTTGGCCCGCAGCGCGCACTCCACCAGGTCGGGCACGGCGTCGTGCACCGCCTTCCCGGACAGCTGCCGCACGATCTCGGCGTCCGGCAGGCTGCCCCACAGGCCGTCCGAGCACAGGAGGAGCTTGTCGCCCTGCTGCAGGGTCACCGGGCCGGTGACGTCATAGACCGGCTTGGTCGGCGAGCCCAGGCAGGTGAAGAGGATGTTGCGATTGACCAGGGCCTGCATGCGCACCACGCCGGCCTGGTGCTGCTCGAGGTAGGAGTGGTCCCGGGTGCGGGTGACGAGGTGGCCGCCGCGCGCCAGGTACAGGCGCGAGTCGCCGCAGTGGACCCAGGTGGCCGCGCCGCCCTGCACCAGGGCCGCGACCAGGGTGGTGCGCGGGGTGTCGAGCATGCCGCGCTCGCCGGCATACCGCACGATCTGGTGGTGCGCCGCCATCAGCGCCGACGCCAGGAACTCGCCGGGGTGGCGCACCTGCGGCCGCGCCTCCTTCTGGAAGAACGCGGAGACGGTCTGCAGCGCCAGCTGCGCGGCGACCTCGCCCTCGGGGTGGCCTCCCATGCCGTCGGCCAGCACGAACAGGCCGGACTGCCGGGTGTAGCAGTACCCCATGCGGTCCTCGTTCTTCTCGCGACCGCCCTTGCGACTGACCTGGAACACGGAGAATTTCATCGTCCCCTCACCGCAGGCGCGCGCCGAAATTGGTCGCGGCCTTCATTGTCTTCTTGGTATCGGACAGCATGGTGTCGAACTGCAGGCGCATCTTCTCGCCCACCGTAAGCCGGGTATAGCGCCGCTCGCCCTCGCGCCCCAGCTCCTTCTGCAGGGCGAAGACCGACTGCGGCCGCGACAGCGCGTCCAGCGACATGCACCACTCCACCACCTCGATCAGGTTGTCCGAGTAGACCCCGCGCAGGCGCGACAGCGCCAGCGAGAGGCGGTCCTTCTCGAGGCGCTGCGGCGCGTCGTTGGGCGGATAGCCCTGCATGCAGGCGTACATGCAGGCGCCGATGGCGTAGATGTCCGTCCACGGGCCCATCGACGAATCGCGCCGGTACATCTCGGGGGCGGCGAAGCCGGGGGTGTACATGGGGCGGATGAAGTTGCCCTCCTTGGAGAGCACCTCGCGCGCGGCGCCGAAGTCGATCATGACCGCACGGTTGTCGTCGGTGATGAAGATGTTGGCGGGCTTGATGTCCAGGTGCAGCATCTTGTGCTGGTGCACGATGCGCAGGCCGCGCAGGATCTCGTCGAACAGGCTGCGGATGGTGGACTCGCGGAAGACCTTCTGCCGGCGCTGCTCGCGCGCGGTGATGATGAAGTCCTGCAGGGTCGCGCCCTCCAGGTAGTTCATCACCATGTAGACGGTCTCGTTCTCGCGGAAGAAGTTGAGGACGCTGACCACCGAGGCGTGGGAGATCTGGGCCAGCGAGCGCCCCTCCTCGAAGAAGCTCTTGAGACCCAGCCGGTACAGCGAGAGCTTCTCGGGCGCCACCTGGGGCAGCAGCTCGCCGGGCAGGCGGGTGGCCAGGGAGGCCGGCATGTACTCCTTGATCGCGACCTGCTGGCCCTCGGCGTCCACCGCGAGGTAGACCATGCCGAAGCCGCCGGACGAGATCTTGCGCACCACGCGGTAGCCGCCGATCACGGTGTCGGGAGGCAGGGGCGCGGGTTTGACCTTTGACATAATTTCGAAGCGGCGGGCTCGCGTATGAGTCCATTATTCCTGCCTTCGGGCGCAACCCACAACCAAAGTCCTCCATGCCCGTCTACAGCATGACCGGTTACGCCAGCGCCCAATCCCACGGCGCAGCCCCCGCGGGCGAAGACCGGGCCAGCCCCGGCGCCCGCCTGGGCGTGGAGATCCGCAGCGTCAACAGCCGTTTCCTGGACCTGGGCTTCCGCCTTTCCGAGGACCTGCGCCAGCACGAACCGGCCCTGCGCGAACTGTTGCAATCTCGCCTCAAGCGGGGCAAGGTCGAAGTCCGCGCCGGCACCGACAGCGGCGCCGCCGGGGGCCTGCGCGAGCCCAGCCCGCGCCTGCTGCAGCGCCTGTCCGCGGTGCAGGACCAGGTCCGCGGCTGGCTGCCCGAGGCCCGCCCGCTGGCCGTGGCCGACGTGCTGCGCATCGCCGGGGCCGACGAATCCGGCGCCGGCGAGGCCGCCGCCGCCCTGCCCGAGCTGGCCCGCCAGGCCCTGGAGTCCCTGCTCGAGGCCCGCGCCCGCGAGGGCGAGCGCCTGGTGGCGATGCTGCGCGGCCACCTGGGGCAGCTGCGCGCCCTGGCCGACCAGGCCCGCCCGCTGGTGCCACAGCTGGTCGAACAGCAACGCACCCGCTTCCTGGAGCGCTGGCAGGAGGCCATGGGCCTGGGCGGCCAGGCCGGCGCCGCCGCTCCCTCCGAGGCCGCCAGCGACCGCGCCCTGGCCGAGGCCACCGCCTTCGCGATCCGCATCGACGTGGCCGAGGAGCTGACGCGCCTGTCCGCCCACCTCGAGGAGATCGAGCGCCTGCTCAAAAAGGGCGGCGAGGTCGGCAAGCGCCTGGACTTCCTGATCCAGGAGCTGCACCGCGAGGCCAACACCCTGGGCTCCAAGTCCGCGGCCCTGGAGCTCACGCGCATCTCGGTGGACATGAAGGTCCTGATCGAGCAGATGCGCGAGCAGGTGCAGAACATCGAGTGATCACGGTGCGTGCGGGGGCCGGAGCCCCCGCCTGGATCGACTAAAGTGTCGGGTTGCCGCGAACCTGCCTCGCGCGCCAGAACCCCAGACAGGAGATGACCCGATGTCCCGCCCCGTTCTCGCTGCGGCACTGCGCCGTACTGCGCTTGCCGCCGCCCTGACCGCCGCCGCCGGCGCCAGCCTCGCCGCCGACACCGTGAAGGTCGGCCTGCTGTCCACCCTCTCCGGCCCCGGCGCCGCCCTGGGCGTGGACATCCGCGACGCCTTCCAGCTGGCCGTGAAGCTCAATGGCGGCAAGCTCGGCGGCCTGCCGGCGGAAGTGATCGTGGCCGACGACCAGGCCAGCCCCGATGTCGGCCGCCAGACCGCCGACCGCCTGGTCAAGCGCGACAAGGTCGACTTCATGACCGGCATCGTCTTCTCCAACGTGATGCTGGCCGTGGGCGCGCCCACCTTCGCCTCCAAGACCTTCTACATCAGCGCCAACGCCGGCCCCTCGCAGCTCGCCGGCGAGCAGTGCAACCCGTACTTCTTCAGCGCCTCCTACCAGAACGACAACCAGCACGAGGCGGTGGGCAAGACGGTGGCCGACAAGGGCTTCAAGCGCGTGGCGCTGATCGCTCCCAACTACCCCGCCGGCAAGGACGCCCTCACCGGCTTCAAGCGCTACTACAAGGGCGGCGAGGTGGTGATGGAAAGCTACACCCCGCTGAACATGCTCGATTACGGCGCCGAGCTGTCCAAGCTGCGCGCCGCCAAGCCCGACGCCGTCTACATCTTCCTGCCCGGGGGCCTGGGCATCAACTTCATCAAGCAGTTCGTGGGCGCCGGCCTGTCCAAGGACATCACCCTGTTCGGCCCCGGCTTCTCCGGCGACGAGGACGTGATCCGCGCCGTGGGCGAGCCGATGCTGGGCATGTTCAACACCTCCCAGTGGGCCCACGACATGAACAACCCGGCGAACAAGCAGTTCGTCGCGGAGTTCGAGAAGGCCTACGGCCGCCTGCCCACCGTCTACGCCTCGCAGGCCTACGACGCCGCCCGCCTGATCGACGCCGCGGTGCGCGACGCCAAGGGCAAGCTCGAGGACAAGGCCGCCGTGCGCAAGGCCCTGGCCGATGCGAAGTTCGAGTCCGTGCGCGGCAGCTTCAAGTTCGGCCCCAACCAGTTCCCGGTGCAGGACTACCACCTGCGCGTGATCACCAAGGACGCCAAGGGCCGCGTGACCAACCGCACCCTGGGCACGGTGTTCAAGGCCCACGGCGACGCCTACGCCGCCCAGTGCAAGATGCCCGCGCTCTGACCTGAAGTGGACGGGATCCTGCTGCTCGAGCAGTCCCTCAACGGGCTGCAGTTCGGGCTGATGCTGTTCCTGCTGGCCGCCGGCCTGACGCTGGTGTTCGGCATCATGGACATGATCAACCTGGCCCACGGCTCGCTGTACATGGTGGGGGCCTACCTCGCCGCCAGCGCCGCCGCGGCCTCGGGCTCGTTCGCCCTGGGCCTGCTGGCGGGCGTGGCGGGCGCGGCCGCCTTCGGCGCGCTGCTGGAGGTGGCGGTCCTGCGCCGCCTCTACGCCCGCGACCACCTGTCGCAGGTGCTGGGCACCTTCGCCATCCTCCTCATGTGCAACGAGGCGGTGCGCTTCGTGTGGGGCTCGCAGCCGATCGCGCTGAGCCCGCCCGAGGCGCTGGCCGGCCCGGTCGAACTGCTCCCCGGTTTCAGCTACCCCGCCTACCGCCTCCTGATCATCGGCGTGGGCCTGGCGGTGGGCGTCGCCCTGTGGTTCCTGATCACCCGCACCCGCGTGGGCATGCAGGTGCGTGCCGGCGCCTCCAACCGCGAGATGGCCCTGGCCATGGGCACCAACGTGCCGCGCCTGTTCACCGCGCTGTTCGCCCTCGGCGCCGCCCTGTGCGGCGTGGCGGGCGGCCTGCTCGGGCCGCTGCTGGCGGTGCAGGTGGGCATGGGCGAGAGCATCCTGATCCTGGCCTTCGTGGTCATCGTGATCGGCGGCATCGGCTCGGTGCGCGGCGCCCTGCTCGGCGCGCTGCTGGTGGGCGTGGTCGACACCGCCGGCCGCACCCTGATCCCCATGGCCTTCCAGCGGCTGATGCCCGGCGACCTGGCCGACAACGCCGGCCCCGCGGTGGCCTCGATCCTGATCTACCTGCTGATGGCCGCGGTCCTGTTCTGGAAGCCGCGCGGCCTCTTCCCCTCGCATGGCTGATCCCGCTCCCGAGCCCTTCGACCGCGCCGCCTTCACCAGCGGCCTGGACCACCCGCTGCGCGCGGGCTGGGCCCTGGCCGTGCTCGCCGCGCTCGTGGCCCTGCCCCCGCTGGCGGCGGCCGCCGGCGGCGAGTTCTACATCGGCCTGGCCAGCCGCATCCTGGTGTTCGCGCTGGCGGCCACCAGCCTGAACCTGATCCTGGGTTTCGGCGGCATGGTCAGCTTCGGCCATGCGGCCTTCATCGGCGTGGGCGCGTACACCGTGGGCATCCTGATGCAGCACGGCGTGGCCTCGGCCTGGGTGGCCTGGCCGGCGGCGATGGCGACGGCGGCCTTCGCGGCGCTGCTGGTGGGCGCGGTGAGCCTGCGCACGCAGGGCGTGTACTTCATCATGATCACGCTGGCCTTCGCGCAGATGCTGTACTACCTGATGGTCTCGCTCAAGACCTACGGCGGCGACGACGGCCTGTCCCTGGCCGGCCGCTCGCGCGTGGCCGCGGGCTGGGACCTGGCCGACGACACCCGCTTCTACTACACGGTGCTGGCCTGCGCGGTGCTGGGCTTCCTCGCCATCTGGCGCCTGCTGAACGCGCGCTTCGGCCACACCCTGCAGGCGATCCGCGAGAACGAGACCCGCATGGCCGCCATCGGCTTCGCCACCACCCGCTTCAAGCTCGCGGCCTTCGTGATCGCCGGCGCGCTGGCCGGCCTGGCGGGCGCGCTGCTCGCCAACCAGGGCAGCTTCGTCAGCCCCTCGATGATGCAGTGGCACCAGTCGGGCGTGCTGATGATGATGGTCATCCTGGGTGGCGTCGGCCACCTGTGGGGCGGCGTGGTCGGCGCGGTGGCCTTCCTGCTGCTCGAGGAGTTCCTGAGCCACTACACCATCCACTGGCAGTTCGCGCTGGGCGCGGTCCTGCTGGCCGTGGTGCTGGCCGCGCCCAACGGGCTGACCAGCCTGGGAAGGAAGAAGGCGTGAGCGCGCTGCTGGAGGTGCGGGACCTGGTCAAGCGCTTCGGCGGCCTGGCCGCGACCGACCACGCCTCGCTCAGCGTGCGCGAGGGCGAGGTGCATGCCCTGATCGGCCCCAACGGCGCCGGCAAGACCACCCTGATCCACCAGCTCTCGGGCGCGCTGGCGCCGGATGCCGGGCACATCGTGTTCGGCGGCGAGGACATCACCCGCCTGCCGATCCACCGGCGCGTGCGCCGGGGGCTGGCCCGCTCCTACCAGATCACCAGCGTCTTCGGCCGGCTGGCCGTCCTCGACAACCTGGCCCTGGCGGTGCAGGCGCGCGAGGGCGCCAGCCTGCGCTTCTGGTCCCGCGCCAGCCGCGAGGCCGCCCGCTACGACGAGGCGGCCCGCGTCGGCGAGCGCGTCGGCCTCGGCGCCCTGCTCGATCGCCCCGCCCACGCGCTCTCGCACGGCGAGCAGCGCCAGCTGGAGGTGGGCCTGGCCCTGGCCACCCGCCCGCGCCTGCTGCTGCTGGACGAGCCCATGGCCGGCATGGGCCCCGAGGAGTCCGGCCGCATGGTGGACCTGCTGCTGTCCCTGCGCGGTGAGGCCACGATCCTGCTGGTGGAGCACGACATGGACGCCGTCTTCCGCCTCGCCGACACCATCTCCACCCTGGTCTCCGGCCAGGTGGTGGCCAGCGGCACGCCCGACTGGATCCGCGCCCACCCCGAGGTCCGCAAGGCCTACCTGGGCGACGAGCTGGAGGACCTGGCATGACCGCCCCGCTGCTCGAAGTGCGCGGCCTCGAGACCGCCTACGGCCCCAGCCAGGTGCTGTTCGGGATCGACCTGGACATCGCCGCCGGCCAGGCCGCGACCCTGCTGGGGCGCAACGGCATGGGCAAGACCACCACGGTGCGCTCCATCCTGGGCCTGACCCGGCCGGCCGCCGGCAGCGTGCGCTTCCTCGGCGAGCGGGTCGACGGCATGCCGGCCGACCGCATCGCCCGCATGGGCCTGGCCGTGGTGCCCGAGGGCCGCCAGGTCTTTCCCAACCTCTCGGTGGAGGAGAACCTGCGCGCCTTCGCCGCCCGCCGCAACGGCAGCCCCGAGCCCTGGACGCTGGAGGGCGTGTACCACCTGTTCCCGCGCCTGCGGGAGCGGCGCACGAACATGGGCCGGCAGCTCTCGGGCGGCGAGCAGCAGATGCTGGCCATCGGCCGTGCGCTCATGACGAACCCGCACCTGCTGGTGCTGGACGAGGCCACCGAGGGCCTGGCGCCCCTGGTGCGCGAGACCATCTGGGAGTGCCTGGCCACCCTGCGCGCGCGCGGCCAGGCGATCCTGGTGATCGACAAGTACGTGCGCCGCCTGGTGCGGCTGGCCGACCGCCACACCCTGATCGAGCGCGGGCGCGTGGTCTGGTCCGGCGACTCCGCCGCCCTCGCCGCGGACCCGGCGCTCTGGCACCGCTACATCGGCGTCTGACCCCGCGCGCGGGCGGGGGCGGGCCTCGCCGGTAAAATCGGTCGATGGATTACCCGGGCAATCTCTTCGTCGTCGCCGCCCCCAGCGGGGCGGGCAAGTCCAGCCTCGTGAAGGCGCTCATGGAACTGGACGCCCAGATCCAGCCCTCCGTCTCGCACACCACCCGGCCCCCACGCGGCCAGGAAAAGCACGGGCGCGAGTACTTCTTCGTCTCGGCGCAGGAGTTCGACGCCATGGTGCTGGCCGGCGCCTTCGTCGAGTGGGCCCACGTGCACGGCAACCGCTACGGCACCTCCAAGAAGGCGATCGAGGACCGCATGGCCACCGGCGCCGACGTGGTGCTGGAGATCGATTTCCAGGGCGCGCTGCAGATCAAGCGCACCTTCCCCAATGCCGTCCTGGTGTTCATCCTGCCCCCCAGCTGGGAGGAGCTGCGCTCGCGCCTGGAGCGCCGCGGCGAGGACGCGGCCGACGTCATCGAGCTGCGCCTGGCGAACGCGGCGGAGGAGATGGCCCAGGCCAAGGAATTCGACTTCGTTATAATCAACGAACTTTTCGAGCGTGCCTTGTTCGACCTCAAGGCCATCGTCCACGCGCAGCGCCTGAAGTACACGGCCCAGCGGCGCGCCCGGGCCGACACTTTCAAGGCCCTCAACATCACCTGATTCCCGGAGTCGATTCATGGCCCGCATTACCGTCGAAGACTGCCTGCAGAAGATCCCGAACCGCTTCCAGCTGGTGCTGGCCGCGACCTACCGCGCCCGCATGTTGAGCCAGGGCCATGCCGCCAAGATCGAGAGCAAGAACAAGCCGGGCGTCACCGCCCTGCGCGAGATCGCCGAAGGCAAGGTCGGCCTCGAGATGCTGAAGAAGGTCCCGGGCTGAAGCGCGCTTCACCGCCCCCGAACGAAGCACCGCGCCGCGGTGCTTTTTTCTTGGCCGTTCCAGGCCGCCAGCGGGCTCGCGGTACATTTGAGGGATGAGCGCGGTGCTTGAACCGACCCCCGGCAAGCGCGGACGCACGCCCTCCGCCCTGCCCAGCCCCGCCGAGGCCAACGCCGCGGCGGCGAGCTTTGCCGCCCTCACGGCCAAGCTCGACTACCTGGACGCCGCCGACATCGAGCAGGTGCGCCGGGCCTACCGCTTCGCCGACGAGGTCCACCTGGGCCAGCTGCGTGCCAGCGGCGAGCCCTACATCACCCACCCCATCGCCGTGGCCTCGCAGTGCGCCGAGTGGAAGCTCGACGCCCAGGCCCTGATGGCGGCCCTGCTCCATGACGCGATGGAGGACTGCGGCATCACCAAGCCGGACCTGATCGAGCGCTTCGGCGCCCCGGTGGCCGAACTGGTGGACGGCCTGACCAAGCTGGACAAGCTGCACTTCAACACCCGCGAGGAGAACCAGGCCGAGTCCTTCCGCAAGATGCTGCTGGCGATGGCGCGCGACGTGCGCGTGATCCTGGTCAAGCTGGCCGACCGCTCCCACAACATGCGCACCATGGGCGACATGCCGCGCGCCAAGTGGGGCCGCATCTCCTCGGAGACGCTGGAGATCTACGCGCCGATCGCGCACCGCCTGGGCCTGAACCAGACCTACCGCGAGCTGCAGGAGCTGGCCTTCCGCCACCTGCGGCCCTGGCGCCACGCGATCCTGGGCAAGGCCGTGGCCAAGGCCCGCGGCCGCCGCCGCGACCTGATCCAGAAGGTGCAGGCCGAGGTCGAACAGGCCTTCGCCAGCGCCGGCATCGAGGTGCGCATCGCCGGGCGCGAGAAGACCCTCTACTCCATCTACAAGAAGATGGACGAGAAGCACCTGAGCTTCGCCCAGGTGACCGACATCTACGGCTTCCGCCTGATCGTGCCCTCGGTGATCGACTGCTACACCGCGCTGGGCATCCTGCACCAGCTGTACAAGCCGGTGCCGGGCAAGTTCAAGGACCACATCGCCATTCCCAAGGTGAACGGCTACCAGTCGCTGCACACCACGCTGGTGGGCCCCTCGGGCGTGAACGTGGAGTTCCAGATGCGCACCGAGGCCATGCACCTGGTGGCCGAATCGGGCGTGGCGGCGCACTGGCTGTACAAGGCCAACCCCACCGACGCCGAGAACGCCGACCGCCTCGGCACGAAGTGGCTGCAGTCGCTGCTGGACATCCAGCACGAGACGCGCGACGCCGCGGAGTTCTGGGACCACGTCAAGATCGACCTGTTCCCCGACGCGGTCTACGTCTTCACCCCCAAGAGCCAGATCATGGCGCTGCCGCGCGGCGCCACGGTGGTGGACTTCGCCTACGCGATCCACAGCCGGGTGGGCGAGCATGCGGTGGCCGCGCGCATCAACGGCGCCCAGGTGCCGCTGCGCACCGAGCTGAAGAACGGCGACGTGGTGGAGGTCGAGACCGCGGAGGCCTCGATGCCGGACCCGGCGTGGCTGTCCTTCGCGCGCACGGGCCGGGCGCGCTCCAAGATTCGCCACCACCTCAAGACCCGGGCGCAGACCGAGTCGCGCGACCTGGGCGAGAAGCTGCTGCAGCAGGCGCTGCGCAGCGAGGGCATCGAGCACATCCCGCCGGAGGACGAGGCCCACCAGGCCGTATGGGAGCGGCTGCTGCGGTTCACCGCCAGCCGCCACCGCGAGGAGCTGCTGATGGACATCGGCCTGGGCAAGCGCATCGCCACCATCGTGGCCAAGCGCATGGCGGCCCTGCTCGCCGAGCAGGGCGAGAAGCCCGACGCGCTGCTGATCTCCCGCCAGATGTTCGCCTCGGGCGAGCAGGTGGCGCAGGGCGCGGTGGTGCTCGATGGCAGCGAGAACGCCTCGGTGCAGTACGCCACCTGCTGCCGCCCGGTGCCGGGCGACCCCATCGTCGGCTACCTGGGCCGCGGCGAGGGCCTGGTGGTGCACATGGAGGACTGCGGCGTGGCCCGCCGCCTGCAGCACAAGGACAGCGAGCGCTTCATCGGCGTGGAGTGGTCCGACGAGCCGGTGCGGCCCTTCGAGGCCCACCTGCTGGTGACGGTGGCCAACGGCAAGGGCGTGCTGGCGCGCGTGGCCTCGGCCCTGGCCAGCGCCGAGGCCGACATCGTTCACGTGGACATGGACGACGAGCGCGCCCAGGACGCGGCCGACCTGCGCTTCCTGATCTCGGTGCGCGACCGCCAGCACCTGGAAGCCGCCATGCGCATCCTCAAGCGCACGCCGGCGGTGCTGCGCGCGCAGCGGGTGCGCCCGCGCGCCGGGCGCACCGGGCACTGAGGCGTTCCGCCCCCCGCACTCCCTGCGCCGCCTCAGGCGGGTGCCGGGTAGCGCACCTCCACCACCTCGATCTCCTGCAGGCCCGCCGGCGTCTGCAGCTTGACCAGGTCGCCCTCGCGGGACTTCAGCAGGGCCCGGGCGATGGGCGAGATCCAGCTCACCTGGCCGTGCAGGCTGTCGGCTTCGTCGATGCCGACGATGGTGACCTCGCGCTCCTGCCCGTCCTCCTGCGCGTAGCGCACGGTGGCGCCGAAGAAGACCTGGTCGCGCCCGTGGTGCAGGCTGGGGTCGGCGACCTCGGCGATCTCCAGGCGCTTGGTGAGGAAGCGGATGCGCCGGTCGATCTCGCGCAGGCGCTTCTTGCCGTAGAGGTAGTCGCCGTTCTCGGAGCGGTCGCCGTTGCTGGCGGCCCAGTGCACGACCTCGACCACCTTCGGGCGCTCGTCGTCGATCAGGTGCAGCAGCTCGGCGCGCAGCCGCGCGTAGCCCTGCGGGGTGATGTAGTTGCGCGTGCCGGCGGGCAGGGGCGGCAGGCCGCCGCCTTCGTCGTCCTCGTCGCCGCCGTCGCTCTCGCGGGTGAAAGCCTTGCTCATGATCACGCGAGGATAGCGCCGCCTTCCGCCCGCCTACATCCGCCGCGGCCGGCGCCTGACAGCCCGCTGGGCCGGCCCCCCCGCAGAATCAGCCGATGGATGCCCTGGCCGACGACACCACCGCCGCCGAGGCTGCGCGCTACGCCCTGCTGCGCCGCCTCGGCCCCGCCCTCAAGCACGACCTGGTGGTCAACCTGCAGGCCGTGGCCATGATGACCGAGGTCCTGGGCGCGCGGCTGGAGCGCGCCGGCAGCGGCGGCCCGGCCGTCCTGGCCGAGCTGCAGCAGCAGGTCGCGCGCATCCACCGGGTGACCCGCGAGGCGGTGGCCAGTTCGCTCAAGGTGGCGGCCTGGCTGACCCCGGCCGACGAGGACGAGGGCATCGCCCTGCAGGACGGCATCGAGGACGGCCTGGCCCTGGTGCGCAGCCACTTCGGCTTCCGCGGGATCGCGCTGCACGCCCAGGCCGAGGGGGCGCGGCTGGAGGTGTCGCGGCCCCAGCTGCGGCTGCTGCTGCTGGCCGCCCTGGTCCTGCTCGGCGACGAGGCCGGCGGCCCCTGCGCCCTGAACGTGCGCGGCGCCGCCGAGGCCGGCGAGGGCCTGCTGGTGCTGGAGCGCGGCCCCGTGCCGGCGCCGGTGCCGGTCCCGGCGGACGACCCCGGCTACCGCGCCCTGTCGCCGGCCGACCTGCGCGCCCTGGCCGCCGAGGCCGGCGTGCCCCTGCAGGCCGCCCCCGGCCGCATCGCGCTGCGGCTGCCGCGCCTGGTGGCCACCTCGCCGCTGAAGATCGCGCCGATGTGAGCGGTGGCCTGAGGCGCCATGCCTGCGGCGGCCTCAGGCCGCCAGGCCGGCGTGGCGGGCGTCGATCCACGCCTCCAGCGGCCCGGGCGCCAGCGCCGGCGCGAACAGGAAGCCCTGGAAGGCGCCGCACCCCTGCTGCAGCAGGAAGTCGCGCTGCGCGGGCGTTTCCACGCCCTCGGCCAGCACGTCCAGGCCCAGGCTCTGCGCCAGCCCGATGATGGTGCGGGCGATGGCGGCATCGTGCGGGTCGGACAGCACATCGCGCACGAAGCTGCGGTCGATCTTCAGCTGGTCCAGCGGCAGGCGCTTGAGGTAGGCCAACGAGGAGTAGCCCATGCCGAAGTCGTCCAGCGACAGCGCCACGCCACGGGAGCGCAGCTCACCCATGCGGGCGACGGTGACCTCGAAGCCATCGGCCAGCAGGGTCTCGGTGAGCTCGAGCTTGAGGCGGTGCGGCGCGATGCCGGCGCGCGCGATCGCGTCCATCACCCCGTCGACGAACTCGGGGTGGCGGAACTGGCGCGCGCTGACGTTGACGGCCACCGTGAGGTGCTCGCGGTCCGGCCGCCGCGCCCAGCGCGCCAGCTGGGCGCAGGCGGCGTCGAGCACCTGGCGGCCGATGTCCAGGATCAGCGAGGTCTCCTCGGCCACCGGGATGAACCGTTCCGGCGGCACGCAGCCGCGCTGCGGGTGGTCCCACCGCAGCAGCGCCTCCACGCCACGCAGGTAGCCGCGGGCATCGACCTGGGGCTGGTAGTCCAGGTGGAACCGGCCCTCCCGGCAGGCCTGGCGCAGGTCGGCCGCGAGGGCGGCGTGGGCGCTGGCCACCGCCTGCATCTGCGGGTCGAAGAAGCAGGCGGTATTGCGGCCGGCGCGCTTGGCCTGGTACATGGCCAGGTCGGCCTGCTTCAGCAACTCGCTCACCGGCCCGGGCTGGGGGCCGAAGACGGTCACGCCGATGCTGCAGGTGCTGTGGTGCAGGTAGCCCGGCAAGGGATACGGCTCCCCCAGGGCCGCGAGGATGCGCTCCGCCAGTGCCCGCGCCGCCCCGGCGGCCACCGCGGCCGCCGCCTGCGGGTCGCCGGCGGGCGGCTGCAGCAGCACCACGAACTCGTCGCCGCCCAGGCGGGCCACCAGCCCGTCGTCGCCCACGCAGTCGCCCAGGCGGCGCGCCACCTCCTTGAGCAGCAGGTCGCCCTGCGCATGGCCCAGGGTGTCGTTGAGGACCTTGAAGTTGTCCAGGTCGATGAACATCAGCGCGCCGCCGCGCGCCCGCCCCGCCGGGCCGGCGGCATCCTGGAGCCGGTCCATCAGCTGCTGGCGGTTCGGCAGGCCGGTGAGGGGGTCGAAGAAGGCGAGGTAGCGGATCTTCTGCTCGGCGGCCTTGCGCTCGCTCACGTCGCGGCCCACCGCGACCCAGTGCGTGAGCTTGCGCGCCGCGTCCCACACCGGGGAGATGTCCAGGTCCACCCAGAACGGCTCGCCGTCCTTGCGGTAGTTGACCAGGTCCACCCGCACCGGCTGCCACTGCTCCAGCGCGCGGCGTACCTGGTCCAGCCGGTCTCGCTGCGTGCGCGGCCCCTGCAGGAAGCGCGGCGACCGGCCCAGCGCCTCCTCGCGGCTGTAGCCGGTGCGGCGCTCGAAGGCCTCGTTGACGAAGACGATGCGCGGGCCCGGCTCGTTGAACGGGCTGGCCTCGGTGATGACGACGATGTCGTTCAGGCGCGAGATGCTGCCCTCCAGCAGGCGCAGCTGCTCCTGCGAGCGCCGGCGCGTGGTGACATCGCGCAGATGCAGCGCCAGCCCCGCGCCGAAGGGCTGGCCGCGCAGCTCCAGCCAGCGGCTCTGGCGCTCGTCCGGCTCCTCGAGCTCCAGGGGCTTGCGCTGCGCCAGCGCGGCCTGCACCTGCGCCTCGATGCGCGGGCGGGCGGTGCGGGCGAACAGGCGCCACAGGCCGCGCCCGAGCAGCTCGCCGGCCTGCCGCCCCAGCACGCGCTCGGCCTCCTCGTTGAGGTAGCTGAAGCGGCCCTGCGCGTCGAGCGTGGCCAGGGCCCACAGGCCGGCGTCGCCGGCCCACCCGAGCAGCGCAGGTGCCGTGCCGCGCGTCCCGGCCGGCACGGCGGCGGGAAGCGGCGCATCAGGGGCGGGCTGGGGCGGCATGGGCGCGCGGCGTGGGGCGTGGGGCGGGGGACGGCGATCGTACGCGGGGCTGCCCAGGTCCCGGGGGCGGTCGGCCACGTCCTACGACAAGTGAGGGAGACGTCTTAAGAAGCGCACTGGCCCAGCCGATAGAGTCGGTAACCACTTGCTACCCTGTCCAGCGCCCTCCCTGCCATGCCCTCCGCCGCCTTGCGCGCCTTCGTCGTCGAAGACAACCCCACGATCTGCGAGAACCTGGTCGGCACGCTCGAGGAGCTGACCTGCGTGCAGGTGGTCGGCACCAGCGCCACCGAGGGCGACACGCGCGAATGGCTGGCCCGCCACCCCGGCGCCTGGGACCTGCTGATCGTGGACCTGTTCCTGCGCCAGGGCTCCGGCCTGAACCTCGTGCAGCAGCTGGCGCCGCGCACCGGGGCGCAGAAGGTCGTGATCTTCAGCAACTACGTGAACGCCAATGTGCGCAAGCGCTGCGCGCAGCTCGGCGTGGATGCGGTCTTCGACAAGTCCACCGAGATCGACGCGCTGGTGGACTACTGCTCCCACCTGTGCTTTCGCCAGGCCAGCGGCTTGCACGAGGCGCCCGCGGCCGCGCGCGGCGCGGCCTGAAGGCCAGGGCCTGGACACCGTGCAGCCCCTGCGGTTGCCGGTGCTAGCGCCTCGGCGACCTCAGCGACCTCAGCGACCGCCCTTGCGGCGGCGCGGCAGGGCCGCGATGCCGGCCAGCCCGAGGGCACCCGCCGCGAGCACGGCCAGCGTGCGCGTGCGCCGGCCGGCCTCGGCGGCCTCGGCCCGTGCCTGCAGCCGGTCCATCTGCGCCCGCTGCTGCTCGGCGTACCGCTGCAGGATGGCCAGTTCGGCCTGGAGCTCGTCGATCCGCCAGTCGAGCCGCTGCGCCAGCGGGGGCCGCGGCGCCGCCTGGGCCCACGCCGGCAGGGAACTGGCCGCGACGCCGGTCGCCAGCCCCCAGGCAAGCGCAGCCGCAGCCCGCGCCGCGCGCAGGCGCAGGCCCAGGCGCAGGCGCTGGCGGTGCGGGAACAGGCGAACGGGGGTCATGGGCCGGGCACTGTAGAGGCCTGTCGCGCGCGGCCTGTCGTCCAGGCCCGGCGCCGCGCGTAGGACGCTGGCGGGATGCGAGGCCCTAGCGCCCCGCCTCCGAGCTGTCGCCACCGGGCAGGTTCTGCCCGGGAGGCACGGGCCGCAGGACGGCGCGCCCGCCGACCGGCTGGTCCGGCGGGTTGGCGGTGGCCGGGCCGCCCATCCTGCCGGTGTCGGTCTGGGCACAGCCGCCCGCCACCAGCGCGACCACGGAGACTGCGGCCAGCAGGGCCGGCCGCGCGAGTCGGGAGAAAGTGCGCATGGAAATACCTCCTTGGGTTGTCGCGTCGACACACGGGACGACGCCCAGGAAGGCGGCAACCGGCGTGCCCGCGGCGCAGGAGGGGCCCGCCGGGCGGGGCCAGGGGGCCCGGGGGCCTGACCTCAGCCGGTCAATCGGTCCAGCGGGTGTGGAACCTGCCCGGCCGGTCGGTGCGCTCGTAGGTGTGCGCGCCGAAGTAATCGCGCTGGGCCTGCAGCAGGTTGGCCGGCAGGCGCGCGGAGCGGTAGGCGTCGTACCAGGCCAGCGCGCTCATGAAGGCGGGCACGGCGACGCCGTGCATCGCGGCGGTGGCGACGACCTCGCGCAGGTCCTGCTGGCAGCGGGCCATGACCTCGGCGAAGTGCGGGTCGAGCAGCAGGTTGGCCAGCTGCGGCTCGCGCGCGAAGGCGCGGCGGATGTCTTCCAGCAGCCGGGCGCGGATGATGCAGCCGGCGCGCCAGCCCGAGGCGATGCCGCCGAAGGACAGGCCCCAGCCGTGCTCCTGGTCGGCGGCGCGCAGCAGCGCGAAGCCCTGGGCATAGGCGCAGACCTTGGCGGCCAGCAGGGCGCGGCGGACCTGCTCGACGAAGGCGCCCTGCTCGCCCGCAAAGGCGCGCGGCGCGGCCCCGGCCAGCACCTGCGAGGCGGCGACGCGCTCGGACTTGACCGCGCTGATGGCGCGGGCGAACACGGCATCGGCGATGGTCGGCGCGGGCACGCCCAGGTCCAGCGCGACCTGGCTGGTCCACTTGCCGGTGCCCTTCTGCTGGGCGGTATCCAGGATCAGGTCCACGAGCGGCTGGCCGGTGTCCTCGTCCTGGCGCTTGAGGATGTCGGCGGTGATGCCGACCAGGTAGCTGGCCAGCTCGCCCTCGTTCCACTGCCCGAACACGCCGGCCATGTCACCGGCGGACAGGCCGGCCAGCTCGCGCATCAGCCAGTAGGCCTCGCACAGGGTCTGCATGTCGGCGTACTCGATGCCGTTGTGGACCATCTTGACGAAGTGGCCCGAGCCACCGGCGCCGATCCAGTCGCAGCAGGGCTCGCCGTCCTCGGCGCGCGCGGCAATGGCCTGCAGCAGCGGGCGCACCACCGGCCAGGCCCGGGCGTCGCCGCCGGGCATGAGGGCGGGACCGCGCAGCGCGCCCTCCTCGCCGCCGCTGACGCCGGCGCCCACGTAGAGGATGCCGCTGCCTTCGAGCTCGGCGAGGCGGCGGGCGGTGTCGGTGAAGCGGGTGTTGCCGCCGTCGATGACCACGTCGCCGGCGGACAGCAGCGGGCGCAGCTGCGCGAGGACTTCATCCACCGCGGCGCCGGCCGGCACCATCAGCAGCAGCTTGCGCGGCAGGGACAGTCCCGCGACGAGGTCGGCCAGGCTGCCGGCGGCGCGGCCGCGGCGGCCGGCCACGCGCTGCGCGAAGCTGGCGCGCCTGGCGTCGTCGAGGTCGAAGCCGCTGACGTGAAAGCCCTTGCTTTCGAGGTTGAGGGCGAGGTTTTCGCCCATGACGCCCAGGCCCACGAGGCCGATATCAGAGGGATGCATGAGGGAAGCAGGAAACGGACAGGCAAAAGAAAAGGGCCAGTCCCTTGTGGGGAACTGGCCCGTTCTTGTTTTGGCGCGGCTGGCAGGATTCGAACCCACGACCCCTTGGTTCGTAGCCAAGTACTCTATCCAACTGAGCTACAGCCGCCAAGCCTTGAAGTATAGCAGCCTTTTTCGGGTTTTCGCGAGTCATCAAAAGTTTTGCGGGGCAGGCGGGCGGCGACGGGGCCCCGAATCCACGACGAAGGAATTCACAGGAACATTCCGATCACCCCTTGGATTTATTGATCGAATCATCTTTTAGAACGTGCGTTTTCATATTTTTCTTTTCGCGCTCGAGTGGCGCCCTGCGCCTTGAACGAGGCGCTCGCGGCCTCTGGTTAATTGGCAGAAAATTGCACGAACCCACCCCCGGTGCAACGGTGTTTTCTCTGCCAGAATCCGCCGGTAGTCCCCGCCTGACATGACGCTCGACGAACCGCTGCCGCACTACATCGACCTCGCCACGCGCGACGCGTCGATCGTTCGCGCCTACGTCGTCCAGCCGGCCGAGGCGCCGCGCGGCGCCGTCGTGGTGCTGCAGCAGATGGACCAGCGCACGCCCAGCTGGAATGGCGCGTCCCGCCGCACCCCGGCGGTGGCCAATGCCCGGCCCGGCGTGGGCGCCCATGCCCGCCAGATGGCCGAGAAATTCGCGGCCGCGGGTTACCTGGCCGTGGCGCCGTCCACCTTCAGCCGCGGCCGCACCGGCCAGGACTATGGTTACCGCTTCGAGCAGAGCCGCTGGGACCTGCGCCTCGTGCGTCCCCTGCAGCCCCTGCCCTCCGACGGCGTGATGCTGGATATCGAGGCGGCCATCGCCCACGCGCGCCGGCTCGCGCCGTTCCTGCGGCTCGCGGTGGTGGGCTATTGCTGGGGCGGCCTGCTGGCCTGGCGCACGGCCTGCCAGATCGAGGGCATCGACGCGGCGGTGTGCCACTACGGCGGCGGCATGGACACGCCCGAGGAGATCGCGCGCGAGCCGCGCTGCCCGGTGCTGGCGCACTTCCCCACCGATGGCAAGTGGATGTCGCGCACCGGCATCCGCCGCTTCATCGAGCACCATGGCAAGGAGCACGACGGCGCCCGCGGCCCGGTGCCGCAGTTCCAGGTCTACGACGCCACCTACGGCTTCATGCACCCGGGCCGCAGCGCCTACGACGAGGCGGCCTCCGTGGCGGCGCACCAGCACACCCTGGATTTCCTCGCGCGCCACCTGCAGCAGCGCCAGGAAGTGCCGCTGGCAGCCTGAGGCCACCTCGGGCCCGGCGCGCTTACAGCGCCTCGACCGCCGCAGCCTCCAGCGGCGTCATCATCAGCATCACCTCGGACATCGGCAGGGCCGGCGCGAACAGCCAGCCCTGGCCGCGGTGGCAGCCCATGCCCAGGAGGGCCTCACGCTGCGCCGGCTCCTCCAGGCCCTCGGCCGTGACCTCGAGCGACAGCCCCTGGGCCATGTTGACGATCAGGCGCGCGATGCGGTCCTGGCGGGCCTGGTTCAGGCCGGCGACAAAGGAGCGGTCGATCTTCAGGCGGCTGATCGGCATCTGCGTCAGGCGCGCCAGCGAAGAGTAGCCGGTGCCGAAGTCGTCGATCACCAGGCGCACGCCCAGGGCGGTGAGCATCTGCAGCTGCGGCATGAGGCTGGCCTCGTCGCGCGCGACCTGGGTCTCGGTCAGCTCGATCTCCAGGCCGTCCAGGGCCTGCGGGTCCTCGTTGGCCTGGTCCGACAGGTACTTGAGCAGGTCGGCGTTGCGGAACACCTGGGGCGCGGCGTTGAAAGCCACTTTGACGCCCGGGAAGCGGGCCTGCAGTTCCTTCTTGTCACGCAGCACGCGGCTGGCCACCAGCATGGTGAGCTGGTCGGACAGGTGCGCGTCCTCGGAGATCGGGATGAACTCGGAGGGCTGGATCACGCCCAGCTCCGGGTCGGTCCAGCGCGCCAGCGCCTCGAAGCCGACGATGGAGCCATCCCGCAGGTCGACCTCGGGCTGGTAGTAGACCTGCAGCACGCCCTGCTCGATCGCCTGGGCCAGCTTGGTCTGGATCAGGCGGTGGCGGTAGCGCTTGGCGCCCAGCACCGCGTCGTACCACATGACCGAGCCGCGGCGGGTCTGCTTGGCCTCGTTCATGGCCACGTCGGCGCAGATCTGCAGCTCGTGCCAGCTGCGGCCGTCCTCGGGCAGGCGGGCGATGCCCACCGTGGCGGTGGCCGGGATCTGGTCATGGCCGAACTGCACCATCACCGGGTTGACGGCCTCCAGCGCGGCGCGCAGGGCGTGCAGCGCGCCGTCGGGCGTGAGGTCCACCACGGCCAGGAATTCGTCGCCCGAGCGGCGGCACAGCAGGTGGCCGGCCGGCAGCACCTCGGACAGGTGCGCGGCCATCGCCTTGATCATCGCGTCGCCCGCCTCGTGGCCGTGGTTGTCGTTGACGAACTTGAGCTTGTCCAGGTCGAAGAACAGCACCGCCAGCCGGCCGCCTTCCAGCGGCAGCGAGTTCAGCAGGTCGCGGGCCTGGCGCGTCAGCAGGCGGAAGTTCGGCAGGCCGGTGAGCGCGTCGCGGTAGGCGAGGTTGCGCAGCTGGTTCTCGGCCTCCTTGAGGCGGCTGACGTCGGTGATCACGGCCACGTGGCCGCTGGTGTTGCCGGTCTCGTCGCGGATGGCGGAGATCGCCACCGACGTCGGGATGACATTGCCGTGCCGGTCGACGAAGTTGGTCTCGCCGGTCCAGCGCCCGTGCTCCTTGAGCGCGCGGGTCATTTCGCGGCTCTGGTCGCCGCGCCCGACCTGGCGGTACAGGCTGCCCGAGCGCCGCCCCAGCAGCTCGCTGCGGCTGTAGGCCGTCATCCGGCAGAAGGCGGGGTTGGCGTCGAGGATGTGGCCCTGCGGGTCGGTCACCAGGATGCCTTCCGCCGCGGTCGAGAAGACCAGCGCGGTGGTGCGCATCTCGTCAGCCGCCTTGCGCTGGTTGCGCAGCATGGCGGCCAGGGCGCGGGTGACCTCGGAGAGTTCGTCCTGCACCGACTCGTCCAGGCTGTTCACCGGCTCGCCGGCGAGCAGCTTCTGGCAGTCGACCAGCAGCTGGTCGAGGCGGCGGGTGGTGCTGGCGGAGAAACGGTCCGACCAGGTGACGATGCGGCGGATGTTCCACAGCCCCAGCGCGAAGGCGACCAGCACCACGACAACGATGATCAGCACCGCGTTGTAGACCGGCACGAATACCCAGGCGCGCAGCGCCAGGTTGAAGTCGCCGGCGCGCACCTGCTCCACGCCGTCGGACGACAGCCGCAGGCCCTCCTGCAGCGGCGGCATCGGCGGCTGGTTCCCCAGGGCGAACGAAACCTCGGTACCGGCGGCCAGGTCCAGCTGGCGGGCCAGGCGGACGGTATCGATGCGCGCGACGATGAAACCGGCCGGCGCATCGCTCATGGGCGAGAGCACGCGCTGGACCAGCACCAGGTCGGGCGAGCCGGCGGCGTTGGGCAGCAGGCCGGCGCCGTTGTGGCCGCGGCGCACCGCGTCCACCACCGCCTGGCTCGAGGCCAACTCCTGGGCGGTCGCCGGGTCGGGCGAGAGGAACACGCGACCGCGGTAGTCCAGCACCGTGAACTGCCGCAGGCTGGCCCGGTTGAACTGGGCCAGCAGGGGCGCCAGGTAGGCCTCGCGGCCCATGCTGTCGGTCAGGCCCGTCCACAGCAGCGGCGAGGTGCCCAGCGACTCCAGCTCGTGGGCCACGTTGGTGACCTCGGTGCCGAGCTTGGTCAGCACCAGCTGACGGTAATGGGTGATTTCATTGCGCTCGTAGGCCACGCCGGCGAGGACGGTGACGACGGCCACGAGCACCGAGGCGAAGATCACGTAGCTGCGCACGATGCGCACCAGCTCCGTGCGGATGCGAAGGCGCAGGTTGCTGGAAGGCGTGGATGACATTCGGTCCTTACTTCACCGGCACCAGGGCGCCATCGGATTCGACCCGCACGAACAGCACGTCCTGCGGGCCCAGGGCATCGTGCCGCTCGGGGGTGAACGCCGGGGCGTAGCGGCGCACCGCGCCATCGAACGGCGGCAGGCTCTCCAGGGCGCGGCGCACGTCGTCGCCGCGGGTGGAGCCGGCCTTGTCGACGGCCATCGCCAGCAGGTGCGTGATGTCGTAGGCATGGGCCGAGCCCACCGGGCTGGGGATGTCGCGCACACCGGCGAGCTTGGCGTCCTTCTGGATCCAGGCCGCCAGGCGGCGCGCGGCCGGCCGGCTGTTGTTGATGAAGGTGAAGGTCTGGATCACCTGCATGTCCACCTTGTCCAGGGCATTCAGCGCCAGCTCGTGGATCACGCCCCCGGTCAGGCCCCAGTGGGCCACCACCGGCACGCGCCGGGCCGGCGGCAGCTGGGCAAGCTGGTTGAGGAAGGGCGCGCCCTCGCGCTCGTTGGCCACCAGCAGGATGGCCTGGGACCGGGCGGCGAGGCAGGCCTGCAGCGGGTCATGGAAGTTCTGCTCGCCCCAGTTGTACCAGCGGGTGGCGACCACCTGCAGGCCATTGGCCGCGGCCCGCGCCGCCATCACCTGGTGGCCCGAGCGGCCCCAGGAGGTGTTGGGCAGGATCGCGCACACGCGCTGCGCGCGGTAGGCCGAGCGGGCGCGCGCCATCATCGCCTCCACGCCCCAGCTGTCCTTGAGCGAGAGCCGGAACACGAACGAGGGCGAGGGCGCGTCATCGGTGATCGGGTCGGCCGAGCCCCACACGCTGATGAGGGGCACCTTGAGGCGGTTGGCCTCGGGCATGGTCTCGACGGTCACCGGGCTGTACTTGCCGCCCAGGACACCGACCACGTCGGGCCGCGAGGCCATCTCGATGAAGTTGTCGCGCCCGCGGGCCGAGACGCCCTGGTTGTCGGTGGTGAGCAGCTTGAGCGGCCGGCCGCCGAGCACGCCGCCCCGGGCATTGATCTCCTCCATGGCGGCGCGGACCCCGCGCTCGATCGCCTTGGGCGAGGTGCTGGTCTTGACCCCGAAAGCCTCGTCGATGCCGATGTACACCGGCTCGGCGGCGCGGGCCGGGCCGGCCAGCGCCAGCCAGGCGGCCAGGCCGAGCGCCAGGCCGAGCGCCAGGAGGGGGTGTCGGGCGGGGTGGGCGGGCTTCACGCAAGCATTCTCCCAAATTCCGGGGCCACTGAAGAGCTCGGCAGCCCGGACGTCCCGCCAGCCCCGGGATCAGGTCACCGGCGCCGGGTTGAAAAGCACGAGGGCGTTGTGCAGCTTCCACTGCTCGGCCCAGGTCTTCTTGCGGCCGCTGGCCACGTCGAGCAGGAAACGGAACATCTCCCAGCCCACCTCCTCGATGCTGGCCTCGCCGTCGGCGATGCGCCCGGCGTTGATGTCCATCAGGTCGTGCCAGCGGCGCGCCAGGTCGCTGCGGGTGGCCACCTTGACCACCGGGCAGGCGGCCAGGCCGTAGGGCGTGCCGCGGCCGGTGGTGAAGATGTGCATGTTCATGCCGGCGGCCAGCTGCAGGGTGCCGCAGATGAAGTCGCTGGCCGGGGTGGCGGCATAGACCAGGCCCCGCGTAGCGGGCTTCTCGCCGGGCGCGATCACGCCGGCGATCGGCGCGGTGCCGGACTTGATGATGGAGCCCATCGCCTTCTCGACGATGTTGGACAGCCCGCCCTTCTTGTTGCCCGGGCTGGTGTTGGCGCTGCGGTCCACGCTGCCGCGCTGCAGGTAGGCGTCGTACCAGGCCATCTCGCGCACCACGGCCTCGGCCACCTCGGGGGTGGCGGCGCGCGAGGTGAGCTGGGCCACGCCGTCGCGCACCTCGGTGGTTTCCGAGAACATGATGGTGGCGCCGGCGCGCACCAGCAGGTCGGCGCAGAAGCCGACCGCGGGGTTGGCGGTGACGCCGGAGAAGGCGTCGGAGCCGCCGCACTGCACGCCCACCACCAGCTCGCTGGCGGGCACGGTCTCGCGGCGGCGGGCGTCCAGGCGCTTCAGGTGCGTTTCGGCCTGGCGCATGATGGACGCCACCATGTCCATGAAGCCCACGTGCGCCTCGTCCTGCAGGCAGACCACGTCGAGCTTGTCCTCGCGCTGGTCGGCGATGGGGATGCTGCCCGGGGGCAGCAGGCGCTCGGGCTGCAGCTTCTCGCAGCCCAGGCTCACCACCATCACCTCGCCGCCGAAGTTCGGGTTCAGGCTCAGGTTGCGCAGCGTGCGGATCGGGATGATGGCGTCGGGCGCGTCGATCGCCACGCCGCAGCCGTAGCCGTGCTCCAGGGCCACCACGTCGTCGACGTTCGGGTACCTGGGCAGCAGCTCCTGCTTGATCCGCTGCACCGCGAACTCGGTGACGCCGGCGACGCACTGCACCGTCTGCGTGATCGCCAGGATGTTGCGGGTGCCCACGCTGCCGTCGGCATTGCGGAAGCCCTCGAAGGTGAAGCCTTCCAGCGGCGGCAGGGCGCGGCCGGCGCCGGTGGCCATGGGCAGGCCCTCGAGCTCGCGCGCCGGCGGCATCTCCAGCAGGCGCTCGTGCACCCAGCGGCCGGCGGCCACGTCCTGCGTGGTCCGGCCGATGGTCACGTCGTAGCGGCGCACCTCGGTGCCGGCGGGCAGGTCCACCAGGGCCACCTTGTGGCCCTGCGGCACCTTGTCCTTCAGCGTGAGGCCGTCGGCGAACGCGGTGCCCGCGGGCAGGCCGCCGTCGTTGGCCACGATGGCCACGTTGTCGGCCTCGTGCATCTTGATGTACAGGGGGGGACGGGGGTTCATGGGGTCCTGGGTCCTTCAGTGGGGGGCCGGCCCGCCGGTGGATTCGCGCTCGACGATGCGGAACCCGAGGTCGACGACCGGGTGGGGAACGTCCTTGCCCGCGCAGCGGTCAAGAATCATGCGGGCCGCGACGCGGCCGATCTCGGCGCCGTCGACCTGCACGGTCGTCAGCGAGGGCCACAGGTGCGCGGCGAAGTCGGCATCGCCGAAGCCGCAGAGGGCCAGGTCCTGCGGAATGCGCAGGCCGCGGGCCATGGCCTCGACCATCACGCCCTGGGCCAGGCCGTCGGAGCTGCAGTAGACCGCGCGGACCTTCGGGTCGCGTTCGAGCAGTTCGGCCAGGGCGCGGCGGCCGGCCGCCAGGTTGCTGGGGGCGGGCACGACGGCCGTGGGCACCTCGCGGCCCACCGTGGCCTCGAAGCCGGCCCGGCGCTGCGCGGCGCGCTCGTCATCCCCGGTGGCGATGGCCAGGCGGCGCCAGCCCTTGGCGAGGAAGTAGCCGGCGACCGCGCCGCCCACCTTCACGTGCGAGAAGCCCACCGCCATGTCCACCGGCCGCTCGCTCAGGTCCCAGGTCTCCACCACCGGAAGGCCCAGGGCGCGCAGCTGCTCGCGGGCCTGCGCGCTGTGCACCAGGCCGGTGACCACCAGCCCGTCGGGCCGGCGGCCCATCATGGTGGCGATCAGCTTGTCCTCGCGGGCGTGGTCGTAGCCGGCCTGGCCGATGATCAGCTGGTAGCCCTGTTCGTCCAGCGCCTCGGTGAGCGCGCGCACGGTGGGCAGGAACTGCGGCACCGAGATGATGGGGACCAGCGCCGCCACGGTCATGCTGCGGCGGGACTTCAGGCCGCCCGCCAGCAGGTTGGGGATGTAGCCGGTGGCGGCCACCGCCTGCTTGACCTTCTCGATGGTGGCGGGCGAGACCAGCCCCGGGTTGCCCAGGGCGCGCGAGGCCGTCATGAGCGAGACGCCAGCCTCGCGGGCGACATCGTGCAGGGTCACGGTCCGGGCGGCGGGGGGGCGGGGGGGCATGGGTTTATCCGGATGGCATCAAGATTTTTGTTAACGATAACATACCGGCCTGCGTGCTTCAAAGCCGCTTGTTTTTCGACCCAGATGTTAACGTTCACAAGACCGATCGACGCCATGACCGCCAGCTCCCGGATCGCCCGCCTGCATGTCTCCTCCTGCTACCTGCCCCTGGCCACCCCGATCAGCGACGCCAAGGTGCTGACCGGCCGCCAGAAGCCCATGACCGAGGTGGCGATGCTGTTCGTGGAGGTGGAGACCGAGGACGGCCAGAAGGGCCTGGGCCTGAGCTACTCCAAGCGCGCCGGCGGTCCGGGTCAATTTGCCCATGCCCGGGAAATCGCGCCGGCCCTGCTCGGCGAGGACGCCAGCGACACCGGCCGGCTGTGGGACAAGCTGTGCTGGGCCGGCGCCTCGGTGGGCCGCAGCGGCCTGTCGACCCAGGCCATCGGCGCCTTCGACGTGGCGCTGTGGGACCTCAAGGCCCGCCGCGCCGGCCTGCCCCTGGCCAAGCTGCTCGGCGCTTACCGCGATTCCGTGCCTTGCTACAACACCTCGGGCGGCTTCCTGCACACGCCGACCGAGCAGCTGCTGGTGAACGCGCAGGCCTCGATCGAGCGCGGCATCGGCGGCATCAAGCTCAAGGTGGGCCAGCCCGATCGCATGCTGGACGTGCGCCGGCTGGAAGCCGTGCGCAAGCACCTGGGCGATGGCGTGGCCATCATGGTCGATGCCAACCAGCAGTGGGACCGGCCGACGGCGCAGCGCATGTGCCGCATCTTCGAGCAATTCAACCTGGTGTGGATCGAGGAGCCGCTGGACGCCTACGACCACGAGGGCCACGCCGCCCTGGCCGCTGCCTTCGACACGCCGATCGCCACCGGCGAGATGCTCACGAGCGCGGCCGAGCACGGCGAGCTGATTCGCCACCGCGCCGCCGACTACCTGATGCCCGACGCGCCGCGCGTGGGCGGCATCACGCCCTACCTGAAGGTGGCCGCGCAGGCCGACCAGGCCGGCCTGCTGGTCGCCCCGCACTTCGCGATGGAGCTGCACATCCACCTGGCAGCGGCCTACCCGCGCGAGGGCTGGGTGGAGCACTTCGACTGGCTGGAGCCGCTGTTCAACGAGCGCATCGAGATCGCCGGCGGCCGGATGCGGGTGCCCACCCGCCCGGGCCTGGGGCTGAGCCTGAGCGAGCAGGCCCGCCAGTGGACCCGCGAGCAGGCCACGTTCGAGGCCAGGGCCTGAGCCGCGTTGCCGGCCTGTCCCAGTCCCGCCCTTCCCCCGCCCTTCCCCCGCCTATCGACAGACAGGAGACCTGCGATGAAAACCCTGAACACGCTGATCGCCGCCCTCGCCTTGGGTGGCGCCGCCCTCGCCGCCCAGGCCCAGGCCTGGCCGGCGGCCAAGCCGGTGACCCTGCTGGTGCCCTTCCCGCCCGGGGGCTCCACCGACCAGATCGCCCGCACCCTGGCCAACCGCCTGCCGGCGAAGCTGGGCGGCACCTGGGTCGTGCAGAACACCGCGGGCGCCGGCGGCACGCTGGGCGCGACGGCGGCGAGGCGCGCGGCGCCGGACGGCTACACCGTTTTCGTCTCCTCGCTCGGCCCCTTCGTGATCGGGCCGCACCTGATCAAGGGCGTGGCCTATGACCCGCTCAAGGACTTCGACTACGTCACCGTCGCCGTGCAGGCACCCAACGTGCTGGCCGTGCCTGCCGCCTCGCCGCACAAGTCGGTGCAGTCGGTGCTGGACTTCCACCGCGCCAGCCCCGGCAAGATGACCTTCGCCTCGGCCGGCAACGGCACCAGCGACCACCTCACGGCCGAACTGTTCTGGCAGGAGACCAAGACCACCGGCACGCACATTCCCTACAAGGGCGGCGCGCCGGCGATGCAGGACCTGCTCGGGGGCCAGGTGGACGCCACCTTCATGAACGTGAACACCGGCCTGCCGAACATCAAGGCCGGCAAGCTGCGCGCCCTGGCCATCACCAGCGCGAAGCGCTCGCCGCTGCTGCCCGAGGTGCCGACGATGGAGGAACTGGGCTTCAAGGACGTGACCGTCTACTCCTGGCAGGCGGTGGCCCTGCCCAAGGGCGTGCCCGAGGACATCAGACGCAAGCTGCACGAGGCCATCGTCGGCGTCCTCGCCGAGGGGCCGGTGCGCCAGCCGCTGCTGGACCTGGGCTTCGAGGTGGTCGGCAACACGCCCGAGCAGTTCACCGCCTTCCAGGCCCGCGAGTTCGCGCGCTGGAAGCAGGTCATCGAGACGGGAAAGATCACGGCGGACTGAGAGGGGGCGGGGTCAGGTCTTGCATCAACGCGACGGTCTATCTCGGCCTCCGCCGGCTCCCTCCGGCCAAGTGAGAGGGGGCGGGGTCAGGTCTTGCATCAACGCGACGGTCTATCTCGGCCTCCGCCGGCTCCCTCCGGCCAAGCGCACTGCGCGGGCGGGGGCAGCAGGCACCCGGGAGGAGCTCACCTGCCAGCCCCGCGACATGAACCTCGCCGGAGGAGAACGCGAAGCACCCCCGCGCGAACCGACCCGGAGCGGGAACAGTCGCGTTAATGCAAGACCTGACCCCATGCCCCCCTGCGAAGCACCCCCGCGCGAACCGACCCGGAGCGGGAACAGTCGCGTTAATGCAAGACCTGACCCCATGCCCCCTGACCCCATGCCCCCCGGAGAAGGCGGAGGTGATCTCGCCGGCGCGAAGCCTTCACCATGGCAGCGTGAGCGGCGCGGGGCTGGCGGGTGGGCGGAGGGACCCGTGGGCCCGTGCACGGGAGTGCACCAGGCCCCCGGGAGGAGCCCACCTGCCAGCCCCGCGACGTGAACTTCGCCGGAGGGAAAGGGGAAGCACCGCCGCGTGAACCTCACCGGAGGAAAAGAGGAAGCACCGCCACGTGAACCTCACCGGAGGAAAACGCGAAGCACCGCCGCGCGAACCGACCTACAGGGCAAACAGTCGCGTGAATGCAAGACCGGCCCCCATGCCGCCCTCCCCCTGCCCCCCGGCGCTCACTCGAACGGCCCGGTACACACGAACGCACCGCCCTGGTAGATGTTGGCGGGGTCGTTCAGGTCCAGCACCGGCTCGGCCGCCTCGACCCGGTGGCGGAACGGCTCCGAGCTGTCCTGCGGGCGGTAGCCGATGTGGCGGGCCTTGGCGTTGTCGTAGAACGCGGTGGCGTTGTCGGAGATGCCGTAGATCACGCTCCAGCCCACCACCGGCGCGGTGAGGCCGGCCACCACCAGGCGCTCCAGGTCGTCGTAGGACATCCAGGTGGCCAGCATGCGGCGGTTCTTCGGCTCGGGGAAGGAGGAGCCGATGCGCACCACCAGGGTCTCGATGCCGTAGCGGTCGAAGTACAGGCGGGCCACGTCCTCGCCGAAGGCCTTGGACAGGCCATAGAGGCCGTCGGGACGCGGGGGCGTGTCGGCATCGATCACCTGGTCCTGCCGCCAGAAGCCGGTGACATGGTTGGAGCTGGCGAAGATGATCCGCTTCACGCCCTGCTTGCGGGCCGCCTCGTAGAGGTTGTAGACGCCCACGATGTTGGCCGCCAGGATCGGCGCCCAGGGCTGCTCGGTGGAGACGCCGCCGAGGTGGACCACCGCGTCCACGCCCTCGAGCAGCTCCAGCACGCCGGGCGCGTCGGCCAGGTCCAGCGGAACGCACTCCTCGCCGGGGGCGGCGGCGCCCAGGTCGGCGATGTCGGACAGGCGCAGCGACTCGCAATACCGCGGCAGGCGCGCACGCAGCTCGCGGCCCAGCCCCCCCGCCGCCCCCGTGAGGAGCAGGCGCTTGAACTTCAGGGCGGAGGCGGGTTGGGCGAGCATGGGCAGGAAGGAACGAAAGGGCAAAGCGGGGAAGGCCATGTTGTCGGTTGTCGTACAACACGGGAGCGGTTCAATGTCGTCGCTCGAAGGGGCCCTGTCAATCCGATAAACCTCGGGTTTCCCCTGAGACTCGAGGCCGGCTGCGAGCGGCCCAGCCGGTACAGTCTCCCCCAGCTGATCGCCCCCGTCGTACGATGACCACAGACTCCCCAGCCCTGCTGGACCCCTCCCGTTTCGAAGGCGAGGTCGCGGGCCGCCGCGTCGGCCTGTTCCTGCTTCGCAGCCCCGGCGGCCTGCGGGCCGCCGTCTCCAACCACGGCGCGCGGCTGCTGCAGCTGGTGGTGCCGGGGCGCGGCGGGCGCTGGCATGACGTGGTCCTGGGCTACGACCACCTGCAGCAGATGCTCGAGGGCATGGCCTCCATGGGCGCGGTGATCGGCCGCTACGCCAACCGCATCGGCCACGCCCGCTTCACCCTCGACGGCGTCACCACCGCCCTGCCCGCCAACGACGGCCCGCACTGCCTGCATGGCGGCCCGGCCGGCTGCCGCTTCCAGCCATTCGAGCTGCTGGCGCACGAGGCCGACCGCCTCGCGCTGGCCTGGACCTTCCGAGAGGCGGACGACGGCTTCCCCGGCGAGGTGCGGCTGGAGGTGACCTACACCTTGCGCGATCCTGGCGTACTCGCCATCGACTGGCGCGCCACCGCCGCAGGCCGGCCGACCGTGGTCAACGTGACCGCCCACCCCTTCTTCAACCTCGAGGGCCAGGCCAGCGAGACCATCCACGGCCAGCGCCTCGTGGTGGATGCCGCGCATTACCTGCCGGTGGACGGCAAGCGCATTCCCACCGGCGAGGTGGCACCGGTCGCGGGCACGCCCTTCGACCTGCGCGCAGGCCGCAGCTTCAGCGAGGCGCTGGCGGCGCTGCCGGACCACGCCTTCGACCACTGCTACGTGGCCGCCGGGGCGCGGGAGGGCGTCCTGCGCCGGCTGGCCCGCGCCGAGGCGCCGGGCTCGGGCGTGGCGATGGAGGCCTGGTCGGATGCGCCTGGGCTGCAGGTGTTCTCCTCCAGCGGCTTCGACGGCAGCCTGCCGCGCCATGCCGGCAAGGGCGGGCGCACCTACCGGCGCGAGGCCGCCTTCTGCCTGGAGCCGCAAGGCCTGCCGGACGCGCCCAACCACCCGCACTTCCCGGACACGAGCCTGCGCCCGGGGCAGTCACGCACCGGGCGCATCGAGTACCGGTTCTCCGCGCTGGGCTGACGCCCAGGCCGCGGGCCGTCAGGCCTCGACGGGGGCCGCCGACAGCAGCGGCTTGCCGGCGAAGAAGCAGGCGAGGTTGTCCAGCACCCGCTGGCCCATGGCCTGGCGGGTCTGCGCCGTGGCGCTGGCGATGTGGGGGACCATCACCACGTTGTCCAGGGTGAACAGCTCGGAGGGCACCTCGGGCTCGAACTCGAACACGTCGAGCGCGGCGCCGGCGATGCGTTTGCCCTGCAGCGCCTTCACCAGGGCGGCCTCGTCGATCACCGTGCCGCGGGCCACGTTCACCAGGAAGCCCTTGGTGCCCAGCGCATCGAGCACCGAGGCGTCGACCAGGTGGCGCGTGCCCGCGCCGCCGGCGGTGATCACCACCAGGAAGTCGCTCCAGCGGGCGAGGTCGTGCAGGCTGGCCTCGTAGCCCCAGGGCACGCCCGCCACCGGGCGGCGCGAGTGGTAGCGGACCTCCATGTCGAAGCCCTGCGAGCGCTTGGCGATGGTCTGGCCGATGCGGCCCAGGCCCACGATGCCCAGCTTCGCGCCGCTGACGCGGCGGCCCAGGGGGAAGGCCACCGGCGGCTTGGCCACCCACTGGCCGGCGCGCACGTAGCGGTCGCCCTCGCTGAGGCGGCGGGCGATGTCCAGCAGCAGGCCGAAGGCGAGGTCGGCCACGCAGTCGTTCAGCACGTCGGGCGTGTAGCCCACCGGGATGCCGCGGCGCGCGGCATGGGCCGGGTCGATCTGGTCGAGGCCGACGCCGAAGCTGGAGACCACGCGCAGGTTGGGCAGCGCGTCGAGCAGCGCATGGCTGGCGCCGGCGGCGGCGGAGGTCACCAGGGCCTCGAACTCGCCGCCGCGCGCGGCCAGGAAGGCCTCGCGCTCGGGGCCGGCGGGCGGCAGGCGGGTGACGTCGTAGGCCTCGTTCAGTTGCTTCTCGAGCCAGGGCAGCAGGCCCAGGGCCTGGAGGATGCGGGGACGTTGGGTCGTCATGTCGTCGTGGGTGGGTTGGAAGAAGGGCCGGGCGTCATTCTGGCTGGATGCCGGCGTCCTTGGCGACCTTGGCCCACTTGGCCATTTCCTTCTCGATGAACTGGGCGAACTGGTCGGCCGAGCCCTGCGCGGGCTCGATGCCGGCGTCCAGCAGCTTCTGGCGGACATCGGGCATGGCGAGGATGCGGTTGACTTCGCTGTTCAACTTGGCGACGACCGCCTTGGGCGTTCCGGCCGGTGCGAGCAGGCCGCCCCAGGTGCTGGTCTCGTAGCCGGGCAGGCCGGCCTCGGCCATCGTCGGCAGCTGCGGCTCGGAGGCGATGCGCTTGCCGGTGGTCACCGCCAGCGCCCGCACCGTGCCGGCCTTCACCTGGGTCTTGATCGCGGCCACCGTGTCGAACATCAGCGAGACGCGGCCGGAGATCAGGTCCGGGTGGGCCAGGGTGCTGCCCTTGTACGGGATGTGGACGATGTCCAGGCCGGCCATGCTCTTGAACAGCTCGCCGCTGAAGTGCGGCGCGCCGCCCGAGCCGCTGGAGGCGAACGAGAGCTTGCCGGGGTTGGCCTTGCCATGCGCGACCAGCTCGCCCACGGTCTTCGCGGGCACGGCGTTGTTCACCACCAGCATCAGCGGCACCACGTGGGTGAGGGCCACCGGCTCGAAGCCCTTGACGGTGTCGAACGGCAGCTTCTTGACCATGCTGGGGTTGATCGCATGGCTGCTGGCCACCAGGGCCAGGGTGTGGCCATCGGGCGCGGCGCGGGCCACGAAGTCGGTGCCGATGATGCCGGTGGCGCCGGCCTTGTTGTCGATGGTGACCGGCTGGCCCCAGGCATCGGTGAGCTTCTGGCCGATCAGGCGCGCGGCCATGTCGATCGCACCACCCGGCGAGGCGGGCACGACGATGGTCAGGGGCTTGGTCGGGAAGTTCTGCGCGCTCGCCAGCGAGCTGCCCAGGGCGATCAGGGCCGCGACGGGCCAGGACTTGAATGGCATGGAGTCTCCTTCGAGGGGGCGCGGTCAGTCCAGCGCGATCTTGTTGTCGGTGATGATGCGGGCGTAGCGCTTGCGGTCGTTGGCGATCAGGCGCTCGAAGTCGGCCGGCGTGCCGCCCCTGGCGACCGCGCCCTGCGCCAGCAGCTGCTGCTGCACGTCGGGCATGGCCAGCACCTGCTGCAGGCCCTGCGAGACCTTGGCCACCACCTCCGGCGGCGTGCCGGCCGGGGCCAGCAGGCCGAGCCAGGAGCCGGACTCGGCGCCCTGCACGCCGGCTTCCTCCAGCGTGGGCACGTCGGGCAGCGCGGCCACCCGCTGCTTGCTGGTGATGGCCAGCGCCTTGAGCTTGCCGGACTTGATGAAGCCGGAGGTCTCCAGCACCGAGGCGAACAGCAGGTGCACGTTGCCCGAGACCAGGTCGGTCAGCGCGGCGCCGCCGCCCTTGTACGGCACGTGCAGCAGCTGCGTGCCGGTGGCGATGCTGAAGGTCTCGCCCGAGAGGTGGGGCGAACCGCCGTTGCCGGAGCTGGCGTAGGTGAACTTGCCCGGGGCGGCCTTGGCCTGGGCGACGAACTCCTTCACGGTGTTCGCGGGCAGCGACATCGTGGCCGCCATCACGAACGGCAGCTCGGCGAACTGCCCGATCGGCACGAAGGCGGTATCCGGGTTGTAGTTCAGTTTCTTGTACAGCGTGGGGTTGATCGACTGCGTGCCGACGTTGCCCGTGAGCAGGGTGTAGCCGTCGGGCCTGGCGCGCGAGACCACCTCGAGGCCGACGTTGCCACCGGCGCCGCCCTTGTTGTCCACCACCACCGACTGGCCCCACAGCTGCGAGAGCTTCTGGGCCACGATGCGGGTGCCGATGTCGGTGCCGCCGCCGGCCACGAAGGGCACGACGATGGTGACGGGCTTGGTGGGCCAGGCGGCGGCCTGGGCCAGGGCCTGCGGCGCGAAGGCGGCAGCCAGGGTGGCGGCGGTGGCGGCCAGCGCGAAGCGGCGGGTGGAGGGAGCTCGGGTCATGGGGGCGGATCCTCGTGCGTTCAATGCGTTCAATGCGTCCAGTGCGTCCGGGACGTTCAGTTGGCGGTGGCGCCGGACTTCTTCACCAGCGCGGCCCAGCGCGGGATCTCGCGGGCCATCAGCGAGGCCAGGTCGGCCGGCGAGCCGCCCACCACCTCCATGCCCAGGCCGGAGAGCTTGTCGCGCACGTCGGGCTGGCGCAGGGCCTTGGCGATCTCGGCGCTGAGGGTGTCGACGATGGCCCTGGGCGTGCCCTTGGGGGCGTAGACCGCCTGCCAGGAGAACATCTCGAAGTTGGGCACGCCCGCCTCCATCATGGTCGGCGTGTTCGGCGAGATCGGGATGCGCTTGGCGGTGGTCACGGCCAGCACCTTGAGCTTGCCGGCCTGGATCAGAGGCACGGCCGCCGTCATCTGGTCGAACATGAAGGTGACCTGGCCGGTGGAGACATCCAGCATCGCCGGCGGCGTGCCCTTGTACGGCACGTGCGTGAGCGGCACCTCGATGATGTCCGCGAGCAGCTCGCCGGCGAGGTGGGTGGAGGTGCCGGCGCCGGAGGAGGCGAAGGTGCGGCGGGTCGGGTCCTTCTTCAGCAGGGCCACCAGGTCGGCCACGCTGTTGATGCCCGACTGCGCGCCGACCAGCAGCACGTTGGGCAGGAAGGCCACCAGCGACACCGGCTCGAAGTCCTTCACCGGGTCGTAGGGCAGGTTCTTGTACAGGCCGGCGTTGATCGCGTGCGTGCTGATCGTGCCCCCCATCAGGGTGTAGCCGTCGGGCGCGGCCTTGGCCACGTAGGTGGCGCCGATGCCGCCGCCGGTGCCCGGCTTGTTCTCCACCACCACCGACTGCTTGAGGGCCGTGCCCAGCTTGTCGGCGAGGGTGCGGCCGATCACGTCGGTGGAGCCGCCGGGCGTGAAGGGCACGACATAGGTAATGGGCTTGGCCTGGGGCCAGGCGCCCTGCGCATGGCCCAGGGCGGGCAGCGCGGCGGCGACGGCGCTCAGGCCGAGGCGGCCCAGGGCGTTGCGGCGGGTGATGGACATGGGTGTCTCCTCGTGTCTCTGGGGGTGTCGGGGGGGTCGAAGGCGGTGGCGGTGCCGCCCGGGTCTCAGCGCCCGTTCGCCTGGCGCCAGGCCGCGAAGCGGGCCGGGGTCTCGGGATTCGTCGGGGGGTACAGGCCGATGATGGTGCGGCCGTCCATGACCTCGCTCTGGACGAAGTCCTCGAAGGCGGTCATCTCGGTGGCCTCGGCGGCGATCTCCTCGGCCAGGTGGGCCGGGATCACGACGACGCCCTCGCCGTCGCCCACGATCACGTCGCCGGGGAACACCGGGGCGTCGCCGCAGCCGATCGGCACGTTGATGTCGATGGCCTGGTGCAGGGTGAGGTTGGTCGGCGCGCTCGGCTTCGAGTGGTAGGCCGGAATGTCCATCTTCGCGATGTCTGGCGAGTCGCGGAAGCCGCCGTCGGTGACCACGCCTGCCACGCCGCGCTTCATCAGGCGCGAGACCAGGATGCCGCCGGCCGAGGCGGCGCGGGCGTCCTTGCGGCTGTCGATCACCATCACCGCGCCCGGCGGGCACTGCTCCACGGCGGCGCGCTGCGGGTGCTTGGGGTCGAGGAAGACGCTGATCGGGTTCAGGTCCTCGCGGGCCGGGATGTAGCGCAGCGTGAAGGCCTCGCCCACCATGTTCGGTCCGTGGGGGTTCAGGGGCCGCACGTCCTGGATGTACTGGTGGTGCAGGCCGCGCTTGAACAGGGCGGTGCACAGGGTGGCGGTGCTGACGCGGCGCAGCTGCTCGCGGGCGGTGTCGGAAAGGGCCATCGGGGTGTCCGGGAGATCGTGGGAGGTCAGTAGATGTCCGGCTCGCCGATGGGCGCGCCGAAGGAGGTCTCGAGGTAATCGAAGTCGCAGCCCTGGTCGGCCTGCAGGATGTGGCGGCTGAACATCCAGCCATAGCCGCGCTCGAAGCGCGGGGGCGGCGGCGTCCAGGCGGCGCGGCGGGCGGCGAGCTCCTCGTCGCTCACGTTCAGGTGGATGGTGCGGGCCGGCACGTCCACCGTGATCAGGTCGCCGGTCTTCACCAGGGCCAGCGGGCCGCCGATGTAGGCCTCGGGCGAGGCGTGCAGGATGCAGGCGCCGTAGCTGGTGCCGCTCATTCGCGCGTCGGACAGGCGCAGCATGTCGCGCACGCCCTGCTTCACCAGCTTGGTGGGGATCGGCAGCATGCCCCACTCGGGCATGCCGGGGCCGCCCTTGGGGCCGGCGTTGCGCAGCACCAGGATGTGGTCGGCGGTGACGTCGAGGTCCTCGTCCTCCACCGCGGCCTTCATCTCGGGGTAGCTGTCGAACACCAGCGCGGGGCCGGTATGCCGCAGGTACTGCGGGGCGCAGGCGCTGGGCTTCATCACCGCGCCGCCGGGCGCGATGTTGCCCCGCAGCACCGCCAGCGCGCCCTCGGCGTAGAGGGGGTTGTCCAGCGGGCGGATCACGTCGTCGTCGAAGACCTTCGCGCCCTCGATGTTCCGGCCGATCGTGGCGCCAGTGACCGTCATCGCGTCCAGCTGCAGGTGCGAGGCCATGCGGGCCATGAGCCCGCGCATGCCGCCGGCGTAGTAGAAGTCCTCCATCAGGTACTTGTCGCCGCTGGGCCGGATGTTGGCGATCACGGGCACCTTGCGGCTGGCGGCGTCGAAGTCGTCCAGCGTGACGGTGCAGTGGGCGCCGGCGCGGCGCGACATGGCCACCAGGTGGATGATGGCGTTGGTGCTGCAGCCCATGGCCATGGCCACGGCGATCGCGTTCTCGAAGCTGGCGCGGGTGAGGATGCGGTCGGGCGTGAGGTCCTCCCACACCATGTCCACGATGCGGCGGCCGCAGGCCGCGGCCATGCGCGGGTGGTTGGCGTCGGGCGCCGGGATGCTGGAGGCCCCGGGCAGGGTCAGGCCCAGGGCCTCGGCGATCCCCATCATGGTGGCGGCCGTGCCCATGGTCATGCAGGTGCCGTGGCTGCGGGCGATGCCGGCCTCCACCTCCAGCCACTGCGGCTGCGAGAGCTTGCCGGCGCGGCGCTCGTCCCAGAACTTCCAGGCGTCGGCGCCGGAGCCCAGGGTCTTGCCTTCCCAGTTGCCGCGAAGCATGGGGCCGGCGGGCAGGTAGACGAAGGGCACGCCAGCGGACAGCGCGCCCATCACCAAGCCGGGCGTGGTCTTGTCGCAGCCGCCCATGAGGACCGCGCCGTCGATGGGGTGGGAGCGGATCAATTCCTCCGTCTCCATCGCCAGCATGTTGCGATAGAGCATGGTGGTGGGCCGCACGAAGGCCTCGGCCAGCGAGATCGCGGGCAGCTCCAGCGGGAAGCCGCCGGCCTGCAGGATGCCGCGCTTGACGTCATCGACCCGCTGCTTGAAGTGGGTGTGGCAGGGGTTGATGTCCGACCAGGTGTTGATCAGGGCGATGACGGGCTTGCCGGTCCAGTCCTCGGGGCCGTACCCCATCTGCAGGGTGCGGGAGCGGTGGCCGAAGCTGCGCAGGTCATCGGGGGCAAACCAGCGCGCGCTGCGCAGGGTCTCGGGGGTCTTGCGGCGGGGCGCTGCGCCCGGGCCGTCGGGGGTGTCGGAAGCCATGGGCCCGGATTGGAGCACTGATATATTAGAGCATCAATGCTCCGAAACCCGGGGCTGGCCGCCCCCCTTCCCTGCCTAGAATCGCGCCCCATGACCGAACTCGCGCAACTGCCTCCGCTGCGTCTGGACCGCTCCCGCCAGGTGGCGCCCCAGGTGTTCGAGGCCCTGCGCGACCTGATCATCTCGGTGACCCTGGAGCCCGGCACGGTGCTGGCGCGGGCCGAGCTGGCCGAGCACTACGGCGTGAGCCAGACGCCGATCCGCGACGCGCTGATGCGACTGGGCGACGAAGGCCTGGTGGACATCTTCCCGCAGCACGCCACGGTGGTGAGCCGCATCGACGTGGACGCGGCGCTGCAGGCGCACTTCCTGCGCCGCGCGATCGAGCTGGAGATCCTGGTCGCCGTGTGCGGCCTGCCCGGGGCCACGCACGAGGCGCTGATGGACCGCCTGCGCAGCCACCTGGCCACGCAGAAGGCGGCCCTGCGCCGCACCGACTACGACGGCTTCGCCGCCGCCGACCTCGCCTTCCACCAGGCCCTCTACCAGGCGGCGGCCGTGCCCTCGCTGTGGGACCTGGTGCGCCAGCGCAGCGGCCATGTGGACCGCCTGCGCCGCCTGAACCTGCCGGCCCGCGGCAAGGCCCAGGCCGTGGTGGCCGACCACGAGGGCATCCTCGAGGCGCTGGCCGCCCGCGACCTGAAAGGCGCCACCGAGGCGCTGCGCAAGCACCTCGCGGGCACGCTGTCCTTCATCGACAAGGTGCGCGAGACCTACCCCGACTGGCTGGACTGACCCGCCCCGGGCTCAGTCCTTCGGCGAGCGCCGGTCCGGCGTGAGGAACAGGCCGGCGCAGACCCCGCGCAGCCAGCGGTTCGCCGCGTCGTGGTGGAAGCGCGCATGCCAGTGCTGCTTGACCAGGAAGCGCGGGATCGGCAGCGGGCAGGCCAGCACCTGCAGCGCCCCGCCGGCGCCGCCGGCCGACCGCACCAGCGTCTCGCCAATGTGCCGCGGCAGCGTGGCCACCAGCTCGGTGGTGGACAGGATCGCGGGCAGGCCCAGGAAGGCGGGCAGCCGCAGCACCACCTCGCGCCGCAGGCCCAGGCGCAGCAGCGTCTCCTCCAGCAGCTGCTGGCCGGTGCCCGAGACGATGCCCACATGCGCCTCGCGCGCATAGGCGGCCCGGGTGAAGGGCTTGCCCGGCTTCAGGCGCGGGTGGCGGCGGTTCGCCAGGCAGATCCAGTCCTGCTCGAACAGGGTCTGCTGGTAGAAGCCCACCTCCAGCTTGGGGATCAGCCCCAGGGCGAGGTCGGCCTCGCCGTCGCGCAATTCCTCGGCCATGCCGTCATGCAGGCCGCCCGCCTCCAGCCGCACGCCCGGCGCCAGCGCGTGCACATGCGAGAACAGCCGCGGCAGCAGGGTGACGTGGCTGGCGTCCGTCATGAGGATGCGGAAAGACCGGGTCGAGGTGGCGGGATCGAATTCCAGCGCCGAATCGGCCAGCCGGCGCACCGCGTCCAGCACCTCGCGCACGGTGCCGATCATGGCCTCGGCGCGGGGCGTGGGCTGCATGCCCTGGGCGGTGCGCACGAACAGCGGGTCGCCGAAGCGCTCGCGCAGGCGCTTGAGCCACAGGCTCACCGTGGGCTGGCTCTGGCCCAGGGCTTCGGCGCTGCGGGTGACGTTGCCGGTGCGATAGAGTGAGTCGAGCAGCCGCAGCAGCTTCAGGTCCAGGGAGTCGAGGTCGGCGTCCATGCGGTCCATCATGTCGAAATCTGATGGTAATTATGTTTGACATCACCTTAACAAAGTACCGACCCCTGCCCAGAATCACCCCGATTCATCGAGGAGACAGGTCGTGAGGATTGCGGTTCTAGGCGCCGGGGCATTGGGTTGCGCCATCGGCGCGACGCTGGCCGAGGCCGGGCACGAGGTGGCCCTGATCAACCGCAACCGCCCGCATGTGGACGCCATCAACGCCGGCGGCCTGCAGGTGCGCAGCGCGGACGGCGAGCGCACGGTGCGCGCGCGCGCCGCCACCAGCGCCGCCGGGCTGGGCCCGCAGGACCTGGTGATCGTGCTGGTCAAGTCCTTCCACACGCGCGAGGCCATGGCGGCGGCGCGCGAGCTGGTCGGCGCGGACACGGTGGTGATGTCGCTGCAGAACGGCCTGGGCCACGAGGACATCCTGTCCGAGGTGGTGGGCCGCGACCACGTGGTGGCCGGCAAGACCTATGTGGGCGGCGTGATGCGCGGCCCCGGCTCCATCATCGCCGGCGTCCAGGGCAAGAGAACCCTGATCGGCGAGCTCGACGGCCGCCTCACGCCCCGCGTGCGGGCCATCGGCGAGGCCTTCAACGCTGCCGGCCTGGCCACCACGGTGAGCGACAACATCGTGGGCGTGATCTGGGACAAGCTGCTGGTCAACGTGGCCACCGGCGCGCTCTCGGGCATCACCCGCCTGACCTATGGCCCCCTCTACCAGCTGCCCGGCATCGAGGCCACCGCCATCGCCGCGGTGCAGGAGGCGATCGACGTCGCCCGCGCCTGCGGCGTGGGCCTGTCCACCGCCGACGCCCGGGCCCCGTGGATCCAGGCCGCCGAGGGCCTGCCCGCCGACTTCAAGACCTCGATGCTGCAAAGCCTCGAGAAGGGCTCGGTCACCGAGATCGACTTCATCAACGGCGCCGTCGTCCGCTGGGGCGAACGCTGCGGCGTCCCCACCCCCGTCAACCGCACGCTGGTGGCCTGCATCCAGGGCATCGAGCGCGCGATGGCACTGACCCAGGAGAACCGTCCATGACTTCCGTGAACCGCGCCTTCGTCGAGCATGTGGCGATCCGCGTGCGCGACATCCACTGGCACATCCGCTTCTTCCGCGAGGCGCTGGGCATGGAGATGCGCGAGGTCGACGGCCCCGCCGACAACCCCCGCCAGTACTGGACCCTGGGCGGGCTGCAGTTCATCGCGACGCCCGATTTCCAGGCGCCCCCCTGCAATGACGGCGGCTGGCTCGGCCACCTGGGCGTGATGGTGGACGACCTCGAAGCCGCCATCGCGGCGGTGAAGGCCGCCGGCGCCACCGAGATGCCCCAGGGTTTCAACTGGCTGCAGCTGCCCGACGGCCTCGCCCTGGAGTTGATCCAGGCCGTCCCCGGCAGCGTGGACCTGGCCCTGGCCGTGAAGATGCGCCCCTGATTTCCTGATCCCCGCGGAGCCCCCATGCTGAAGATCCCGAAGATCGAATTCCAGACCCCCGAACGCTACTGGGACGACGCCGCCGAAGGCGACGAGTGCACGAGCCCCACCTACACGGTGACCGAGGCGCGCATCAACGCCTATGCCGAACTCACCGGCGACTTCACCCCGGTCCACATCGACGAGGCCTACGCGAAGACCACGCCCTTCGGCACCCGCGTCGCCCACGGCCTGTTCGGCCTGTCGATCGCCGACGGCCTGAAGACGCAGAGCGAGTACCGCTTCCTGCCCGGCATGTCCCTGGGCTGGACCTGGGACTTCCTGCTGCCGATCAAGATCAATGACACGCTGCACGTGAAGTTCCGCGTGACCGGCCTGCGCGCCAGCAAGAGCCGCCCGGGCTGGGGCATCGTGATCCTGCCCTCGGAGTTGATCAACCAGCACGGCGAGGTGGTCCAGAAGGGCGAGCACCGCCTGATGATCCCGCGCCGCCCCGGAGCCTACTGATGCTGCCCCTGCAACAGCGCCCCCTGGAGGGCATCCGCGTCATCGACTACAGCCACTTCCTGGCCGGCCCCTACGTGGGCCGCTGCCTGGCCGCCCTGGGCGCCGAGGTGATCAAGGTGGAGCGCCCCGGCACCGGCGACGCCGGCCGCCAGCATGCCTGGTTCGTGGGCGACCACAGCGGCTACTTCCTGCAGTTGAACATGGGCAAGAAGGGCCTGTGCGTCAACACCAAGGACCCGCGCGGCCGGGACCTGATGCGCAAGTTGTGCGACAGCGCCGATGTCTTCGTCGAGAACTACCGCCCCGGCGCCCTGGACAAGCTGGGCCTGGGCTACGCCGAGCTGGCCGCGCGCAACCCCGGCCTGGTGTACTGCTCCATCTCGGCCTACGGCCACACCGGGCCCGACTCGCACCGCGCCGGCTTCGGCCTGATCGCCGAGGCCAAGAGCGGCATCATGCAGATGGTGGGCAACCCGGGCGAGACCCCGCCCCTGCTGCGGATCTCGCTGGGCGACATGTACACCGGCATCCATGCGGTGGCCGCGATCAACGCCGCCCTGCTCGGGCGCGTCAAGTCCGGCCGCGGCCAGCACATCGACATGGCGCTGTACGACACCCTGGTGTCCATGCACGAATACGCGATCCAGTGCTACACGCTCTCGGGCGGCAAGGAGGTGCCGGTGCAGACCGGGCACGACATGCCGACCTCCACCCTCTACGGCGTGTTCCGCGCCGCCGACGGCGACCTGGTGATCGCCGCCCAGGTGGACGACGCCTGGAAGCGCTTCGCGCAGCTGGTGGAGTCGCGCGGCGGCCCGGCCGGCTTCGCCGCCGACGCCCGCCTGCACACCACTGCCGGCCGCAACGCGAACCGGCTGGACATCCTGGCGGTGGTCAAGCCCTGGGTCGCTGCCCACCGGGTGGCCGACCTGCTCGCCTGGCTGGACGCGATCGACGTGCCCTGCGCCAAGGTGCAGCGCATCGACGAGGTGGTGGCCGACCCGCAGATCCGCGCGCGCGGCATGATCATCGAGCAGGACCACCCGGCCCTGGGCCGCATCGAGCTGCCGAACCTGCCGTTCCGCTTCTCCGGCTGCGACACCGGCATCGCCCAGGTCGCGCCCGACCTCGGCCAGCACAACGCCGAGATCGCCGCCAGCCTGGGCATCCCGGCCGAGGAGATCGAGGCCATGCAGCGCGATGGCGTGCTGTACTCGAAGGACCTGAAGGAAGCGGCATGACCGACCGCTACGCCGTGATCGGCAACCCGATCGACTTCAGCAAGTCCCCCTTCATCCACGGCGAGTTCGCCCGCTCGCTGGGGCATGACATCGAGTACACCAAGATCCTGGGCCCCCTGGGCGGCTTCAGGGAAACGGTGGACGCCTTCCGCGCCGCCGGCGGGCGCGGCATCAACATCACCGCGCCCTTCAAGCTCGACGCCTTCGCCTACGCCGACGAGCGCTCGCCCAGCGCCGAGCTGGCCGGCGCGGTCAACTGCCTCAAGCTCGACGGCCCGCGTATCCTGGGCGAGAACTTCGACGGCGTGGGCCTGGTGCGCGACGCGGTCCGCAACCTGGGCCAGCCCCTGGCCGGCCGCCGCGTGCTGCTGCTCGGGGCCGGCGGCGCCGCGCGCGGCGCGCTGCTGCCGTTCCTGGCCGAGGCGCCGGCCGCGCTCGTGATCGCCAACCGCGACACGGCCAAGGCCCAGGCCCTGGCCGCCATCGCCGCCCGGCACGCCCCGGCCGGCACCGAGGTGGCCGCCAGCGACTACCCCGGCCTGGAAGGCCAGCGTTTCGACCTGGTGTTCAACGCCACCTCCGCCAGCCTGCGCGCCGAGCTGCCGCCGGTGCCGGCCGGCGTGTTCGAGGGCTGCGCCCTCGCCTACGAGCTGGCCTATGCCAAGGGCCTGACCCCGTTCCTGCGCCTGGCGGCCAATGCCGGCGTGGCGCACTGCGCCGACGGCGTGGGCATGCTCGCCGAGCAGGCGGCCGAGGCCTTCGCCTGGTGGCGCGGCGTGCGGCCGGACACGGCCGCCGTCATCGAGCAACTGCGTGTACCCTTGGCGTGAGCGTCGCTGACGCCGCCGACCTGGCATCCCCACCAACAACCGGAGACATGACATGAAACGCATCTTCCTCAAGACCCTGGTCGCCGCCGCCGCACTAGCCGCCGCCGGCCTGGCCAGCGCCCAGGAGCGCACCCTCAAGATGGGCCTGAACGGCCCCGAGAACCACCCGGCCGCGGCGGGCATGAAGAAGTTCGCCGAGACCGTGGCGGCCAAGACCAACGGCCGCATCAAGGTGAACCTGTTCTTCAACGGCTCCCTGGGCAGCGACCAGGCGGTGGTCTCCTCCGTCAAGGGCGGCACCGTCGAACTGGCGGTGATGAACTCCGGCATCCTGGCCAGCGAGGCCAAGGAACTGGCGATCTTCGACTTCCCCTTCCTGTTCGCCAACGAGAAGGAATCCGACGCCATCGTCGACGGCCCGGTCGGCCGCAAGATGCACGCGCTGCTCGAGCCCAAGGGCATCGTCGGCCTGTCGTACTGGGAGCTGGGCTACCGCCAGATCACCAACAGTAAGCGGCCGATCAACAAGGTGGAGGACATCGAGGGCCTGAAGCTGCGCGTGATCCCCAACCCCATCAACCTCGACTGGGTCAAGGCCCTGGGCGCCAACCCCACGCCGCTGGCCTTCCCCGAGGTCTACGGCGCGCTGGAGCAGAGGGCCATCGACGGCCAGGAGAACCCGATCTCGGTGATCGCCGCCAACAAGTTCTGGGAGGTGCAGAAGCACGTGGCGCTGACCAACCACCAGTACAACCCGCAGTCGGTCATCATGAGCAAGAAGGTGTGGGACAGCCTGAGCCCCGCCGACCGCAAGATCATCGACGACGCGGCCGACGAGGCCACCAAGCTGCAGCGCGAGCAGGCCCGCGCCGCCGTCGCCGCCAACCTGGAGCTGCTGAAGAAAAACGGCATGACCGTGACCCAGCTGCCGCCGGCCGAAGTGGCCAAGCTGCGCGAGAAGCTCAAGCCCGTGATCGCCAAGTACAGCGCCAGCGTGGGCGAGGCCACGGTCAACGAGGTGCAGGCTGAACTGGCCAAGATGCGCCGTTGATCCAGGTGTGAAGCGCAGGCCGCCGAGGCGGCCGCTTCCAGAAGGCGTCCAGCGGGCTTCAGGCCCGCCTCAGCGCCCGCTCCATCGGGGCGGGCGTTTTTCCGCGAAGGCCCTCGGGCCTTCCACCGCATCCTCGCTCGCCAGCATGCGCTCGGCGGCCTCGTAGGTCGCCGCCATCGCGCTGGCCAGGTCCGGCTGGTCGAGGCTTTGCAGCATCACCTGCTTGGAGGCCTGCACCGCCAGCGGCGCGCAGGCCAGGATCTCGTCGGCCAGGGCGAAGGCCGCCTCCATCAGCTGCTCGTGCGGCACCACCTCGTTGACCAGGCTGATGCGCAGCGCCTCCTGGGCGGAGATGTTCGAACCGGTGAGGATCAGGCGCATCGCATCCTTCAGCGGCAGGTCGCGCGCCAGGCGCTGGAGCGCGCCGCCGCCCAGCGCCGCCAGGCCCACCCGCGGCTCGGGGAGGCCGAAGACCGCGCGGTCCGAGGCCACGGCCAGGTCACAGGCCGCGACGATCTCGGCGCCGCCGCCCAGGCACAGGCCGTTGACCGCGGCGATCACCGGCTTGTACAGGTCGGTGCGGGTGGTGATGCCGGCGAAGCCCCCGGGCGGCTTGCGGTGGTCGCCGGTGCGGGCGAGCTCCTTCAGGTCGGTGCCGACGCAGAAGGCGCGGTCGCCGCGCCCGGTGATGATGGCCACGTGCAGGCCGGGGTCGGCCGCATAGAGGTCGAACGCCCGCTGCAGCTCGAAGTGCGCCGCCGGGTGGAGCGCGTTGAGGACCTCGGGGCGGTCCAGCGTGACCGTGAGGACCGCCCCGCGCCGCGCCAGCGTGCAGTGCTCGAAGCCGTCCACGCTCAGCGCGCCGGCTTGAGGATCTCCACCACCTGCGGCTTGCCGTTCACCACCTTGACGATGAAGCTCTCGCGGTCCAGGTCGCCCTTCTGGTCGAACTTCACGTCGAACAGCACGCCGGGGTAGTCCTTCACCGAGATGCTGGCGCCGCGCAGGGCGGCGGCAAAGGCCTTCGGGTCGATCTTGCCGACCTTGTCGAAGACCGCCTTGGCCACGTGCATGCTGGTGTAGCCCTTCATCGCGTTGTGGTCGGCCTTGGCCTTGTACTCGGCGAGGTAGCGCTTGGCGAAGGCCTGCACCGGCGGGTTGGGCGCGTCGGGCGTGAGGCCGACGTGGGCCACCACGCCGTTGGCGGCGTCGCCGGCCAGCTCGATCACCTTGTCGTTGGCCAGTGTGGTCTCGCCAATCACCGGCTTGTTGTAGCCCTGCTTGCGCAGCTCCCGCAGGATGCGCGCCGACTCCTCCTCGTTGCTGTAGACGAACAGCGCATCGGCGTTGGACTGCTTGGCCCGGAGCACCGCCGCCGAGAAGTCGACCTGGGCCACCTCGGTGGAGATGTCGGCGACGACCTGGATGCCGGCGGCCTGCAGGCCCTTGAGGACCATGTCGCGGCCGCCCTTGCCGAAGTCGTTGTTCACGTAGATCACGGCGATGGTCTTGGCCTTCACGATCTCGTGGATGTAGCGCACCACCTTGGGCATGGCCGAGGCCTGGGTGAAGGAGGCGCGGAAGACGTAGGGGTTGCCCTGCTCGGTGATGGCGGCGGCCTCGCCCCCGATCATGTTGGGGATCTCGGCGCGGCGCGTCTCGGCCATGCTCACGAGGATGGAGCCGGAGTAGACCGGGCCCATCAGCAGCGGCACGCCTTCGTCGACGGCCTTGGCGGCGAGGGACTTGGCGACGCCGGGGTTGGTCTGCGTGTCCAGCGCGGTGTAGTTGACGCGCCGGCCCAGGATGCCGCCGGCCGCATTGATCTCGGCCACCGCCAGCTTGATGCCGTTGTTGTAGTTGGTGCCCGCCGTCGCGCCCGAGCCGGAAAGCTCCACGATGCCGGTGATGTTGAGGGCCTGCTGGGCGTGGGCCAGGCCCAGGGCGCCGGCCAGGGTGGCCGTGAGGGCGAACGTGCGCAGTGCGCTTTTCATGGGTTGTCTCCGTGGGATGTTCTCGTGGAGCCCCCCGCCTGGCAGGCGGAGGCGCAAGGAAGATGCTAGGAACACACAGCTACTCAGTAAATCAAGCCCTCGCAATAGCGGCTATTGCGAGGGCTGATAGTGGCCGGATCCGGCCTCAGCAGGGCCGGCCCTGGCGCGCCGCCAGCCAGGCCGGCGCGTCCTGCAGCGCCACGGGGCGCAGGAAGCGGTCCAGCGCGGCCCAGCCCACCGAGGTGGTGAAGGGCTCGGTGGACGAGGGGAAGGGACCGCCATGCTGCTGGCCCGCCGTGACCGCGACGCCGGTGGGGTAGCCCGCGAACAGCACCCGGCCGGCCACCTGCGCGGCGGCGCGCACCAGGGCCTGGTTGTCGGCGGTGGCCTCGTCGGCGCCCCAGATCGTCACGGTGAGCGAGCCGCCCACGGCCTCGAGCACCTCGATGGCCTGGGCCGTGCCGGACACGCGCACCACCAGGGCGGCGGGGCCGAAGACTTCCTCGTGCAGGTGCTCGTCGGCGATGAAGCCGGCGGCGTCGATTTGCGCCAGGAACGGGCGCGGCGGCTGGTCGGCGGCGTCCACTTCGGCCAGGAGCTTCTGCAGCTTGGCGTTGTTGGCCCAGGCGGCGCGGCCGGCCTCGAAGCCATCGCGCATCTGCGCGGTGAGCATGGCGTGGGTCTTGGCGGCCTTGAGCGATTCGACCAGGGCCTGAACGAAGGCGTCGCCGTCGGCGCCCGTGGGCACCACGATGACGCCCGGGCTGGTGCAGAACTGGCCGCAGCCCATGGTGATGGAGCCGGCGAGACCCGCGGCGAGCTCGGCGCCCTTGGCGGCCAGGGCCGAGGGCAGCGCGATCACCGGGTTGATCGAGCCCAGCTCGCCGTAGAACGGGATCGGGCGCTTGCGGGCGCGGGCCGCCTCCTGCAGCGCCAGGCCGCCGCGCACCGAGCCGGTGAAGGCGCCGGCGGCAATCGCCGGGTGCTGGATCAGGCTCACGCCGACTTCGGCGCCGCGGCCGTCGACCATGTCGAAGACGCCGGCGGGCAGGCCCTGGGCCTGGACCACCCCGCGGGCCAGGTCGGCCACGGCATGCGAGAGGCCGCGGTGGCCGCGGTGGGCCTTGACCACCACCGGGCAGCCGGCGGCCAGGGCCGCGGCGGTGTCACCACCCAGCACCGAGAAGGCGAAGGGGAAATTCGAGGCCGCGAACATGGCCACCGGGCCGACCGGCACGCGCACGCGGGCCAGGGCGGGGTGGCCCACCGGCGGGGCGCCGGCGACGGCGGGATCGTCAGTGAAGGCGAAGGCGGCGCCCTGCTCCACCTGCGTGGCGAAGCCGCGCAGCTGGAAGGCGGTGCGATCGAGCTCGCCGTTGAGGCGGCCGGGGCCCAGGTTCGTCTCGGCATCGGCGAGGGCGACGAGGCGCTCGCGGTTCGCTTCCAGCGCCTCGGCCAGGCCGCGCAGCAGCGCGGCGCGGGTGGCGGCGTCGGAGGCGCCGAAGGCGGCGAAGGCCGCTTGCGCGGCGCGGGCGGCGGCGTCGACGTCGGCCGCGGTGCTGTCAATGAAAGTGGTCATCTTGAATGGGGTGGGTGTTCAGCGCACGAGGCACGGGCGCTTGTTGTCGAATTTCCAGCCGGGGATCAGGTACTGCATGGCGATGGCGTCGTCGCGCGCGCCCAGGCCGTGCTGCAGGTAGAGGGCGTGGGCCTTCTCGACCTCGGCCAGGTCGATCTCGATGCCCAGGCCCGGCTTCTTCGGAACCTGCACGTAGCCGCCCTCGATCTTCAGCGGGTCCTTGGTGAGGCGCTGGCCGTCCTGCCAGATCCAGTGCGTGTCGATGGCAGTGACCTTGCCGGGGGCGGCGGCGCCCACGTGCGTGAACATGGCCAGCGAGATGTCGAAGTGGTTGTTGGAGTGCGAGCCCCAGGTCAGGCCCCAGTCGCGGCAGGTCTGGGCCACGCGCACCGAGCCGGCTAGGGTCCAGAAGTGCGGGTCGGCCAGCGGGATGTCGACCGACTGCAGCGCCAGCGAGTGCGCCAGCTGGCGCCAGTCGGTGGCGACCATGTTGGTCGCGGTGGGCAGGCCGGTGGCGCGGCGGAATTCGGCCATGACCTCGCGGCCGGAGAAGCCTTCTTCCGCGCCGCAGGGGTCCTCGGCGTAGGCGACGATGCCGCGCATCCTCTCGCCCAGGCGGATCGCGTCCTTCAGCAGCCAGCCGCCATTGGGATCGAGCGTCACGCGGGCCTGCGGGAATCGCTCGTGCAGCGCGGTCACCGCCTCGACTTCCTCGTCGCCGCGCAGCACGCCGCCCTTGAGCTTGAAGTCCTGGAAGCCGTAGCGGGCCTGGGCCGCCTCGGCCAGGCGCACCACCGCCTCGGGGGTCATGGCGGCCTCGTGGCGCAGGCGGAACCAGTCGTTGTCGGCGCCCGGCTCGCTGTGGTACGGCAGGTCGGTCCTGGTGCGGTCGCCGACGAAGAACAGGTAGCCGAGCATCTGCACGGCCTCGCGCTGCTGGCCCTCGCCGAGCAGCGCCGCCACCGGCACGCCCAGGTGCTGGCCCTGCAGGTCCAGCAGCGCCGATTCGACGGCGGTGACGGCATGGATGGTGGTGCGCAGGTCGAAGGTCTGCAGGCCGCGGCCGCCGGCGTCGCGGTCGGCGAAGCGGGCGCGCATCTCGTTCAGGATGGCCTGCAGGTCGCCGATGGGGCGGCCCTCGACGAGGGGACGCGCGTCCTCCAGCGTCTGGCGGATCTTCTCGCCGCCGGGCACCTCGCCCAGGCCGGTGTGGCCCGCGCTGTCGGTGACGATGACGATGTTGCGAGTGAAAAAGGGCGCATGCGCGCCCGAGAGGTTCAGCAGCATGCCGTCCCGTCCCGCGACGGGGACGACACGCATCTGCTTGACGATGGGAGAGGTCATGGGAATCTCGGCCGGGTTCAGTCGGCGGTGATCTTGCGGGCGGTGATCAGCTTCTGCCAGCGGGCGTATTCGGCGGCCTGGAAGGCGGCGAACTGCTCGGGCGTGTTCAGCACCATCTCGAAGCCCAGGTCCAGCAGGCGCTGGCGCAGGGCCGGCTCGCTGAAGGTAGCGACGATGGCGGCATGCACCCTGGCCTTGACGTCCGCAGGCAGGCCCCTGGGGCCGGCCACGGCCTGCCAGGACTGGACGTTGGCGTCCTTGACGCCCTGCTCCTCGAGCGTGGGCACGTTCGGCAGCAGGGGCGAGCGCTTGGCGCTGGTGATCACCAGCGGGCGCAGCTTGCCGGCCTGGATCTGCGGCATGGCGGTATTGATGTTCATGAACGAGGAATCGACCTGGTTGCCCAGGAGGTCGTTCATCACCGGCCCGCCGCCCTTGTACGGCACGTGGACGCCGGTGGTGCCGGTCTGCTGCCAGAACAGTTCGGCCGTGAGGTGGTCGCTGCTGCCGTTGCCGGAGGACGCGAACGTCATCTTGCCCGGGTTGGCCTTCAGGTGGGCCATCACGTCGGCCATGGACTTCAGCGGCGAGGCCGCGGGCACCACGAGCACGTTGGGCGCCTGGACGACGACCGAGATCGGGTCCAGGTCCTTCAGCGCGTCATAGGGCGCCTTGATCAGGTGCGGGGCGATCACGTAGGGCCCGAGCGAGGCGACCAGCAGGGTGTGGCCGTCGGCGGGCGAGCGGGCCACCTGCGCGGTGCCGATGGTGCCGGTGGCGCCGGCCTTGTTGTCCACGACGACGGTGCCGCCCAGGCGCTCCTGCAGCTTGGGCTGCAGGGTGCGGGCGATCATGTCGGTGGAGCCGCCGGGCGGGAACGGCACCACCAGGGTCACCGTCTTCGAGGGGAAGGCCTGCGCGAAGGCGCTGGCCGCCACACCCAGGCCGAGGGCCAGGGCGGTGAGGCGTTTCGTCAAGGTCATGGCATGTCTCCTGGGGGTGCTTGAGACGGCAGCCCGGTTACTGCGGGCCCAGCTTGGCGATCAGGGCGGCCAGCTGCTCGACTTCGGCGGGCTTGAGGTCCGACAGCGGCGCGCGCACCGGGCCGGCGCTCTTGCCGACGATGGTGGCGCCGGCCTTCACGATGGAGACGGCATAGCCCTCGCCCTTGTTGCGGATCTCCAGGTACGGCAGGAAAAAGTCGTCGATCAGGCGGCTCACGGTGGCCTGGTCGTTGTTCCAGTAGGCGTTGTAGAACGCCATCGCGGTCTTGGGGATGAAGTTGAAGACGGCCGAGGAGTAGGTGGGCACGCCCAGGGCCTTGTAGGCGTTGGCGTAGACCTCGTGCGTGGGCATGCCGCCGATGTAGACGAAGCGGTCGCCCAGGCGCTGGCGGATCTGGACGATGCGCTCGATGTCGCCCAGGCCGTCCTTGAAGCCGATCAGGTTGGGGCAGCGCTCGGCCAGCTTCTCCAGCGAGGAGGCGGTCAGCTTGCAGGCGGCGCGGTTGTAGACGATGACGCCAATGCTCACGCTCTTGCACACCGCTTCGATGTGGGCGACCAGGCCGTCCTGGGTGGCTTCGGTCAGGTAGTGCGGCAGCAGCAGGATGCCGGCCGCGCCATTGCGCTGGGCTTCCTGGGCGTACTTGATCGCCAGGGTGGTGCCGCCGCCGGCGCCGCCGACGATGGGGGTGTGCTGGCCGCAGGTCTCGGCCGCGACCTTGATCACCTGGGAGTACTCGCCCGGCTCCAGGGAGAAGAACTCGCCGGTGCCGCCGGCGGCGAACAGCACGGAGGCGCCATAGGGCATCAGCCACTCCAGGCGCTCCTGGTAGCCGCGGGGGTTGAACTGCAGCTGGGCGTCGAAGTCCGTCAGCGGGAAGGACAGCAGGCCGGAGGACAGGGCTTTCTTGAGTTCGATCGGGATCATGGTCGGGTTACACCGTTGGAAAGAGATAGGACATCGTATCTCTTGATCGCCAACAAGAAATGCGGGTAAACCCTTGATGAGGTTGGGATCAGCCGCCGGCGGCAGCGCGGCGACGGCGCTCGCGGCTGTTGGCCAGGTGCGTGCGCATGGCGGCGCGGGCGGCCTCGGCGTCCTGGCGGGCGATGGCCTCGTAGATGCTCTCGTGCTCGCCGTTGACGCGGCGCAGGTAGTCGCGGCGCTCGGGGGTGAGGGGCTGCTCGGACTCCAGCCGGGCGCGCGGGATCATGGTGCCGCCCAGGGTGGCCATGAGCTCCGCGAAGCGCGGGTTCTGGGTGGCGCGGGCGATCTCCAGGTGGAACTGGAAGTCGGGGCCGACGGCATCGCGCCCCTCCTCCACCGCGGCGGCGAAGGCATCCAGCGCGGAGCGCATGGCGGCCAGCTCGGCCTCGCTGCGGCGCTGCGCCGCCAGGCCGGCGCTCTCGCTCTCGACCGCGATGCGCAGCTCCAGCACCGCGATCACGTCATGCAGGGTGCCGACCTGCTCCGGCAAGATGCGGAAGGTGCTGGCGTCGCCCAGGCCCATGACGAAGGTGCCGATGCCGTGGCGGGTCTCCACCATGCCGGCGGCCTGCAGCCGGGACATGGCCTCGCGCACCACGGTGCGGCTCACGTTGAACTCGGCCATCAGGTCGGCCTCGCGCGGCAGCTTGGCGCCGGAGGCCAGGCGGCCATCGCGGATGCGGTCGCCGAGGGCCTGCACCAGGTCGGCGGTGAGGGAGCGGGGACGGCGGGCGGCGCTCGCGGCGGGGGCGGTCATGCGGCCATTATGTCGCAGGGGTCGTACGATGTCCGTCACGCTGGCGCCAGCCCGGGGCGCCCGCCTCAGTGCCCGGCCAGGTGCGCCCGCGCCATCTCGCGGAACTCGGTGGGCCGGCGCGCGGTGTGCTTCTTGAAGAAGCGGCCGAAGTAGGCCTCGTCGTCGAAGCCCAGTTCGGCGGCGACCTGCTTGATGCTCAGGGTGGAGTACACCAGCTCGCGCTCGGCCTCGTGCACCAGCCGCGCGTTGATCACGTCCAGCGGCGAGAGCCCCAGCGCGTCGCGGCACAGGCGGCCCAGGTGGCCTGCCGTCAACCCCATCTGCCGCGCGTAGTGGTCGACCGAGCGCTGCTGCCGGAACTGCTCGTTCACCAGCTGGCGGAACTGCTCGATCTGCGCCGCCTTGCGTGAGCGCGGGTCGCTGGGCGCGGCCGCCGCGCTCTCGCCGATGCGGGCCACCTGCACGAACAGCGCCGCGAGCAGCGACATGCTGGCCGCCACCTGCCCCGCCGCCGGGTAGCGCGCCTCGCGCTCCAGCGCGTCGAACAGCGGCATCAGCGCCTGCGTCCACGGGCTCTCCGGGTCCACCGGCAGCACGCGCGGCGCGCGCACATGCGCCAGCAACTGCGGCGCGATGGCGGTGGCCAGCGATTCCAGCGGGCGCTGCGGCGCGGTGATCACCGGGCCGTCGATGTCGTTGCGGAAGTGGAAGCCATGCACCGCCCCCGAGGGCACGACGATCAGGCACGGCGGCACGATGGGCCAGCGGCGCCCGTCGATCAGCGCCTCGCCGCCGGCGCTGCCGGTGACGATGTACAGCACCTGCAGCAGGCCCTCGTGCACATGCGGCTGGATCTCCCAGTTGTGCGCGCCGGAGCGCTCCGGGATGCGCTCCAGGTTGACCATCTCGGCCCAGGCCGGAGAGGCCTCGTCAGTGCCGTAGAGGGCGAATCGGGGGACTTTCGTCATGCACGAATTGTCCGGTCCTTCGCCGCGTTTGTCGATTGGCGCGCGGCGGCCCAGCGACGAACATTCGCCCCCACCACAGAGGAGACAGCAGGCATGCAAGCAGGCATCCGCCCCGGGAGCCCCGTCCCCGGCCTGGCCACCAACCACCCGGGTAAACCCGAAGCATCCGGTTCCTGGAGGCCGCAGTGAGCGCCGCCCACTCGCACTGGCTGGGCCTGGCCGGCCGCGCCATCGCGGTGACCGGTGCGGCCTCGGGCATCGGCCTGGCCGTGGCCGGCTCGCTGGCCGATGCCGGCGCCCGGGTGGCCCTGCTCGATCGCGACGCCGAGGGTGCGGAGCGCGCCGCGGCGGCCCTGCGGGCCCGCGGCGCCCAGGCCATCGCGGCGGCCTGCGACGTCGCCAGCGAAGCCGCGGTGGCCGCGGCCGCCGCCCGCGTGCGCCGCGAGTTCGGGCCGGTCACCGGCCTCGTGAACAACGCCGGCATGCTGCTGCCCGGCCCGCTGGAGTCGGTCTCGCTGGAAGACTGGAACCAGGTGCTGGCCGTCAACCTCACCGGCTACCTCCTGTGCAGCCGCGCGTTCGGCCAGGACATGCTGGCCGCCGGCCGCGGCAGCATCGTCCACATCGCCTCCATCTCGGCGCTGCACCCGCAGGCGCGCAGCGGCGCCTACAGCGCCAGCAAGGCCGGCGTGCTCCTGATGAACAAGCAGCTGGCTGCCGAGTGGGGCCCGCGCGGCGTGCGCAGCAACGCGCTCTGCCCCGGAATGATCCGCACCGCACTGTCGGCCGCCTTCTACGAGGTGCCGGGCTTCGAGGCGGCCCGCGCCGCCGTCACCGCCAGCCGCCGCGTGGGCGAGCCGGTGGACATCGCCGAACCCGCCGCCTTCCTCCTCAGCGACCGCGCCGCCTATGTGAACGGCACCGAGCTGGTGGTCGATGGCGGCCTCGACTGCATGTTGATGGACATGGTGCCGCGCCCGGGCTTCAACCAGACCACCCGCGCCGGCCAGCAACCCCAGGAGAAGACGAATGAAGCGACTCGAGTGTGATGTGCTGGTCGCCGGCTCCGGCGCCGGCGGCCTGTCGACGGCCGTGACCGCGCGCAAGGGCGGGCTGGACGTGATCGTGGTGGAGAAGGAGCCGGTCTTCGGCGGCTCCACCGCCTTCAGCGGCGGCGTGCTGTGGATCCCCGGCAACCCGCATTGCGAGGGCGCGAAGAAGGACTCCACCGCCGCCGCGCGCGAGTACCTGCTGAACGAGACCGGCGCCGGCTTCGACGCCCCCGCGGTCGACGCCTTCCTGGCGGCCGCGCCGAAGATGGTGGAATGGTTCGAGCGCGAGACCAGCGTGCAGTTCGTCCCCACCCTCTACCCCGACTACCACCCGAAGGTGCCGGGCGGCGTGGACGTGGGCCGCTCGATCCTGGCCAAGCCCTTCGACATCCGCGCGCTGGGCGAGGACATGAAGCGCCTGCGCCCGCCGCTCAAGACCATCACCTTCATCGGGATGATGTTCAACTCCTCGAACGCGGACCTGAAGCACTTCTTCAACGCCACCAAGTCGCTGACCTCGTTCGTCTACGTGGCCAAGCGCCTGGCGACCCACCTCAAGGAGCTGGCGCTCTATCGGCGCGGCGTCAACGTCACCAGCGGCAACGCGCTGGCAGCGCGCCTGGCCAAGTCGGCCCTGGAGCTGGGCGTCCCGATCTGGACCGACTCGCCGGTCCGCCGCCTCATCGTCGAGCAGGGCGTGGTGCGCGGCGCCGTGGTGCACAGGGACGGCGAGGATGTCCAGGTCTTCGCCCGCCAGGGCGTGGTGCTGGCCTGCGGCGGCTTCCCGCACGACGTGGCGCGCATCGGCCAGGCCTACCCGCACCTGCGGCGCGGCGGCGAGCACCTCTCGCCCGTGCCCACCGGCAACACCGGCGACGGCATCCGCATCGCCGAGGACGCCGGCGCGAAGTTCGAGCTGAAGTACCCCTCCACCTCGGCCTGGATGCCGGTTTCGCGCGTGCCCTACGGCGACGGAAAGTACGGCGTGTTCCCGCACCTGCTGGATCGCTACAAGCCCGGCATCATCGGCGTGACCCGCAAGGGCGTGCGCTTCTGCAACGAGTCCGAGTCGTACCACGACGTGGGCGCGGCCATGATCCAGGCCTGCGCCGCCGAGCGCGAGACCGCGATGTGGCTGGTGTGCGACGCGAAGGCGCTGGCCAAGTACGGGCTGGGCTTCGTCAAGCCCGCGCCGATGCCGGTGGGCCGGTTCCTGCGCAACGGCTACCTGGCCAAGGGCCGCACCCTCGGCGAGCTGGCGAGGAACTGCGGCATCGATGCCGCGGCGCTGGAGCGCACGGTGGCCGAGTACAACGAGGGCGCGGCGCAGGGCGAGGACCGCCAGTTCGGTCGCGGCACCACCGCCTTCAACCGCTACCTGGCCGACCCGGCCAACCAGCCCAATCCCTGCGTGGCGCCGATCACCCAGGGCCCGTTCTACGCGGTCAAGGTGATCATGGGCGACCTGGGCACCTTCGACGGGCTGCGCACCACGCCGCAGGGCGAGGTGCTGTCCACCCGCGGCACGGTGATCGACGGCCTCTACGCGGTGGGCAACGACCGCGCCAGCGTGATGGGGGGCAACTACCCCGCCGCCGGCATCACGCTGGGCCCCAACATGACCTTCGGCTGGATCACCGGCAACCACCTGGTGGCCCGGGCCCGGGGTGAACAGGGGGAGCAACGCCGTGCGGCCTGAACTCCTCCTGGCTGCCGGCGCCAAGCCGCTGGTGGACCACCGCGTCTACACCATCAAGCTGCGCAAGATGGGCGAGTTCATCGAGGTCTTCGACCGGCTCGCCATGCCGATCCTGCTGGAGACCCTGGGCACGCCCCTGGGCTTCTGGACCAGCCTGGTCGGTCCGCAGAATCAGTTCACCCACCTGTGGGGCTATGACAGCCTGGCCGACTACGAGGAGCGCTCGCGGCGCCGTGACGCGCACCCCGACTTCCCGAAATACCTCGCCGCCTCGGCCGACCTGATCCTCGCGCAGGAGACCCGCCTGATCCGCCGCGCCAGCCTGCCCAGCGTGGAGGCGCCGCGATGAGCGTCGCCCTGGTCACCGGCGCCGCCGACGGCATCGGCTGGGCCACCGCGCGCCGGCTGGCGCAGGACTTCGAGCGCGTGGCGCTGCTGGACCTGCGCGCCGACGCCGCGCAGGCCCGCGCCGCCGAGCTCGGCGCCCGGCACCTGGGCCTGGGCTGCGACGTGGCCGACGCCGCCAGCGTGCGGCAGGCCGTCGAGGCCGTGCTCGCGCAGTGCGGGCGCATCGACGCGGTCGTGAACAACGCCGGCATCGGCGAGCAGTCGGCCCCGACCGTGGACCAGGACGTGGCCGCGTTCGACCGCGTGCTCGACGTGCACCTGCGCGGCGCCTTCCTCGTGAGCCAGGCCGCCGCCCGCGTGATGCTGGCGCAGGGCCGCGGCGCCATCGTCAACATCGCCTCCATCGCCGGGCTGGCCGGCATCCCCGGGCGCAACGCCTACGGCGCGGCCAAGGCCGGCGTGGCCGCGATGACGCGCGCCATGGCCTGCGAATGGGCCCGCCGCGGCATCCGCGTCAACGCGGTCGCCCCGGGCTACGTGCGCACCGCGCTGGTGGACCGGCTGGTGAGCGAGGGCCTGCTCGACGCGGCGCGCATCGAGGCGCGCACGCCCCTGGGCCGCATGGCCCGGCCCGAGGAGATCGCCGAGGTGATCGGCTTCCTGGCCTCGGACAAGGCCAGCTTCGTCACCGGCGCCACCTTCACCGCCGACGGCGGCTGGCTGGCACTGGGCGCGGCCGAGGCGGGACCGGGCTGACCGGCCCGGCGACATGAGACAACGAAGGAGACAACCCCCATGTTCATCCACATCTTCAACGGCGTCGTCTACGGCGCGCTGCTGATCATCATGTGCTCGGGCCTGGCCCTGATCTACGGCCTGCGCCGCGTGGTGAATTTCGCCCACGGCTCGCTGTACATGATGGGTGCCTACATCGGCTACTCGGTGGCGATGAAGACCAACTTCTGGGGCGCCCTGGTCATCGCCCCGCTCGTGATGGCCGCCTTCGGCGTGGCCCTGGACCGCTGGGGCTTCCGCCTGCTGCAGGACCGCGACCCGCTGACCGTGGTCCTCGTGACCTTCGGCCTGCTCCTGATCCTGGAGGACTTCGTCCAGAGCTTCTGGGGCAAGGCCAACCTCTCGCTGCCCGCGCCGGCCGCCCTGTCCTCCTCGATCGAGCTGTTCGGCCACCCGGTGCCGGCCTACCGCGTCGCGGTGATCGTGGTGGGCGCGGCGGTGGCCCTGGGCCTGACGCTGTGGCTGCGCCACTCCCGCGCCGGCCTGTTCGTGCGGGCCGCGTCCACCGACCCCACCACCACCGCCATGCAGGGGGTGAACACCGACGCCCTCAGCGCCTTCGTGGTCGGCCTGGGCACCGCGCTGGCGGGCCTGGCCGGCGTGGTGGCCGCGCCCTTCCTGTCGCTGTCGCCCTCGATGAGCGCGGACGTGATCATCGACTCCTTCGTGGTGGTGGTGATCGGCGGCCTGGGCTCGCTGGCCGGCGCGTTCATCGCCGCCATGGTGCTGGGCCTGGTGCAGGCCCTGGGCGCGGTGTGGCTGCCCGACACCTCGGTGCTGCTGCCCTTCGTGCTGATGGTGGCCATCCTGCTGTGGAAGCCCAACGGCTTCGCCGGCAGCCGCACCTGACGACACGCAACGCCTTTCCCGGAGACATTTCCCATGACGACCCGCAACCTGCTCGCCTGCACGGTGGGCGCGCTGGCCATCGGCGCGGCCGCCGCCTTCGGCATCGGCTCCAACACGGTGCTGTCGCTGCTCACGCAGGCGACGATCTTCGCCATCTTCGCCCTCGGCGTCGGCCTGCTGCTCAAACAGAACGGCATGGTCAGCTTCGGCCATGCGCTGTACTACGGCTCGTCCGGCTACATCGTCTCGATCCTGCTGCAGGCCAAGGCGGTGCCCGCCGAGGCCGCCGTGCCGCTGGCCATCCTCGGGCTGACGGCGCTGGCCTTCGTGATCGGCCTGGTGATCGTGCGCGTGCCGGGCGTGGCCTTCGGCATGCTCACCCTCGCGGTGGGCCAGATGGCCTACCTCACCGCCTCGCGCGCCCGGGGCGTGACCGGCGGCGCCGACGGCATGAACGTGGAGTGGCCCGCCACGCTGTTCGGCCTGTCCCTGAACACGCTCACCCAACCCGGCCCGATGCTGATGGTCTGCTGGACGACCCTGGTGCTGCTGACGCTGGGCCTGGCGGTGCTGCTGCGCGCGCGCTTCGGCAGCATCACCGAGGCCGTGCGTGACAACGAGGAGCGCGCCCGCTTCATCAACATCAAGACCCTGGTGCCGCGCGCCGCGGTGTACGCGCTGTCCGCCGGCGTGACCTCGGTGGCCGGCGTGCTCGCCGCCCTGAACACCAGCTTCGTCTCGCCGGAGGCCCTGCACTGGAGCCTGTCGGGCGTGGCGCTGATGATGGTCGTGGTCGGCGGCACGAAGGTGCTGTGGGGCCCGGCCCTCGGCGCCGCCGTCTACTTCCTGGCCAAGGACGTCCTGGGCGACCACGCCCAGCACTGGATGGCCATCTTCGGCACCGCGCTGATCGTGGTGATCGTGTTCGCGCCGCACGGCCTGTCGGGGATCCTGGTGCGCCTGGTCTCCGGCCGCGGCAGCGCCGCCACCCGCCCCGCCGGCCCGCCCAAGGCCCGCGCCGCCCACTGACGCCCCAGGGAGACATCCGCATGACCGACTACGTGTTGCAGACCGAGGACGTGGCCATCCACTACGGTGGCGTGAAGGCCGTCGACGGCGTCGCCCTCACCCTCGCCAAGGGCCAGATCCGCGGCCTCATCGGCCCCAACGGCGCGGGCAAGTCCACCGTCATCGACGCCATCACCGGCCGGCGTCCGCTCACCCGAGGCAAGGTCACCCTGATGGGGGAGGACGTCAGCGCCCTGGGCGTGGTGGACCGCCGCCGCCGCGGGCTCTCGCGCTCCTTCCAGCGCACCTCGATCTTCGGCCAGATGAAGGTGCGCCAGCAGGTCGAGCTCGCCTCCTGGAAGATGGGGACGAAGGACTCCGGCGCCGACGCCGACGACGTGCTCCGGGAGCTCGCGCTCGACACCCTCGGCGACGTGGTCGCCGACGACCTGGGCTACGGCGAGCAGCGCCGCCTGGACCTGGCCCTGGCCCTGGTCGGGCGCCCCGGCGTGCTGCTGCTGGACGAGCCCATGGCCGGCCTCTCGGTCAAGGAGTCGCTGGACCTGGCCCAGCACCTGAAGGCCCTGACCACCCGGCGCAACGTCTCGGTGCTGCTGGTGGAACACGACATGGACGTGGTCTTCGGCATCTCCGACGCCGTCACCGTCTTCGAGCTCGGGCGCGTGATCGCCCAGGGCTCGCCCGCCGAGGTGCGCGCCGACCCGCGCGTGCGCGAGGCCTACCTGGGGAGCGCCGCATGAACACCCTGCTGGAACTGACGAAGGTCGATGCCTTCTATGGCAACGCCCACATCCTCCACGGCCTGGACCTGCGGGTCGACGAGGGCGAGAAGGTGGCCCTGATCGGCCGCAACGGCGTGGGCAAGACCACCGTGGTCAACACCATCCTGGGCATCGCCAGCCTGCGCGGCGGCTCGGTGCGCCTGGGCGGCGACCTGCTGCCCCGCCCGCGCCCCTACATGGCCGCCCAGCACGGCATCGCGGTGGTGCCGCAGGGCCGGCGCATCGTGGCCAACCTGAGCGTGGAGGAGAACCTGCTCCTGGGCGCCGCCGTCGGCCGCAAGGGACCATGGACCGTGCCCGCCATCTACAAGCTGTTCCCGATCCTGCAGGAGCGCGCCCACACCCCGGGCACCGCCCTGTCCGGCGGGCAGCAGCAGATGCTGGCGGTGGGCCGCGCCCTCATGGCCAACCCCGCCCTGATCCTGCTGGACGAACCCACCGAGGGCCTGGCCCCGGTGATCGTCGACCAGCTGGGCGTGATCTTCAACGAGGTGGCGGCGCAGGGCACGGCGCTGCTGCTGATCGAACAGAACATGACCCTGGTCGCGCGCGTCGCGCAGCGCTATTGCGCGATGGCCAAGGGCAGCGTGGTGGCCGAAGGCCGCGTCGCCGAGGACAGCCTCGACGAGCTGCACCAGCACGTGATGGTTTGACCCGGCCGGGTCGCATGCAGTGCCCGGCGCCGCCGGGCTTCCATTGACTGGAGAAGGAGACTGAAGATGTTGAAAGCCAAACTGACCCGCCGCGCCGTGGCCCTCGCCGCCGTGGTCGCCGCCGTTCCCGCCATCGCCCTCGCGCAGGCCCGCGAGCCCGTGCGCGTCGGCCTCATGAGCTCGAAGTCGGGCGTGTTCGCCCAGCAGGGCGAGGAGGTCATTCGCGGCATCCAGTTCGCGATCGACGAGGCGAACGCCAAGGGCGGCGTGGACGGCCGCAGGGTCGAGGTGCAGGTGGCCGACGACGAGGGCACGCCCGAGGCCGGCCGCCGCGTCGCCGAGAAGCTCGCCCGCGACGGCTACAACCTCCTGATCGGGGGCATCCCGTCGACCATCGCCCTGGCCCTGGGCCCGAACCTGGAGCGCTGGGACGCCGCCTATTTCGTGGTGGCCTCCAAGAGCGACAAGATCACCGGGGACAGCTGCCGCGCCCGCATGATCCGCACCAACCACTCCGATGCGATGGACATCGCCATGATCGGCGAGTGGGCCAAGGGCTTCAAGGAGAAGAGCTTCGCCACCCTGGCCGCCGACTATGTCTGGGGCCGCGACTCCGCCGAGTCCTTCGCCAAGGCGGTGAAGGCCCAGGGCAAGGACGTGAAGCTGCAGCTGTACGCGCCGTTGGGCACCAAGGACTTCTCGCCCTACATCGCCCAGCTCAAGGACGCCAAGGTCGAGGCGATCTGGGTGGCCGAGACCGGCCGCGACGCCATCGCCTTCGTCAAGCAGGCCCAGGAATTCGGCCTGATCCCGCAGACCAAGCTGATCGGCCACTCGCTGCTGCAGAACTTCATGATGGACGCCACCGGCCGCTCCCTCGAGGGCACGCCCGGCAACGTGACCTACTCGCCGGACATCGACAACGCCCGCAACAAGGCCTTCGTCGCCGCCTTCCGCGCGAAATTCAACCGCCTGCCCACCGACAACGAAGGCCTGGGCTACAACGGCACGCAGGTGATCTTCGAGGGCGTGAAGCTGGCCAAGAGCGCCAAGCCCGGCGACGTGACCAAGGCCCTCTCGGGCAAGACGGTGGAGACCGTGTTCGGCCCCAGCCAGGTGCGCGCAGCCGACAACCAGATGGTGCTGGCCAACTACGTGGGCCGCGCGAAGATGGTCGACGGCCAGCTGCGCGCGCCGGTGGAGCAGGTCTTCCCGGCCTCGCTGACGCCGGCCGCCTCGCCCGCCTGCAAGCTCTGAGCGGGCCACGCCATGAGAAAGGGCCGCTCGCGCGGCCCTTTGTCTTTGGGGAGGTCGCCTGCCTCAGCGGCGCACCGGCGGCCGGGCGCCACCGGCCGGACCCGGCCCGCGGGGGGGCAGGTGGCGGAACATGATGCGACCCTTGTTCAGGTCGTAGGGGGAGAGTTCGAGCGTCACGTCGTCGCCCGCGATGATGCGGATGCGGTGCTTGCGCATCTTGCCGCCGCTGTAGGCGACGAGCTCGTGCCCGTTCTCGAGGGTCACGCGGTAGCGGGAGTCGGGCAGGACTTCGGCCACGCGGCCGCGCATTTCAATGAGTTCTTCTTTGGCCAAGGGAGCCTTTCTAGCGCGGCGACCAGGCCGCAATGGCGATCCGCCCGCGCGGACCGGCGCAAGCGTGGATCAGGGATGGAAGCGGGGCCGACGCTGCCGGCCGGAGGGTGGCAACCTGCGGGAGTGCCTTGCGAGAAGGCGGCGGGTTGCGGGGAGGTTGCGCTTCGGGTGAAGCTGGCAGTGCTCTCGATTGTACGTGACGGGCCGTCCTCACGGGCGCGTGGGGGCTTGCGGGTATGCTGCGGCCCCATGGACGACTCGCACCAGATCGAGGTACCGCCCTCGTTCACCCAGCTCTACGCCGCGCCCGGCGGCTACAAGCTCACCGAACCCATGGCCGCGGTGCGCGAACGCTACGAACTGTGCGAGGACCTCACCCAGATGCTCACCGAGCAGGCCTCGAACACGCTGCATGCGCTGGGCATCACCGAAATCGACGTGCTGGAGAAGATGGGCCAGGCGCTGGCCGCGCCCGGCTCACCGGTGCAGCCGGCCGAGGCGCGCTGGGTGGTGCGCCGCCTGGCCGAACTCCTGCACTGGGAAGACCCGGGGCCCGGCGCGGCCTGAGCCGCAGGACCGGGACCGGGGCCGCGGGCCGCTTACTTCTTCGCCGCGCGGATCTTGGCCAGTTCGGCCTGGGTCTCGTTCCACAGGTCCATGCCCACGCTGGCGCCGATGGAGGCGTAGACGCGGGTCAGGCCGTTGCGCATGCGGGCCGACTCGGCGGGCGACAGCTCGTTGACCTGCATGCCCTTGGCCTTGAGTTGCGCGGTGGCGGCGGCGGCCTCTTCACGGGTGTCCTTGCGCTCGAAGTCGCGGCTGGCGACGGCGGCGTCCATCAGCACCTTCTTCTCGGCGGCGGAGAGCTGGTCCCACCACTTCTTGGAGACCAGCACGATCCACGGGCTGTAGACGTGGTTGGTCATGGTCAGGTACTTCTGCACCTCGTAGAACTTGGACGACAGGATGGTGTTGACCGGGTTCTCCTGGCCGTCCACCGTGCCCGTCTCCAGCGCGGAGAACAGCTCGGAGAAGGCCATCGGCACGGCGTTCGTGCCCAGGCTCTTGAACGACTCCAGGAACACGTTGTTCTGCATCACGCGCAGCTTGATGCCGTTGAGGTCTTCCAGCTTGTTGATCGGGCGCTTGCTGTTGGTCAGGTTGCGGAAGCCGTTCTCCCAGTACACGAGGCCCACGAGGCCCTTTTCCTGGAGCTTGTCGATCACCTTCTTGCCGATGGGGCCGTCCAGCAGGATGTCGGCTTCCTTGGCGTTGTTCACGAGGAACGGGGTGTCCCACAGGGCCATTTCCTTGGTGATACCCACCAGGGTGGCGGTGGAGCCCACCATCATTTCCTGCGCGCCGCCGATGAGGGCCTGCTGCATCTGGTTGTCGGAGCCGAGGGCGGCGGCGCCGATGGCGCGCACCTTCATCTTGCCGCCCGAGGCCTTCTCGACCTGCTCGGCGAACAGCTTGACGGCGCGGCCCTGGTTGGACTGCTCGTTCAGGCCGTAGCCGAAGCGGATCAGGCGGGGCTTGATGTCCTGGGCCTGGGCCAGGGCGGCGAAGGGAGTGGCCAGCGCCAGGGCGGCGGCCGAGGCGACGAGGGCGCGGCGGAACAGGTTCATGGAAGTCTCCAGGGAGGGAAGTTGACGGGGGAAAGGGTCACCGCATCCACGCCACCGGCGCGGTCACGATCTGGGGGAACAGCACGAAAAGCAGGAGGATCAGCGTGTAGGTGACCAGGAAGGGGTTCACCCCCTTGATCACCTGGTGCATGGACAGCCGGCCGACGCCGGCCACCACGTTCAGCACCGTGCCCACCGGCGGCGTGATCAGGCCGATGGCGCCATTGAGCACGAACATCAGGCCGAAGTAGACCGGGTCGATGCCGGCCTTCACCGCGATGGGCAGCATCACGGGCGCGAAGATCAGGATGGTGGGGGTCAGGTCCAGCGCGGTGCCAATCAGCACCAGCGCCAGCATCATCACCAGCATCAGCAGGCGCGGGCTCTCGATCAGCGGGCCGAGCCAGGCGGTGAGAACGCCGGGCAGGTCGGCCAGCGTGATCATGTAGCTGGCCACCTGTGCGCCGGCGCACAGGAACATGACGATGGCGGTGGTCTTGGCCGCGCGCACCAGCACGTGGCCCAGTTCGGCGACCTTCATCTCGCGGTGGATGAACAGGGCCACGACCAGGGCGTAGAACGCGGCGACCACGGCGGCCTCGGTGGGCGTGAACACGCCGGTCTTCATGCCGCCGATGATGATCAGGGGCATCACCAGGGCCCAGAAGGCCTTGGCCGTCACGCGCAGGCGCTGGGCCATGGGCACCGGCACGCCCTCGGGCAGGTCGATGCGGCGCAGCGTGAGCTTCCAGGCCACGATCAGGCCCGCGCCCATGATCAGCCCCGGCACCACGCCCGAGAGGAACAGCGAGGAGATCGAGGTGTTGGTGGTCACGCCGTAGATCACGAAGGGCATGGACGGCGGGATGATGGGCGCGATGATGCCGCCCGAGGCCACCAGGCCCGCGGAGGTGGCCATGGGATACCCCTGCTGGCGCATCATGGGCAGCAGGATGGTGGCCAGCGCCGCGGTGTCGGCCAGCGCCGAGCCGCTCATGGAGGCCATGAGCACCGCCGCGCCGATGGCGACGAAGCCCAGGCCGCCCTTGATGTGGCCGACCCAGGCCTGGGCCATGTCGATGATGCGGCGGCTGATGCCGCCGGCGTTCATCAGTTCGCCCGCGAGGATGAAGAAGGGCACGGCCAGCAGCGGAAAGCTGTCGACGCCGGCCACCAGGTTCTGGGCGAGCAGCTGGGTGTCCCAGAAGTCCAGTACCCAGGCCATGCCGGCGCCGGTGAGCACCAGCGCCAGGGCCATGTTCAGGCCGATGCCCATGAGGCCGAGCATGCCGGCCACGAAGACGATGAAAGCGAGTCCTTCTGCGCTCATCACGTCACTCCACGTCCATGCCGTGGCCCAGGTCCAGCGGCTCATTCCTGATCAATTCGACCAGCGCCATGACGCCGATGGCGGCGGCGCTGAGGAAGGCCGGCAGCGGCAGCAGCGCCGCGGGGTACTGCAGCACGACCGAGCGGCTGTCCAGGCCCACCACCACCTGCTGCCAGGCGCCCCAGGCGACCAGGCCGGCCGCCAGGATCACCAGCAGGCGGATCACCACGGTGATGCCGGCCATGGCGACGCGGCGCCGACGCAGCAGGCCCACCAGGCTGGTGAAGGCCATGTGCTCGCCGGCCGGGTAGGCGGCGGTCGCGCCGATGAACACCATCCACACGAACAGCAGGCGCGAGAGCTCCTCGCTGGCGGCCACGCCGCTGCCGAAGCCGTAGCGCAGCACCACGTTGACGAAGACGGCCAGGGCCATCACGCCCAGGCAGGCGCCCATGGCGAGGTTCGCCACGCGCTGGACCGGGTGGGCCGGCTTGTTGCCCGCATCGCTCATTGCGTCTCTCCTTGCAGCCAGGCCTTCACGCCGGCCTTGAGTTCGGGCAGCGGCAGCCGCGCGTCCACGCGCAGCACGCCGGGCTCGCCCACGGGGGATTCCAGCGTGGCGAACTGGCTGTCGACCAGGCTGCTGGAGAAGAAGTGCGAACCGGCGCGGGCAGCCACCCGGCGGGCGGCCTCCTCGCGGTCGATGTCGAGGAAGACGAAGCGCAGGCCCGGCGAGGCGAAACGCAGCAGGTCGCGGTACGAGCGCTTGAGGGCGGAACAGGTCAGCACCGTGCCGCCCTCGCCCACCTGCAGCTCGCGGCCCAGGCGCTCCAGCCAGCCGGCGCGGTCGGCGTCGGTCAGGGGGACGCCGCGGGCCATCTTGTCCCGGCTGTCGGCGCTGTGGTGGTCGTCGCCCTCCACCAGGCGCAGGCCCAGGTCGGCCGCCACCGCGGCGCCCAGGCTGGACTTGCCGCAGCCGGCCACGCCCATGAACACGATCGAGGAATCCATCTGGTTATCTTGGATAGCGCTATCCCATCAGGGAAAAAAAGCAGCGAACGCCTTGGCGGTGGACTGTCCACTCCGTCTCCAGGTTCGCTGCCTGCGGTGAAACCCTGTACCCGAGCTTCACGGATAGCGCTATCCTATGCGGTGACGCGCCACCACCAATAAGTAGAAACCCGGATTTCCCCATGCCTCCTGCGCCTTCCCGTTCCCGCGCCACCGGCCGCGTCACCCTGGCCGATGTGGCGACGCTGGCCGGGGTGAGCCCGATGACGGTGTCGCGCGCCCTGAGCGGGGCGCGGGCGGTGGACCCGGCCCTGGTGCAGCGGGTGCGGGAGGCGGCGGCCAAGCTCGGCTACGTGCCGGACCCGGCGGCGCGCGCCCTGGCCTCGCGCCGCAGCAGCCACGTGGCGGTGCTGATCCCGCTGCTGACGAACGCGCTGTTCGTGGACCTGCTGGAGGCGGTGCAGCGCACGCTGCGCCCGGCGGGCTTCCAGACCCTGATCGGCATCACCCACTACGACCCAGCGGAAGAGGAGCAGTTGCTGCGCGAGCAGCTGCTGCACCGGCCGGCGGGCATCCTGGTCACCGGCACGGAACAGGGCGAGGCCTCGCGTGCGCTGCTGGCGAGCAGCGGCGTGCCCTGCGTGCACGTGATGGAGGCGGTGGCGGGGCCCGGCGAGTACACGGTGGGCCTGTCGCAGGAGGCGGCGGGCGCGGCGATGACGCGGCACCTGATCGACCGCGGGCGCCGGCGCATCGCCTTCGGCGGCGCCCAGCTGGACGCGCGGGTGATGCAGCGCATGGCCGGCTGGCGCCGCGAGCTGCAGGCCGCCGGGCTCTACGACCCGACGCTGGAGTGGATGCGGCCGGACCCCTCGTCCATCGACCTGGGCGGGCGCATGTTCGAGCAGATCGTGGCGCAGCGGCCGGCGGTGGACGCGGTCTTCTTCTGCAACGACGACCTGGCCCAGGGCGCGCTGCTGGCGGCGGTGCGCCTGGGGATCGAGGTGCCGCGGCAGGTGGCGGTGGCCGGCTTCAACGACCTCACCGGCAGCGACCAGATGCCGCCGCCGCTGACCACCGTGCGCACGCCCCGCGCCGAGATCGGCGAGGTGGCGGCGAAGATGCTGCTGGCGCTGATGGCGGGGCGGCCGGTGGAGACGCCCTGCGTGGACCTGGGGTTCGAGCTGGTGGTGCGGGCCAGCACCTGAGGCCGGCGCCGGCGTCCTTCCGCCCTTTTTCGCGTCGCCCCTTTCCGGGGCCTCAGGCCACCTCGTGGCCGTTGGCGAGCTCGTACAGCTCGAACCAGGTCTGGCGGTCCATCGGCACCCGCAGCGCCTGCGAGAGGGCGGCGATGCGATGCGGCTGGTTCGACCCCAGGACCGGCAGCACCTGCGCCGGGTGGTGCAGCAGCCAGGCGACGGCCACCGCGGTGGCGTCGGTGCCGGCGGCGCGGGCCAGCGCCTCCAGGCGCGGCGCGAGGCGGGCCGCCGCGGTGCCCGGCGTGGCGGCCTCGGCATGCAGGCGGCCGCCGCCCAGGGGCGACCAGGCCATCACCGGCATGCGGTGCTGCTGCGCGTGCGCCACCTGGCCGTTGGTGAAGGGGGCGGTGTGCAGCAGGCCCAGCTCGATCTGGTTCACCTGCAGGCGGTGCTTCATGCGCGATTGCAGCAGGTCGATGTCCCAGGGCATGAAGTTGGACACGCCCGCGCCGCGCAGCTTGCCCGCGTCGATCAGGCCGTCCAGGCAGGCGCCCAGCTCGGTGGCGTCCATCAGCGGGTCGGGGCGGTGGATCAGGAGCAGGTCGATCACGTCCACGCCGAGGCGGGACAGCGAGCGGTCCACGCTGGCGCGCACGTGCGCCGCGCTGGTGTCGTAGTGCTTCACCCGCGTGCCGGGGCACTGGGCGCTGCGCAGCATGATGTCCGTCTTGGTGACCACCTCGATGCGGTCCTTCAGCGAAGGCCGCAGGCGCAGGGCATCACCGAACAGGCCTTCGCAGGCGTAGTCGCCATAGATGTCGGCATGGTCGAAGGTGGTGATGCCCTGCTCCAGGCAGGCCTCGATGACGCCGGCGACGGCACGCGCCGAGGTGTCGGGTGCCTCGGACAGCCGCCACAGGCCGTAGGCGAGGCGGGAGAGGGACTTGCCGTTGGGGAGGGTGATGCGGCTGGACCTCACAGGGCTTCGGCGATCGCCTTGCCCAGGTCGCTGGTGGTGTCCTTGCCGCCGATGTCCGGCGTGCGCGGCGCGCCGCTCTTGGGATCGAGCACGGTCTCGATGGCCTTGAGCACGGCGTCGTGGGCGTCCTTGTGGCCCAGGAACTCCAGCATCATCGCGCCGCACCAGATCTGGCCGATCGGGTTGGCAATGCCCTTGCCCGCGATGTCGGGCGCGGAGCCGTGCACCGGCTCGAACAGCGACGGGTACTTGCGGTCCGGGTTCAGGTTGGCGCTGGGCGCGATGCCGATGGTGCCGGTGCAGGCCGGGCCCAGGTCGCTCAGGATGTCGCCGAACAGGTTGCTGGCCACCACCACGTCGAAGAAGTCCGGGCGCTGCACGAAGTGCGCGGTGAGGATGTCGATGTGGAACTTGTCGAGGGTGAGGCCGGGGTACGCCTTGGCCATCTCGGCGACGCGCTCGTCCCAGTACGGCATGGTGATGGCAATGCCGTTGCTCTTGGTGGCGCTGGTCAGGTGCTTCTTGGGACGCGACTGCGCCAGCTCGAAGGCGAACTTGAGCACGCGGTCCACGCCGATGCGGGACATCACGGTCTCCTGCATCACGATCTCGCGCTCGGTGCCCTGGAACATGCGCCCGCCGATGGACGAATACTCGCCCTCGGTGTTCTCGCGCACGATGTACATGTCGATCTCGCCGGGCTCGCGGCGGCTGCCGTCCTTGCGCACCACCGGGGCGACGATGCCGGGCATCAGGCGCGCCGGGCGCAGGTTCACGTACTGGTCGAACTCGCGGCGGAACAGCAGCAGCGAGCCCCACAGCGAGACGTGGTCGGCAATCTTCTCGGGCCAGCCCACCGCGCCGAAGTAGATGGCGTCATGGCCGCCGATCTGGTCCTTCCAGTCGTCGGGCAGCATCTTGCCGTGCTTCTCGCAGTAGTCCCAGCTGGAAAAGCCGAAGTGGTCGAACTGCAGGTCGATGCCGAACTTGCTCGCGGCCGCCTCCATCACGCGCACGCCCTCGGGCATCACTTCCTTGCCGATGCCGTCTCCGGCGATCACGGCGATGCGTTTCTTGCTCATCTCCCTAGCTCCTTGAAAATCAGTCGGGGTTGTCAATCGGTTCGAATCACGACCGGGCGATGCGCCCGGTCAGCGGGTATTGCGGGTCGTTGTAGCCGTAGGTCGAGGCATAGCCGGGCGGCACCAGGGCATCGACCACGGCCTCGTCCTCGGCGGTCAGGCGCACGTCGAGCGCCTGCAGGTAGTCGGTCCACTGCGCCAGGGTGCGCGGACCGCCGATCACGCCGTTGATGCGGCGGTTGTTCAACACCCAGGCGATGGCGAAGTGGGTCGGGCTCAGCCCGCGCGCGCTGGCGTGGTCCTTGAGCTTCTGGGCGACCACCATCGACTCGGGGCGGAACTCGGTCTGCAGGATGCGGCGGTCGCCGCGCGCGGCGCGCGAGCCCTCGGGCGGCGGCGCGTCGGGCAGGTACTTGCCGGAAAGCACGCCGCGCGCCAGCGGGCTGTAGGCCACCACGCCCAGGCCGTAGTGGTCGCACGCGGGCAGCAGCTCGGCCTCGATGCCGCGGGTGACCGCGCTGTACGGCGGCTGGCACACGATCGGCTGCGGGATGCCCATGCGCCGCGCGGTCTCCACCACGCGGGCGATGCGCCAGCCGCGGAAGTTGGACAGGCCGTAGTAGCGGATCTTGCCCAGCTCGATCAGGCGCGCGAAGGCCGAGAGGGTCTCCTCCAGCGGCGTCTCCTCGTCGTCGCGGTGCATGTAGTAGACATCGATCCAGTCGGTGCCCAGGCGGCGCAGGCTGTTGTCCGCCTCCTGCATCAGCCAGCGCCGCGACAGGCCGCGGTCGTTCGGTTCGGCGCTCATGGGGTTGGCGACCTTGGTGGCCAGCACCCAGCGGTGGCGGTCCTGCGCGATCAGCCGGCCCGTGATGCGCTCGGACTCGCCGCCGGCGTAGTTGTCGGAGGTGTCGATGGCGTTCAGGCCGGCGGCGCGCGTGGCCGCGACGATCTCGCGGGCCTGCGCCTCGTCGGTCTGGTCGCCGAACATCATCGCCCCCAGCCAGAGCCGGGGCACGCGCAGGCCGCTGTGGCCCAGGGTGTGGAAATCAGGCATCCGGTCGATCACTCCACGGTGAGCTTGATCTGCTTGACCAGGGACTCGAAGGCGTCGAGCTCGGACTTGATCTGGGCCGCCATCTGGGCCGGCGTGTTGCCCACCGGCTCGGAGCCCATGTCCAGCAGCTGCTTGCGCACTTCGGGGTTGTTGATGATCTTCACGATCTCGGCATTGAGCTTGTCGACGATGGGTTGCGGCGTTCCCGCGGGCGCGAGGATACCGAACCAGGTGCCCACGTCGAAGCCGGGCAGCACGGTCTCGGACAGCGCGGGCACGTCGGGCAGGGCCGAGGAGCGCTTGGCGGTGGTCACGGCCAGGGCGCGGGTCTTGCCGCCCTTGACCTGGGGCAGCGCCGAGGTGACGGTGTCGAACATGACCTGCACCTGGCCGCCGACGAGGTCGGCCACCGCGGGGCCGCTGCCCTTGTACGGCACGTGGACGATGTCGGTGCCCGAGCGCAGCTTGAACATCTCGCCAATCAGGTGGTGCGCGGTGCCGGCGCCGGCGGAGCCGTAATTGAGCTTGCCGGGCTGGGCCTTGGCCAGGGCCACCAGCTCCTGGATGGTCTTGGCCGGCACGTTGGCGTTGACCACCACCGCGTTGGGCACCATGGCCACCACGGTGACCGGCGCGAAGTCGCGGCCGAAGTGGTAACTGAGCTTGGAATAGACGTTCTGCGCGATGGTGTGGTGGGCCGCGCCCATGAGGAGCGTGTAGCCGTCGGCCGGGGCCTTGGCCACCATCTCGGCGCCCAGCGTGGCGCCGGCGCCGGCGCGGTTCTCCACCACCACGGGCTGGCCCCAGGCGGTGGTCAGGCGCTGGCCCACCAGGCGGGCGAGCACGTCGGTGGTGCCGCCGGGGGCGAAGGGCACGATCAGGCGGATCGGCTTGCTCGGGTAGGCCTGCGCCTGCGCGAAGGCCGGCACGCTGGCGAGGGCCGCGAGGCCCAGGGCGAAGGAACGTACGAAAGCTTTCATCTCGGTCTCCTCGTGTCGTGCGGGTGCGGCCCGCCTGCTGGTTGCGTATTGTGGGTGCGTTCGATCCGGGCGAAGCCCCTGCCCGTGTCGCCTGCGCGATCCGCGCCGGGCCTCAGAGGATGCGCTCGCCGTACTTGCGGATCGCCGCCTCGGACAGCGTGAGCCCCAGGCCCGGCTGCTCCTTGAGCTTCATCTTGCCGTTGGCGATCTTCGGCGCGTCCTCGAACAGCTCGGCCTGCAGCGGGTCGCGCTCGGGGTCGGTGAAGGCCTCGACGATCAGCCCCGCGGGGCTGGAGGCCACCAGGTGGGCGTGGATGAAGCAGTCGTGGTGCGGCGCCACCTGCACGTGATTGAGCTCGCACAGGCCGGTGAGCTTGCGGCCCTCGGTGAAGCCGCCCATCATCGTGCAGTCGAACTGCAGGATCTGGATCGCCTGCTCCTCCAGCATGGCGCGGCAGCCGTAGCTGGTGATCTCGCTCTCGCCGCCCGACAGGGGGATGCGGGTCTTCTGCGCCAGCAGCTTGAGGCCTCGGCGGTCGTCCTCCCAGCGAATCGGCTCCTCCAGCCAGCGCGGGTTCAGCGCCTCCAGGCGCTGCGCCGCGTCGATCGCGGTGCGCAGGTCCCAGGCGCGGTTGGGGTCCACCATGAAGTCGGCGTCGGGCCCGATCACCTCGCGCATGACGGCCATGCGCTCCACGTCCTGCGGCACGGGGATGCCGCCGGCCTTGGCCTTGAAGCCGGTGTGGCCCTGTTCCACCAGCATCTGCATCTCGTCGCGCAGCTCGGCGTTGTCCTTGCCCTCGCGGTAGTAGCCGCAGGTGACATAGGCCGGCACCTCGTCGCGGTAGCCGCCGAACAGGCGGAACAGCGGCAGGCCGGCGGCCTTGCCCACGATGTCCCAGCAGGCGATGTCGACCGCGGCGCTGATGCGGACCAGGGCCTCGCGGGACCAGCCCTTCTCATTGGCCACCTTGCTCGTGGTCAGGCCGAACAGCTTCTGGTACAGGCGCTCGGGCGCGAGCGCGTCCTCGCCCACGATCTGCTCGGCGAGGCCGCCCTTCCAGGCCTTGATCGCGAAATCGATCGGGGTGTAGCTGGTGGCCAGGCCGAAGCCCTCGATCCCCTCGTCGGTGTGGAGGCGCACCAGGATCTCGTTGGCCGTGGGCACGATGAAATGGCTGGTCCAGTGGGGGCGGGCCTGCGGCGGGGCGCGCAGGGCGAACACTTCGAGGCGGGTGATCTTCATGGGAATGCCTGTCTCCTGTCTCCTTCGGCGGCGACCACTGTAGGCAGTGCCGCGCCCCGGCACCATTCGCCTGTGGCGAAGGCTGCATTCGCGCGGGACGAACCCCCGGGCCGGTTAGAGTCTGCGGCTTCGACATACGGCAATCGAACCGACCGGAGACAACCCCCATGAAGACCTATCGCATCGCCACCATCCCCGGAGACGGCATCGGCAAGGAAGTGATCCCCGCAGGCGTGGAGGTCATGCGCGCGCTGGCCACGGCCTCGGGCAGCTTCGCCTTCGAGTTCGAGGATTTCGACTGGGGCGGCGACTACTACCGCGCGCACGGCCGCATGATGCCGGACGACGGCCTGGAGGCCCTCAAGGGCAAGGACGCCATCCTGTTCGGCTCCGCCGGCGACCCGCACATTCCGGACCACATCACGCTGTGGGGCCTGCGCCTGAAGATCTGCCAGGGCTTCGACCAGTACGCCAACGTGCGGCCCACCCGCATCCTCCCCGGCATCGACGCGCCCCTCAAGCGCTGCGGCCCGAAGGACCTGGACTGGGTCATCGTGCGCGAGAACTCCGAGGGCGAGTACGCCGGCGTCGGCGGCCGCGTGCACCAGGGCCACCCGATCGAGGCGGCGACCGATGTCTCCATCATGACCCGCGCCGGCGTGGAACGGATCATGCGCTTCGCCTTCAGGCTGGCGCAGTCGCGCCCGCGCAAGCTGCTGACGGTGGTCACCAAGAGCAACGCCCAGCGCCACGCCATGGTGATGTGGGACGAGATCGCGGTGCAGGTGGCGAAGGAGTTCCCCGACGTCAAGTGGGACAAGGAGCTGGTCGACGCCGCCACCGCGCGCATGGTGAACCGCCCCGCCACGCTGGACACCATCGTCGCCACCAACCTGCACGCCGACATCCTGAGCGACCTGGCCGCGGCGCTGGCGGGCAGCCTGGGCATCGCGCCCACCGGCAACATCGACCCCGAGCGCCGCTACCCCTCGATGTTCGAGCCGATCCACGGCTCGGCCTTCGACATCATGGGCCAGGGCCTGGCCAACCCGGTGGGCACCTTCTGGTCGGTGGTGATGCTGCTGGAGCACCTGGGCGAGAACGCCGCGGCCCGGCGCCTGATGCAGGCCATCGAGGCCATCACCGCCAACCCGGCGCTGCACACAGGCGACCTGGGCGGCAAGGCGAAGACGGTGGATGTGACCCGCGCGGTGTGCGCGGCGCTGGCGGGCTGAAGGGCCTGGCCTGCCCTGGCCGCCACGCCTTGGCGTGGCGCCCGGGCCGCATCGCTCAGGCCGGCTGCGCGCAGACGTCGCGCAGGGTCTTCACCACCAGGTCCTGCACCTCGATCACGCCGGCGACGAGGCGGCGCTCGCGCTCGCCGGCGAACTCGCTGACCTTCGCGCGGAACTTGCCGACATCGCCGAACAGTCCCGGATCCAGCACCCGCATGAGATAGCCGCGAACCTCCAGCGGCACGCGCGAGTCGACCTGGCCCGCCAGCATGCCAGGCAGCTGGATCGACGACCCCGAGCCCCGGTGGCCGCCTACAAGGTGCCGCGCCGGGTGAAGTTCGTGCGCATGGACGACGTGCCGCAGACCGCCACGCGCAAGGTGCACCGGCTGAAGCTGCACACCCTGTTCGAGGCGTGACCGCCGCCCCTCACTCCAGCGCCTGGTCGAACAGCGCCTTCTGCCGCGCCTCGATCGCGCGGACCTGGTCCTCGGTGCGCTGGAGGCGGTGTCGCGCGAACAGCGGCGCGCGATAAAACCAGGACCAGAACCATGGCTACCTAAATCGCCAGACAGTGCGATTGATAAACCGAAAGATCCAACCCCCAAGGCAATGCCGCGCCAAGGAAAGCCCAAGCCAATTTACATTTCGATACAAATCTCGCAGCGTACGCTTGACTTTCCCTGTTTGACATCATTCCGCGTTCGAGGAGACCGTTTGTGCGCAGCACAAGTTTGATTTCGATAGTCCTTTCGTTGATGCTGTCGGCTTGCGGGGGCGGCGGTGGCGGCAGCACCACCAACGTCACTGCGTCGACCGCGGCTGGCAGCACGAGCGGAAGCGGTGATACGCCTGCCGCACCGGCACCGGCACCGGCACCGACACCGACACCGACAGTTCAACCGACCAAAGCTGCGAGCCTCAGTCTGAGTTCATACGAGAACAAGATGGCGGCGATTAATTCAATCGGCCCCCTATCGCTCACCGACACATTCGGATCCGCCCTTGGGAATAGTTTTCTCCATTCAAATTCACTGGCCTACGGGGATTTTTTTGGCGACGGAAACTATGCACTGGTCGCCCACTCGTTCGAGTACGACTGGACAGCCGCAACCGCCGACAAAAAAGGTCATATCTATTTCTACAGGCAGGCAAATGGAAAATGGATTGACAACACCAGCGCCTTGATCGACGACACGTCAGGCTGTCTGCATCCGAGAAAGGCAGTGGTCGCCGACTTCAACCAGGACGGGCGCCCCGACGTATTTTTCGCATGTACCGGGATTGATCAACCGCCCTTCAGTGGCGAGCCCAGCCTGCTGCTCCTGAGCAACAAGGCGGGGAAATTCACCAAACACTTTTATCAATCGAAGAGCCCGAATTACACCCATGGAGCGTCTGCCGCCGACATCAACGGCGATGGCTACCCTGACCTCGTCATCACGGACCATGGCACTTACGACGGGCGGGGCGGCATTGGCTTCTACATCAACAACCGGGATGGCACATTCACCTTCACCAATTCGCTGATTCCGGGCATCGACCTCAGGAAAACAGCCTACACCGCGGAACTCATCAAATTCCCCGGGAGGAATGCCTACGATCTTTTCCTATCTGGCCACAGCAGCGATCCTCAATACAATCAAAACCCCCAGATCGTCATCAATGATGGAACGGGCAAATTTTCCAGTTCCGTATCCTTCCCGAGTGTTCCGGGCTACGGCCTTGCCCTGGACGTGATTCATCACAACGGCCATGCCTATTTGCTCAGGACGATTGACACGAATCCCGACTTCTACAGGGCAGTCGTGATACAGAAGGTCAAGTATCCGGAAATGACCAGCAGCGAAGTCATCTACACGCATACGGGCTCCTTCCCCAAGGCAAACTCGACCTGGGTCAACTGGATTGGCGTGTGGAACGGGAAGATCGTGGCACCTGATGCGGACTACGGACTGAGCATCAGCCCGTGAATATCGCTTCGAGGATGCTGCGGGCCAATGACTTCGCCACTCAAACACGAAGTCATTTGCCCGATTTCCGATGGCGGGCATTGAAAGCAACGGCAGTCAGCGCGGGATCGAGCTCTGATGCTTTTGTCGCCGTGTTCGGCAACTCCAGCACCCTCGCCCCGTAACGGGCAGACAGGTTGAACTTCCCGTCACTTTGGGTCGACCGCCACGGCTTGACCCGGCTCGGGACCTCCACGCTGCGGCGTTGCCCGGATTCGTCAGTGACAGCCTGGCATCAAGCAAGCTGTTGATTTGCGAGATTTTCCTGGTAGGGCGTACAGGACTTGAACCTGTGACCAAGGGATTATGAGTCCCCTGCTCTGACCAACTGAGCTAACGCCCCCCGCCCGCGATTCTAGGTGGCCGGCGTGCCCGTGATGACCTTCGCCAGCGATGCCGCCTTCACCCTGGCCTTGTGCGCGTACATCTCGTGGTCGGCATGCACCAGCAGGGCGTCGGCGTCGGCGCCGTGGTCGGGGTAGACCGCCAGCCCGATGCTGGCACCGATGCGGATGGACAGCTCGCCCACCGCCATCGGCGCCTCGAGCGCCTGGTGGATGCGCCCGGCCAGGTGCGCCAGCGACGCATCGTCGGCGAGGTCCTCCATCACCACGACGAACTCGTCGCCGCCGATGCGCGCCGGGAAGTCGCTGCCACGCACGCAGCCCTTGAGCCGGCCGGCCACGGCCTGCAGCACCTGGTCGCCGACGGCATGGCCGTGGCGGTCGTTCACCGGCTTGAAGCCGTCCAGGTCCATGTACAGGATGCCCACCCGCCCGCCCCGCGCCGCCGCGGCAGCCAGCACGGTGGCCATGTGCGCCATCAGCGCGTGGCGGCTGTGGAGCCCGGTGAGCGAGTCGTGCATGGCGATGAATTCGGCCTCCTCCCGCCGGCGCGCCTGCGTCCGCATGCGGCGCACCAGCCCGACGACAGCGAGCGTGACCAGCCACAGCAGCCCCGTACTGACCAGCGCGTTGAAACGCGTTTCCTCGACGACCCGGTCCACCGGCCCGATCACCGCCGCGCGGCTCAGGCCCACCTGCACCACGATCGGGTAGGCCGCCAGCCGCTGCCAGTGGAAGATCCGCTCCGCGCCATCGATCCGCGACACCCCGTTGAAGGAGCCTTGGGCCGCCGCCCCCGGCCGCAGGCTGGGCCACGACGGGTCGGCCTTCTGGCCCAGCGCGGCCTCCTGGGCGACGTTGCGCGCCAGGTACTCGCCGGATGTGCGAAGCACCGTCAGCGTGTCGGCCGACTCCAGCGTCACCCGCGCCAGGGCGTCGTGCACGTAGGCCGGGGAGATCGACAGGACCAGCACTCCCTCGAACCGGCCGTTGCGCCGGATCGCGCGGCTGAACTGGACGCTCCACTGGCGGGACACCCGCCCCAGCACCGGCCGGCTGATGAACAGGGCATCGCCTTCGCCCTCGGCATGCACGCGGAAATGCTCTCGGTCACCAAGGAAGGTGCGCTCGCCCGACCCGAGGTTCGAATAGGCGAGGTAGCCGTCGGCGCCGATCACCGCCACCTGCAGCACGGACGACGGCGGCAGGTGCTCGATCGCCTGGCGCATGCAGGCCTCCATGTCCTTGAGAGGGCGCGGCAGGCAGAGGTCCACCACCTCGCGGGATGTCGCGTCGGCCCCGAGCAGCAGGATGTTGACCATCTCCGCGACGGCGCTGGCCACCTGCGCCGCCCGCCGCTGCGCCTGCGAGAGCGTTTCCTCGCGCAGCCGCGAGGTGGCGCTGGAGGCCTGCCACCACAGCAGGCCGGTCACCATGATCAGAATGACCAGGATGGCCAGGATCACGGTCCTGGACTCGCTCCAATGCGTTCCTGGTCGGGCGCGGTTCACTTGTTGTGGCTCAGTGCATTGCTCACGAGCTTGGAGGTGATGTCCACGATCTGGATCATGCGGTCGTAGGGCATGCGCGTGGGGCCGATGACGCCCAGCGTGCCCACCACCTGGCCGTCCACCTCGTAGGGCGCGCTCACCACCGAGAGTTCCTCGAACGGCACCACCTGGCTCTCGCCGCCGATGAAGATGCGCACGCCCTCGGCCTGGCTGGAGATGTCCAGCAGGCGCATCAGCTGCGTCTTCTGCTCGAACAGCTCGAAGGCGCGGCGCAGGTGCGTCATGTCGCTGGAGAAGTCGCTCACGGACAGCAGGTTGCGCTCGCCCGAGATCACCACCTCCTCGCGCGCCTCGTTCAGCGCCTCGGAGCTGGCCTCCACCGCAGTCTGCATCAGCTGCGCGATCTCGCCGCGCAGGGTGTCGACCTCGCCCTTGAGGCGCTCGCGCACCTGCTCGATGGCCAGGCCGGCGTAGTTGGCGTTGAGGAAGTTGGCCGCCTCCACCAGCTGCTGCTGGGTGTAGTCGGACTCGGTGAAGACCACCCGGTTCTGCACGTCGCCGTCGGGCGAGACGATGATGACCAGGTAGCGGCGCTCGGACAGGCGCAGGAATTCGATGTGGCGGAACACCGAGGTGCGCCGCGGCGCCATGACCACGCCCACGAAGTGCGAGAGGTTGGACAGCAGGTGCGCCGCGTTGGCGATCACGCGTTGCGGCTGGTCCGGCGCCAGGCTCGGAGTGGCCGCGGGCGACAGCTGGTCACGCTGCACCGTGAGCATGGTGTCGACGAAGAGGCGGTAGCCGCGCGCGGTGGGGATGCGGCCCGCCGAGGTGTGCGGGCTGGCAATGAGCCCGAGCCCCTCGAGGTCGGACATCACGTTGCGGATGGTGGCGGGAGACAGCTCCAGCCCCGAGGCCCGCGACAGGGTGCGCGAGCCCACGGGTTGCCCGTCGGCGATGTATCGCTCGACCAGGGCTTTCAACAACAACTTGGCGCGGTCATCGAGCATCATCGGCGTATGGGCACAGATTTTAATGATGTAATTTGTGAATGAGTTCCCAATTCCGCCATGTCGGACTGATCGGTAAATACCCTGCTGCGGTCACCGGCAGCGGGGCCGGCCCCATCCGCGCCGCCCTGGAGGATATCGCCCACTACCTGGCGGCCCAGGGCTGCGAGGTGGCGATCGAGCGGGACACCGCGTTGCACGCCGGCATCACCAGCTACCCGTCGCTCGACGTGGACGCCATCGGCCGCCAGTGCGACCTGGCCCTGGTGGTGGGCGGCGACGGCACGATGCTGGGCATCGGCCGGCAGCTCGCCGAGTACAACCTGCCCCTGATCGGCATCAACCAGGGCCGTCTGGGCTTCATCACCGACATCGCCCTCGACGGCTACCGCAAGGTGCTCGCGCCGATGCTGCGCGGCGAGTACGAGGAGGACCGCCGCAGCCTGATGCACGCGCGCGTGATCCGGGAGGGCAGCTGCGTGTTCGACGCGCGCGCGCTGAACGACGTGGTGGTCAATCGCGGCGGCACCTCCGGCATGGTGGAACTGCGCGTGGAGGTGGATGGCCATTTCGTGGCCAACCAGCGCGCCGACGGCCTGATCGTGGCCTCGCCCACCGGCTCCACCGCCTACGCGCTGTCCGCCGGCGGGCCGCTGCTGCACCCGGCCAACCCAGGCTGGGTGCTGGTGCCGATCGCCCCGCACACGCTGTCGAACCGGCCGATCGTGCTGGCCGACGCCGGCGAGATCGCCATCGAGGTGGTCGCCGGCCGCGACGCCAGCGCCAATTTCGACATGCAGTCACTCGCCACCCTGATGCACGGCGACCGCATCACCGTGCGCCGCTCGCAGTACCAGGCCCGCTTCCTGCACCCGCGCGGCTGGAGCTACTTCGACACGCTGCGCCGGAAACTGCACTGGAACGAAGGCGGTTCATGAGCCTGAGACGCATCGCGCTGCGCGACTTCGTCATCGTCCGGGAGCTGGAGCTCGACCTGTCGTCGGGCTTCTCGGTGCTCACGGGCGAGACCGGCGCCGGCAAGTCCATCCTGGTCGACGCCCTCCAGCTGGCGCTGGGCGCCCGCGCCGACGCCGGCGTGGTGCGCGAGGGCGCAGCCCGCGCCGACATCAGCGCCGAGTTCGACTCGCCCGCGGCCCTCGCCGCCTGGCTGGAAGAAGCCGGCTTCGAGAACGGCGAGGCCCTGCTGCTTCGCCGCAGCATCGACGCCCAGGGCAAGAGCCGCGCCTGGATCAACGGCAGCCCCGCCACCGCCACGCAGCTGCGCGAGGCCGGCGAGCGCCTGGTCGACATCCATGGCCAGCATGCCTGGCAAAGCCTGACCCGGCCCGAGGCCGTGCGCGGCCTGCTCGATGGCTATGCCGGCCTCGACACCGGCCGCATGGCCGCCCTGTGGCAGGCCTGGCGCGCCGCGCAGAAGACGCTGGCCGAGGCCCGCGCCGCGCAGGAGTCGCTGCAGCGTGAGCGCGAGCGCCTGTCCTGGCAGATCGCCGAGGTGGACAAGCTCGCTCCCGGCGCCCACGAGTGGGACGAACTCAACGCCTCGCACACCCGCCTGGCCCACGCCCAGGCCCTGCTGGACGCCGCGCAGTCCGCGCTCGACGCGCTCGAGGGGGACGACGGCGGCGCCACCGGCCCGCTCGCCCGCGCCCAGTCCGCGCTGGCCCACCAGGAGCACCTGGAGCCCGAGTTCCAGGGCATCGCCGAGGTCATCGCCTCCGGCCTCGCCCAGGTGGAGGACGCCGCCCACTCGCTGCACGCCTACCTGCGCAAGACCGAGCTCGACCCCGATCGCCTCGCCGAACTCGACGAGCGCCTGTCGCTGTGGATGTCGCTGGCGCGCCGCTACAAGCGCACGCCCGAGGAACTGCCCGCCGCGCTCGCTGCGTGGAAGGAGGAGCTCGCCCGGCTCGATGCCGCCGCCGACCTGCAGTCTCTGGAAGCCGCCGAGGCCCGCGCGCAGCAGGCCTGGCAGGCCGAGGCCAAGGCGATCTCCAAGGCCCGCGCCAAGGCGGCGCCGCAGCTGGCCCTGGCCATCACCCAGGCCATGCAGGGCCTGGGCATGCAGGGCGGCCGCTTCGAGGTGGCCCTGGAGAAGCTCGCGCAGCCCGCCCAGCACGGGCTGGAGGACGTGGCCTTCCTGGTCGCCGGCCATGCCGGCAGCACGCCGCGCCCGGTGGGCAAGGTGGCCTCGGGCGGCGAGCTCTCGCGCATCGCGCTGGCCATCGCCGTCACCACCAGCCAGCTGGGGGATGCGCAGACCCTGATCTTCGACGAGGTCGACTCCGGCGTCGGCGGCGCGGTCGCCGAGACCGTGGGCCGCCTGATGAAGCAGCTCGGTCGGGACCGCCAGGTGCTGGCCGTGACGCACCTGCCCCAGGTCGCCGCCTGCGCCGACCACCACCTGGTCGTGGCCAAGCGCGCCGACGCCGCAGGCACCGCCAGCAGCGTCGCACCCGTCACCGGCGAGCAGCGCGTCGCCGAGGTGGCCCGCATGCTGGGCGGCGAGCGCCTGTCCGGCACCACCCTCGCCCATGCCAAGGAGATGCTGGGCGCCTCCGCGTCCCGCTGAACGACGAGCGATCGCCATGAAGCTGGACCTGGTCCTCATCACCGGCATGTCCGGCTCCGGCAAGTCGGTGGCCCTGCGCGCCCTGGAGGATGCGGGCTACTACTGCGTCGACAATCTGCCGCCGGAGCTGCTGCTGTCCTTCGTCGACCTGGAGCAGCGGATCCAGGCGCGGCGCGTGGCCATCGCGATGGACGTGCGCAGCGCGCAGTCCCTGCCCCTGGTGCCGGCCGACCTGCGCGAGCTGCGCCAGCGCGGCGTGCACGTGCGCTCGCTGTTCCTGGACTCCACCACCGACACCCTGGTGCGGCGCTTCTCCGAAACGCGCCGCCGCCATCCGCTGTCGGCGCTGAGCGACGAGCAGGCCGACCTGCAGCGCGCCCTCGTGGAAGCCATCGAGCTGGAGCGCGAGCTGCTCGCCGACCTGCGCGAGCAGGCCCATGTGATCGACACCAGCGTGATCCGGCCCGCGCAGCTGCAGGCCCAGGTCAAGTCGCTGCTGTCGGCGCCGAGCAGCCAGCTCACACTGGTCTTCGAATCGTTCGCGTTCAAGCGCGGCATCCCGGTGGACGCCGACTACGTCTTCGACGTGCGCATGCTGCCCAACCCCCACTACGAGCCCGAACTGCGGGACCTCACCGGCCGCGACCAGCCGGTGGCCGATTTCCTCGTGGCGCAGGAGGAAGTGGCGCACATGCTCGCCCACATCGAGGGCTTCCTGGACACCTGGCTGCCGCCGCTGGCACGCGACCACCGCAGCTACGTCACCGTGGCGATCGGCTGCACCGGCGGACAGCACCGCTCGGTGTACCTGGTGGAGCGCCTGGCGGCCTCCTTCGCACGCCGCTGGACCACGGTGCGCCGGCACCGCGAGCTCGAAGCGCGCTGAGGGCGCGCCGGCCGGCGCGGCGCGCGCTGTCGCCGCCGGCCGCTACGCCTGTTCCAGCAGCTTTCGGATCGGCGCCGGCAGCCCCAGCCCCGGCCACTCCCCCGCCCCGAACCAGCCGCCCTCGACCGCCGGCGCGTCGGCGTCGAGCTGCGCCACCACCGGGTGCAGGTGCAGGTCCTTGTGCGTGAGGACGTGGACGAAGGGCTCCAGCGGCTCGAGCCGCTCCAGGGGAACCTGCGGCAGGACGCTTTCCAGGGCCTGCGCCGAGTCGAACACGGGCAGGCAGTACAGCCCGGCCCACACGCCGGTCTGCGGCCGCTTCTCCAGCCACACCGCGCCGTCGCCGCGCCGCGCCTGCAGCAGCCACAGCGACTGCGCCGTGCGTTTGAGCTTGCGCTTGCGCACCGGGTAGCGCTCGGGCTCGCCCGCGCGCTGCGCGGCGCAGGTCCCGTGCACCGGGCACAGCAGGCAACTGGGCGAGCGCGCCTGGCAGACCGTGGCGCCCAGGTCCATCAGGCCCTGGGTGTAGGCCGGCATGTCCTCGCCGCGCTCGGGCACCAGGCCCTGCGCCAGGTCCCACAGCCGCCGCTCGCTCGCGGCCGAGGCCAGGTCCTCGCCGAAGGCCAGCACCCGCGTGAGCACGCGCTTGACGTTGCCGTCGAGGATGGCGACGCGCTCGCCGAAGCAGAAGGAGGCGATGGCCGCGGCCGTCGACCGGCCGATGCCGGGCAGCGTCTGCAGCACCTGCGCGCTGCGCGGGAATTCACCGCCATGCGCGTCGACCACCTGCTGCGCGCAGCGGTGCAGGTTGCGGGCACGGCTGTAGTAGCCCAGGCCGCTCCAGAGGGCGAGCACCTCGTCCTGCGGCGCGGCGGCCAGCGCGGCGACGTCGGGGAAGCGCTCGAGGAATCGCTGGTAGTAGCCCAGCACCGTGGCCACCTGCGTCTGCTGCAGCATGATCTCCGACAGCCAGACGCGGTACGGGTCGCGCGTGGCCTGCCAGGGCAGGCCGCTGCGGCCATGGCCCGCCTGCCAGCGGACGATGCGGCCGGCGAAATCCTCGGGCCGCGGGGTCATGCGATCTTCTGGAGCGCCTCGCCGGGCACCGGCGCGCACAGGTCGCCCAGCTCCTCGCCGAAGGCCTCGAGCCGCTGTGTCAGCGCCTGCGCCACCGCCTCCTGCGCCTCGAGCTGCGCGATGCGCTCGTCGAGCGTGGCGGCGGCCTGCTGGACCCGCTCCACGCCCTCGATGCGCCGGCTGAAGTTGCGTCGCCGCTCGCGCAGCTGCGCGTCGAGCTGCGAGGCGGCGGACTTGTTCCACAACTCCACCTCGCCGAGCGCCGACTCGTAGAGTTCGCGCAGCCGGCTGGTGAGCGCGCGCACCAGCCGCTCGACGAAGTCCGGCCGCGCCAGCTTGAGGATGTGGCCCAGGCCCAGGTACTGCTGGTGGCTGCGTTCCACCGCGTCCAGGCTCTCGAGGAAGGGGCGGAAGTCCGGCATCGGCGGCGGCTGCAGGCTGAAGCCGTGCTCCGCGTTCAGCTGCCGGAACGAGACGGCGAGCATCGACTGGATCTCCGCCGCCGCCGACTGCGCGCGGCCCAGGCCGGCGCGCAGGTGGCCGAAGGTGCGGTCGTAGGCCTTGCGCACGCCCAGCTTGATCCCGGGCTGGCGCAGCGTGGCCGTGAGTTCGGCCATCTCGCTGCGCAGGGCGTCGGAGCCGAGCATGTCCATCAGCTCGCGCAGCAGCTTCATGTGCACCGAGCGCACCGCCTGGATGCGCGAGCCGCTGTCGTCGAAGTCGGACTGTTCCTGGGTGATGCGGGCGCGCAGGTGGCGGATCACCGCGAGGTTCTTGCCCCGCAGCCCGCGCAGCTCCATCAGCTGCTCGGCGAGCTCGCGCCGGCGCTGCGACAGCGCGCGCGCCGCCTCGGCCCGCAGCTCGCCGATGCCGGCATGCACCGCCTCGCGCAGGATCTGCTGGCGCTTGCCGAGCAGGCCATGGGCCAGCGCCAGCTCCAGCTCGGGCAGGTGGCTGTCCACGAGCAGGCCGGTGTCGTTCTGGATCTTGGCGACCAGGCCCTTCTGCGCGGAAACCGGCAGCACCTGGTCCAGCGGCAGGTCCAGCACCTCGGCGCAGGTCTGGCGCTGGCGGTCGATCTGGTCCTGCACCTCCTGCGGCGTGCGCAGCGGGTCCCAGAGCGTGTCGATCTTGTTCAGGACCACGAGGCGGGCATGCGATTGCTCGGGCGCCACGCCCAGGTGCTCGCGCCAGATGGCGAGGTCGGAGCGGGTGACGCCGGTGTCGGCCGCGAGGATGAAGACCACCGCCTGCGCCTGCGGCAGCAGGCTCACGGTGAGTTCGGGCTCGGCGCCAATAGCGTTCAGGCCCGGCGTGTCCAGGATCACCAGCCCCTGCTTGAGGAGGGGATGCGGCAGGTTCACCAGCGCATGGCGCCAGCGCGGGATCTCGACCTCGCCGCCCTCGAGCAGGCGGGGGTTGTCCTCGGGAGAGTCGTCATGCCACAGGCCCAGGGCCCGGGCCTCGTCGACGCTGGCGCGGCGCACCTCGGCGACGCGCTCCATGGCGTGCGCGAGGCGGGCCGGGTCGCGGATGTCCAGGTCGGCCGTCTCCCAGGCGCCCGCATGCTGACGCCACTCGGCCAGCGAGGTCGGCTCCAGCCGGGTCTCGATCGGCAGCAGGCGCAGGCCGGGGGCCTGCTCGCCGTCCCAGCCCAGCTCGGTGGGGCACATGGTGGTGCGCCCCGCGCTGGCGGGCATGATGCGGCGGCCGTGGCCGGGGAAGAAGATCGCGTTGATCAACTCCGACTTGCCGCGCGAGAACTCGGCGACGAAGGCCACCATGACCTTGTCCTCGCGCACCTGGGCCTGCAGCCGGCGCAGGCGCTCGTCCAGCGCCGGGTCGAGCAGTTCGTGGTCGCGCAGCCACCCACCCAACTGCTCCAGGCGCTGGGTGATGTCGCGGCGCCAGGCGGCGTGCAGGTCGAAGTGGTCGGAAAACAAAGGTGTCACTTGGGCGGCACTATAAAGTCGGCCGCAGCCCGGCTCAAGCCGGAAAGAGGCGCCACCGCAACGCTTGCGGCGATGGATTTAATCCCAAAGCACTATTTCTGACATCCCGGGCACCAGTAGGTCGCCCGCTGCCCCTGCACCAGCCGGCGCACCGGCGCGCCGCAGACGCGGCAGGGCTCGCCGGCCCGGTCGTAGACCATGGCCTCCAGCTGGAAGTAGCCGGACTCGCCATAGGCATTGGAGAAGTCGCGCAACGTGCTGCCGCCCTTGGCGACCGCCCGCGCCAGCACGTCGCGCACCGCGGCATGCAGCCGGGTGGCACGCTCGAGGCTGATGCGCGAGGCCTTCGTGGTCGGCCGGATGCCCGCCAGGAACAGCGCCTCCGACGCATAGATGTTGCCCACGCCCACCACCAGGTCGCCCGCCAGCAGCACCTGCTTGACCGGCGCGTTGCGCAGGCGCAGGCCGGTGTGGAAGACGCGGGGGTCGAAGTCGTCCCCCAGGGGCTCGACGCCGAGCCGGCCCAGGAGCTTGGTGGCCTCGGGCGAGGCCTCGCCGGGGGCATAGACCACCGCGCCGAAACGGCGCGGGTCGTTGAGGCGCAGCACCCCGTGCGTGGTCACCAGGTCGAAGTGGTCGTGGGGACCGGGCGCGGGCTGGGTGGGCGCGAAGCCCAGGCTGCCGGACATGCCCAGATGCAGCAGCAGCAGGCCCTCGTCGAGGTCCAGCAGCAGGTACTTGCCGCGCCGGCGCACGCCGAGCACGCTGCGGCCCGCCAGCGCCGCGGGGTCGAGGCCCAGGGGCCAGCGCAGGGGCTTGCCCAGGCGCGCCGAGACGATGCGGGCGCCGGCGATGCGGTCCGCGAAACTGCGGCGGGTGACTTCGACTTCGGGCAGCTCGGGCATGGGAATGAACGCGCGCATTATGATGGCCCGCATGATGTCGTTCCCCCGCGCCGGCCGCCACGCGCCCCGTGTGCTGGCACTCGCGCTGGCCTGGGCCCAGGCCGCCCTGGCCCAGGCGCCCGCGCCCGCTGCGGCGCCCCCGGCCGCTTCATCCGCCTCCGCGCCGAAGCCCGCCCCGCAGCCCTCCGCCCTCACCGCCGAACTGTTCTACCAGCTGCTGGTCGGCGAGCTGAACGCGCGCGGCGACGACCCGGGCGCCGGCTTCTCGCTGCTGCTCGACGCGGCCCGCAAGACCCAGGACCCCACCCTGTACCAGCGCGCGGTGGAGATCGCGCTGCAGGCCCGCGCGGGCGAGTCCGCGCTGCAGGCCGCCCGCGCCTGGAAGCAGGCCCACCCCGCCTCGCGCGATGCCAACCGCTTCGTCCTGCAGATCCTGCTGGCGCTCAATCGCGTGGGCGACACGCTGGAGCCCCTGCGCACCGAGGTCGCGCTGGCGCCGGTGATCGAGCGCAGCGTGGCCATTTCCATGCTGCCGCGCCTGTATGCCCGCGCCGGCGACAAGCGCCAGGCCGCCGCCGTGGTCGAACAGGCCCTGGCCGATGCCCTCGCGCGCCCCGACACCGCCACCGCCGCCTGGACGGCCGTGGGCCGCATGCGCCTGGCCGCCGGCGACGGCGCCGGCGCGCTCGAGGCGGCCCGCCGCGGACAGGCCGCCGGGCCCACCGCGGAAGGGCCGGTGCTGCTGGCCCTGGAGCTGATGGAGTCGCGCCAGGCCCAGGCCGAGACCCTGGTGCGCCGCTACCTCGACGGCGCCGCGCCGTTGCCGGAAGTGCGCATGGCCTATGCCCGCGCGCTGCTGGACCTGCAGCGCCAGGCCGATGCCCGCGAGCAGCTGCGCACCGTGACCACCCAGCGCCCCGAGGTCGCCGAGGCCTGGCTGATGCAGGGCGTGCTGCAGGCCCAGGGGCAGCAGCACGAGGCCGCCGAGGCCTCCCTCAAGCGCTACCTGGAGCTGTCCCGCGCGCAGGCCGAGGCCGGCACCCGGGAGGAACGCAATCGCGGGCTGGCCCAGGCCTACCTGAATCTCGCGCAGATCGCCGAGAAGCGCGGCGACCTGGCCCAGGCGAACGCCTGGCTGGACCGCATCCAGAGCCCGCAGGACCTGGTGGCCACGCAGAACCGGCGCGCCTCGATCCTGGCCCGCCAGGGGCGCATGGACGAAGCCCGCCGCCTCCTGCGCGAGCTGCCCGAACGCAGCCCCGAGGACGCCCGCACCAAGCTGATGGCGGAGGCCCAGCTGCTGCGCGACCACCGGCAGTTCCAGGCCGCGTACGACCTGCTCGGCGAGGCCGCCGCGCGTGGCCCCGCCGACGTCGACCTGCTGTACGAACAGGCCCTGGTCGCCGAGAAGCTGGGGCGCTTCGCCGACATGGAGCGCCTGCTGCGGCAGGCCATCGCGCGCAAGCCCGACTTCCACCATGCCCTCAACGCCCTGGGCTACTCCTTCGCGGAGCGCGGCATCCGGCTTCAGGAAGCCCGTGAGCTGATACGCAAGGCGCTGGACCTGTCGCCCGGCGACCCCTTCATCATCGACAGCCTGGCCTGGGTCGAATTCCGTATGGGCAACAAGGCCGAGGCCCAGCGCCTGCTCGAGCAGGCCTACAGGGAACGGCCCGACGCCGAGATCGCGGCCCACCTCGGCGAGGTGCTCTGGAGCCTGGGCCTGCGCGAACGCGCGCAGGCGATCTGGCGCGAGGGCCTGCTGCTCAATCGCGAGAACGAGACGCTGCAGGAAACCCTCAAGCGCCTGCGCGTGCGCCCGTGACCTCGCGCCGCGCCCTCCTGATCGCCGCCCTCGGCGGACCGGCCGGCGCGCTGCTGGCCGGCTGCGCGGCGCCGCCGCGCGCGGCCGCCGGCGGCCCGCGCTGGAGCGGCCGCCTCGCCCTGCAGGTCGAGGGCGACGCGGCACGCTCCTTCACCGCCGGCTTCGACCTGCGCGGCTCGCCCGCCGCGGGCGCGCTGTCCCTGTTCACCCCCGTGGGCGGCACGGCGGCCCTGATCGAGTGGTCGGCCGCGGGGGCGCGCCTGCAGGCCCCGGGCCAGCCTGACCGGCAGGCCGCCTCGCTCGACGACCTGGTGGCCCAGGCCACCGGCTCCCCGCTGCCGGTGGCCGCCCTGTTCGACTGGCTCGCCGGCCGCCCCGCCGCCGCCTCGGGCTGGCAGGCCGACCTGTCGCAACGCGCCCAGGGCCGGCTGCGCGCGCGGCGGCTCACGCCCCCGGCGGCCGACCTGCGCCTGGTCCTCGAAGAAGAACAACAGCCATGAAGACCCTGTACGACGTGCCGGCCCCGGCCAAGCTGAACCTGTTCCTGCACGTGACCGGGCGGCGCGCCGACGGCTACCACCTGCTGCAGTCGGTGTTCATGCTGGTGGACTGGCACGACACCCTGCACTTCGAGCGCCGCGAGGGCGGCGCCCTTTCGCGCGAGGACCTCGGCCCGGCCCTGCCCGACGACGACCTGTGCCTGCGCGCGGCGCGCGCGCTGCAGCAGGCCACCGGCTGCAGCCAGGGCGCGCACATCGCGATCGACAAGCGCCTGCCCGCGCAGGCCGGCATGGGCGGCGGCTCCTCGGACGCCGCCACCTGCCTGCTCGCCCTGAACCGGCTGTGGGGCCTGGGGCTGCGCGGGCGCGAGCTCGAGGCCATCGGACTGAAACTGGGCGCGGACGTGCCGTTCTTCCTGCGCGGGCGCAACGCCTGGGTCGAGGGCATCGGCGAGCAGATCACCCCGATCGAGCTCCCGCCGGCCCGCTTCCTGGTGGTCAAGCCGGACCAGGGATTGGACACCTCCAAAATCTTTTTGCATCCGCAGCTGAACAGATCAACAAAGCCTGCTATACTTGCGGGCTTCGCTGCTGACCCTTATGACTTCGGTCATAACGACCTGCAGCCGGTTGCCCAGGGGCTGTGCCCCGGCGTCACGCAAGCCCTGGAGTGGCTGCGGTCGCAAGGCCTCGAGGCCAGGATGACCGGTTCGGGTAGCGCGGTGTTTGCACGATTGCCGGAGGGCCAGACGCCTTCCAATCCTCCGGCGGCGTGGCAGGTTCGGGTCTGCGCGAATTTGGATGTCCATCCCTTGCTGGGGTGGGCAGCCAGCGACGATTGATCGGTGGGTGGCTATCTAGCCATCAACCTGTGTAGGGGAGTCGCCAAGTTGGTTAAGGCACCGGATTTTGATTCCGGCATGCGAGGGTTCGAGTCCTTCCTCCCCTGCCAAATACTCTGAGTATGGCGCGGCCGCCGGCCGCGACGCTCAACGTACAGGCACTCAAAACTCCATTCGCTGGCTCCGACATGCAGGCTGCTCCCACCCCCGATTTCATGGTTTTCACGGGCAATGCCAACCCGGGTCTGGCGTCCGAGATCGCCAGCCACCTCGGCATCACCCTGGGCGCCGCCTCCGTCGGCCGCTTCTCCGACGGTGAAGTGACCGTCGAGGTCAACACCAACGTCCGCGCCCGCGACGTCTTCGTGGTCCAGTCCACCTGCGCCCCCACGAACGAGAACCTGATGGAGCTGCTGATCATGGTCGACGCGCTCAAGCGCGCCTCGGCCGAACGCATCAGCGCCGTGATCCCCTACTTCGGCTACGCCCGCCAGGACCGCCGCCCGCGCTCGTCGCGCGTGCCGATCTCGGCCAAGGTCGTCGCCAACCTGCTGCAGACCGTGGGCGTCTCGCGCGTGCTGACGATGGATCTGCACGCCGACCAGATCCAGGGCTTCTTCGACATCCCGGTGGACAACATCTACGCGTCCCCCGTGCTGCTGTCGGACCTGCGCCAGAAGAACTACCCCGACCTGATCGTGGTCAGCCCGGACGTTGGCGGCGTGGTGCGCGCCCGCGCCCTGGCCAAGCAGCTGGGCACCGACCTGGCCATCATCGACAAGCGCCGCCCCAAGGCCAACGTCTCCGAGGTGATGCACGTGATCGGCGACATCGAGGGCCGCAACTGCGTGATCATGGACGACATGATCGACACCGCCGGCACCCTGGTGAAGGCGGCCGAGGTGCTCAAGGAGCGCGGCGCCAAGAGCGTGTACGCCTACTGCACGCACCCGATCTTCTCGGGCCCGGCCATCGAGCGCATCTCCAAGGGCGAGGCCCTGGACGAAGTCGTCGTGACCAACACCATCCCGCTGTCCGACGCCGCCAAGGCGTGCAGCAAGATCCGCCAGCTCTCCGTGGCACCGCTGATCGCGCAGACGATCTCGCGCATTGCCCGAGGCGAGTCGGTCATGAGCCTGTTCTCGGAGTAAGTCCCTTACTTCGAGGCTTTCCCGGCCTCCCGTGAGGGAGGCCTTTTGCAACCCGGGTCACACTGGTCGCGGTGGACCCAAGATGGAGTCAACTATGAAATTCGTCGCTTTCGAGCGCGCCAAGCAGGGTACGGGTGCGAGCCGCCGTCTGCGCATCGCCGGCAAGACGCCCGGCATCGTCTACGGTGGCGAGGGCCAGCCGCAACTGGTCGAGATCGACCACAACGCCCTGTGGCACGCCCTGAAGAAGGAAGCCTTCCACTCCTCCATCCTCGAGATGGAACTGGGCGGCGCCACCACCAAGGTCCTGCTGCGTGACGTGCAGTACCACCCCTTCAAGCAGCTGGTGCTGCACGTGGACTTCCAGAAGGTCGACGCCAAGACCAAGCTGCACATGAAGGTGCCGGTCCACTACGTGAAGGCCGAGGAGTCCCAGGCCGTCAAGTTCGAGCACTGCGTGGTGAACCACGTCATCTCCGAGCTGGAAATCGCCTGCCTGCCCGCCGACCTGCCCGAGTTCATCGAGGTCGACCTGTCCGGCCTGAAGAAGGGCATGTCCCTGCACCTGGACGACATCCAGCTGCCCAAGGGCGTGACCGCCGTCACCCACGGCAAGAAGAACCCGGCGCTGATCTCGCTGGTGTCCACCGTCGTCGAGGAAGCCCCGGCCGCCGAAGCCGCTCCCGCAGCCGACGCCAAGCCGGCCAAGGGCAAGAAGTAATCCTTCGCCCCCGGCATGCACAAGGGCCCGCTCGCGCGGGCCCTTGTCGTTTGGGGCCGCCGCCGGCGCGGCCCGCATCTCGTTTCTAATACCGCACCATGATCAAGCTGTTCGTCGGCCTGGGCAACCCGGGCACCGAGTACGAGGCCACGCGCCACAACGCCGGCTTCTGGTGGATCGACGCCATGGCGCGCGACCTCAAGCTGAACCTCGTGCCCGAGCGCAGCTACCACGGCCTGGTGGCGCGCGCCAGCGTGCACGGCCACACCCTGTGGCTGCTGGAGCCGCAGACCTACATGAACCTCTCGGGCAAGTCGGTGGCGGCGCTGGCGCGCTTCTACAAGATCACGCCGCAGGAGATCCTGGTGGTGCACGACGAGCTCGACGTGCCGCCCGGCCAGGCCAAGCTGAAGTTCGGCGGCGGCCACGGCGGCCACAACGGCCTGCGGGACATCCACGCGCAGCTGGGCACCCCGGACTACTGGCGCCTGCGCCTGGGCATCGGCCATCCGGGCGTGAAGGCCGAGGTGGTGAACTGGGTGCTGAAGAAGCCCGCGCCGGACCAGCGCGAGGCGATCGAGGCCTGCGTCGACCGCACGCTCAAGGCCGTGCCGGCGCTGATCGCGGGCGAGATGGAGAAGGCCACGCTGCTGGTGCACACGCACAAGGCGCCGCGGCCGAAGCCGCCGCGGCCCGAAACGCCCGCGCCCTCCCCGGCCGGCACGCCGGGCGCCGCCTCAGGCTGACGGAGATCCCTTGCCCGGGACCGCCGCCGCGGCGGCGGTCAGGCGCTGGTACTTGCGCCAGAGGGTGTCGCGGTCCTCGACATGCTCGGGATTGACCGGGATGCACTCCACCGGGCAGACCTGCACGCACTGCGGCTCGTCGAAGTGGCCCACGCACTCGGTGCACTTGGCCGGGTCGATCTGGTAGATCTCGGGCCCGAGGAAGATCGCCTCGTTGGGGCACTCGGGCTCGCACACGTCGCAGTTGATGCACTCGTCGGTGATCATCAGGGCCATGTGCAGTTCCTCCGGTTCATGAGCCCGTGATTATCCCCCGCCGGCATGCCCCCGCCGGCGTGAGGCACATGAGCCGCAGGGCCGGCGGCAGGCCCCGCGGTCACCCCTTGAGGGCGCGCACCTTCTCCATCAGCCGCGCCTGGATCGCGGGCGAAACGAACTTGTCGACCTCACCGCCGAGCGTGGCGATCTCGCGCACCAGGGTGCTGGAGATGAACTGGTACTTGTCGCCGGGCGTGAGGAAGACGGTCTCCACGTCGGGCATGAGGTGGCGGTTCATGCCGGCGAGCTGGAATTCGTAATCGAAGTCGGTGACCGCGCGCAGGCCGCGCACCATGGCCTTGCCGTTGTGGGCGACGACGAAGTCGCGCACCAGGCCGCTGAAGCTCTCCACCGAGACCTGCGGCCAGGGACTGACGGCCTCGCGCGCCATCGCCAGCCGCTCCTCGAGCGTGAACAGGGTCTTCTTGTGGTGGCCCGCGGCGACGGCGACGATGACCTTGTCGAACAGTTGCGCCGTGCGGCGGATCACGTCCTCATGGCCCAGGGTCATGGGGTCGAACGTGCCGGGGTAGACGGCGATCACGGGTTTGGCCATGGGGGTGTCTCCTGCGTGAAGCGAAATCAGGGGGCCGGTGCCTCGTCGGCCCGCCGCACCAGGTGGGCGTGGACCGCGCCGGCCTTGAGGTGGCGCTCGACCCGCAGGCCGAAGGGCGCCAGGGCCGCGTCGTCCCAGGCCGAGGGCGACTCCAGGTACAGCCAGCCGCCGGCGCGCAGGGCGGGAGCGGCGGCGGCCAGGGCCTTGTCGTAGAGGCCGGCATCGAAGGGGGGGTCGAGCAGCACCAGGTCGCAGCGGCCGGCGCCCAGGCGCTGCAGCACGCTGATGGCGTTGCCCCGCTCCACGGTGACGACGCCGGCGGCGCCCTCGAGCCGCTGGACCAGGGCCCGCAGGGCATCGACCTGGGCCGCCTCCTGCTCCACGAGCAGCACCTTGGCCGCGCCGCGCGAGGCGGCCTCCAGGCCGAGCGCGCCGGTGCCGGCGAAGGCATCGACCACCTCCCAGCCGCCGAGGTCCTGGCCGAGCCAGTTGAACAGGGTCTCGCGCACGCGGTCGGGCGTGGGCCGCAGGCCGGGGCGGTCGGCCACGGGCAGCTTGGTGCGTTTCCACTGGCCGCCGATGATGCGCACCTCGTGCGGCGCCCGGCGGGAAGGAGAGGGAGCAGGCATGGGCCGAGAGCTTAAGCGCAAACCAGGGGGCCCAAAAAAAACGCGGCCGAAGCCGCGTGTGGAGTCTGCCTCTTCTCTCTTTCTCTCTTCTGCTCCCTTACTCTCTTTCGGTGCGTGACAGCACAGGCCCGGATTGTGTCGGGCCGCGCGGATCGAACAACAACAGAAGCTGTCGGCCCCGACCGGCGGAACGGGCCGGCCCCCTGGAGGCTCAGCGTGTGGAGGATTGCACGACGGGCGCGCCGCCGACGATCACGGTGACCATGCGGTCAGGCTGCAGCTTGCGCTGGAAGGCGGCGCGCACGTCGGCCACGGTGACGGCCTCGACACGGCGGGTCCAGGTCTGCAGGTAGTCCAGCGGCAGGTCGTACCAGGCCATCGCCGAGACGTTGTCCAGCAGCTTGCGGTTGCTGTCGATGCGCAGGGCGAAGCCGCCGACCAGGTTGTCCTTGGCCGCCTGCAGCTCGGCGGCCGTGGGGCCGTCGGCGACGAAGCGGGCCACCACGTCGCGCGCCACCTGCACCGCCTGCTGGGCCTGGTCCGGCCGGGTCTGCAGGCCGACGAAGAAGGCGCCCGCGTGCAGGCCCGGCGAGAAGCTGCTGTAGACGCTGTAGGACAGCCCGCGCTTCTCGCGCACCTCGGTCGACAGGCGCGAGACGAAGCCGCCGCCGCCGAGGATGTAGTTGCCCACCAGCATGGGGAAGGCGTCGGGGTCGCTGCGCTTGTAGCCCGGCTGGCCCATGAAGACATGGGCCTGGGCCGAGTCGAAGGGGATGTCGCGCCGCACCGGCGCGGCCAGGGGCGCGACCTCGGGCACGGCGGGCAGCGCCTGGCAGGCGCCGGCCTCCGAGGGCGCGGGCAGGCGCGCCAGCAGCGCGCCGGCCAGGCGGTCGGCCTGCTCGCGCGAGACCGCGCCGACGATGGTGATGCGAGCCTGGCAGGCCTGCACGTGGCGCGCGTGGAAGGCGCGCATGTCGTCGACCGAGACCGTGGCGAGGGACTCCTCCGTCGTCTCGCCGCCATAGGGATGGCTGCCGAACACCGCGGGCATGAAGGCCCGGCCCGCCACGGTGGCCGGCCGCGTGAGCGACTCGCGCAGCGAGGCGACGGTGCGTGCGCGGTCACGCTCCCACACCGCGGCCGGGAACGAAGGCTCGCCGATCTGGCGCGCGGCCAGCGCCACGGCCCGCGCGAGCAGGTCGGGGTCGGTCAGCGAACGGATGAAGAAACTCATGCGGTCGCCGCCGGCCTCGGCGTCGAAGCTGGCGCCGAGGTCGGCCCAGGCCTCGCCGAGGCGGTTCTCGTCCATCGCGGCGTCGAAGGGCGACGGCGGCTGCTCCGCGCCGCGGCGCGGGTCGCGCGCGGCCAGCCCCTTCTCAAGCAGGTTGGCGGTGAAGTTGGCCAGGGCGGGCTTGCCCGCGGGGTCGCGGCGGGTGCCGGCGTCGAAATCGAGCTGGATGTCGACCATCGGCAGGACGCGGCTCTCCACGAGGTAGATGCGCGCGCCGCCGGGCTGGGTCCAGTGCTGGATCGGCAGCATCGCGAAGGCGAGCGCGGGTCCGCACAGGGCCGTGGCGGCGAGCAGGAGGCGCAGGGCGCGGGTCATTGCGGTCACGGGGCGGTTTCCTCGGGCGTTCAATGGCGCAGGCCGGACGGCGCCGTGCGGGGGCGGCTGGCCGCGCCCTCGCGCGGCATCGGGCGCAGGTAGCCCACGGTGAGCTGGTCGTCGCCGAAGTAGCGCGCGGCCACCGACTGCACCTGGGCCGCCGTGACCTCACGCAGGCGGCGGATCAACTGCTCGTTGGCATCCAGGGGCAGGCCCAGCGTCCAGTAGATGCCCAGCTCGCGGGCCTGGCCGAAGATGGAGTCGAGCTTGTAGACCTCGGCCGAGATCCAGCGGGTCTTGACCCGCTGCAGCTCGGCCTCGGTCACGCCGTCGCGGGCGATGCGCGCGACCTGCTCGCGCAGCGCCGCCTCGACCTGCTCCGGGGTCTTGCCGGTGGCCGGCACGCCGGTGAGCGCGAAGACCTGCGGGCCGCGGCCCCACAGGCCGTTGCTCGCGCCGACGCTGTCGGCGACGCGATCCGGGCCCTGCGTGAGGGCGCGGTCCAGGCGCGCGCCGGGGTAGCCGTCGAGGATGCCGGCCAGCACCGTCAGGGCGATGGCGTCGTCATGCGCCGCGCCCGCTTCCAGCGAGGCCAGCTTCGGCACCTTGTACTGCATGGCCACGAAGGCCTGGTCCGCCGGCACCCGGACCTCGACGCGGCGCAGGCCGGCCTGCGGCGGCTCCGCCAGCGGCTTGCGCGCGGGCACCGGGCCAGCGGGGATGCGGCCGTAATGCCGTTCAGCCATGCGCAGCACCTGCGCCGGGTCGACGTCACCGACCACCACCACCGCGGCGTTGGCCGGCACGTACCAGCGGTGGTAGAACGCGCGCACCTCCTCGGGCGTGAGCGCCTCGAGGTCCGTCATCCAGCCGATGATGGGACGGCGGTAAGGCGACACCGTCCACACCGCGGCATTCATCACCTCGAAGAAGCGGCTGCGGGGTTGGTCCTCCACGCGCAAGCGGCGCTCCTCCTTGACGACCTCGAGCTCGCGGCGGAATTCGTCGTCGGGCCACTGGTTGTTGGCGAAGCGGTCGGCCTCCAGGCGCATCACCTCCTCGAGCTTTGCCACCGGGATCTGCTCGTGGTAGCCGGTCACGTCACGCGTGGTGAAGGCGTTGTCGCGGCCGCCCAGGGCGGCGATGCGGCGCGAGTACTCGCCGGGCTTGAGCGAGCGCGTGCCCTTGAACAGCATGTGCTCCAGCACGTGGGCGATGCCGCTGGCGCCGTCCACCTCGTCGATGGAGCCCACGCGCACCCACAGCATGTGGATCGCGGTGGGTGCGCGCCGGTCGGGCTTGACCACCAGGGTCATGCCGTTGGACAGCGTGAAGCGGGAGATGGGGACAGGAGCCTCGGCAGGCGGCGCGGTGGACGCAGGGGCCGGGCCGATGAAACCCAGCGAGAGGCTACAGGCGAGGAGCAGGCGCTTGAGGAGCGGTTTCATAGAATCCTGAGAGTTCTCCAAGCTTATCGATGTTCAGTTTCTTCCGGAAAAAACCCCCGGCGCCGGTACCCGCGCCAGAAGCCTCGGCTGTCGCATCCGCGACGCCCGCGCCCGCGGCCGTGCCTTCCGCGCCGGCCCCCGGGGCCGCGCCCGCACCTGCAGCTGCCGCCGCGCCTGGGCCCGCGCCGTCCGGGGTCGCCCCCGCACCCGGGCCCGGCCCGACACCTGGCCTGGAGGCCACCCCGGCGGCGGCAGCCCCGGCGCCCGCCGCGACTGATGCACCGGCGGCCCCCGTCGTCCCTGCCGGCGGCAGCCTGATCGGCAGCGCGCTGGTGCGCGCCATGGACCTGCCCGCCCCGGCGGCGGCGCCCGCGGCGCCCGCGGCGCCGGTAGCCGCGGCGCGCCAGGGCTGGTTCAGCCGCCTGAGCGCCGGCCTGCGCAAGACCGGCTCCAGCCTGACCCAGGTCTTCACCGGCGGCCAGATCGACGACACCCTGTACGAGGAGCTCGAGACCGCCCTGCTGCTGGCGGACACCGGCGTGCAGGCCACCGAGTGGCTGCTCGCCGAGGTCAAGCGCAAGGTCGCCTCGACCGGCGCGACGCGCCCGGTGCAGGTCAAGAACATCCTGGCCGACGTGCTCGCGCAGCTGCTCACGCCGCTGCAGAAACCGCTGGTGATCGGCGAGCAGCAGCCCACCGTGATCATGGTCGCCGGCGTCAACGGCGCGGGCAAGACCACCTCCATCGGCAAGCTCACCAAGCACCTCGCCGACGAGGGCGCCTCGGTGCTGCTGGCGGCGGCCGACACCTTCCGCGCCGCGGCGCGCGAGCAGCTGGCGATCTGGGCCGACCGCAACACGGTGGAGATCGTGAGCCAGGCCGGCGGCGACCCGGCGGCGGTGAGCTTCGACGCGGTGAGCGCGGGCCGGGCGCGCGGCAAGGACGTGGTCCTGGTCGACACCGCCGGGCGCCTGCCGACGCAGCTGCACCTCATGGAGGAACTGAAGAAGATCAAGCGCGTCGTGCAGAAGGCGGATGCCACCGCCCCCCACGAGGTGCTGCTGGTCATCGACGGCAACACCGGCCAGAACGCGCTCGCCCAGGTCAAGGCCTTCGACGCCGCGCTGGGCCTCACCGGCCTGGTGGTGACCAAGCTCGACGGCACTGCCAAGGGCGGCGTGCTCGCCGCCATCGCACAGTGGGGCGCGGGCCGCGCCGGCGGCCCGGTGCCGGTGTACTTCATCGGCGTGGGCGAGAAGCTCGAGGACCTCGAGACCTTCAGCGCCCGCGAGTTCGCCTCCGCCCTCCTCGGGCAGGACTGAGCGCCGCGCGGCGCCGGCCCGCACCGGGCTGGCGCGCGCCCCTTGGGGCGCAGCGACGCACACGCAGCGACGCACGCTGCGGGCCGGGAGGTCCTCAGCGCGAGAGCGCCTGGCGCGCCAGGTAGCTGAGGGCGTCGACCAGCAGGACCTGCACCAGCATGGCCGCCAGCACCGAGGCGGTCTCGGCCATCTGGAACAGGCCCAGGTGGAAGGCCAGCATCTGGCCCAGGCCGCCCGCGCCGACCACGCCCAGGACGGCGGCGGCGCGGATGTTGTTCTCCCAGCGATACAGCGTGTAGCTCAGAAGCTGCGGCAGCACCTGCGGCAGGGTGGCGTACAGCAGCACCCGGCCCTCGGGCACGCCGCGCACGCGCAGCGCGAAGGCCGGCCCCCCGGGCGCGTTCTCGATGGCCTCGGCGAACAGGCGCCCCAGCACGCCGGCGGTGTGCAGCGCCAGGGCCAGCGTGCCCGCCATCGGGCCGAGGCCGGCGGCCACCAGCAGCAGCGCCGCCCACATCAGCTCGGGCACGCTGCGCAGCGCATTCAGCAGCAGGCGGCTGGCGCCGCGCCAGCGCGCCGGGTCGTCAGCATGGGTGCGGCTGGCGGGCAGGGCCAGCAACAGGCCGCCCGCGACGGCGAGCAGCGTGCCGACGATGGACATCGCCAGCGTCTCCAGCGTGGCCGGCAGCAGCCTGGCGAGGAAGCGCGGCTCGAGGCTGGGCGTGAGCAGCTCGCCGAGGAAGCGGCCCATGCGCCGCATCGCGTCGGCGGAGAGGAACTTCGCCCACTGCAGGTCCAGCGACCAGAAGCTGGCGACGACCAGCGCCACGAGGCCCAGCATGAACCAGCAGGCCTTGCAGCGCGCGTCGAACAGCGGCGGCGGCAGCCGCCAGGTCTCGTTGGCGGCGCGCGGCAGCGGGGGCCTGACCGGGTCCGTCATCCCAGCACCCGCCGCAGGAAGGACGAGAGGCGGTCGGTCAGCGCCACCAGGGCGACGAAGACCCCCAGCAGCGTGGCCACCTCGGAGCCGTTGAACATCTTCATCGAGTTGTCCATCTGCTGCCCCAGCCCGCCCGCGCCGACGAAGCCGAGGACCGCGGAGGAGCGGATCGCGCACTCCCACCGGTAGACCGTGTAGCTCGTGAGCTCCGCGGCGTTCTGCGGCAGCAGGCCGTAAAAGAAAGCCTGCAGGCGGCCGGCGCCGTTGCGAAGCAGGGCGGTGGCCGCCTGCGCCTCGCCGCTCTCCAGGATCTCGCCATAGACCTTGCCCAGCATGCCGCCGTAGGTCAGCGCGATGGCGAACACGCCGGCGGTGGGCCCCAGGCCCACCACGCGCACGAACACCAGGGCCCAGATCAGTTCGGGAACGCTGCGCAGGATGACCAGCACCGCGCGCACGCACCAGCGCGCCAGCGCCGGCCCGGCGGCCATGCGGCCGGCCAGCGCGGAGACTGACAGCGTGCGCACCGACAGCAGCGACAGCGGGATCGCCAGCGCCAGCCCCAGCACCAGGCCGGCGGTGGCGATGGCCACGGTGCGCCAGGTCTCGCGCACCACCAGGGCGAGGAACTCGCCGTCCACGCGCGGCGGGAAGAAGTCGGCGAGGAAGCGCAGCGCGGGGCGCAGGCTGTCCTCGGACAGCAGGGTCCAGGGCTTGAACTCGGCCAGCACCAGCAGCGGCCACAAGACCACCCCGGCCGCGAGCAGCAGGGCCAGGCGCCCGCGCCAGGCGGGGTCGCGGCGCGCGGGCGAGAGGGCCAGGCGGGTCGCGGCCCCGGGGGGGCGCGAGCCGGCGCGGGACGGTCCGGCGCTCATGGCCTCACCGGCACTGCATCACCACCGGCGCGGGACCGGCCGGGGGCGGCGGCTCGTGCGGCGGCGCGGGGTGCTCGAGCTCGTCGAGGTGGTGGGCGTACAGCGCCCGCAGGCGCGCGGGCGTGACCTCGGCGCTGGGCAGGTCGAACTGCAGGCGGCCGTCGGCCAGGCCCAGGATGCGCGGGAAGCTGCGCAGCGCCATCGGCACGTCGTGCAGGGTGCACACCAGGGTGGCGCCCTGCTCGCGCGCCGCGCCGGTGAGCGTGGCCATGGCCTGCGCGGCGCGCGCCGGGTCCAGCGCCGACAGCGGCTCGTCCACCAGCAGCAGCCGCGGGTGCGCCACCAGGGCGCGGGCCAGGCCCACGCGCTGGCGCTCGCCGCCGGAGAGGCGGTCGACCCGCGCGAACAGCTTGTCGTCGAGGTCGAAGGCCGCGAGCGCGGCCTCGGCTTCGGGAATGGCCGTGGGGTAGAACAGGCTGCGCAGGCTGTGCCACAGCCCGATGCGGGGCAGGCGGCCGGCCAGCACCGCGGTCACCACGCGCTGGCGCGGCGGCAGCGGCGGCACCTGGGGCGCGAGGAACAGCGCGCCGCGCAGCCGGCGCAGGTCGCCCGCGGGCAGCGACCAGGGGTCGCGCCCGTCCAGGCGCAGCGTGCCCGAGGCCGGCCGCAGCGCGCAGGCCAGGGCGTGAAGCAACGAGGTCTTGCCCGCGCCCGAGGGGCCGATCACGGCCAGCTGCTCGCCCGGCTCGACGCGCAGCGCCAGCGGGTGCAGCGCGGGCGCCGCGCCGCGCGCGGCGCCGGGGTGGCGCACCGACAGGGCGTCGAGCTCGAGGCGCACGCGCGGCTTACTTCAGCAGGCCGGCGTTGCGGGCCGCGGCCTCGATGCCCTTGTAGTTCTCGGCCCTGGTGGCCACGAACTTCGTCGCGCGCTGCAGCTCGAGGATGTCCCTGCCCTCGGGCGTGGCACGGGACAGGTCGAGGAAGGCCCGGGCCAGCTTCTCGCGCTGGGCGGCGGGCATGTCGGCGTGGACCGTCCAGTTGTAGTCGTAGTACGGCGGCGTGGTGTGGAACACGCGCACCTTGGCCGGGGCGACCTTCTTGTCGGCGACCAGCTTCTCCCAGACCGAGATGTTCAGCGCGCCGGCGTCGACCTTGCCCGAGGCCACGGCGGCCACGGTGGCGTCGTGCGCGCCGGAATAGGCGACGCGCTTGAGGTCCTTCTCCGGGTCCACGCCGCCGGCCAGCAGGAAGCTGCGCGGCATCAGGTGGCCGGAGGTGGACGACTGCGAGCCGAAGCTCAGGGTCTTGCCCTTGAGGTCGGCCAGCGCCTTGATCCTGTCGTCGGTGGTGATGAAGACCGAGCGGAACTTCTCGTCCTCCTCGCGCTGCACCAGCGGGACGACCTTGCCGCCCGAGCGGTGCAGGGCCTGCACGAAAGTGAAGCCGCCGTACCAGGCCATGTCGACCTGCTGGTTGGCCAGCGCCTCGACCGCGGCGGCGTAGTCGGTGACGGGGGTGTATTCGACCTTCATGCCCAGTCGCTGCTCGAGGTACTTGACCAGGGGCGCGGCCTTGCGGGCCAGCTCGGTGGGCGACTCGTCGGGGATGGCGGTGATGCGGAAGGTGCGGGCCTGCGCGAAGGCCGGCGAGGACAGGCCGGCTGCGGCCAGGCATGCGGCGGCCAGGACGGCGCGCCGTTGGATCGTGGACATGGGTTTCTCCGTGGATACCGGGTGTGTGAAGGCGCCCGGAAGCCGCTATTAGAACCGATGCCGGGAACACGGCATCGCGCGGTCCGGCGCGGTCCGGCGCGGTCCGGCGCGGTCCGGCGCGGTCCGGCGAGGGCGGCGCGCGGGCGCATGCCGGGAGCGCCTGGCGCGAGCGCGTATAAACGCCCGGTGCCACGCCCCTCCATCGCCCTCGTCAGCCCCGCCCTCGAAGATGCCAACAACGGCAACTGGCGCACCGCCAAGCGCTGGCGCCAGCTGCTCGCGCGCACGCACAACGTGCGCATCCTCACCCACTGGCCCGACGAACACGCCGAGCGCGACGTCGCCCTGCTGGCCCTGCACGCGCGGCGCTCGTCCGCGGCGATCCGCGCCTGGGACAAGGCCCGCGGCCCGCAGGGCCTGGCCGTCGTCCTCACCGGCACGGACCTGTACCACGACATCTTCAGCGACCGCCGCGCCAAGCAGTCGCTGGAGTCCGCGCAGCGCCTGGTGGTGCTGCAGGAGCAGGGCCTGCAGGCCCTGCCGCCGCCGGTGCGCGCCAAGGCCCGCGTGATCTACCAGTCCGCCCCGGCCAGCGCGCCCAAGGCGAAATCGCCGCGCCTGCTGCGGGCGGTGATGGTGGGCCACATGCGCTCGGTCAAGAGCCCGCAGACGCTGATGCAGGCAGCGCGCCAGCTCGAGGGCCGCAACGACATCCGCATCGACCACATCGGCGAGGCGCTCGATCCGGAGTGGGCCGAAGCCGCCATCCGCACCGAGGTGGACGTGCCCACCTACCGCTGGCTCGGCGGGCTCTCGCACGCGCGCGCCCGCCTGGCGATCGCCCGCGCCCATGTGCTGGTGATCACCAGCGCCATGGAGGGCGGCGCCCATGTGGTGCTCGAGGCGGTGCGCAGCGGCACGCCGGTGCTGGCCTCGCGGGTGGGCGGCAACGTCGGCATGCTCGGCGCCGACTACGCCGGCTACTTCCCGCATGACGATGCGGCCCGCCTGGCCGCCCTGCTGCGCGAATGCCGCGACACCCAGGCGGACCCGGCCGGCCTGCTGGCCCGCCTGCGCGGACAATGTGCACTTCGCGCGCCGCTGTTCGAGCCCGAGGCCGAGCGCGCCGCCCTGCTCCAACTCCTCCAGGACCTCCAGGATCCCGCCACACCATGAACGCCACGACCCCGCCCACCGAACCGCGCCTGACCTCCCTCTCGCATGGCGGCGGCTGCGGCTGCAAGATCGCCCCGGGCGTGCTCTCCGAGATCCTCAAGGGCACCGGCGGCATGCCGCTGCCCCCCGAACTGCTGGTGGGCATCGAGACCGCAGACGACGCCGCCGTCTACCAGCTCAATGACGACCAGGCGCTGATCGCCACCACCGACTTCTTCATGCCCATCGTCGACGACCCGTTCGACTTCGGGCGCATCGCCGCGACCAACGCCATCTCCGACGTCTACGCCATGGGCGGCCGCCCGATCATGGCGCTGGCCCTGGTGGGCATGCCGGTGAGCGTGCTGTCCACCGCCACCATCGGCCGCATCCTGGAGGGCGGCCAGTCGGTGTGCCGCGCCGCCGGCATCCCGATCGCGGGCGGCCACACCATCGACTCGGTCGAGCCGATCTACGGCCTGGTGGCCCTGGGCCTGGTGCACCCCAAGCAGGTCAAGCGCAACGCCGACGCCCGCGCCGGCGACCGGCTGGTCCTGGGCAAGCCCCTGGGCGTGGGCGTGCTGTCCGCCGCCCTGAAGAAGGAGCAGCTCGACGCCGCCGGCTACGCCCGCATGATCGAGACCACCACCCGCCTGAACACCCCCGGCCCCGAGCTGGCGGCCCTGCCCGGCGTGCATGCGCTCACCGACGTCACCGGCTTCGGCCTGGCCGGCCACGCGCTGGAGCTGGCGCGCGGCGCCGGCGTCGGCATCACGCTGGACTGGGCGAAGGTGCCGGTGCTGCCCGGGGTGGAGGCGCTGGCGCGCGCCGGCTTCGTCACCGGGGCGTCGGGCCGCAACTGGGCGGGCTATGGCACCGAGGTCGGCCTGCCGGCCGGCTTCGATCCCGCCCACCAGGCCCTGCTGTCCGACCCGCAGACCAGCGGCGGCCTGCTGGTCTCGTGCGAGCCGGGCGCGGTGGACGCCGTGCTGGCCACCTTCCGACGCCACGGCTTCGACGCCGCCGCGGTGGTGGGCGAGGTCACGCCGGCGGGTTCGGAACCGCGCCTGCAGGTGCGCTGACCTCCCCGCGCACCCATTCGGCATAGGCCGCGCCGGCCTCCATCGCCTGCCACAGGACCTGGGGCAGGTCGTACGGGTGGTGGTCGGCCAGGAAGGCCTCCACCGCCAGCCGCAGCCCCGGCAGGGTCTTGGCCGTGAGCCGCCACTCCGGGTCGGCCTGGACCGTCCCCTGCCAGCGGTAATGGGAGACCAGCCCCGCCTCCACCTGCACGCAGGCGGCCAGGCGGGCGGCCAGCAGGCCCTGGGCGAGGCGGCCGGCGTCGGCCTCGCTGGCGACGGTGGTGGTCAGGCTCAGGATGCAGGTGTCGGGCGTCATGGCGTAGGGAACTCGGCTGTTAGCACTCTATCGAATCGAGTGCTAACATTCCAGAAGCTTACGAGAAAGGACCTTCCCGAATGTCCACCGCCCTCACCCTGCCCCGCACCGGCCTGGCCACGGCCAACGCCTGGTCCATGGTCCCGTCGCTGGGCAACCTCGACGCCTACATCTCCGCGGTCAACCGCCTGCCCATGCTCACCCCGGAAGAGGAGCAGGACTACGCCCGCAAGCTGCGCGACCAGAACGACCTGGAAGCCGCCGGGAAGCTGGTGCTGTCGCACCTGCGGCTGGTGGTGTCGGTCTCGCGCAAGTACCTGGGCTACGGCCTGCCCCATGGCGACCTGATCCAGGAAGGCAACATCGGCCTGATGAAGGCCGTCAAGCGCTTCGACCCGGACCAGGGCGTGCGCCTGGTCTCCTACGCCCTGCACTGGATCAAGGCCGAGATCCACGAGTACATCCTAAAGAACTGGCGCATGGTCAAGGTGGCGACCACCAAGGCCCAGCGCAAGCTGTTCTTCAACCTGCGCTCCATGAAGCAGGGCTTCAAGGACGAGGCCGACGCCCCGACCCACCGCGAGACGCTGACCGACGCGCAGATCGACGTCATGGCCCGCGAGCTGAACGTCAAGCGTGAAGAGGTCATGGAGATGGAAACCCGCATGGCCGGCGGCGACGTGATGCTCGACCCTGCGCCCGGCGACGACGGCGAGGACGCCTTCGGCCCCATCGCCTACCTGACCGACGCCAGCCACGAGCCCACCGCGGTGATCGAGTCGCGCCAGCGTGACCAGCTGGCCAGCGACGGCATCGCCGCCGCGCTCGAGGAACTGGACCCGCGCAGCCGCCGGATCGTCGAGGAGCGCTGGCTCAAGGTGAATGACGACGGCTCCGGCGGCATGACCCTGCACGAGCTGGCCGCCGAGTACGGCGTGTCCGCCGAGCGGATCCGCCAGATCGAGGCCGCCGCGATGAAGAAGATGAAGAAGGCGCTGGCCGCCTACGCCTGACCCGGCGTCGCGTCGGCCCCACAAGCCCCCGAAGCCCGGCATGCCGGGCTTTTTCATGCGCGTCCGTTGGGAAACAATCGGCCGGGTGAAAACCATCCGACGCATTCCGTACACCTTGGTACTCGGCGTGGCGCCCGCGGCCACCGCCTGGGCCCAGGCCGCGGCCGTCGCGCCCACCTCGGGAGACCTCGCCGCCGGGGCCTACTTCGGCATGATCGGCCTGCTGGTCGCGGCCTCGGCCGGCCATGCGGTCGCCGAGCGTGACCGCAACTTCGCCGCCTTCGCCGCCTACCTGCTGCTGCTGGGGCTGGCCCAGGCGGTGTCGCTGGGCGTCGCCAGCCGCCACCTCTGGCCTGGCGAGCCCGACTGGGACGCGCTGGCCCACCGCATCAGCCCCGGGACGGCCGCCGCCGCCGGCCTCTGGCTGGTGAAGGTGGTCACCGAGCCGGCGCGCTTCTCGCGGGCCCTGAACCTGGCCTGCTGGAGCTTCCTGGCGGCGCTGCTCTCCGCCGTGGCGATGCACGCCTTCGTCGATACGGCGGCCAGCCAGGCGCTGGTGAACCACCTGGTCGCCGGCGCCCTGCTGGTGGGCGCCGGGCTGATCGTGCTGGCCTGGCGCAAGGGACGCGACGCCGCCACCGGCTGGATCGCCGTGGGCTTCCTGCCCGGGGCCGGGATGGCCGCCCTCTCGCTCGCGCAGGAAATGGGCTGGGTGGGGCGGGACGTCGGCCCGGGCCACTGGGGCCTGGGCGTCGGCACGGCGATGCAGATGCCGGTGCTGTACTACGCCCTGAGCCGCCGCGCCGCGCGCCGCCGCCACACCGGGCAGCGCGCCGCCGAGCTGCACCACACCGACGCCCTGACCGGCCTGCAGGACCGCGGTACCCTGGTCAGCCGCCTGGACGACGCCCTCGCGCGCGCCCGCAACCTGCACCATGCCTGCGCGGTGCTGGGCGTGCGGCTGTCCAACCACGAGGCGCTGGTCGAGGAGCTCGGCCGCGAGGCCGCCAACCGCGCGCTGGTGGTGGCCGCCTCCATCCTGCGGCGCGCCGCAGCCGACATCGACGTGGCGGCCCGCACCGGCGAGCGCGACTTCGCCCTGCTGATCGAAGGCCCCACCACCGGCCCTGCGGCCCTGGCCCGGGCGCAGCAGGTGGTGGCCCAGGGCCTGCAGGAGGCGCGGGCCCTGCCGCGCGCCACCACGCTGAAGTTCCACGTCGCCGTGGCGCTGCTGCCCGACCACGAGCTCGACGCGCGCCGCTGCCTGAAGTGGATGGACGAGGCCTGCGACGCCATGCGCGCCGACCCGCGCCGCGCCATCCGCGCCATCAATTTCTGACGCGCCTTCGCGCGTTAGCATCTTCCCAAGGAGATCTGCCCATGAACCGCCCCGACCTGTCCCGCCGCCAGTGGCTGGCGCTGTCCCTCGCCGCCGCCGGCGGCCCCGTGCTCGCACAGCCGGCCGCGCCCCGCAGCGCCCGCCCGGCAGCGTCCGCGGCGGCGACCCCGTCCTGGCCGAGCCGCCCGGTGCACCTGATCGTGGGCTTCCCCGCCGGGTCCTCGCCCGACCTCACCGCGCGCACCCTGGCCGAGCCGCTGTCCAAGGCCCTGGGCCAGCCGGTGGTGGTGGAGAACCGCGTCGGCGCCGGCGGCAACATCGCCGCGGACGCGGTGGCCAAGGCCACCGACGGCCACACGCTGGGCCTGATGATCAACGGCAACATGACCATCGCCAAGCTGCTCAACCCGGCGGTGCCCTACGACCCGCTCAAGGATTTCGCGCCGATCAGCCTGATCGGTACCGCCCCCCTGCTGCTCACCGCGCCGGCCGGCGCGCCGGGCGCCAGCGGCACCGAGTTCTTCCTGGCCGCGCGCAACGCCGGCAACAAGTGGAGCTACGGCTCGCCGGGCGTGGGCACGGTGTCCCACATCGGCATGGAGCTGCTGAAGTCGCGCACCGGCATCGCGCCGGTGCATGTGCCCTACCCCGGCAACCCGCAGGTCATCACCGCGATGATCAGCGGCCAGCTCCAGCTCGCGCTGCTGCCGCCGGGCCTGGCCCTGCCGCACATCCGCTCGGGCCGGCTGCGCGCCATCGGGGTGACCTCCACCGGCCGCAGCTCGCTGGTGCCCGAATTCCCCAGCCTCGACGAGCAGGGCATCACGCGCGGCCTGCAGCTCGAGGTGTGGAACGGCGTGGCCGCGCCGTCCTCGATGCCGCGCCCGGTCATCGCGCGACTGTCGGCCCTGATCAGCGAGATCACCCGATCGGCCGACGTGCGCCAGAAGCTGTTCCAGCAGGGCTGGCAGGTGGCCGGCACCTCGTCCGAGGGCCTGGCCAACCGCATCAAGACCGACACCGCGCTGCTCGGCGGCGTGATCGCGATGCGGGGCATCAAGGCGGAGTGAGCCGGCCCGGGGCCCGGCGCAGGGCCAGGCTCCGGCTCCGGCTCCGGCTCCGGCTTCGGCTTCGGCTCAGGACTTGAGCAGCAGCTTCAGGTCCTCGGCCAGCACCTTGGGCCCGGTGCCCGGGCGCACGTACAGCCGCAGGCGCCCCTGGGTGTCGTACACCAGGTGGGCCGCCGAGTGGTCCATGGTGTAGGCGCCCGGCGCCTTGCCCTCGACCTTCTTGTAGTAGACCTTGAAGTCCTTGGCCACTTCCTCGAGCTGGGCCGGCGTGCCGCGCAGGGCGAGGAAGGCGGGGTCGAAGTTGGCCATGTAGGCCTTGAGCACCTCGGGGGTGTCGCGCTCGGGGTCCACGGTGACGAACAGGCCCTGCAGCTTGTCGCCGTCCGGGCCGAGCTGGCGCTTGACCTCGGCCAGGTCGGTCAGCGTCGTGGGGCAGACGTCCGGGCACTGCGTGTAGCCGAAGAACAGCACCACCAGCTTGCCGCGGAAGTCCTGCAGGGTGCGCGGCTGGCCGTCGTGGTCGGTGAGGGCGAAGTCCTTGGCGTAGTCGGCGCCGGTGACGTCCACCGAGTGGAAGGGCGGCTTCGACTGGCCGCAGGCGGACAGGAAGGCGGCGGCGGCCAGCGAGGCCAGGGCGAAGCGGCGGTTCATGGCTTCAGGCGGGTCAGGCGATGTAGTGGTCGACGAGCAGCGCCGCGAACAGCGCGCTCAGGTGGATCAGGGAAAAGCGGAAGGTCTTGCGGGCCAGCGCGTCGGAGTAGGCGCGCCACAGGCGCCAGCCGTACCAGCAGAAACCGGCGCTCAGCACGACGGCGGCCACCAGGTACAGCCAGCCGCTCATGCCCGCCGCGAAGGGCAGCAGGCAGGCCGCGAACAGCACGAAGGTGTAGAGCAGGATCTGCAGCCGGGTGAATTCGTTCCCGTGCGTGACCGGCAGCATCGGCAGGCCGGACTTGCGGTAGTCCTCCACGCGGTACAGGGCCAGGGCCCAGAAGTGCGGGGGCGTCCACAGGAAGATGATCAGGAACAGGATCAGCGCCTGCGGGCTGACCTCGCCCGTCATCGCGGCCCAGCCCAGCACCGGCGGCATCGCGCCCGAGGCGCCGCCGATCACGATGTTCTGCGGGGTCAGGGGCTTGAGGATCACCGTGTAGACGATGGCGTAGCCGACGAAGGTGGCGAAGGTCAGCCACATGGTCAGCGGGTTCACCGCGACCCACAGCAGCCAGGAGCCCAGCGCGCACAGCACGGTGGCGAACACCAGGGTCTGCGTGTCGGACAGCTCGCCCTTGGCGGTCGGGCGCCAGGCGGTGCGCTTCATCTTGGCATCGATGCTCTTCTCGACCAGGCAGTTGAAGGCCGCGGCGGCGCCGGCGACCAGCCAGATGCCCACCGAGGCGATGGCGCCGCGCTCCACCGCCTCCCAGGTCGGCACGCCGGGCACGGCCAGCACCATGCCGATGACGGCGCAGAAGACGATCAGCTGGACGACGCGGGGCTTGGTGAGCGCGTAGAACTGGGACAGACGATTCATGGGCGCGCTCCCTGCGCGGCGAGCGCGGAAGGCGCGCGTTGGTTGTCTCGGGCCCGGCACGAGGCCAGGGTCCAGGTGAAGGCCACCACCAGGGCGGCGGCGCCCCCGGTGTGGCTGACGGCGGCCACGAGCGGCCAGTCCATCACGACGTTGCTCAGGCCGGTGAGGAATTGCCAGCCGGCCAGCGCCAGCAGCACGCGGCCCTGCCGGGCGAGCCCCACGCGCATGAGCCGCAGGCCCAGCACCACGAGGACCGCGAGCAGCGCATAGGCCATGAGCCGGTGGGCGTAGTGGATGGCGGTGAGCGCTGCGAAGGTGATGTGCTCGCCGGCGGCGGTCAGGCCCAGCGGGCGCCACAGCTCGAAGCCCTGGGCGAAGTCCATCGGCGGCCACCAGCTGCCCTGGCAGCGGGGGAACTCGGCGCAGGCGAGCACCGCGTAGTTGGTGCTGACCCAGCCGCCCAGGGCGACCTGCAGCCACAGCAGGACCAGGCCGGCGACCAGCCCGCCGCGCAGGCCCGGCGTGACCGGGCGCGGCGCGAGGCTGCCATGGGCCTGTGCATAGCCCATGGCCTGCCGGCACAGCAGCGCCAGCAGCAGCAGGCCCCCGAGCAGGTGCAGGGTGACGATGGCCGGCTGCAGCTTCAGGGTCACCGTGAGCGCGCCGAAGGCGCCCTGCACGCAGACCCAGGCCAGCGTGAGCAGCGGCCAGCCCGGATGGACCGGCAGCTCGCGCCGGCGCAGCCAGCTGGCGACGGCCAGCGTGAGGATCAGGACACCCACGCCGGTGGCCAGGTAGCGGTGGATCATCTCGATCCAGGCCTTGGTGTGCGTGACCGGGCCGGTGGGCATGGCCGCCTGGGCCTGGCTGATCTCCTTGTGCGCGCCCAGCGGGGTGAACTCGCCGTAGCAGCCGGGCCAGTCGGGACAGCCCAGGCCGGAGTCGGTCAGGCGGGTGAAGGCGCCGAACAGCACCAGGTCGAAGGTGAGGAAGAGGGTCAGCGCCGTGAGCGCCGCGAGGCGCCGCGCCAGCGGCTTCTTGCGGTTTCGCAGCCACACCCAGGCCAGCGGCCCGAGGGCGATCGCGATGCCCAGGAGCATCACGCGCACGACCGGGGTGAGGTCGTACAGGGGAACGCCGGCCTCGCTCACTTGCGCCCCGCCTCGTCCCAGCCCGCGGAGGCGCGCATCAGGCGCTCCAGGTCCCGCTTGGCCTTGGCGGCCGCCTCGCGGTCCATGCCCGCGGGGAAGCGCATCATCCAGTTGCCCATGGGGTCGACCACGTAGAGGTGGTCGGCCAGCGCCTGGCCCGGCGCGGGCGCCAGCCACTGGCGCAGCTGCTGGCCGTCCACGCGCAGCACCGTGGACTCGCGCAGCCCGGGCTTGAGCGCCTCGGGCACGGGCGCCATGTCGTCGATGAGCCAGACGCGGTCCAGGCGGTCCTTGTCCTTGCCCAGGATCTCGCGCAGCTGGCGCTGCAGGTACAGGTGGTTCTCGCAGGCCGGGCCGCACTGGCCGCTGGAGACGCTGACCAGCAGCCACTGGCCCTTCAGCGACGGCAGCGGCACCGGCGCGCCGTCCAGCGTGATCGCGGTGAGCGCGGGCAGCGGGCGCTGCGGCTCGACCAGCTCGCCGAAGTTGCGGCGGCCCTCCGGGCGGATCACGTAGTAGGTGAAGTACGAGGCGATGACGGGCGCGGCGCACACCGCCAGCACCGCCAGCATCTTCCAGCGGCCCGAGCGGGTGCGGCGCGCGTCGTCCTGCGCGGCCTCGCCCGGAACGGGCAGGGAGTGCACGGACATCTGCAGCGGCTCGTCGAGGAGGCCTTGGCGGGCGTGGCCGGCGTCAGTGCCGGCGTCGGCGTCGGGGAGCGATGAATTGGAACCAGACATAGAGGACGAGGATGAGGCTGCACAGCCCCCACCACTGGAAGGCGTAGCCGTAGTTCTTGTCGGCGCCGCTGGCCGGCACCGGCCAGTCACGCAGCAGGCCCTCGGAAGGAGCGCCGGTCTGCTGCACGGACCCGCCCACCAGGGGCAGGCCGGTTTCTGCGCGGAACGCGGCCAGGTCGAGATTTTGCCGGATGGGGCCGGCGGCCGCGCCGTCGAACTCGTACAGCCTCGCCGGCGCCGGGGCGATGCGGCCGGTGAGCGTGACCTCGCCGCCCGGCGTGTCCACCGGCGGCAGCCGGGCGCGGTCGACGAAGTTGCGCGGGGCCCAGCCCCGCTGGACCAGCACCACCGCCTCGCTGCCGGCCAGGCGCAGCGGGGTGACCACGTAGAAGCCGGGCCGGCCCTGCATCTGGCGGTTGTCCAGGTAGACGGTGTGCTGCGCGAGCCACTGTCCGCGCAGCGTCACGGCGCGATGCAGCAGGTCGGCCGAGCCGTCCTGCGACAGCAGCACGCCGGGCTCCAGCGGCGGCAGCGCCTGCCGCGATTCGGTGGCGGCCTGCAGCGCCAGCTTCTGCTGCGCGCGGCCCCACTGCCACAGGCCGAGCGAGAAGGTGGCGGCCAGGCCGGCGGCCGCGGCCAGGGCCACCAGCCAGAAGCGCAGGGTCTTCAGATCGGGCACCGGATAATCGCCTCCATGAAAGTCTTCCTCGTCATCGCGGCCTTCGTGGCCATCCTCGGCAGCCTGGGCAGCGCCCTGTACTTCATGATGCGCGGTCGCGAGGGCGAGGAAGGCCAGGCCAAGGGCCGGCACATGGCCCGCGCCCTGGCGTTCCGTGTGGGCTTTTCCATCCTGCTGTTCGTCTGCATCCTGCTGGCCTGGAAATTCGGCTACATCCGACCCACGGGCATCCCCGCCGGCGCCTGAGCCGCCGCTCCCGCCAATGCACAAGGGCCGCGAATGCGGCCCTTGGCATGGTTGGCGTTGGCGGAACCGTCGCCGATTACATCCAGTAGACGAGGATGTACAGGCCCAGCCACACCACGTCCACGAAGTGCCAGTACCAGGCGGCGCCTTCGAAGCCGAAGTGGCGCTCGGCGGTGAAGTGGCCCTTCTGCAGGCGCAGGGTGATGAACAGCAGCATCAGCATGCCGACGAACACGTGGAAGCCGTGGAAACCGGTCAGCAGGAAGAAGGTGGAGCCGTAGGCACCGGACGTGAGCTTGAGGTTCAGGTCGGCGTAGGCATGGGCGTACTCGTAGCCCTGCACGAACAGGAAGACGATGCCCAGGATGACGGTGGCCCACATCCAGGTGATGGTCTTGGAGCGGTTGCCCACCTGCAGCGCGTGGTGCGCGATGGTCAGGGTGACGCCGGAGGACAGCAGCAGCGCGGTGTTGATCGTCGGCAGCCAGAACGGGGTCATGGTCTGGAACGGCTCGACGATGCCGGCCGGCGAGGCGGTCACGCCGGGGGCGACGCTGGGCCAGACGGCCTTGAAGTCGGGCCACACCAGGCTGTTCTCGAGGCCGCCCAGGGCGGGCACCGAGTGCGAGCGCATCCACCACAGGGCGGTGAAGAAGGCGCCGAAGAACATCACCTCGGAGAAGATGAACCAGCTCATGCTCCAGCGGTAGGAGATGTCGATCTTGCGGCTGTACTGGCCGTGCTCGCTCTCGCCGATGGCGTCGCGGAACCACTGGAACAGGATCACGGCGAACCAGGCCAGGCCGAAGAACAGGGACCACTTGCCCCACTCGACGCCGTTGATCCACTGGCCCGCGCCCAGGATGACGAAGAACAGGCCGAAGGCGGCGAACGCCGGATGGCGCGACGGCTGGGGCACGTAGTAGTACGGCGTCGTGCCGGGTGCGCTGGAACTCATGTCTTCTACTCCTGGTTTCCGAAACTCTTGTATCTGTCGAATCTGTCGAATCACTTCACGACCCAGTGGACCAGGCCGATCAGGCCGCCCACGAACACGGCGACGGCCACCAGGGCCACCGCGATGACGTGGAACGGGTTGAGCCTGCCCATGTCCTGCTGGTAATCGCTGTTCTTGCGGATGCCCAGGAACGCCCAGGCGACGGCCTTGGCGGACTGGAGCATCGAGCCTTTGCGTTGGTGCGCGGGCGTGTTCATGGCCTCGGCGTCGCTCACGAGCGCGGCTCCTGCGAGCCCAGGGCGGCCGTCGGGGCGGCGGGCGTCTTGGCGCCGACCTCGAAGAAGGTGTACGAGAGCGTGATGGTGGTCACGTCCTTCGACAGCTTGGGGTCGATGACGAAGGCCACCGGCCACTGCTTCTTCTCGCCCGGCTCCAGCGTGTACTGGTTGAAGCAGAAGCACTCCAGCTTGTTGAAGTGCGCTGCCGCCTGCTTGGGCGCATAGCTCGGGATCGCCTGGGCCGCCATGCGGCGGTCCTGGACATTCTGGAACTCGTACATCACGGTGGTCAGCTCGCCCGGGTGCACCTGCACCGAGCGCTGGGCCGGCTTGAACTGCCAGGGGCCGCGCACGTTGGCGTCGAACTCGACGGTGATGGTGCGGCTGGTGTCGACCTGGGTGTTCGCCGGCGCCTTGGACACGCCGGGCACCTGGCGCTCGCCGATGGCGAGGATGTTGATGCCCAGCGCCTCGCACACGTGCTTGTAGATCGGCACGAGCGCGTAGCCGAAGGCGAACATGCCGACCGCCACGACGGCCAGCTTGCCCACCATGCGGACGTTTTCGCGCGCGCTGCTCACGGTGCTTCCAGCGTTCTCTCAGCGTCCCAGCAGGAACATCTTGACCATGAAGCCGACGAAGAACGCCGCGGCGATCGAGGCCAGGATCAGCGCCATGCGCAGGTTGGCTTTCTTGCTGTCGTCGCGGTTGGCGGACACGGTCGTCTCCATGGCGTTCAGGTCAGGCCCCGGCGATCAGCCGATCACCTTGGTGGCGGTGGCGTCCAGCTTGGGCGGGTTCTCGAAGGTGTGGAAGGGAGCCGGCGACGGCACTTCCCACTCCAGGCCCTCGGCGCCCTTGCCGTCGGCGTCGTTCCACGGACGCTGCGGGGCGGGCTTGCCCTTGCCCTGCATCACCGGCAGGACCACGAAGAAGAAGAAGTACACCTGGGCGAAGCCGAAGAAGAAGGCACCCACGGAGGCCACGGCGTTGAAGTCCGCGAACTGCATCGGGTAGTCGGCGTAGCGGCGGGGCATGCCGGCCAGGCCCAGGAAGTGCATCGGGAAGAAGGTGACGTTGAAGGAGATCAGCGACCACCAGAAGTGGATCTTGCCGCGGGTCTCGTTGTACATCACGCCGGTCCACTTGGGGGCCCAGTAGTAGAAGCCGGCGAACAGGGCGTACAGCGAGCCGGCCACCAGCACGTAGTGGAAGTGGGCCACGACGTAGTAGGTGTCCTGCAGCAGCAGGTCGATCGGGGCCATGGCCAGGATCAGGCCGGTGAAACCGCCCATCGTGAACACGAAGATGAAGCCCACAGCGAACAGCATCGGGGTCTCGAAGGTCATCGAGCCCTGCCACATGGTGGCGATCCAGTTGAAGATCTTCACGGCGGTCGGCACGGCGATCAGCATCGTGGCGTACATGAAGAACAGCTGGCCGGTCACGGGCATGCCGGTCGTGAACATGTGGTGGGCCCACACGATGAACGACAGGATGGCGATCGACGAGGTGGCGTACACCATGGAGGCGTAGCCGAACAGCTTCTTGCGCGCGAAGGCGGGCACGACCTGGCTGATGATGCCGAAGGCCGGCAGGATCATGATGTACACCTCGGGGTGACCGAAGAACCAGAAGATGTGCTGGTACATGACCGGGTCACCGCCGGCGGCGGGGTTGAAGAAGCTGGTGCCCAGGTGGCGGTCGGTCAGCGTCATGGTGATCGCGCCGGCCAGCACGGGCATCACGGCGATCAGCAGGTAGGCGGTGATCAGCCAGGTCCAGCAGAACATCGGCATCTTGAACAGCGTCATGCCGGGGGCGCGCATGTTCAGGATGGTCACGATGATGTTGATCGAGCCCATGATCGACGAGGCGCCCAGGATGTGCATCGCGAAGATGCCCATGTCCATGGAGGGGCCCATCTGCAGGGTCAGCGGCGCGTACAGCGTCCAGCCGGCGGCGGGGGCGCCACCGGGCACGAAGAACGAGGCGGCCAGCAGGATACCCGCGGGAATCATCAGCCAGAAGCTGAAGTTGTTCATGCGGGCGAACGCCATGTCGGAGGCGCCGATCTGCAGCGGGATCATCCAGTTCGCGAAGCCCACGAAGGCCGGCATGATCGCGCCGAACACCATGATCAGGCCGTGCATGGTGGTGAGCTGGTTGAACAGCTCGGGGTTCACGACCTGCAGGCCGGGCTGGAACAGCTCGGCACGGATGCCCAGGGCGAGCACGCCGCCGAACATCAGCATGAAGAACGAGAACAGCAGGTACAGGGTACCGATGTCCTTGTGGTTGGTCGCGTAGACCCAGCGACGCCAGCCGTGCGGGTGGTCGTGCGCGTGGTCGTCATGACCGTGCGCGTGGTGGTCGAGTACAGCACTCATCTTGGATACCTCTATGAATTACTTGCTGCGCTGGGCCAGCACGTCGGCGGGCTGCACCACTTGGCCGGTCTTGTTGGACCAGCTGTTCTTGGTGTAGGTGATGACGGCGGCGATGTCGGTGTCCGACAGCTGCTTCCAGGCCGGCATGCCCTGGCCGATACCCTTGAGCAGCGCGGTGATCTGCTTGTTCTTGTCGGCGTCCAGCACGATGGTCGAGCCGTCGAGGGCCTTGATCGGGCCGGCGCCCTTGCCGTTGGCCTGGTGGCAGGCGGCACAGTTGGCGGCGTAGACCTTCTCGCCACGGGCGGACAGGGCCGGCAGTTCCCAGACCTTGTTCGGGTCATCGGCCTTGGCGGCCATCTTCTTCTGCTCGGCGACGACCCAGGCGGCGTAGTCCTTGTCGGACAGCACCTTCACGTGGATCGGCATGTAGGCGTGCTCCTTGCCGCACAGCTCGTAGCAGTGGCCGTAGAAGTCGCCGGTCTTCTCGGCGCGGAACCAGGTGTCGCGCACGAAGCCCGGGATGGCATCCTGCTTGACGCCGAAGGCCGGCACGCCCCAGGCGTGGATCACGTCATTGGCGGTGGTGATGATGCGGACCTTCTTGCCCACGGGGACGACCAGGGGGTTGTCGACCTTGAGCAGGTAGTCGTTCGGCGCGCCGGCGACCTTGCCGGAGTCGGACAGTTCGCGCTGGGCGGTGTCCAGGGCCGAGAGGAAGGAGATGCCGGCGCCTTCGCCGTTGAGGTAGTCGTAGCCCCACTTCCACTGGTAGCCGGTGGCCTTGATGGTCAGGTCGGCGTTGGAGGTGTCCTTGGCGGCCACCAGGACCTTGGTCGCCGGCAGGGCCATCAGGATCACGATGACGAAGGGGATGATGGTCCAGATCACTTCCACGGTCACGGACTCGTGGAAGCTGGCGGGCTTGGCGCCCTGCGAGCGGCGGTGCTTGAACACCGAATAGAACATGACCGCGAAGACGGCGATGAAGATCACCACGCAGGTGATCAGCATGAACCAGTGGAGCCAGGCCTGCTCCGAGGCGATGCGCGTGGCAGCGGTGTGGAGATTCAGTTGGCGGACGGCCGGACCGCCCGGCAGGTCGTCGACCGCCAGGGCGCCGGAAGCGGCGCCCGCGGCGATCAGCATCGCTGCCGCCTTCTGGGTAATGCTCTTCATCGTTTTCACTTCGTATCTACCTCAATGACAATCCGGCCGGCCTCGCGCGCCCTCAGGCAGGCGCGCGCAAGGCCATTCTGATCTCCTGGGCCAGCGCCGGGCGCAACTCGGGGCGCACGAAGCGCCCCACCTGCACCGACCGGCCCCGGCCCGAAACCTCGATCAGCGAGCGCTGGTCCGACTGCGGCTCCACGCGAACCCAGTCGCGATGGAATTCGGCGCGCTCGAGGCGGCCCGCAGTCTCCAGCTCGACCACCAGGTTCGGCCCCTGCAGTCGGATGCGCTCGCCATCGGTGGCGTGACGCGCATAGACCAGCAGTGCCACCCCCACGGCCGCCAGCTCCAACCAGGCCAGCGGCAGGATCAGGGTGGCGCCTTGCAGCCAGAACATGAACGCGATGCCCAGGGACAGGACGCACAGCGAGGCGTAGACCCAGCCCAGTTGGGCGGGTGTCACCGAGCAGTTGCGTCGCAGGGCCCACTCGATGCAGGGACCCCGGACCGTGGCAAAACGAAACACCGGCATGAACGATGGTCGCTCACAAGATCAGCGCGGGATTGTAGCGCGCACGCACATCCCTCCAGAGCGCACCGGATGCGCACATCCTGCCCGCAAGCAGGGACACCCCGGTTGACCTACAGCAATTCGTCCTCATGCGGGAGCACCCGTACAACAAATCAGGGAAAGTCAGGAGCCCTTCCTGTCGACTCCGAGCAACATCCGCATGTCCTTCAGGGACACGGCGCTCTGCGCGTCCAGCCGCACGCGGGGCGCCGGCTTCACCGCGTGGCCATAAATGACCTCGAAGGTCAGGGCCAGGCGGCCGTCGGGGCCGGCCAGGCCCTCGGCCAGGGCCGCCTCCAGGCGCTGGCGCCAGGCCCGCCCCCGCAGGCCGGGGAAGCGCCCGGGGTGCAGGTTGGCGCCGAGCTCGCGCAGTTCGGCCAGCAGGGCCGCGGGCGAGGCCCAGGTCAGGGTGATGCGCTCCATGTCCATCACCGGCTCGGCGAAGCCGGCATGCACCAGCATGTCGCCCCAGTCGTGCATGTCGGTGAACTCGGGGCCGGCCGGCGGCCAGCCCAGGCGGGCGTACAGGGCGCGCAGCTCGCGCAGGGTGTCGGGCCCGAAGGCCGAGAACATCAGGAAGCCGTCCACCGCCAGGGCACGGTGCCAGCGGCCGATCAGGCCCATCGGGTCGGCCGACAGGTGCAGGGCCATGTTGGCCCACAGCATCTGCGCCTCGCCGTCGGCGGGGCGGTCGGCCACCTGCAGGCGCGAGCCGCCCAGGCGCTTCCACCACGGCGGAGCCAGCGCGCGCGCGGCCGCCGAGGCCTGCGCCGGACCGGGCTCGACCGCGACGCAGCGGGCCTGCGGATACCGCCTGGCCAGCAGGGCGTGGGCCTGCAGCCCGCCGCGCACCGGCCCCCAGTGCACCCAGGCGGACGGCTGCAGCCGGATCCACTCGAGCCGCTCCTCCATGCGCCGGGCCACCTCTTCGTGCAGCCAGGGCGATTGCGCCGGGGCGCGACGTTCCCAGCGCGCGGCGGCGACGGGGTCGAGGGTGGGCGGGCGTTCGGACACGTCAGGGGCGGGCATGCAGGGCGCGCCAGTATATTGAGCGCCATGTTCCGAGCCTGGATCCAGGGATTGGCGCAGGCCGTGCCGGCGCGCTGCGAGGTGTGCCGAAGCTGGCCCGCGCAGCCGGTGTGCGGCGCCTGCGCGCTGCGCTTCGCCGCGCCCGTGCCGCGTTGCGGGCGCTGCGCGCTGCCCGTGGCGGCCGGCGTGGCCGCGTGCGGCGCCTGCCTGGGCGCGCCCGCCGCCCTCGATGGCTGCGTCGCGGCCCTGCCCTATGCCTACCCCTGGGACGGGCTGGTCGCGCGCTTCAAGTTCCGCGGCGAGCCGGGCTGGGCCGCGGCCTTCGCCGCGATGCTGCGCGAAGCCCCCGGCGCCCGCGCCCTGCTGCGCGCGGCCGACCGCCTGCTGCCGATGCCACTGGCGCCGGCGCGCCTGGCCGAGCGCGGCTACAACCAGGCCCTGGAACTGGCCCGCCGGCTGGCCCCGCCGGGCCGCCTCGACGCGCGCAGCCTGCTGCGCGTGCGCGAGACCCCGCCGCAGGCCACCCTGGACCGCGAGGCGCGCCGGCGCAACATGGCCCGGGCCTTCGCGGTCGAGCCGGGGCGCGCCGCGTCGCTCGCCGGCCGCCACCTGCTGCTGGTGGACGACGTGATGACCTCCGGCGCCTCGCTGGCCGCGGCCGCCGCGGCCCTGCGCCAGGCCGGCGCTGGCCGCGTGAGCGCCCTGGTGCTGGCCCGCACCGACGACCTCTGACCCCCACGGCCTTCCGCCTTCCGCCTCCCGCCTTTCCGCTTTCCTGCCTTCCCGCCATGTTCAACATCGTCCTCGTCGAGCCCGAGATCCCGCCCAACACGGGCAACGTGATCCGGCTGTCCGCCAACACCGGCTGCGCCCTGCACCTGGTGGAGCCCCTGGGCTTCTCCATGGACGACAAGCTCCTGCTGCGGGCCGGCCTCGACTACCACGAGTGGGCCGACGTGCGCCGCCATGCCGACTGGGCCGCCTTCCTGGCGGCCATGCAGCCCGACCCGCAGCGGATGTTCGCCCTCACCACCCGCGGCACCCGGCAGGTGCACGACGTGGCCTTCCAGCCCGGCGACTGGCTGGTGTTCGGCTCCGAATCGCGCGGGCTGGCGCCGGCGCTGCGCGAGTCGTTCGCGCCGGCGCAGCGGCTGAAGCTGCCGATGCGCGAGGGCCAGCGCAGCCTGAACCTGTCGAACGCGGTGGCGGTGACGGTGTTCGAGGCCTGGCGACAGCACGGCTTCGCCGGCGGCGTGCCGGCCGCGGACGCCCCGCCGCCCGCCCCGGGAATCCGATGACAAACGCTAGGCAAATGCCCTAAAGGGGCGGCCCGGCGGCATGGTGTCATGCAGACTGCCATGACACCCGCCACCGCCATGACCGCTCCCCGACCCCTGAACGTGCTGCTCGTCGAGGACGACCCGATCCACCAGGTGGTGAGCCGCCGGCTGCTCGAGCAGCTCGGCGCGCACGTGGACCTCGCGCCCGACGGCCTGCAGGCGCTGGCCGCCGCCACCCGCACGGCCTACGACCTCGTGTTCATGGACATCCAGATGCCGGTCATGGACGGCGTCAGGGCCACCCGCGCGCTGCGCCACGCGGGCCTGGACAAGCTGCCCGTGATCGCCATGACCTCCCAGGCCTCGGCCGCCGACCAGCGCGTGTACGCGCAGGCCGGCCTCAACGACCTGGTGCCCAAGCCGGTCGACGCGCGCCGCCTCGCCGACACCCTGGAGCGCTGGCGCCCCGCGCGCCAGGCCCAGGCGGCCGAGGAGCCGCTGCCGCCGCTGACGCCCCACCTCGACGCCCTGCCCCAGGGCATTCCCGGCCTCGACGTGGCCGGCGCAGTGCAGCGCCTGCTGGGGAACACCGCCCTGTACCGGGAGATGCTGCAACGCTATGCGGACAGCCAGGAGCGCGTGCCCGGCCTGGTGCGCGCGGCGCTCGACGCCGGCGACCGGGAGCTCGCCTGCCGCGAGGTCCACACCGCCCGCAGCCTGGCCGCCACGGTCGGCGCCCTGCGGGTGTGGGCCGAGGCCCAGTCACTGGAGCGCTGCCTGCGCGACGACGCGCCGGAGACGGAGTGGAAGCCGGTGCTCACGCGGCTGGAAAAGCAGCTGCACCTGCTGCTGGGGGCGCTGCGCGCGCAACTCGAGATGCAGCCGCAGGCGGCCTGAAGCCGGCCGCCTCGCCCCCTCGGCAGCAGGCCGGCGGCGCCCGTCGCCGCGACCGGGTCGCTCCCTATCCGCGGACCGCGCGCAGGTCCAGCCGCAGGTCGGTGAGCCCGTCGGCCGGGCCGTTGCCCACCTCGAACCCCAGCGCCATCGCCAGCCGCGCCATGCGCGCGTTGTCGCCCTGGCACTGCCCCACCAGCTCGCCGGTGCCCCGCGCCCGCAGGTAGTCCACCATCCGCGCGAGCAGCGCCCGGCCCAGGCCCCGGCCCTGCCAGTCGCCCGCGACCTGGATCGCGAACTCGGCCTGCCGGTTGTCCGGGTCGCACACCGCGCGCACCTCGGCCACCATGCGCCCGCCCTGCGGGCCCTCGGCCAGGGCGATGAAGGTCATCTCGCGGTCGTAGTCGATCTGCGAGAAGCGCGCCAGCTCGGAGGCCGGCACCTCGCGCCGCGCGGTGAAGAAGCGCAGGCGCATGTCGCCCGGCGAGGCCTCGGCGTAGAAATCGCGCAGGCGTTCGCCGTCCTCGGGGCGGATCGGCCGCACCCGCAGCGCGGCGCCGTCGAGCCGCAGCGTGTCCTCGAGATGCTGCGGGTAGGGGGTGATCGCCAGGGGCGCCACCGGCTCGCCGGGAAGGTGCACGCGGATGCGGGCGTCCACCGCCAGCACGCCCTGGGCGTCCACCAGCAGCGGATTGATGTCGAGTTCGGCCAGCGCCGGATGGTCGCAGGCCAGCTGCGAGACCTGGAGCAGCGTGCGCAGCACGCCCTCGCGGTCGCTGGCGGCGCGGCCCCGGTGCGCCGCCAGCAGCGGCTCCAGGCCGGTGCGCGCCAGCAGCTCCTGCGCCAGGTTCGCGTTCAGCGGCGGCAGGGCCACTGCATGCTGCGCGCGCAGCTCCACCTCCACCCCGCCGGCGCCGCACAGGAGCACCGGCCCGAACACCGCGTCGGCGGCGACGCCCACGATCAGCTCGCGCGCCAGCGGGCGTTCCACCATCGCCTGCACCGTGAAGCCGTCGATGCGCGCCTGCGGCAGCAGCGCCAGCACACGCTGGCGCATCGCGCGCGCCGCCTCGAACACCTCCTGCGGGCTGCGCAGCCCCAGCACCACGCCGCCCACGTCCGACTTGTGCAGCACCTGCGGCGAGCGGATCTTCAGCGCCACCGGGAAGCCGACCTGCCCGGCCAGCGCGGCGGCCTCGTCCTCGTCACGCGCGGCGCGGGTGGGCGTGACCGGGATGCCGTAGGCCGCCAGCACCTCGCTGGCCTCCACCGCGTCGAGCCAGCGCCGCCCCTCGGCGCGGGCGGCCTCGAGCAGGGCTGCGGCGCGCTCGCGGTCGGGGCACGCCGCGGAGGATTGCGCGGGGCACAGCTGCGTGAGCAGCCGCTGGCTGCGCGCGTGCCGCACCTGCTGCAGCCAGGCGGCGGTGGCGCGCTCGGGCGTGCCGTAGCAGGGGATGCCGCCGGCCGCATACAGCGCCCGGGCCGGCTCGACCACCTGCCCGCCGATCCAGCCCGCCAGCACCGGCTTGCGCGCCTCGCGCAGCAGGGGCAGCGTGGCCACCGCGATGTCGGGCGCCGGCACCAGGGCGGTGGGCGCGTGCATGAACAGCACGCCGTCGGCCTCGGGCGCGTTGAGCAGGATGCGCAGGGCGTCCTCGTAACGCTGCGTCGGCGCGTCGCCGATGATGTCCACCGGGTTGCCGCGCGACCAGGTGCCGGGCAGGCAGGCGTCGAGCGCGGCGACGGTGGCGTCGGACAGCGTTGCCAGCGCGCCGCCGCCCAGCACCAGGGCGTCGGTGGCGAGCACGCCGCAGCCGCCGCCGTTGGTGACGATGGCCAGGCGCTCGCCGCGCAGCGGGCGCCGGTGCGCCAGCGTCTCGGCGGCGTCGAACAGCGCCTCCAGCGTGTCCACCCGCAGCATGCCGGCGCGGTGCACCGCGGCCTCGAACACCGCGTCGCTGCCGGCCAGGGCGCCGGTGTGCGAGGCGGCGGCCTTGGCGCCGTCGGGCACGCGGCCGGACTTGACCACCAGCACCGGCTTGTTGCGCGCCGCCGCGCGCGCGGCGGACATGAACTTGCGCGCGTGCTTGACCGACTCCACGTACATCAGGATCGACTGGGTGTGCGGGTCGGTGGCCAGGTAGTCGAGCACGTCGCCGAAGTCGACGTCGGCGCTGTCGCCCAGCGAGATGAAGTGCGAGAAGCCGATGCCGCGCGGCGAGGCCCAGTCCAGCATGGCCGTGGCCAGCGCGCCGGACTGCGTGACGAAGGCGATCGATCCGGCCTGCGCCTGCGAGGGCGCGAAGCTGGCGTTCAGCCCCGCGCCGGGCACCAGCAGGCCGATGCAGTTGGGGCCGAGGATGCGAAGCAGGTGGGGGCGCGCCGCGTCGAGCATGGCCTGCTCCAGGGTCGGCCCGCCGGCCTCGGCCGCATGCTTGAGGCCGGCGCTCAGGACCACCGCGGCGCGCGTGCCGCGCCGCCCCAGCTGCGCGATGAGGCCCGGCACGGTGGGCGCGGGCGTGCAGATCACGGCGAGGTCGGGCACGCCGGGCAGGTCGTCGACATCGCGCCAGGCGCGCACGCCGCCCACGCGGTCGTGCCGCGCATTGACCGGCCACACCGGTCCGGCGAAGCCGCCCTGCAGCACATTGCGAAGCACGACGGCGCCGACGCTGCCGGGTCGGTCGGAGGCGCCGATCACGGCGACGGCGCGGGGCTGGAACAGGGCCTCGAGGTGGCGGATGCTCATGCAACTTTCCTTGGTGGGCGCCGGGGCAGTCTAGCGGGCCGCGCCCGGGGCCCGTTGCGGTGCGTCAAGCGTCCGCCTCCCCGATCTGGCCTACAGTCAGGCATCGAACGCGCTCCATCCCGCATGACCGAGACCTCACCCGCCCCCCACCGGCTGCGCCTGCGCCGCATGGGCATCGACACCTACCAGGAGCCGGTGCTGTACACGCACCGCGACTGCCCCGTCTGCCTGTCGGAGGGCTTCGAGGCGCAGTCCCGCGTGGAGCTGCGCCTGAACGGCCACGCCATCGTGGCGACCCTCAACGTGGTCGAGAGCGACCTGGTCTCGCCCGGCGAGGCCGGCCTGTCCGAGGCGGCCTGGCGGCTGCTCGGGGCGCGCGAGGGCGACGAGGTCGCGGTGCGCCACCCGCCGCCGCTGGAGTCGCTGGGCCATGTGCGCGCCAAGGTCTACGGCCGGCGCCTGACCGACTCGGCGATCGAGTCCGTGATCCGCGACGTCGCCGCCGGCCGCTACTCCGACCTGCAGCTGGCCGCCTTCGTCACCGCCTGCGCCGGCGAGCGCCTGGACATGGGCGAGACGGTGGCCCTCACCCGCGCCATGATCAACGTGGGCGACCGGCTCGACTGGGGCGAGGGCCTGGTGATGGACAAGCACTGCGTGGGCGGCCTGCCGGGCAACCGGACCACCATGCTCATCGTGCCCATCGTCACCGCCTGCGGCCTGCGCATGCCCAAGACGTCGTCACGCGCGATCACCTCGCCCGCCGGCACCGCCGACACCATGGAGATGCTCGCGCCGGTGGACCTGGACGTGCCGGCCATGCGCCGCGTCGTCGAGCGCACCGGCGGCTGCGTGGTCTGGGGCGGGTCGGTGCGGCTGTCGCCCGCGGACGACGTGCTGATTCGCGTCGAGCGACCGCTGGACCTGGACAGCCAGGGCCAGCTGGTGGCCTCGGTGCTGTCCAAGAAGGCCGCGGCCGGCTCCACCCACGTGCTGATCGACATTCCGGTGGGCCCGACCGCCAAGGTGCGCAGCGCCGAGGCGGCGCGCATCCTGGGCGACCAGCTGCGGCAGGTCGGCGAGGAGGTCGGCCTGCATGTGCGCGTGGTCGAGACCGACGGCCTCGCCCCGGTGGGCCGCGGCATCGGCCCGGCGCTGGAGGCGCGCGACGTGCTGGCCGTGCTGCAGCGGCAGCCCGAGGCGCCGTCGGACCTGGCGCACCGCGCGCTGTTCCTGGCCGGCCAGGTGCTGGAGTTCGGCGGCGCCGCCGCGCCGGGCCACGGCCCCGCGCTGGCGCGGCAGGTGCTGGCCGACGGCCGCGCCTGGAGCAAGTTCCAGGAGATCTGCGAGGCCCAGGGCGGCCTGCGCGAGCCCGTGCTGGCGCCGCTGCGCAAGGACATCGTGGCCCTGCGCAGCGGGCGCGTGGTGGGCATCGACAACCGCCGCCTGGCCCGCATCGCCAAGCTGGCCGGCGCGCCCAAGGTGCCCTGCGCCGGCATCGACCTGCTGGTCCACGTGGGCGACTTCGTCGAGCGCGGCGAGCCGCTGTTCACGCTGCACGCCGGCTCGCCCGGCGCCCTGGCCTATGCGGCGGACTACGCCGAGTCCCAGCCCACCACCGTGCATGTGACCGAGGATGCCTGAGTCCGTCCCCCCGCCCCTGATCCTGAGCCTGCCGGGCAACGAGGCCCTGGCCGCCGGCCTGGCGCAGGCGCTGGCCTGCGAGCACGCGCCGCTGCATGTGCACCGCTTCCCCGACGGCGAGACCCTGGTGCGCCTCGAGCCGCCGGTGGCGGGCCGCGCGGTGGTGCTGGCCTGCACGCTGGACCATCCCGACGACAAGGCCCTGGGCCTGCTGTTCGCGGCCGACGCCGCGCGCGAGCTGGGCGCCACCCGTGTGGGCCTGGTCGCGCCCTACCTGGCCTACATGCGCCAGGACCACCGCTTCCATCCGGGCGACGCCATCACCTCGCGCAGCTTCGCGCGGATGCTGTCGGCCTCGCTGGACTTCCTCGTCACGGTGGACCCGCACCTGCACCGATGGCACAGCCTGGACCAGATCTACACCCTGCGCTCGCAGGTGGTGCCGGCTGCCCCCGCGATCGCAGCCTGGCTGCGCGAGCAGGTGGCGCGGCCGCTGCTGGTCGGCCCCGACGAGGAAAGCGCGCAGTGGGTGGCCGAGGTCGCGCGCCTGGCCGGCGCCCCGCACCTGGTGATGACGAAGACCCGCCGAGGCGACCGTGACGTCAGCGTGGTGCTGCAGCCGCCCGCCGGCGCCGCCGGCCGCACGCCGGTGCTGGTGGACGACATCATCTCCACCGGCCACACCCTGATGGCCGCGGCGCAGGCGCTGCGCGAGGCGGGCCTGGCGGCGCCGGTGTGCGTGGGCGTGCATGCGCTGTTCGACGAGGCGGCCCACGCGCGCATGCTGGCGTCGGGCATCGCCCGCGTGGCCACCTGCGACAGCATCGCCCACGCCACCAACGCGATCGCGCTGGCGCCGGGGCTCGCCGACGCCCTGCGCGCGTTCACCGCGGCCTGAGGCCTGCGGACGAGGGCCGGGCGCTGCGCGCGCCGGGCCGGGCCGGTCAGGCCAGGAACCCGTCCCACACCAGCTTGGCGCCGGTCAGCGCCATGCCGAGGTAGATCAGGCGGTAGAACAGCACCGGGTCGATGCGGTGCGCGATGCGCACGCCGATCCACACGCCCAGGGGCGCCAGCGGCAGCAGCGCCAGCGAGGTGAGCATGTTGCGGGTGTCCAGCAGCCCGAGCCAAGCATAGGGCACCCACTTGCTCAGGTTCATCACGAAGAAGAAGACGGCCATGGTCGCGGTGAACACCACCGGCTGCAGGCGCATCGGGATCACGTAGGCGTTGATCGGGGGGCCGCCGGCATGGGCCACGAAGCTGGTGAAGCCCGAGGTGGCCGTGAGGAGGATGCCGGCCCAGCGCGGCGGCGCCACGCTGTCCGCGCGCGGCGGGAACAGCAGGCGCTGGGCGAGGAAGGCCAGCGTGCACACGCCCACGATGCCGGAGACCAGGTGCGAGTCCAGGTACTTGAACAGGACCGCGCCGACCGTGATGCCTCCCAGCCCCCAGGGCAGCATGAAGCGCAGCAGGCGCCAGTCGTAGTGGCCCCGGTAGGCGTGCAGGCCGAGGAGGTCCATCACCAGCAGCAGCGGCATGAAGATGGCGGCGGCCTGGGGCACCGGCACGGCCAGCGCCATCATCGGCACGGCCAGCGAGCCGAAGCCGGCGCCGAAGCCGCTCTTGCTGATGCCCAGGAGGAGGGTCGCGGGGATCGCGACGAGGAAGAAGAAGGGGTCGGTGATCATGGGCCAGGGCGCATGCTACCCTCCCGCGCATGTTCAATCCCTCCCAGGAAGACGTGCGCCGCTTCTTCTGCGGCGTGCACGCCAAGGCCCGGGCCGGCCAGCCCATGGACGCCCTCGAGACCCTGGCCAGCCAGTGGCTCGCCGAGCACCCCGAGTACGCCAACGACCTCGCCGATGCCGACGCCGCGGTCCAGCGCACCTACGACGGCGGCGACGGCCGCACCAATCCCTTCCTGCACCTGTCCATGCACCTGTCGATCAGCGAGCAGTGCTCGATCGACCAGCCCCGCGGCATCCGCCAGGCCGTGGAGCTGCTCGCCGCGCGCCGAGACTCGCTGCACGACGCCCACCACGAGGCCATGGACTGCCTGGGCCAGATGCTCTGGGAAAGCCAGCGCGCCGGCCGGCCGCCGGACGGGCAGGCCTACATCGACTGCGTGCAGCGGCGAGCGACCCAGCGCTAGGGTGTGTCATCGGACTCCCCCCTCCCCCCAGCCCCACGGAAACAAAAAAGCCCCGCACTGCGGGGCTTTTTCCTGGGAGCCGGGGCGCTTCAGCGGAAGCGGCTCTGCGGCTGGACCTGCATCTCGCCCTCGAGCGAGCCGATGTAGGAGGACAGGGCCTTGAGTTCGGCGTTGGTGAACTGCTTGGCGATGCCGGCCATGACGCCGTTGGTGCGGCCCACGACGTTGTTCGGCTCGCCCTTGTAGGACTTCAGGGCGACGAACAGGTAGTCGCTGTGCTGGCCGGCGATCTTCGGGTAGCTGGGATCGATCGGCTTGGAGAAGTTGGCGCCGTGGCAGGAGGCGCAGGCGGCCTTCTGCAGCAGGGCGGCGACCTGGGCGTTCGGCTCCTTGGAGGGCTTCTCGGCCACCGCGGGCTTGGCCTGCTTCTCGTAGTAGGCACCGATCTCGGCCATGTCCTGCTCGGACAGGCCGGCGGCGATGCCGCGCATGGTGGGGTGCTTGCGCTCGCCGTTCTTGTAGGCGTTGAGCGCGGCGACGATGTACTTGGCGTTCTGGCCCGAGATCATCGGCACGCGGTGCACTTCAGGGAAGCTGGACTGGTAGCCAGGGATCGCATGGCAGCCGATGCACATGGCCACCTTGGATTCGATGGTCTTCGCGCCACCGGCCGCGGGGGCGGAAGCGGGCGCCTGGGCGGACGCGATGCTGGTCACGGAAGCGACAGCCAGGGCGAGCAACGAGCGGAGCAACTTGGTCATTTTGCGAAGACAATCGTCGAAACAACCCGCGATTATATGGCGCGGCCCAGGCCGCCCGTTCCGTACTTACGCCATGAAGTTCCAAGGCTCCCAGAACTACGTCGCCACCCAGGACCTGATGCTCGCGGTCAACGCCGCGATCACCCTCAAGCGCCCGCTGCTGGTCAAGGGCGAGCCTGGCACCGGCAAGACGATGCTGGCCGAGGAGGTCGCCCAGGCCCTGGACATGCCGCTGCTGCAGTGGCACATCAAGTCCACCACCAAGGCCCAGCAGGGACTCTACGAGTACGACGCGGTGAGTCGCCTGCGCGACTCCCAGCTCGGCGAGGCGCGCGTCAAGGACATCCAGAACTACATCGTCAAGGGCGTGCTCTGGCAGGCCTTCACCTCGGACCAGCCGGTCGCCCTCCTGATCGACGAGATCGACAAGGCCGACATCGAATTCCCCAACGACCTGCTGCGCGAGCTCGATCGCATGGAGTTCTGGTGCTACGAGACCCGCGAGCTGGTCAAGGCCAAGCACCGGCCGCTGGTGTTCATCACCTCCAACAACGAGAAGGAGCTGCCTGACGCCTTCCTGCGCCGCTGCTTCTTCCACTACATCAAGTTCCCCGACGCCGACACCATGCGGCAGATCGTCGGCGTGCACTTCCCCGGGCTGAAGCAGGAGCTGCTGTCCTCCGCGATGAAGACCTTCTACGAGGTGCGCAACCTCCCCGGCCTCAAGAAGAAGCCCAGCACCTCCGAGCTGCTGGACTGGCTCAAGCTGCTGGTCGCCGAGGACATCCCGCTGGAGGCCCTGCAAAGCCAGGACGACAAGGTGGCCGTGCCGCCGCTGGTGGGCGCGCTGCTGAAGAACGAGCAGGATGTGACCCTGTTCGAGAAGCTGGTGTTCATGCAGCGCAACAACCGCTGAAAGGAGCTGCGCCATGCATCCCCTGCTGGTCGAAGGCCTGTCCGACGCGGTCGGATTCGTGGGTGGCGCCCTGGCGGGCTACTGGGTCGCGATGCTGCTCGGCGTCGACCCGCTGGCCCAGGGCTATGACGCGGTGTCCGTGACCGGCATCGCCCTGGTGGGCCTGGGCGGCGGCATCGGCCTGCACCTGGCGCGTCGCTGGCGCCGGGCACGCGGGAGGAAAGACCCGTCATGAAGGCCCCGGCGCCGCTCGTGCTCGAGGCGCCGCGCCTGCGGCTGGAGCCGCTGCAGCCCGCCCACGCGGCGGACCTCGAGGCCGCGGCGCGCGACGGCGAGCTGTGGAAGATCCGCGTCACCTCGGTGCCCGGGCCCGGCGAGGCCCCGGCCTACGTGGCCACCGCGCTGGCCGGCCAGGCCGCCGGCCACATGCTGCCCTTCGTGGTGCGCGAGGCCGCAGGCGGGCGCATCGTCGGCACCACCCGCTACCACGACATCGTGCCCGCCATCGGGCGGCTGGAGATCGGCTACACCTGGTACGCCCGCAGCGTGCAGCGCACCCATGTGAACACCACCGCCAAGCTGCTGCTGCTCACGCACGCCTTCGAGGCGCTGGGCGCGAAGCTGGTGGGCTGGCGCACCGACAACTACAACTTCGCCAGCCAGCGCGCCATCGAGCGCCTGGGCGCGAGGAAGGACGGCGTGCTGCGCCACCACGCGCCGCGCCGCGACGGCACGGTGCGCGACACCGTGATGTACAGCCTCAGCGCCGGCGAGTGGCCCGAGGTGAAGGCCCACCTGCACCACCTGCTGGCGCGCCACGGGGAGGCCGCCCCATGCTGATCGACTTCTTCTACACCCTGCGCAGCGTGAAGCTCCCGGTCTCGGTGAAGGAATTCCTCACCCTGCTGGAGGCGCTGCAGGCCGGCGTGGTCGGCCCCGCCAGCCAGGACCGCTGGTCCATCGACGACTTCTACCACCTGGCCCGCACCACGCTGGTGAAGGACGAGAAGCACTACGACAAGTTCGACCGCGCCTTCAGCGCCTACTTCAAGGGCGTGGAGCTGATCGCCGACTTCACCCAGGACGTGCCGCTGGAGTGGCTGCGCAAGAACCTGGAGCTGGACCTCTCCCCCGAGGAGAAGGCGAAGATCGAGAAGATGGGGTGGGACGAGCTCATGGAGACGCTGAAGAAGCGTTTCGAGGAGCAGAAGCACCGGCACGAGGGCGGCAACCGCATGATCGGCACTGGCGGCACCTCGCCCTTCGGCGCCTTCGGCTACAACCCGCAGGGCATCCGCATCGGCCAGGACAAGGGGCGCAACCGCAGCGCGGTGAAGGTCTGGGACCAGCGCGCCTACAAGGACTACGACGACTCCCAGGAGCTGGGCACGCGCAACATCAAGGTGGCCCTGCGCCGCCTGCGCAAGTTCGCCCGCGAGGGCGCGGCCGAGGAACTGGACCTGGACGACACGATCCGCTCCACCGCCGCCAACGCCGGCTGGCTCGACATCAAGCTGGTGCCGGAGCGGCACAACAACGTGAAGGTGCTGCTGCTGATGGACGTGGGCGGCACGATGGACGAACACATCCACCGTGTCGAGGAGATGTTCTCGGCGGCGAAGGCCGAGTTCAAGCACCTGGAGTTCTACTACTTCCACAACTGCGTCTACGACTTCATGTGGAAGAACAACAAGCGCCGCTTCGCGGAGAAGTTCCCGACGCGGGACATCATCCGCAAGTACAACCGCGACTACAAGCTCGTCTTCGTGGGCGATGCGACCATGAGCCCCTACGAGATCCTGCAGCCGGGCGGCAGCGTCGAATACAACAACGAGGAGCCGGGCGCGGCCTGGATCCAGCGCCTGACCGAGGCCTTCCCCAAGTTCGCCTGGATCAACCCCGAGCCGCAGGGCGTGTGGCAGTACCGCCAGAGCATTTCCATCATCCAGCAGCTGATGAACCAGCGGATGTTCCCGCTGACCGTCAAGGGGCTGGAGGAGGCGATGCGGCTGCTGTCCAAGTAGGCCGGCCGCCGCACCGCCCGCGGGTCACAGCACCTGCGTCTCCAGCAGTTCCACCGGGTCGCCGTAGCGCGCGGCCATCTCCACCACCTGCGGATCACGCAGCGCGCACAGGAAGCCCTGGTCGATCAGGAGGTTGTCGCCGGCCTTCACGGTGGCGTCCAGCGTGACCAGGTCCACGTGGACCGGCGGCTCCTCCCAGTCGGGCATGGTGCGGCGGATGTAGTCGGCCGGCTTGACCAGGTCGATGCCGAAATGCAGCGCGCCCGGCGCGTTGGAGCCGGCGGGGTAGATGGTGTGGCGCGGCGCCTTGGGGTTGAAGCCGCAGCCGCCGCCCTCGATCATGCGGCCGCCCACCAGCATCTCGCGCAGGATGCGCGCCTCCTCGGACTCGCCCGTGACATGCGAGACGTACTCGCCCTCGAAGTGCACGCCGATGCGCTCGGCGAAGGGCCTGGCGAAGCCCACCGCCCACTGCGGGTACAGCACGCCCGACATCTTCGTGGGCACGGACAGGTCGTTCTTCACCGCGTTGTGGTCCCACAGGTTGGGGCCGTGCGAGGCGAGGTAGTGCACGTAGCAGCCGTCCTCGTCGGCGCCCATGCGGCCGCGCCAGCGGTTGGTCGAGAGCATGTTCTCGCGCATCTCGGGCGTGAAGTGGATGCGGAAGTCGCTGCCGCGCGCATCGGTGAAGTGCAGGTCGAAGGGCACGCCCTTCGGGTAGCGCGACGCGGTGGCGCGGGTGATCTCGCCCACCAGGTCGATCGGGAAGCGCGCCTGCGGCGTGTGCAGCAGGTCCAGGTTGCGGAAGTAGGTGATCTTGACCCAGCGCTGGCCCTGCCTGCGCAGGCCGATGAAGAACGGGTCGATGATGGAGCAGAACCAGGTCGACACCACGAAGGTGGCCTTGGCCACCAGGGCCTTGGCCTCCTCGGGCACCTGCTCCACCCGCGAGCTCGGCTCCATGTAGACGCGCACCGTGGCGCCGCGCGCCTTGGCCAGGCCGGTCACGGCGTCGATCACGCGCGGGTCCAGCAGCGGGTCGGCCAGCACCAGCACGCGGTCGCCCGGGCGGAAGGCGAAGGTGCGGGTGAAGTTGTCCATCGCCGCGAAGAAATGCTTGGTCTCGGTGATGGCCGGGGCCAGGGGCAGCGGCAGGCCGGCGTAGCGGGCGTCGTGGGCGTCGTGGGAAGAAACGGTCATGGCGTCGGTCCTCAATCGAGTTGCGCGCCGGCGCGCTTGACGGCGCCGCCCCAGCGCTCCATCTCGCTGGCGACGAAGCGGGCCAGCTCCTCGGGCGAGGTGGGCGCCGGCTCGCTCGCACGGCTCATGAGCGCGGCCCGCAGCTCGGGGTCGGCCAGCGACTTGCGCACGGCGGCGTTGAGCTTGTCGATGACGGGGCGCGGCGTGCGCGCGGGCACGAACAGCGCGTCCCAGGCGCTCACGTCGAAGCCCGGCACGCCGGACTCGGCCACGGTGGGCAGCTCGGGAAAGCTCTCCAGCCGCTGCCCCGTGCTCACCGCCAGGCCCTTGATGCGGCCGCTGCGCACCTGCGGGCCGGTGTTGGGGACCACGTCGATCATGAAGTCCACCCGGCCGCCGAGCAGGTCGGTCATGGCCGGCGCGCCGCCCTTGTACGGCACGTGCTGCACGTCGATGTTGGCCTGCGCCTTCAGCATCTCCCCGGCGAGGTGCGAGGTGGTGCCGTTGCCGGCGGAGGCGAAGTTCAGCTTGCCCGGTTCCTTGCGCGCCAGCTGCAGCAGCTCGCCCATCGAGTTCACCGGCAGCCCCGGGCGGATCGCCACGATGGCGCCGATGCGGCTGAAGCGGCTCACCGGCTCGAAGTCCTTGCGCGGGTCGAAGCCGGGGTTCTTGTACAGCGCGTGGTTGATCGCGTGCGTGCCGTTGGTGCCGTAGAACAGCGTGTAGCCGTCGGGCGTGGCGCGGGCCGCGGCCACTGCACCCACGTTGCCGCCGGCCCCGGCCACGTTCTCGACCACCAGGGGCTGGCCCAGTTCGCGGGCCACGCGTGTCATGACCAGCCGCGCCAGGGTGTCGCCGCCCCCCCCGGGCGGGAAGGGAACGACCAGCCGGATCGGCTTGTTCGGGTAGTCGGCGGCCGGGGCCTGGGCCCAGGCCCCGGTCATGGCCAGCGAGGCCAGGGCGAGCGCCGCGACACGGCGCCGTCGGGAAAAGGTCATTTGTCTCTCTCCTTGGCTTTCTGCATGCAATCTTTGATGGATTTCGCCATAAATCCTTCGAAGACTAATTATTGCATGCATAAAAGGACCCCCGACTAGAATCCCCGCCCATGGCCAAGCAAATCCACTCCGTCGCCAGCGAGCTGAGGCGGCGCATCGTGTCCGGGCACTACGCCGCGGGCGAGCGCCTGCTGGAGCTGGCCTTGTCCGCCGAGCTCGGCGCCTCGCGCACGCCGATCCGGCTGGCCTTCGAGGAGCTGGAGAAGGAGGGCCTGCTGGAGCGTCTGCCGACGCGGGGCTTCCGGGTGCGGGCCTTCGACCCGCGCGACATCGCCGACGCGATCGACGTGCGCGGCGCACTCGAAGGCATGGCCGCCCGGCTGGTGGCCGAGCGCCCCGAGCGCGGCGCGGTGCTGGCCTCGCTGCGCGAATGCGTGGCCGAGGGGCGCGCCCTGCTCGAGGCCGCCCGGGCCCGGGGCCTGGCGCTCGATGGCCCGGCCTGGATCGCGATGAATGCCCGCTTCCACGCCGTGCTGGTCGAGGCGGCGGACAACCGCGCGCTGGTGTCGGCCCTGGAGCATGTGGCGCGGCGGCCGCTGGCGGGGGCGGCGGCCCTGAGCCTGCACGGCATTGCGCCGCAGCTGGAGTTCCGCTTCATCGAGCGCGCGCAGCGGGACCACGAGGACCTCCTCGCCGCGCTCGAGGCCGGCCAGGGCGCGCGGGCCGAGTCGCTGATGCGCGAGCACGCCTTCCGCAGCCGCGAGAACAAGCGGGCCCTGCTCACGGGCGAGGCGTCGGCGAGCGCCCCGGCGGCCCCTACAATCGGCTCCAGCCGCCGCCGTAGTTCAATGGATAGAACGAGCGCCTCCTAAGCGCTAGATACAGGTTCGATTCCTGTCGGGGGCGCCAGGCTGCCGGCTCCGGCGACCTCTGCTTCCCCTCCCCCCCTCTCCCCCCCTCTCCCCCTCTCTCTCCCCCCTCGCCTCGAAGCCCATTCCCAGGCGGGCGCAAGCCATCGTGAATGGCGCCGGAATTGGCCGGCCATCCAAACGCAAGTCCTTGTCCTCCAAGGATTTTCGGCATGAACCTCAAATTCTCGAAAACATGCCGAAAGACACGGCATGCTTGAACGCTCGGCTGACGCGACGCGGCAATACATCGATGCGGTCGCTGCGTTCGAAGCCTTCGAGGAGGCGCTGAAGGAGGCGGAGCAGGTTCGCGGCAGCACGTACTGGCACAAGGGGCCGGCCACAGGGCCTGGCACCGACTACCGGGTTCGCACCAGTCCCTCGGGCACAGGAGCGGCTCGATGCGCCGGAGGGAGCGGCCTTCAATCCATCTTCAGGTTCGCGTCCTTCACCACCTTCTGCCAGCGGGCGAAGTCGGCGCGGATCTGCGCCGCGAACTCGTCGGGCTTGTTGCCCACCGGCTCGAAGCCGCCGCGCACGTACTTCTCGCGGATCTCGGGCAGCTGCAGCACCGCGTTCACCTCGCGCTGGATGCGGTCGATGATGGGGCGCGGCGTCTTCGCCGGGGCCAGCAGGCCGTACCAGGAGCTGACCTCGAAGCCGGCCAGGCCGGACTCGGCGAAAGTCGGCACGTCGGGCAGCACCGTCGAACGCTTCGCGCTGGAGACACCGATCGCCTTGAGGCGGCCGTCCTTGAGGAAGCCCGCGATGGTGGGCACGACGGTGTAGATCAGGGGGATCTGGCCGCCCGCCACGTCGGTCACCGCCTGGCCGCCGCCCTTGTACGGCACATGCCGCAGCTGCGCGCCCGAGCGGATCGCCAGCAGCTCGCCGGCCAGGTGAGTGGTGGTGGCCGCGCCGGAGGAGCCGAAGCCCAGGCCGCCCTGCTTCTTCGAGTACTCGACCAGCTCCGCGAGGTTCTTCGCCGGCACCGACTGGTGGGCCGCGAGGATCAGCGTCGCGTCGTTCAGCTTGGTGATCGGCGCGAAGTCCACCTGGGCGTCGAAGGGCGCCTTGATCAGGTGCGGGGCGACGACCAGGGACCCGTCGAACCCCATGAGCAGGGTGTAGCCATCGGGCGCGGCGGCGGCCACGGCCTGCGCGCCGATGTAGCCGGAGGCGCCCGGGCGGTTCTCGATCACCACCGCCTGGCCCAGGCGCTCGCCGAGCTTCTCGCTGATGTTGCGGACCACCGCATCGCCGCCGCCGCCCGGGGCGAAGGGCACGATGATCTTCACCGGCCGCTGCGGCCAGTTGTCCTGGGCCAGGGCCACCGCGGCGGCGCCGGCCAGCGCCAGGCCGGCCACCAGTTTCGCGAGCAGGAAGGGAATCCTCATGACGATGTCTCCGTTGTCTTTGTCGTTGTCGTTGGCGCCGCGGGGACGGGTCAGCGGTCCCAGACCTCGTCGGGCACCGGCAGGCCGGCGAGGTCGGCCATCGTGACCGGGCCGTCGGGGGCCGCGCCATGGCTCTCGAGCATCAACATCACCTGCCGCGTGTGCTGCGCGGCGTGCCAGGCGGTGCGCTCCAGCACGTCGTGCATGGGGCGCTGGCCGTAGTAGGTCGGCACGGTGAAATCCAGCGCCGGGTCTTTCGCCTGCTGCTGCGCCCACCAGGCCAGCACGCGATCGCGCACCTGCTCGCCCCAGGCGGCGATGTCTTCGGCGGTCCAGTCGTCCGGCGGCACGTCGTTGAAGCCCTCGAATTTCAGCTCGATGCCTTGGGCCGCCTGCAGGCCCATCTCGGCGACGCGGAAGATGTGGAAGGTGGTGCCTGCCGGCGTGCGGTTGCGGTCGCGGAACACCACGTGCAACTGCGCGGGCGTGAACTGGCGGGTGTAGCGGATGGTCGCATTGAGCACCATCTCCAGCTTGGCGACCAGCTGCGCCGGCGGCAGCGGGTCCATCAGCTTGGTCTTGAGGTCCAGGAACTTGATGACGTCGTTGAAGGACTGGCACAGGGTGTACTTGCCGCCCAGCGCCACGACCGGCACGCTGCGCGCGCCCAGCGCCGCCAGTTCCGCCATGCCGGCGGGGTTGTTGTGGACGTTGATCGACTCGAACTCGATCCCCTGCTTGGCCAGGAATTCCTTGGTGCGCAGGCACGAGGAACACCCCGGCTGCCAGAACACCTTGATGCGGGCCGACGACGTGACGGCTGGGTCCATGCCTTGTCTCTCCTCTGTTTTCTGGATGCCACGATTCTGTGAAGGTGCGCACCCGCGGGAAAGCAGTGGTTGGCGATGCCGCCATCGCCAACCGCGAGGGCGGTCGCAGGGGCGGCACAATCGACGCCCATGCAGCGGCTGGATCCGGTTTCCCTGAAGCTTTTCGTGCGCGTGATCGAGGCGGGCACCATCGCCGCGGCCGCCGACAGCGAGCACATCGCCGCGGCCGCGGTCAGCAAGCGCCTGGCGGAGATCGAGGCCCACCTCGGCACGCAGCTGCTGGTGCGCACCAACAAGGGCGTGGAGCCCACCGCCGCCGGCCTCGCCCTGCAGGCGCTGGCGCGGCGCGCGCTGCACGAGCTGGACCAGATCCCGGTGCAGATGCAGGGCTACGCCAGCGGCGTGCGCGGGCTGGTGCGGGTGTGCGCCAGCATGTCCGCCATCACCCAGTTCCTGCCCGCCGACATCCGCAGCTTCCGCGACCAGTACCCCGGGGTACAGGTGCAGCTGGAGGAGCGCACCAGCACGCGGGTGACGCGGCTGGTGGCCGACAACGCCGCCGACCTCGGCATCTACAACAGCGCCCCGCACGACCCCGCGCTGGCCACCCTGCCCTACCACCGCGACCGGCTGGTCGTGTGCGCGCCGCGCCCCCACCCGCTGGCGGCCCGGGCCTCGGTGCGCTTCGAGGACATCGCCGCCGAGGAGATCATCGGCATGCACACCGGCAGCGCCATCGGCGGCCTGCTGTCGCGGGCCGCGGGGGCGATCGAGCGGCCGCTGCGCATGCGCATGCAGGTCACCAGCTTCGACGCGCTGTGCATGATGGTCCACAACCGGCTGGGGGTGGGGGTGCTGCCCGATACGGTGGCTCGCCGCAATGCCGTCACCCTGGACATCGCCGTCGTGCCGCTGGAGGACGCCTGGGCCCGCCGCGAGTTCACCATCGCCATGCGGCAGGACGAATCCACCCTGCTGGCCGCGCGCCTGCTCGCCAGCCACTTGCAGGCCCGGGCGGCCGCGACCGGCCCGGCCGCGGGCTGACGCAGCGGGACGCGCCGGCGTTCAGGCCGGCGGCTCGGACGAGATCGCCAGGGCGGGAATGCCCCGCGCCTCGTACACCGTGCTGCCCATGAAGCGCGAGAGCGCCGCGGCCACGCCGAGCACGGCGTCGCGCACCGCGGGACCCGGCGGGTCCGCGAGGTGCTGGATGGAGCCCACCACGCTCACGATGGCCACGAGTTCGTCGGGCCCGCGCAGCACGGGGGCCGACAGCACGTTGATGCCGATCAGGGTCTCGTTGGGCGCGGTCTCGTAGAGGTTTTCGCGGATGGCGGCCAGGCGCTTGTCCAGGCGGGTGTGCCAGGCGGCGTCGACCTTCTCACCGGCCAGCCCCGGCAGGTGCAGGCGCAGGATCTCATCGAACTGCGCGCGCGAGGCATAGGCCAGCGCCACCCGCCCCTGCGCCGACTTGAGCGGCAGCGGCTTGTTCCCGGGCTTGACCGAGATGCTCACGAAGCCCTCGTTGGCCACCGAGTCCACCACCAGCGGCGTGCCGTTGATGGGGACGGCCAGCATCGCGCCCAGGTGGGTGCGGCTGCTCAGGTACTTGAGGTAGGGCGCCGCGACCTGGCGGATGTTCGATTCCAGGCTGGCCTTCTCACCCAGCTGGAACAGCTTCCAGCCCAGGGCGTACTTGTCGCTCACCTGGTTCTGCGTGACATAGCCGAAGTGCTTGAGGGAGACCAGGTTGCGGTGGATGCGGGACTTGCCCTCGCCCAGCGCCTGGGCCACCTCGGTCACGCCCAGGGGCACCGAGGAGGCGGCGAGCAGGTCGAGGATGCGGGTGACGAGTTCGACGGATTCGAGCACCGACACGGAGGCCGCTCCCGAATCCTGCTGTTCTGCCTCTCCACCCTTGTCCTGCATCAAAGTCCCACCAGAGTCGCCGCGTTGGTCGAGGTCATTTTACGGACCTCCGCCTCGGTGTAGCCCAGGTCCAGGCAGGTCTCGATCACGTTCTTGAAGCCGTCCACCAGGCCGGGGTTGCCGACCTGGCCGAGGTCCGAGCCGAGGATGGTCTTGTCCACCGTGCCGGCCTGGATCATCGCGTCCAGGTCCTGCGGGTCGTAGAACTTGAACTTCGAGCCCGGGATGAACATGCACATGGAGTGCTCCACGTACACGCCCATGCCGACCAGGCGCTGGATGTCTTCCAGCGTGGCGTCGATCACGTAGGTGGGGTGGTTGCACAGGAGGCGCTGGATGCCGCGCTTCTTGGCCTCCTCGAACAGCGGCCAGATCTCGTCGATGTGCAGGTGGCCCGACGACAGCACCGCGTCGGCCTCGGCGACCAGATCCAGGATCGGCAGCACCTCGGGCAGCAGCTTGCCCTTGCCGTCGGTGACCACCAGCGGCGTGGGCTCGATCATCACCTTCTTGGTCTGCGGAAACTTGTCCTTGAACTGCTCGTCCTTCTTGTGGTGGTCGAGGTGGTTCTTCGACGAGAAGGTGGGCATCCACACCACCTTGGCGCCGAGCTTGAGGCCGTGTTCCACCGCGTACAGGTTGAGGCCGCCGGTGGTGTTGTTCAGGGGCACGCCCGAGAGCAGCGTGACCTTCAGGTGGGAGAACTGCTTGTTCAACATCTCCGTCACCGGGGTGGCGGAGTAGTAGTGGTCCTTGATCAGGAGCGCGCGCACGCCGGCTTTGGAGGCCTCCTGCATGGCCTCGTAGTGGTCGAAGTAGCGCGGCATGACCGAGGGGCCGCTGTGGCAATGCAGGTCGACGGCGCCCTGCACGAGGCGGGCGGACAGGCCCGGGTCGGTCTGGCGCCAGAGGGATTCGGGGCGGTTCATGGGGCGGCTCACTCTCTCGGCGTTTCAGCGGAATTCGTTCTTCTGGTACTCGACCAGGTGCTTGTAGTCGTCGCGGATGGGGGAGAAGATGTCCAGGTTCAGGGCCACCTCGTCGCCCACCGGCTCCACGTAGTGCATCGTGTGCGGCGGCACGCGGACCATGCAGCCCGGCGTCATGCGGAACACCTCGTCGCCCACGTGGTAGTCCATCACGCCCTGCACGCAGATGGCGACCTGCTCGAAGTCGTGCTTGTGCGGGCGCACCTCGATGCGCGGCTGGATCCAGTTCATCACCATGATGAAGTTCTCGCCGCGGTAGCCGCAGCGCTCGATGCCCTCGCGCACGAACTCGCGCGGCAGGGTGTTCCAGTCAAACATTTGCGTGATGCTCATTGCTATCCACTCCTTTATTGGCGGTGCAGCTGCGTGAACTGCGCCATCACCTGCGACGCCTGGCGGGCCAGGAAGGCCTGGTCCGAGGCGACGATGAAAAAGCTCAGGCCCTGGTCGACCCAGCGCGCGGTCTCGGCCACGTCGGTCACGAAGATGCCCAGCGGCTTGCCATGGCGTCGGCAGGCCTCGGCCACTTTGTCCACGGCCTGCACCACCGGCTCGGCGTGGATGTCGGTGCACCCCAGCGAGACCGCCAGGTCGGCGCGCCCGATCAGGTAGCCGGCCACGCCTTCCAGGGCCGCCAGCGCCTCGATGTGTTCGATCGCCTCGGCGTCCTCGATCTGGAAGACGCAGGCCACCTCGGCGTCGGCGCGGCGGATGTGGTCGGCCATGCCGACCTGGCCGTAGCCGCCGGCGCGCGGCGAGTTGGAGAAGCCGCGGCTGCCGCCCACGTAGCGGGCCTTCTTCAGGTCCTCGGCCACGCCCTCGGGGGTGCGGGCATGGGGCACCAGCAGGCCGGTGGCGCCCATGTCCAGGCACTGCAGGAAGGTGCCGGCCTGGGTGTCGGGCACGCGCACCAGGGCGGGCACGCCCTGGGCGCGGGCGGCGAGCAGGCACAGGTCCAGCGCGTCGGGGCTGAAGGGCGCGTGTTCGGCGTCGATCACCACGAAGTCCATGCCCGCGCCGCACAGCACCTCCATGCTCTGGTGGCTGGCGGTCTTCACGAAGGTGCCGGCGAGCCGGTCACCCCGTGCGATCCGCGACTTCAGGGAGTCAGTCAAGCTTCACACCCAGCTGCTTGATGCGGTTGCCCGCGGCGACCTTGTCCTGCTTCAGGAAGGCCTCGAACTGCTTGGGCGTGTCGGCGATCACGGCATAGCCGTACGGGTCCACGTTCTTCTCGGCGAACTTCCTGTCGTTCAGCACCTTGGTCAGGTCGCGGTGCAGCTTGTCGACCACGTCGGCCGGCGTGCCGGCGGGGGCGGCGATGGCCAGGTACAGGTTGGAGACCACGTTCGGGTAGCCCTGCTCGGCGTAGGTGGGCACGTCGGGCAGCGCCTTGGCGCGCTGCTTGCCGGCGATGGCCAGCACCTTCACCTTGCCCGAGGGCAGCTGGGCCATCGCGGCGCTGGCACCGGCGATCAGGGCGTCGATGTTGCCGCCCAGCAGGTCCTGCATGGCGGGGGCGATGCCCTTGTACGGCACGTGGTTCATCTTGAAGCCGGCTTCCTGCTTCAGGCTTTCCATGGCCAGGTGGGTGGTGCCGCCGGCGCCTGCGGAGCCGTAGTTGTGCTTCTCGCCCTCGCGCTTCATCAGGGCCACGAAGTCCTTCAGCGTCTTGACCGGCAGGTCGGCGCGCACGATCAGGACCATGTTGAACTCCACCGCGCGGGTGACCGGCACCAGGTCCTTGTCGGCGTTGTAGGGGAGCTTGGAATACAGGAAGGCGTTCTGCGTGAACAGCGCGTCGCTGCCCAGGATCAGGGTGTAGCCGTCGGCGGGCGACTGCACCAGCGCGCTGGCGGCCACGATCTCGTTGGCGCCGGCGCGGTTGTCGATCACCAGGTTCTGGCCCCAGAGCTTGCCCAGTTCCTCGGACAGGCCGCGCGCGAAGTTGTCGACCGGCGCGCCCGCCGGGTAGGGCACCAGCAGCTTCACGGGCTTGGTGGGGAAGGCCTGCGCCTGGGCCACGGCCATGCAGGCCGACAGTGCGACGCCCATCAGCGCGCGGATCCAGTGGGTCAATTTCATCTCCTGCTCCTTCGGGTGATCTGTTCCGATTAATGGAACGGATTCTCGATGAAAGGAACAGAAAAAGGACAAGGGTTAACCCTTAGTCATCCGCTGGCGAGGCGCGCCGTGGTCGAATACCGGGCTCGCCCGCCCCCGACCCCATGACCCTGCCGCTGCCCCCCACGCTCCCTTCCGTCGACGCCGTGATCTTCGATGCCGACGGCACCCTGGTCGACAGCGAGACGCCCGGCCTGGAGGTGCTGCATGCGCATGCCTTGGCGCTGGGCGTGCGCTTCGAACCCGGCGAAGGGGTGGAGACCTGGCGCGGCCGGCCCATGCCCGACGCGCTGGCGGAGCTGGCCCGCCGCCTCGGCCGGCCGCTACCCGCCGACTTCGAAGCCGTGATGCGCGCCGCCATGGCCGACCGCTTCCGCGAGGGCCTGCTGGCCATGCCGGGCGCGCAGGCGCTGCTGGAGGCGCTGCAGGCGCAGCACACGCCCTTTTGCGTGGCCACCAACGGGCCGCGACCCAAGGTCGAATTGACGCTGTCGCTGACCGGCCTGCGTGGCTACTTCGGCGAGCACGTGTACTGCGCCTACGAGGTGGGCCTGTTCAAGCCGGACCCGGGCCTGTTCCTGGCCGCGGCGCAGGCGCTGGGGGCGCAGCCCGCGCGCTGCGTGGTGGTGGAGGACAGCCCGCCCGGCATCGCCGCCGGCCTGGCCGCGGGCATGCGGGTGTACGCGCTGCGCTCGCCGATGGTGGAGGCGCTGCAGGCGCACCCGCGGCTGCGGGTGGTGGAGGGGCTGGAGGACCTGCGGCGCGAGCCGTGGATGGCCACGCGCTGACACGCTAGGGTGTGTCATCGGATCGACGGGCAGGGAGATGGCCGTGTCGGGACGGGCGCGAAATGCACTCTGGCGACCTCGAGGCTGCCTACAACATGGGGGCTTGTCGCCCATCATATTAAAGGCTGCATATCATATGGAGCCTGATTCACCCCCTGTTAAAGGCACCGTCCAACATGGCGACCGAAGAAGAGGCCATCACGCCGCAGGCACGAGCGGGCCGCTACATCCGCCAGCCGACCGGCTACCGTGCGTTCATGCCGGCCCCCTTGCCGCCGCAGCCGCCGCTGAACCTGGGGGGCGAGATCGCGGCCTTGTTGTCCACGGCCGACCGGGCACTCGGTCGCCTCGATGGATCGGTCCTGACGCTTCCGAATCCCGATCAGTTCGTCTTCATGTACGTGCGCAAGGAAGCCGTGCTTTCAAGCCAGATTGAGGGCACGCAGAGCTCCTTGCAGGACCTGCTTTCTGCCGAAGCACAGTTGTTCGATCTCGGGTTGCCTCGTGACGTGGACGAGGTCCTGAACTATGTCCGGGCGATGAACCATGGCCTGGCTCGCTTGGCCGAGCTGCCGGTGTCGGTGCGCCTGATTCGCGAGATTCATGCCCAGCTGATGCAAGGCGTGCGAGGAGGCCAGCTGCAACCGGGCGAACTGCGCACCAGCCAGAACTGGATCGGCCCGGCGGGCTGCACCCTGGCCACAGCGTCCTTTGTCCCGCCGCCGCATCACGAAGTGCCGCAAGCCCTGGGCGACCTCGAGCGGTTTCTCCACACCACCGACACCCTGCCGCCGCTGATCAAGATCGCGCTGGCCCATGTGCAGTTCGAGACGATCCACCCCTTCCTGGATGGCAACGGCCGTGTGGGACGACTGCTCATCACCTTCTTGTTGACCGAGTGCGGCGTGCTGCACAAGCCCGTGCTGTACCTGTCGCACTATTTCAAGCAGCATCGCCAAGCCTATTACGACCACCTGCAGGCCGTGCGTGAACGCGGCGACTGGGAGGGGTGGCTGGCGTTCTTCCTGCGCGGTGTCATCGCGGTGGCCGGGGAAGCCGCAGGCACCGCGCGGCACATCCTTCAGCTACGTGAACAGCACCGCGCGACGATCACCGAGCACCTGGGCCGCGTGGCAGGCAATGGCCACCGGGTGCTGGAGTCCCTGTTCGATCGGCCCATCGTGTCGGTGGCCGACGTGCAGCAGCAGACGACGACCACCTTCGCTGCGGCCAACACCTTGGTGGCGCGCCTGGTGGAACAGGGCATCTTGCAGGAGATGACGGGCTACGCCCGCAACCGGCGATTCCGGTACGCGCCCTACATCGCCCTGTTCAATGACACGCATCCGGCCTCTCCTGCCGCAGGATCATCGACTGATCGCGCGCCCTGAATGGTCGGTACGCATCTCGATCAATGCGCCTCGGCCCACTCCCCGCCGTCGCGCGCCACCAGCGCCGAGGCGGCGGCCGGGCCCCAGCTGCCCGCGGCGTAGGGCTTGGGCGCCTCGCCGGCCTGCTGCCAGCCCTCGAGGATCGGGTCGGCCCAGCGCCACGCGGCCTCCAGTTCGTCGCGGCGCATGAAGTGGGTCAGGCGGCCCTTGATCACGTCGATCAGGAGGCGCTCGTAGGCCTCGGCGCGCCGCTGCGTGAAGGCCGACTGCAGGTCCAGGTTCAGGTACACCGGGCGCATCTTCATGCCCGAGCCCGGCTCCTTGGCCATCATTTGCAGCTTGATCGACTCCTCCGGCTGCAGCGTGATCACCAGCCGGTTCGGGTGAGCCGCGGCCGGCTGGTCGGCGAAGACCGAGAAGGCCGGCGGCGCGAACTCGATGATGATCTCCGAGTGCCGCCGCGCCATGCGCTTGCCGGTGCGCAGGTAGAAGGGCACGCCGGCCCAGCGCGGGTTGTCCACGTAGGCGCGCAGGGCCACGAAGGTCTCGGTCTGGCTGTCGGCCGGCACGCCCGCCTCCTGCAGGTAGCCGGGCACGTCCTGCCCCGCCACGGAACCCGCCACGTACTGGCCCCGCACCGTCTCGCGCTGCAGGTCGGCCGGGCCGATGCGGCGCAGCGAGCGCAGCACCTTGAGCTTCTCGTCGCGCACGTCGTCCGGGTCCAGCGAGATCGACTGCTCCATCGCCACGATGCAAAGCAGCTGCAGCAGGTGGTTCTGCACCATGTCCCGCATGGCGCCGGTGTGGTCGTAGAAGCCGGCGCGCGTGCCCACGCCCACCGTCTCGGCCACCGTGATCTGCACGCTCCTGATGAAGGGCGCGCGCCACAGCGGCTCGAACATCGCGTTGCCGAAACGCAGCACCATCAGGTTCTGCACCGTCTCCTTGCCCAGGTAGTGGTCGATGCGGTAGATCTGGCGCTCGTCGAAGTGGCGCGCCACCGACTCGTTGATCGCCTGCGCCGAGGGCAGGTCGTGGCCCAGCGGCTTTTCCAGCACCACCCGGGCGGCGGCGTCGACCAGGCCGGCCGCGTCCAGGTGGCCGGCGATGGCGGTGAACAGGCTGGGCGCGGTGGCCAGGTAGAAGATGCGGGTGGCGCCCTCGCGGCAGGCGGCCTTCAGGCGCGCATAGCCCTCGGGCTGGCTGGCATCCAGCGGGACGAAGTCCAGCCGCTGGAGGAACTGGGCCCAGGCCTGCGGCTGCAGCGCCCCGGCCTCGACGCAGGCGCGCGCCTTCTCGTCGACGAAGGCCTGGTACTGCTCGCGGGTCCAGGCGTGGCGGCCCACGCCGAGGATGCGGCAGGCGCCGTCGAGGCGGCCATGCAGGTCGGCCATGTACAGCGCGGGCAGCAGCTTGCGCCAGGACAGGTCGCCGGCGCCGCCGAAGATGACGATGTCGTGGGCGGACATGGGCGTGGGGGTGGGGATGGCAGTCATGGAGGCAAAGGGGTCGGGGCGGGTCAGTCGAGGGCGGCGCGCAGTTCGGCCCGCGTGGGCGGCTGGCAGCCCTTGCGGGTGCAGTTGAGGGCGGCGGCGGTCATGGCGCGGCGCAGGGTGGCGTCCACGCGGGCGGCGGCGTCGCCGCCTTCGGCCCAGTCGGCCAGGCAGCTGCCCCAGAAGGTGTCGCCGGCGCCCACGGTGTCGACCACGGCCACGGCGGGCGCGGGGGCGGCGGCCTCGCGGCCCTCCACCCACAGGCTCGCGCCCTGGCCGCCGAAGGTCAGCGCCACGCGGCGGTTGGCGGGCGCGGCGAAGCGCTCGCGCACGGCGGCGGCCGTGGCCGGCGATGCATCGGAGAAGCCCAGGAAATGCAGGTCCTCGTCGCTGGCCTTGACCCAGTCGGCCAGGGCCACGGCCTGCATCACCGCGGCGCGGTAGGCGGCGGCATCGCCGGCCAGGCGCGGGCGCAGGTTCACGTCCAGGCTCACCGTCCAGCCCAGGTCGCGCGCGCCGCGCATCACGGCCAGCGCCTTGTCGCTTTCGGGCGGCACCAGCATCAGCGAGCCGGTGTGCAGCACGCCCACCGGCAGCGCGCGCAGCTGCGCCAGCAGGGCGCCGGGCTGCCAGTCGCGGTCGGCCACGCCCTCGCGGTAGAAGCCGTAGGCGGGCTGGCCGCCGGCGCCGAGGGTCACCACGGCCAGCGCCGTGGGGCAGGCGCTGGGCGCCCGCAGCACCTGCACGCCGTCGGCTTCGGCCTGCGCGCGCAGGCGCTGGCCGAAGCTGTCGCTGGAGAAGGGCGAGAGGTAGCCGGCCGGCGCGCCCTGGCGCGCCACCGCGCGGGCAAGGTTGAAGGGGCTGCCCCCCATCAGGGGCAGCAGGGTGCCATCGGGCTGGGTGAGGCAGTCCATCAGGGCTTCACCGAGCACCAGGGTGGAGAGCATGCGAGGGTCCTTGGAGGCAGGGCGCGCCGCGGCGGGCGCGCGGGATTTGTCAGGAGGCAGCGATCACCGGCGCGGTCGAGCCGCGCAGCACCAGCGAGGTGGGCAGCACGCGCGACTCCACCGGCTCGCCCGCCAGCAGGGCGAGCATGCACTCCACCATCGCGATGCCGGCCTGGTCGATCGGCTGCTTGATGGTGGTCAGCGGCGGGTCGCCGTGCGAGGCGGCCTCGACGTCGTCGTAGCCGACCACGCTCACGCCCTGGGGCACGCTGAAGCCCTGGCCGCGCAGCAGGCCGATGGCCGTCATCGCGATCAGGTCGGAGGTGGCGAATACCGCGTCGAACGGCACGCCGCGCGCGAGCCAGGCCTGCATCTCGGCGCGGGCCTGTTCGGCGGTGAAGGGCGCGGGAATGTGCAGCGCCGGGTCGGGCTCCAGGCCGGCGGCGCGCAGCGCCTCGGCGTAACCCTGGTGGCGCAGCGCCACCTCGGGCAGCTGGGTGTCGCCCATGAAGGCGATGCGCCGGCGGCCCCGCGAGAGCAGGTGCTGGGTGGCGAGGCGGCCGCCCGAGATGTTGTCGCCGCCGACGGAGCAATAGAACTGCCGGGGCAGCTGCGCGCCCCAGACCACCAGCGGCACCTGGCGCATGGCCAGGGCGTTGAGCTGGTCGTGGTGGCCCCACTGGCCGATCACCATCACGCCGGCGGCGCGGCCGCTGTCGTAGAGGGCGGCCATGCCGTCGAGGTGCTCGGCATCGACGCGCGAGACCAGCATGTCGTAGCCGCGGTCGGTGAGCGCGTCGGCCAGCGAACCCAGCATGCCCAGGAAGAAGGGGTCGGAGATGTGCTGGCGGGTGCGGCTGTCGAACGGGATCACCATGCCGATGGTGCGGTTCTCGCCCAGGCGCAGGTTCTTCGCGCCGAGGTTGACCGTGTAGTTCAGCGCCTTGGCCAGCTCGCCCACGCGCTGGCGCGTCTCCTCGTTGATCAGGGGACTGCCGTTGAGGGCGCGCGAGACGGTGGACGTCGACACCCCCGCCAGGCGGGCGATGTCGGCCATCTGGACGCGGCGGCTGCCGCGCGGGGAGGGTCGACTGGCTGTCATCGGGTCGGGGCGATCTGCCATGGGCTTCGCCGATTCTGGCATCAACGCTCCTGGACCCGCAGCAGCCAGAGGCTGGCGAGTTCGACGGCCGAGGGATCGCCCTGGACCGCCTGGAAGGCGGCGCGGGCCTGCGGCACCTGGCCGGCCTTGAACAGGCTGATGGCGTGGTGCAGCCGCAGCTCGGCCTCGCGGCGGTTGCCGCCCGCGGCCAGCGCGCGCGCGTAGGCCGCGTTCGCGCGGGCCCACTGCTGCCGGGAAGCCAGCACCTCGGCCAGTTCGGCCTGCGCCGTCGGGTCCGCCTCGGCTTTCTCCAGGGCGGGCAGGCCCTTGTCGTCCTCGGCGGCGCGGCGCGCGGCTTCGGCACGCAGGCGCTGGTGGCTGGCGGCCTCGGCGCCGGTGCCCAGCACCTTGCTGGCAAAACCGGCGTCGAGCACGCGCAGGGCCTGCGCGGGCAGGCCGGCCTTCAGGGCCAGGCCGGCCATGTAGGCGATGTCGTCGGCCTCGTCGAGGCCGCCCACCTCCTCGAGCAGGCGGTAGACGTCCAGCTCCAGGCGCGGGTTGAAGTCCGGCAGGTTGCGCACGCGCGAGAGCAGGTCGCCCCAGTAGTCCGGGGTCGGGAAGCGGGCCACCAGCTGCTTGAGGGCGCGGTAGTAGCCGGCGTCGTCCTTCAGCTGGCGGTAGCTCGCGGCCATCACGCGCAGCTCGCGCTCCGAGGGCGCGGGCACCGCACCGCCCGCGGCGACCAGGTCCTCCACCGCCTTGGCGGCGGCGGCATGCTGGCCCTGCAGGGACAGGGCCTGGAGCATGGCCAGGCGCACGCTGGGGTGGGTGCCGCCGGCGGCCAGGTAGCCCTGGGCAGCACGCACCAGGCGCGGGTAGTCCTTCAGGCGCGTGGCCACGTCCACCTGCGCCTGCAGGAAGCTGGCGCGCTCGGCGGCGGGCAGCGAGGCGTTCGAACCGAGGAATTCCAGCGCCGGCAAGGCCACGTCGTCCTGCCTGGCGGTGAGGGCCGCGACCGCGACCATCCGCTCGACCCACACGCGCTCGGCGGGCGTCAGGCCCGCGACGTCGCGCGCCTGGCGCGCCAGCGCCAGCGCCTCGGCGGGCTGGTTGTTCTTCAGGGCCTCCTGGGCTGCGGCCAGCGGCCTGGCCAGCTCGGCGCGCAGCGCGGCCTGCGGGGCCGGCTGCGCCTGCGCACCGCACCAGAAGGACGCGAGCACCACGCCCAGGGCCAGGGGGCGCAGCAGCCAGCGTCGGTGTCGAATCGTCATGGGGCAACCCTCAAAAAAAACCGACTCGGGCGAGTCGGCAAATACGGACCTTGGAGAGAAAACCTGTCAATCGTGTTCAGTTGACGAACTGCTCGGTGCCCACGATGCCCAGCTTGTTGAGGCCATTGCGCTGGGCCGAGGCGAGCACGCCGGCGGTGGCCTCGTACTTCGCCTTGGGGTGCGAGCGAATGTGCAGCTCGGGC